>CAVKEB010000001.1:0-172460 GCA_963655255.1 bacterium
CCGCCAAGCGGCACTCTGAGCAGGAGAAGATGTCATCAGACATCTTCGAGTGCAGGCCACTCTGGATTGTAGCGCTTTTCCCGTCTGGTGAAAACCGGCGGTTTCCTTCTGTCTGTTCCGGTACCATTCCCGGAAACGTTTCCAATTCTGTCTGAAAAATTACCGGAGGGATTCGGAGTTCCCTCCGGTACCTGAAAGCAAAGTTCAGGCAGCTGCTCCGCACATCCGGGATTTCCTTACAACCCTCCCCGGATGCCGCCGGTCAAAACTCTCTGGAGCATGACCGCATGGCAGTTACAAAAACTCAGAATTCCTTCAGCTCTTCCATAACAAGGTGACGAGGCGTGCCGTCTACCCAGAACGGAAGGAGCTCGCCCTGAATCAGAGGACGTGCATACTTCACATAATCTTCGGTCAGGTCGTCGCCTTCCTCGTTGATCCACTCCTGAGGAACGTTCTTCACGCCGTTTGCAATCTGGTGAATGTCGAACTTCGAGAACTCAATGCGGTACGGCTCTGCCTCGGTATTGACTCTCTTGAAGATCACCATCTCGCCGGTCTCGCCCTGCGCTGCGGCCTCAGCAGCCATCTTGCCTGCCGTGAATGCCTCGTTGATATCGGTCAGGGAAGCAACGTGCGTTGCTGCTCTCTGCATGGTGGAGAACTCGATTGCACGGGTCTTGCAGCCGGTGCGCTCGCCGACCAGCTTGCAGAGTGCGGTAGCAGTTCCGGAGAGCTGCTTGTGTCCGAATGCGTCCACCTTGTCGGAGGCATCGCCCAGCTCGCATGCATAGCGGCCGTCTGCCAGCTTCAGTCCCTCGGAAACAGCGATGACAACGGATCTCTTGGTCTTCGCCAGGTGATCGACCTTGTCCAGGAACTTGTCAACATCAAAAACTCTCTCCGGAAGATAGATGGCATCCACGCCGCTGCAGTCATCGCCCTTTGCCAGAGCTGCTGCCGCAGTCAGCCATCCTGCATCGCGGCCCATGATCTCTGCGATGACGATGGTGGGCTTTGCTGCGCCGAAGGACTCGTTGTCACGGATGACTTCCTTCAGTGTGGTTGCGATGTACTTCGCCGCGGAGCCGTAGCCCGGGCAGTGATCCGTAACCGGCAGGTCATTGTCGATGGTCTTCGGAACGCCCATGAAGAGCTCGCTCTTGCCGTGCTCCTTCGCATAGTCGCTCAGCATCTTGACGGTATCCATGGAGTCATTGCCGCCTGCATAGAACAGGGTGTCAATGTCATGCTCCTCCATGATCTTGAAGACGTTCTCGTAAACATCCTCATGTCCCTCAATCTTCGGCATCTTGAAACGGCAGGAGCCGAGGAATGCGGAAGGAGTTCTCTTCAGAAGCTCGATTCCCATGGGATCTGCCAGATACTTGTCCAGATCGACGAGCTTGTCCTGAAGGAAGCCCTCGATTCCGTGAATCATGCCGTATACATGCTCAGCGCCTGCTGCCTTGGCACCTGCATATACGCCAGCGATGGAGGAGTTGATGACGGCTGTAGGGCCGCCGGACTGACCTACTACTACGTTCTTCATAATGTACCTTTCCTCTCTTTTCTGCCTCTGCATCCGCAGGATTTCCTATCTCACGTGTTGACAGGAACGTTCTCCGGCGTGCGGGCGAAAACTGTATTCGGACTGCGCGGGCATTGTCCCCTCCTGCGCATCCAAAACCGAATTATAGCAGACCCTCTATAGTCCGTCAACGTGCGGTTTCCTTTATTCTCAACGATGGTAACGGTTCCGGTAACGTTTCCCTATGTCATCTCCTTCTGCCGTTTTTTCCCTGCATCTGTTGGGTTTTGCCGGCGGATTGCGTATAATAAGGAATGTTTCCCGGCTGGAACACCGTTTGGAAACGCCGCCCGTCTCAGGGCATCCCGACAGAGTGACCGGTACCGGGAAACGCCGCCCGTCCCGGAATATTCCGTCAGGGCAGCCGGTACCGACGGAATGCTGCAGAAGCACATTCCCGGGCAGGAGCTCCGGGAGACGAAAGCTCCAGGGGCAATGATTCATCCACACAGAAAGGCACCACGAAAGGATATGCTGTTTTTCCCCAGAAAACGGATCCCGATTTTCACAAGAACAGAGGCCGTCATCACCGGTCTCTGCCTTGCCGTGCTCCTCTCCGGGTGCAGCAAGGGGGCCGCTTCCTCTCCGGACACTTCCTCCATGCATGGAACAAGGGACCACACGCCGGAGGTTCTCACCCCGGAAGCGGACGGCACCACCGTCCTCGGAACGAAGAATGTCTCCCTCGATGTCTCAAACGCGCAGGACGGATATTTCTGTGCCTCCTGGACGGGCGATTCCGACAAGGTGAAGCTCCAGGTCGTGACAAAGGATCAGATCACCTACACGTACGATCTTCCCTCCGACGGGAGTCTTCAGGTTTTCCCCTTTTCCGACGGAAGCGGGGACTACAGCATCGGTGTTTACACCAATGTGGAAGGCACGCTGTACTCCACGGAATACCAGACAACGCTCTCCGTCTCACTGGAGAATGAATATCTGCCGTTCCTCTATCCCAACCAGTATGTCTGGTTCACGAGGAACACCCGGGCCGTGGAAAAGGCCGCCGAGGTCGTCGCACCCGCGGACACGGACCTGGACGCCGTCAGTCTGGTCTATGACTACGTGGTAAATCACGTCACCTACGACTGGGAGGAAGCTAAGACCGTAGAGAGCAGGTATCTTCCGGATGTGGACGAAGTGCTGGAGAGTGGGAAGGGAATCTGCTTTGACTATTCCGCGCTGATGGCAGCCATGCTCCGCAGCCAGCGCATCCCGACAAGGCTCGAGATCGGCTATGCCGGAACCACCTACCACGCCTGGATCAGTACCTATATTGAAGACATCGGCTGGGTAAACGGCATCATCCGGTTTGACGGCACCGACTGGTCCCTGATGGATCCGACCCTCGCCTCCACCGAGAGCTCGAAGGAAGTGAAGAAATTCATTTCCGACGGGACGCAGTACCGTACCTGTTATCTGTATTAAGCACCTGCCCCGCAGTGCGCGATCATTTTTCCTGCTGCTGACTTTTCGTCAGCAAGGACATCTGCCCCGCAGTGCGCGGGATAATCGCATGCATTTCCGGAAAAGAAAGTGAGGATCCCATGGCCGCATCCCATTCCTCCGGCGCCAGAACGCCGGAAACCGAAGGCTCCGAGAAGAAAAAGCTCCGCCCGCTGAACGAGGAGCAGCTCTCTCATACTTTCGAACAGCTCTCCATGCTCCTTGGCGCGGGCATCACGCCTGCGGAAGGACTGGACATCATGCTCCGCGACAAGGACAATACGGACCTTGCGGACGCATATCAGGCTCTTCAGAGCCTTGTCATGGGCGGTGTCTCCCTTTCCGAAGCCGTGCGGCAGAGCGGCCTGTTCCCCTTCTATGCCGTGCAGCTCCTGAAAATCGGTGAAATGACAGGGCGCCTCGACGCGGTCTGCTCGTCGCTTTCTACCTTCTATGAAGCCGAGGATGAGCTTCGCGGCTCGGTCCGGGACGCCTTCTATTACCCGATGATCATGGCGGTCATGATGTTCGTTCTGGTCATTGTGCTGCTCTCCCGTGTCCTTCCGATCTTTGAACAGGTCTTCCGCCAGCTCGGCACCTCGGTGAGCGGCGTTGCCGCCGTTCTGATGCAGATCAGCAGCGCACTTTCCCGCTACTATGCCGTGTTCATCACGCTGTTCCTGCTCCTGGCCGTGCTCTTTTTCTACTTCAACAGCACCCAGCCAGGTCAGAAGCACTTCCGGCGCCTCCTCCAGAAGTGCCCGTTTACCCGGAACCTCTCCGAAGAGATCGCGCTCAGCCGTTTCGCCGCAGGCATGGAACTCACACAGTCCAGCGGCATGGACACCTACGAATCCCTGACCCTGTGCCGGGATATTGTGGAAAATGACGCCGTCGCCGCAAGAATCGATACCTGCATCCGTTCCCTGCAGGCGGGAAGCCCGTTTTCCGAGGCTCTCGCGGGTGCGGCCATTTTTTCCAGCTTCTATTCCAGTATGATCAACGTCGCCTCCATGACCGGCCACATCGACACCGTGATGGGCTACATTTCCCGTCACTACCGCGCCGAGACGGACCGCCGCATCGACGCCGCACTCTCCCGCATCGAACCCACCATGGTCGCGCTTCTTGCCATTCTGGTCGGCGGAATCCTTCTGTCCGTCATTCTCCCGCTGATGGGAATCATGTCGAGCATCGGGTAAGCCCGGAGGAAACACTGTTTCATGAGACGAAAAAAAAGACGTTTCAACTTCATGCTCCTTCTCGCTCTTGTCCTGATGCTGTTCTGGACCTTTCTGTTCTCATCCATGGCAGGAAGCCTCGGCTCCGGCACCCGGAAGGAGCAGGAGCTCGCCCTTCGCGATGCCCTGGAACACGCCATCACGTCCTGCTACGCCCTGGAGGGGGTGTATCCCCCCAATCTGCAGTACATGAAGGATCACTACGGTCTCACCTATGATGAGAACCTGTTCTGCGTCTCTTATCAGCCCGTCGCCGCCAACATCCGCCCGGAATATTTCATTCTGGAACAGGATCGGCAGAACCCGGAGGTATCACCATGAGAAAAAGGCATCTTTCGCATTCCTCCGCTCTTTTGTTCATTCTGCTTCTATTCGCCTCGCTGATTCTGGTCGGCGTTCTCCTGATTTCCATGGGAACCGGCGTCTACGAAAACGTTCTTGCCTCGATGAACCGGAATGACGAGACCCGCACCGCCAGTGCCTACCTGATGCAGAAGGTGCGCCAGAACCGCGATTCCGGCTCCGTCACCTCCGGCACACTGGACGGTCAGGATGCCATCCTCCTGTCGCAGAGCATCAATGGGGAAGACTACTGCACTTACCTCTACTGCTATGACGGCCAGCTGTGCGAGCTTCTTGCGAGAAAGGACAACACCGCTTTATCCGCCGCGGCAGGGAGCCCCGTTGCTTCCCTGGACGCGATGACCGTGACCGCATCCGAATCCGGCGATGCCCTGATTGTTTCCTTCACAACGAACGGGCGGGAGCACAGGCTCCGCATCCGCCAAAGTTCCTGAGGAGTTCCGCATGAAACAGCGACCTGTCAAACATTTATCACAATCCGCACTGCTCCTCCTGGAGCTGATCATCGCGACAGCCTATCTGGCACTCTCCTCCGTTGTCTGCATCCGGCTGTATCTGTATGCCCACAGCCTGAGCGCCGCCTCCGCGGCAAAGACAAACGCCATCCGCGAAGTCCAGAACCTTGGCGAAGCCTGGCTTTCCTCCGACGGAAGCCTCTCCTCCGCCATCGCGCTGTATCAGGAAACCGCTGCGTTTCCGGAAGGGACATCCTCCAATGCGTCTGCGGATTCTTCCGCCGGGACCTACCCGCAGGAATCTTCGGATTCCGCAGAGGAAGAGTCCGCTCTTCGGTACGCGAACGTATACTATAACGGGGACTGGGAGGTTCTTTCTTCCGGCGAAGATGCGGCATTCTGCATTGCACTCTCGCTTCAGGAGAGTGACACCCCCGGTGTCATGGAACTCACCCTGACGGCTTCTTCGGTAAAGGGGGGAGCGGCACAGGGGGAGTCCTATTATTCGTTGAACATAGAAGATAATCAAGACTGATGTCAGCTTCTCCTGTTTCGGGCAGGCAGAAAAGGATGGGAAAAAGGCTAAATTATGGATTTTCGTAATTCACAGGATCTCAGCGCAATTGAATATGCCATTCAGAGCGGGCAGGAGGCAGCGGCACAGAATTCCCGCCGCCATCGCTTTCACATCGGGAGCGGGGCTGCCCTCATTCTGATGACCGTGATCATCATCAGCCTTCTCTGCTTTGCCGCGCTCTCGATCGTCAGCGCCCAGGCAGACAGCCGCCTCACAAGCCGCTACGCCGAGCAGACAAGCGCCTACTATGCCGCCCGGAATCTCGGCGTGGAATTTACCGCGGAGGCAGATGCCGATCTGAAGCTGCTCTATGAAACGTCCTCCTGCGAGTCGGACTACTTCGAGGGTGCCCGCCGTTTTTCCTCCTGCGTGAATCCTTCCGATGAGACATCTCCTTGGCATTCGCAGCTGCAGAATATTCTGGCTAACACTGCTTCCTCCCAAGAGGCTCCCCGAAGCTCCTCAAGGAAAGGCTCCGAATCTTCTGCAGACAACGCTTCTTCCACCGGTTCCGCACGTAAAAAAGAGGAGAACCCGATTCTCGTGTTCTCCTCTCCCATGACCGATACGCAGGAATACCTTCTGGTTCTGCGCGTCCTCTATCCGGACTCTCCGGATGCGCCCCGCTGCGAGGTGCTCTCCTCCCGGATTCTTTCCACCGTATCGTATGACTACAGCTCCTCCCTGAATGTCCTGGGCCACAGCGCAACCAGTTCTTCACAGGAATAAAGCAGTACTTTCTCACTGATGCCTGATGAATATATTCCTGGCCACGACCCGTCCGGTTCCGCGCAGGAACATGACAGGGATTTTTCCGAAAAAGCCGAATTGCGTTCTGACAGACACGAGGTTTCCCTTTCTGCGCAGGAATAAAACCGCATTTTCCCCGCAGAGGCGGACGGAAGCGGATTCTGTCAGATACCAAGAGCTCCCTCGGCGCATGGCCGCCTCTCATTTTCCTTCAGGCCTCAACGTCCTCACGCGCAGAGCCCCGGATTCGCTTCATCGTCTCCGTCAGCACGCGGATGACCGTTTCGATTTCTTCCTCTGTATTCTCCGGACCGAGCGAGAAGCGAAGCGTTCCCGCTGCCCGCTGCAGGTCCCCCGTCATCGCCATCAGGACGTGGGAAGGATCCAGGGCCCCCGTCGTGCAGGCACTTCCTCCGGAGGCGCAGATTCCGGCAAGATCCAGATTGATGAGAAGCGTTCTCTGATCGAAGCCCGGAAAGGAAACGCTGACATTCCCGGGAAGGCGTCCTTTTCCGGACAGCTCTTCTCTTTTCCCGGGCTCCGGGCCGTTCCAGAGCATGCGGATGCCGCACGCTTCTTCCACTTCCTTCCGAAGACGCTCACGGAAAAAGAGCTGAAGCTCCAGGACTTTCTCGCTGTCTCTCTCCCTTTCGGCCGCTGCCTCCTTCGCCGCTGCCGCAAAACCGATGGCTGCCGGCACATTTTCCGTTCCGGCCCGCCGCCCGCTCTCCTGCGCACCGCCGTGAATCAGCGAACCGATTCGGGTGCCTCTGCGGATATACAGAAATCCGATTCCCTTCGGTCCTCCGATTTTATGGGCGCTCACGGATAGAAGGTCCACATCCATTTCTTCCACATCAATGGGAAGCTTTCCGTAGGCCTGCACCGCGTCCGTATGAAACAGGATCCGTCGCTCCGGCTGTCTCCGGGATCCGGTTCTACCCTCACAGCCGCCGTCCGCATTCCGGAGCTCTTCCTCGCGCTGCCTCACGACGCGGACCAGTTCCCGTACCGGCTCGATGGTTCCGACTTCGTTGTTCGCCAGCATGACCGACACCAGAACGGTATCCGGATGGCGTTCCAGTTCTTCTCTCAGACTCTTTGCGGATACAAAGCCTTCTATATCCACGGGAAGGTACGAAACGGTGTATCCCCGGCTCTCCAGATAGGCACAGGTGTGAAGCACCGCGTGATGCTCCACCTGCGTCGTGATGATGTGCCCTGTCTGCCGTTCCGGCAGGCCGGCCTCTGCCGCACCGATGAGCGCCCAGTTGTCCCCTTCCGTTCCTCCGGAGGTAAAAAAGATTTCCTTCCAGGCCGCGCCGATCGTTTCCGCCAGCACGGTCCTTGCCTGATCCAGCCTTGCCTTTGCTTCCTGCGCGATGGGGTAAGAGGGACTTGCGTTCCCGTAAACCTCCCTCATCGCTTCCGTCATCTGTTCCAGCGAACACTCCCGCATCGGGCAGGTCGCCGCATGATCCAGATAAATCATTCTCTTTCTGCTCTTTCTGAAAATTATTTGTATCCGTTCAACCCACAAAGATTTTCCATGCGAAACAATTCATTTCAAATAAAAGAAGATACCATCAGACAGGTCTGCGTGTCACGAGGAGAATTTCGTGCAGACGAATTCTCACTTTCTTAACCCCTTCGGATAATGGTTCTTCAGCACTCCGCCCGAGGCCTTCCCCCAGCCCATGGAGACGCCGTCTGCAGCAACCAGAACCCACCCCTTCCATGACGCATCGCAGGGAAGGGTTTCCCCGCGCAGGTAGGCAGCCGCCTCCCGGCTCCCGGAAGGAAGGTTCAGACTCCGCACCGCATCCTCCGGATGGAGCGCCATCGCCAGCGCGTGGGAAGGTTCAAAGCGTCCCTTCTTCATCGTTCCGATCTGCAGCCCCGGACGCAGCACGCGGAGTCCGTCCGTCGGAATCTCCGACTCATACGGCATCAGATAAAGATCATCCCCGAAACGCTTCGCGCTGCTCCCGGATAGCTCCGCATACCGGTCCAGACATCCTTCCCGGAGCACTTCCCCGACAAACTCTCCTGCTGCCGCCAGCATTTCCGCGATGCTCCAGGATTCCTGCCGTCTTTTTCCGTCTTGACTTGTTCGGTCAATTCCCTTTCCGGGCCTTTTTCTGGCCTTTCCGGAGACATTTGCGCGCTTTTCCCCAAGTCCTGTCGCAAGGCCGCTTCCCAGCGGAACCGCTTCCCTTCGAAGGTTTCCTTCCTTCCGGAACACTGCCAGGAAATGTCCCTCTCCCTCCAGCCGGTGCGGCCAGAGGCGGATGGTCCTCCTCAGCTCTTCATGATGAGCGAATTCTCCCCGCAGGTAATCGGCATGACATGCATTGCTCCCCGAGGACGCTGCGGCATCCGCTTCTTCCTGTTCCATTCCGGACCGGAATCTTCCATACCACTCCGGATGCCCGGTGTCGAAGCCGAATGCCTCCATGCCCCCGCCGAGCTTTGCCGGGAGATCCACCAGAGAGAACTCCGGATGACGTCTTTGGAAATTCTCCGCGCTGTCCTCATCCTCTGCGGGCGCGAAGGTACAGGTCGAATAGACAAGAAAGCCGCCGCTTTTGACCATCACCGCCGCCTGATCGAGAATCTCTCCCTGGCGTCTCGCGCAGTTCTCCACATTCTCCGGGCTCCACATCTGAAGGGCCTGCTCCTCCTTCCGGAACATTCCTTCCCCGGAGCAGGGGGCATCCACGATCACCCGGTCAAAAAAAGCGGGAAACCGCTCTGCAAGCTTCTCCGGCGTCTCATTCGTGACCACCGCGTTGGCAATTCCCATCCGCTCCACATTCTGCGAGAGGATCTTCGCCCGGCCCGGATTGATCTCATTGGAGACCAGAAGTCCTCTTCCGAGAAGCTCTCCCGCGAGCATGGTGCTCTTTCCTCCCGGTGCCGCACACAAATCCAGTACCTTGTCGCCGGGCTCCGCGCCCGCCAGTGCCGCCACAGACATCGCACTCGGCTCCTGCAGGTAATAAAGCCCCGCCTCGTGAAGCGGTGACTTGCCGGGTCTTGTCTCATTTTCATAAAAAAAGCCGTACGGCTCCGCCCACGGCACCGGTCTGATTCCGAAGGCCTCAAGATCCGGAGGCACCGCAGGCATTTTCAGCGGATTCAGGCGAAGTCCCCTTGCACGCTCCCTTCCGAAGGCACTCCGGAATTTCTCATATTCGTCTTCGCCCAGCATTGCCTTCATTCTTTGTTCAAATTCTTCCGGTAATGGCAGCATGCTTTTCCCTTCCTAATCGCCAAGGAGCATGGCGCGGACAATGCCGGCCCTCCTGTAATCTCTCTTTCCGGCCCCCAGTCCGGTTCTCTGGATGACAAATTCCGCGGGCAGTTCTTCCCCGGTCCGGAGAGCCGCGACGGCCGCCGCGCCTGTCGGCGTGACAAATTCTCCCGGATCCGGGATCAGGTGCATCCGGATGCCGTATCTGCGCACAATGGCCGCAACCGCGGGCACCGGAATCGGCAGAACGCCGTGCTGGCAGCGAACGGTCCCCGTTCCTTCATACAGAACCGGAACAATCACTTCCGTGATGTTCTCCTTCTCCCGAAGATCATCGAAACAGACCGCAATGGCAATGATATCCACAATCGAATCGATCGCTCCGACCTCATGAAAATGCACCTCTTCCAGAGGCTTTGCATGAACCTCCGATTCCGCCTCTGCGACGATCCGGAAGATTTTCCAGGCAAGTTCCTTTGCGCCGTCCGCCATCTGCGTCCGGTTAATGATCTCCAGCACATCTTTTAAAGATCTGTGTTCATGATGGTGGTGATGCGCATGGCCTTCCTGCGCCTCCTGCGCGGGCTCCCCATGTATTCCGGTTTCCTCGTGCACATGCACCGCACAGGCCGCGCCATGATCAACATGCTCTTCTGTGGAATTCCCATGCAAATGTGTCCCGCAGGCTTCCCCGGCCGCGCCGTGATCTTCATGATGATGTCCGGTGTGCCCCTCCACCGTCGCAGCATCCTCCCCAAACAGATACTCCATATCGTGGTCATGATTCTCATGCTCATGATCCAGAACCACATCGAAGTCACAGGCCTCAATCCCGCTCTTTAAGACCTTCGAAATCTTTACCTCAAATCCCTTTGCCGGAACCGTCTGCAGAACACGCTCCAGCTTCCCGCGGTCCGCGCCGAGATCCAGAAGGGCCCCCACCGTCATATCTCCGCTGATTCCCGAATAGCACTCCAGATAAAGTTTGCTCATAGCATCCTTCCCTGCCGCACTCTGCGGCATTTCTCTCATTTCTTTCTATACCTCGCTGAGGCAAAATCCGCAGTAGGAGAAGATATCATCAGATATCTTCGAGTGCAGCGGTTTTGCCGAATGCGGCAGCCGGTGCGTCAGCACCGATGCTGCAGTTTGCAAGTGACATATCGATGTCACTTGCAAACTTTCTTTTTAACAGAAAACCCGAATTTTCCCAGTTTGTCTCCCAGAGCAAAATATTCCCCGTGCGAATACGCAATCAGATCCGCCCGCTGCAGGTCCAGCCGACCGGTCTCATCCAGAAGCGAGGAGTCGATATCGGTCGAAAGGACCTCCGCGACATACATATCATGTGTCCCGAGCGCCAGCTTTTGCCGGACGACACATTCCAGACAAACCGGGCTCTCTGCCACGCCTGGCGCACTCACACAGCGGGACTTCAACTTCGTCAGTCCCATCGCCTCCCATTTGTCATTGTCTCTTCCGCTCTTTACCCCGACCCAGTCCGTCGCATAGGCGAGCTTCCTTGTCGTCAGATTGACCACAAACTCCCCTGTCTTCTCAATGTAATCATGCGTCAGACGGGATGGTCGGACCGACACCGATACCATGACGGGATCGGAGCAGACCGTTCCGACCCATGCCGCCGTCATCAGATCCGTGTGTCCCTCGCCGTCCGCAGAAGTAATGATTGCCGCGGGAACCGGGGCCAGCATATTCGATGGTTTCCAGTATTCTCTTGCCATGTTCACCTTTCCGCCGCAGCAGCTGCGCGGCTGTTTCATGAGCTGCCGGTAATGATCCGGCAACCGCCGGTTTTCCATGCGAAGCATCCGCCCGCAGGTCGATTTGCGCTTTTGAAACCGGTTTACCGGCATTTCTGTACATTTCCGTGTATTGACCGGTTCAGTCATTTATTTTGTGATATAATGAAATTGTTCTGCACCTCCCGATTTTCCATGCGAATCGTCTTTCTGCAGATTGATTCGCATTTGAAATCGACACACCACCAAGGTGCCGACAACATCGGAGATTTCCACAGGGAAATTTGAGATGCGCCGAATAGTTACAGTATAGCATGGAACGGTTCCGCCGCTGAACCGTCCTCTGAAAAAGCAAAGACGAACAACCCATGAACAGACATATTTTCTGCCCGGCCTTTCTCCTTGCGGCCGGCATTTTTCTATATGGTCCCTCTCTCCGGCCTTCTGTGGCGGCAGATGCCTTTTCCCACACGCTCTCCGGAGTTTCTTCTTATATTAAAAGCAATGAAAAGGCACCGGAATCGCTTTTGTCCGCACTGCCCTCCGTGTCTCTGACCGCATACGCGGTCTCCGAGACCGTGACCTTCAATCCCAATGGCGGAACCGGCTCCATGGACCCGGCCATTCTCGAGGTCGGCAAGGACAAGCTCCCCGCCTGCACGTTCACGCGCTACGGCTATGTGTTCCGCGGGTGGATGACCAATCCCGCCGACACGAGCTGTGAATACGAGGACCAGGCGGTTCTCCCGGAGGACGCCGGCAGCATGACGCTCTATGCTCTCTGGGAACCGCAGATGTACATCATCCACTATGCGCCGAACGGGGCGACGCTCGGCGAAATGAGTGATTCCTACGGCATCTACGACCAGCCCGCCCGGCTTCTCGGGAATCTCTTCACCAATCCCGGGCACGTTTTCTCCCGCTGGGTGGATACCAACACCGGACGCTTCTACAACAATATGGACCAGGTCCGGAACCTTCACTCCGGCAACACCTACTCCCAGGCCGTCATCACCGTGGACGCTGGGCAACCGGAGAACACCGCCTACAAGTTCAAGAGCACGCAGGGCTCCTGCGTCTATGAGGAGAACGGCACAACGTACCTCGTCACTGCCGCTTCCATCAACGACAAGGCGTACAACAACGGGGATCTCTCCCACTACGAGACCGTTCTGAACAAATACGACCTCTCCACCGGAAAGCTCGTGAAAAAGGTCCGGAATCTCGCCTTCGATCACGGCAACGGCATCTGCTACAACGAGAACAACGGACATCTGTACATTGCGGAGGGCGGCACCTGCGCCGGATATCCGAGCGGCGTCATGGAACTCGACCAGAATCTGAACGAGGTGCGCGAGTACAATTTTCCCCTGCTCACCCATATCTGGGCCATCGCCTACGCCGACCACCATTTCTATCTGATCGGTCGCAACAAGGACAGCCGCAACTCCTTCTGTGTACTCAACGATGAGATGCAGACGCTCTCGATCACGCCGGTGGACGAGTATTACGCGCAGAACTTCAGCTCACAGGGCATCGCAACCGACGGTTCCTTCATCTACGCCGTCAGCGCGGGATTCAAGGCCTACGACTGGAAGAGCAAGCAGCGCATCAATGTCTTCACCACGGAGGGTGATTACCTCGGCGTCTGGACCATCGACATTCCCTATGAAGCGGAGGACCTCACGGTCATCGGCCCTTATGCCTACATCTCCACCAACGAGGGCGCCAAATCCACGCTCTACCGCACGCGGATTCCAGCCGTCACGCTGACCGCCACCTGGAAGTAGCCGGCCTGCCGCATCTTCTCACGAATTTCATTTTTCCAAACGGATCGACATCTGCGAAAATTCTGCAGGTGCCGATCCATTCTTTTTTAATCTGCGAACAGATTCTTCTTCCACAAATCATATGTCAGCGTGTAAAATTGAGAAAGCATTGATTAATTGAAATTCTGCGAAAATTAAGTATTGAGGTGTAAAATGGGGGCATTGATCATTGCATATCTTCTGATTCTGATTGGCATCGCCGTGATGGACGGCGTTCTGGGCGTTAAGTCCATCCGCAAGAGGACGAAAACCGGACAGTTTCTGGGCTGTGCCTGTATCTGGGCGACCGTCATTGATCTCAGCTACCTGTGCACGATCCTGACCACTTCCTATCGTTTTGTCTCCGTGATGTCCAGCCTCTACTTCATGGGCATCGACGGCGTACTGCTGAGTCTCCTCATCTTCACCATCTATTTTACCAAGGGGGATTTCTCCAGATTGGAGCATCTGCTGACACGGGCCTGTCTTGCCTATGCCGTTTTCGACTTCGCGGTTCTGGCGGTCAATCCTTTCTGCCACATTGCGATTGACTATATCCCGAGAGAGACCATCATCTCCCATTACAGCTATCAGATGAAGTTCCTCTACGAGCTCCATCTGATCTTCTCCTATGCAGTTCTGGCCATTGTCCTGTTCCTCCTTGTCCGGAAGATCTTCACCACGCCTCACGAATACCGCTCCCAGTACCGTCTCATCGTCGGAGGGCTCATCGCGGTCATCGTCATCAACGCCGTCTTCCTGTACCTTCCGGGAGGCAGCCTTCTGACGCTTCTTGACTGTTCGATCTGCTGTTACAGCCTGATCTCCTTCCTGCTGTACTGGAACTGCTTCGACTACGCGACGCACGGCATGCTGAACAAGCTGAAAACCCGCATTTTCGAGAACATCGGGCAGGGTGTCGTCCTGTTTGATTACGAGAACAACATGATTCTGCAGAACAACCGGGCCGACATTCTTCTGGGAAAGGAGAAGCTCAGCCAGTGCCGCACGCTGAAGGACTTCCTTACCCGGTACGAGCTTCCCATTCAGCCTTCCGAGGATCTTGGCAGCTTTTCCATCCAGTGCCGCATCAAATCGGACGACAGCATTCAGAGACTCCGCTGCGATGTCAAAACCCTGCGGAATGAGAAGAACGACCGGCTGGGCCTCATGTTCGTTTTCTCGGATATGTCTGTGGAGACGGATATCCTGACCGGATTCCAGAAATGGGAAAACTTCCTGCCGCTTGCGCGGGAGGCAGGGGAGCACTTTGCCTTTCCCGTCGGCATCGCCGTATTCGATATGAACAGCCTGTCCGTCATCAATACGACGCTCGGGAAAGAAGCCGGTGATGAGAAAATCCGTCAGCTTTCTCTCCTGCTGAAAAGGGTCTTCCCTCCGAAGACTTATTTTGTCCGCGGAACGGATGCCAACCTGATTGCGCTATGCAGCCACACGGGCGAGGAGGAAATGACCGGCTTCGCCGCCCGGGTCAAACAGGATTGTGAGGAAAGCATTCAGTACGGCGTCAGCGTTGCCGTAAATAAGGAGCAGGACCTGGAGAGCGTCATTCAGTCCGCCGGAGCGGCCATGCGCAACAAAAAGCTCGTGGACCACGCCTCCATCCATTCGGATATGCTCTCTTCCCTGCTCAAGGCCCTGGAGGAATGCGATTCAGACACGGAACACCACATCCAGCGCACGCAGAAGATCGGCGCGGAGCTCGGAAAACGGATCGGTCTCTCCGATGCCCAGCAGAGCCGCCTCGCCCTTTTGTGTCTCCTGCACGACATCGGGAAAATCAGCATTCCCATCGAGATCCTCAACAAGCCCGGGAAACTCACCGACAGCGAGTGGAAAATCATGCGCTCCCACGTGGATGCCGGTTACGAAATCGCCATGAGCAACATGGATCTCCGGCAGGTGGCCCCCGAAATCCGCTATCATCATGAGCGCTGGGATGGAAAGGGATATCCCGACGGCCTGAGCAAGGAGAGCATCCCTCTCCTGTCGCGGGTGATCTCCGTCGTGGATTCCTATGACGCCATGACCAACGACCGCCCTTACCGGAAGGCCATGTCCGTTCCGGACGCAATCGAAGAGCTGAGAAAAAATGCCGGCACCCAGTTCGATCCTTCCATCACAGCGGATTTTATCGGGCTCCTCTCGGAGAAGTACACCATGAATCCCGGCAGGGAATCCGTACAGCCCGAAATCACAAAAGCCCCGGTTTCCCCGGAAAAGCCCAAGGTTCCGGAGAAGCCAGACTTCGCGGCACATCCCCTGCAGTACAGCCGGTATCAGCTCGACCGGAGCTGGAAAATCATAAAGGTGGATGACAATTTTGAGGAACTGACCGGTTACTCCCGCCAGGAGGCGGAAAACGGGTCTCTCAATCAGACGGATCTCATTCCGGAGGAAGACCGCCTGGATTACCTGAGCAAGACCGCCTCTGCCCTTTCCCAGAACATGTTCGCCCTCAACGAACACCGCCTCCTTCGTAAGGACGGAACCATCATCTATGTGTTCTGCTACGGAAAGGAATACCACGACACAGTGCAGCAGTCCGATTGCTTCGACATCGTCATTACCGACGTGTCCGCAACCTATTCCCTGAAAATGCTGTCCGATGCCGTGAAGAATCAGGCCGAGATCCGGCTGCACAGCTGGGAGAGCACCTACCGGACGGATTCTCTGACCGGTCTGTTCAACCATGCGGCGTTCAAGAACGACACCGAAATGAAGCTGCTCGAAGGAAACTCCAACGTCATGATGATCATGATGGACGTGGACCGCTTCAAGCAGTTCAATGACACGTACGGCCACCAGCGGGGCGATGAATATCTGATTCTGATCGCGCAGAATCTTCAGTCCTCGCTCCGCGGGGATGACTATGCCTGCCGGATGGGCGGCGACGAATTCGCCGCCATGCTCTTTTTCAATAAGTCGGTGTCAGAAGACGTGATGAAGGAACGGGCGCGGCAGATTTTTGACAAGGTCAATCTCGTCGTGAAAACAACCGCCGGCGGCACCAGCGTTTCCATGGGCGCCGTCATCGCCCACTCCGCGATGGCCTTCAACCAGCTCTACAACGCGGCTGACGCGGCGCTGTACCGCGCAAAGAATGGAGGACGTGACCGGATCGTGATTGAGGAAGCGGAGGAGTCCGGGGGAAAGGAAGCCTGAAGAAAAGATTTCCGCCGTTTTCATGCGAGAAAAAAAGCTTCTGCACATAACCGACGCCATGTGCAGAAGCCCAATCAAGACTGTATCTAATTATTCAGCGGATCCAGGACGATCTTCCCGGTCGTCCTGGTTTCCTTCAGATCAATGATTCTCTGATTGGCGGATCCCCGGAAGTTCAGTGTGATCTGTTTCTGAGCTTCAATGAACGGTCCGTCCACAAGCACATCAATGAGATCCAGATATTCATCGGTCACCCCATCCACGTACTTTTTCCCTCCAGGCACAAGATCCCGGTCATAGACATATCCGGTATAGGCCCAGACGCTCTTTGTCGGAAGCTCTTTTTTGATCCGCCGCAGGAGAGGCAGGAGACCTTCCTGATTGCTCTCCTCCATCGGATCACCGCCCAGAAGCGTCAGTCCGTCGTAGTAAGGATGTGACAATTCCCGAATGATGTCGTCCTCCATTTCCGGTGTATAAAGTTTTCCGTAATCGAAGTCCCACGTTTCCGGCTGAAAGCAGCCGGGGCAGTGGTTCCGGCATCCGGAGACGAAGATCGTCACCCGCATCCCGATTCCGTTGGCGCAGTCCGCCGTCATGATTTCTCCTACATGCATCTTTATTACCTCGCTGAGACAAAATCCGCCGACAGCCCAGCCGCCGACGGATTCCAGAATTTCAAATTTTTTAGGGAGTTAAATCAAGTTAACTTTACCCCTGCACTCCCGACACATCCGTGCCGAAGCTCTTATTGGACAGATGCAGGACGCGGTCCTTGATCTCCTGCGTGCGGCCCTGATTCCAGAACTGTGTGCCGATGTAGCCGCAGGTGCGGCGGGCAACGCTCATCTTGCTCTGATCGCGGTTCCCGCAGTTCGGGCATTCCCAGACCAGCTTGCCGTTCTCATCCTCTACGATGCGGATCTCTCCGTCGTAGCCGCATACCTCACAGTAGTCGGACTTGGTGTTCAGCTCCGCATACATGATGTTGTCATAGATGTACTGCATCACCGAGAGGACCGCCGGGATGTTGTTCTGCATGTTCGGAACCTCCACATAGCTGATGGCTCCGCCCGGAGAGAGCTTCTGGAAGTCCGCCTCAAAGCGGAGCTTCGTGAACGCATCAATGTTCTCACGCACGTTGACATGATAGCTGTTCGTGATGTAGTTGTGATCCGTCACATCCTTGATGATGCCGAACCGCTTCTGCAGGCACTTCGCGAACTTGTAAGTGGTCGATTCCATCGGCGTTCCGTAGAGGGAATAGCTGATGTTCTCCGCCTTTCTCCACTCGGCGCACTTATCATTCAGATGCTGCATCACCTTCAGAGCAAACTCCTTGCCCTTCGGATCCGTATGCGAAACTCCCAGCATCCGCATGCACATCTCATACAGGCCGGCATAGCCGAGACTGATGGTGGAATAGTTATTGTACAGAAGACGGTCGATCTTCTCGCCCTTCTTCAGTCTGGCCAGTGCGCCGTACTGCCACAGAATCGGAGCAACATCCGAAACAGTCCCGAGCAGTCTCTCATGACGGCAGCGCAGTGCCCGGTGGCACAGCTCCAGTCTCTCATCAAAAATTTTCCAGAACGCATTCATATCTCCGTAGGAGGAGCAGGCGACATCCACCAGATTGATGGTGACCACGCCCTGATTGAAGCGTCCGTAATACTTGTGCTGTCCGTTCGGGCCGAGGCCCTCTGTGTCCGGTGTCAGGAACGAGCGGCATCCCATGCAGGGATATACGTCTCCGTTCTTGTATTCCTTCATCTTCTTCGCGGAGATGTAGTCCGGAACCATTCTCTTTGCCGTGCACTTCGCCGCCAGCTCCGTCAGCGAATAGTACTTCGAATCCGGATGAATGTTGTCCTCATCCAGGACATAGATCAGTTTCGGGAACGCCGGTGTGATCCAGACGCCTTTTTCATTCTTGACGCCCTGCATTCTCTGCAGCAGAACCTCGCGGATGATTCTGGCGAGATCCTCTCTCGTCTGTCCCTCCGGAACCTCATCCAGATACATGAACATCGTCACAAAAGGAGCCTGGCCGTTGCAGGTCATCAGCGTAATCAGCTGATACTGAATGGTCTGTATTCCGGAACGGATTTCCTCCCCGAGGCGGTTCTCCACAATCTTGCTGATGATCTCCGGATCCAGCGTTTCGCCGGTGAGTCTGCGCTCCTCCATCACCTGCTTCGTTAACTTCTTGCGGGAAACATCCACAAAAGGTGCCAGATGCGAGAGTGTGAACGACTGCCCGCCGTACTGATTGGATGCCACCTGCGCCACAATCTGCGTAGTGACATTGCAGGCCGTGAAAAAGCTGTGCGGCTTCTCGATCAGCGTCTCGCTGATGACGGTTCCGTTCTGCAGCATATCCTCCAGATTGATGAGATCGCAGTTGTGTTCCTTCTGCGCATAGTAATCCGAATCATGGAAGTGAATGATGCCCTCTTCGTGGGCCTTCACGATGTCCTCCGGCAGCAGGACGCGCTTCGTCAGATCCTTCGACACCTCGCCCGCCATATAGTCGCGCTGCGTGGAGTTGATGACAGGGTTCTTATTGGAATTCTCCTGTTTCACTTCCTCATTCTGCTGGTTGATCAGCGCAAGGATGCCGTTGTCCGTCGTATTCGACTTGCGCGAAATCTCTCTCTTGTAGCGGTAGCGGACATACTTCTGCGCGACCTCATAGCCGCGCATCTCCATGATGCCGGTCTCGACCATGTCCTGGATATCCTCCACATTCACGGCATGAGGGGAAGCCTGTACCTTCTTCGCAATGTTATCCGCCACGGCATTGATCTGATAGTCGTTCATCTGATAGATGCCGCCTACCTCCGCATTTGCCTTCTTGATCGCGTTGACGATCTTCGCGATATCAAAGCCGACCTCCTGCCCGTTTCTCTTGATGACATTGGTTTTCACCGATACTGTTTCCTTTGCTTCCATGATTGCCCCTTTTGCCGCCTGCGGCATTCCTCCGGTTCGAAAAATATCCTGCATTCCGGACTTCATTTCCATCGCCGCGCCAATCAGCCGGAAGAAATGACTGCCGCATTTCTTCCAGATCCTTTCGAAAAACTGTTGTGCTGCCGCTTTTCTCTCTGATGTCCTGTGATTTTCCGACGTGAAAATGACGTCTCCGCATAGTTTTGCGTAATTTCTCAGAAAATTCTATGCAATTCTATTGTGGATCCGTCGTTGATCGAAAATACAAAATATTGGTTCTTTCGGTCTTTTCATCTACTAGATATTGTGTTTTCCTTGTGCCCTATTATCATACACTACTCTCTTTGAAAAAGGTAGAGTGGCGGCCGCAAAAAAATCTCTCAAAAAAGCCCTTCCGATTTGTGTAGTATTTTTCTCATTTTGGGTGAGCCACTCCCTTGACAAGACATTCGATACGCTCCCGATCATCCGAACTGCTCATGCGGACACAATATTTTTCCCGCATGAGCATAAAACATTTCCTAAAAGAACCGCTCCAATGCCCAGGCAATGTGCCCCGTGCAGGGGAAACACCTGAAATGGCTTTACGCAGATAAGGCAAATCAGTACAATGAGAGCTGCAATCATCATGAATAAGAACATGTTCATTCGGCGCATCGAGAATTTTCTCACGGAAATTCTCGATGTCACCAGGCAGGGACACTTCGTTTCCTGCCCGCCTGCCGAACAGACACAGGTTGGAGAATATACAATGACAGAATTTCCTCTGGAGATTTCACCCGCAGAACTGGATGAACTTCGTCCCGATGAATACCTTCTGGTGGACACAAGAGATACGAGCGACTATGAACATGGCTTTATCCCGGGGTGTGTCCTGTTTTCCCCCGAGAAGGTCCGTGAATATGCGGGCCGCGAAACACTTTCCCCGTTTTCCAGGGACAAACGGATCGTCCTGTACTGCAAGTACGGAACGGTGACGCGGGAACTCGCAGAGGAGCTGCAGGACCTTGGTTTTCCCGCCCAGAGTCTTTCCGGCGGATACGGCGCCTGGGCCCTGCACGCCATTTCGAAGCAGTCGCAGAGCGCCGAACTCCGCGAGAAGATCGAGCTGTCCCTGCAAAAGGGGCATTTTCACCGCGATCTCCTCAATCCCTTCGCGCGCGCCATCATCAAATACCAGCAAATCCAGAACGGAGACCGGATTGCCGTCTGCATTTCCGGCGGCAAGGATTCCATGCTGATGGCAAAGCTTTTTCAGGAATTTCAGCGGCACGGACAGTTTCGGTTTGATCTCGTTTTCCTGTGCATGGATCCCGGCTACAATGAAGCCAACCGCCACATCATAGAGAGCAACGCCGAGCTGCTCGGGATCCCCCTGACCTTCTTCAAGACGACCATCTTCGATACCGTCTACCAGATGAAGTCCTCGCCCTGCTACCTGTGTGCCCGCATGCGCCGCGGCTATTTATATAAGAAGGCACAGGAACTCGGCTGCAACAAAATCGCGCTCGGCCATCATTACGACGATGTGATCGAGACCGCTTTCATGGGGATGCTGTATTCCGCCCAGTGGGAGGCCATGCTGCCGAAGCTCAGGAGCACCAACTTCGACGGAATGGAACTGATCCGCCCGCTTTACTTCATCCGCGAGGATGACATCAAGGCCTGGAGAGACGAAAACCACCTTCATTTCATTCAGTGCGCCTGCCACTTCACCGACACCTGCACCACCTGCGCGGTGACTCCGGAGGGCGGGGATTCCTCCCGCACCGGGCACAAGCGGATGGAGACCAAGCGCATCATCGCCGAGCTGAAGAAAACCAATCCGATGATCGAGAGCAATATCTTCCACGCGACGGAGAATGTCTGCATCGACAAGCTGCTCGGCTACAAGAAGGACGGTGTGCACCACAGTTTTCTCGACGACTACTGAGGTCTGTGCACTCCTGTTCCATCCGGACAAAAAAGCACTGCCTGCAAAGTCCCTGAAACGAATCATTGGGACTTCACATGCAGTGCTTTTTCTGTTTTCTGACAGAATCCGATTCCGGATTATCGCTTCCACCCGTCCGGAAGATACTTCATCGTGTTGGTGATCATGTCATCCACAAGCTTTCTGGTCACAACAGGATCCTGGCACTTCGCCTTGTAGTTCGGATCATGCAGGAAAGCCTCCGTCACCAGATCCCGGTCACAGGTGAGCGCCGCCCGCAGCGTTCTCTCATGATTTTCCACATGCGGGATCACGAGATCATACACATCGCGTTTGAGCGGTCCGGCCGCAACCGGCGCAATGTAGTCGCGCTCGAAAACGGCATTGGTCTCCACCACGGCATCCGCCGGAAGATTCGGGATCTGCAGGGCGGCGTTCGGAATGTTCACGTTGGACACAAACCGGGTCAGTCCGCAGAGAGCCTTGATGAGGAGCGTTCCCTCCTCTCCGGTTGCTTCCAGTTTGATCTCCTCTTTTCCGGATTCCAGATTGCGTGCCCGCTGCAGTCTTTCCTGCAGCTCTTCTTTTCTCCAGGAGACCGGAGTCAGGTCAAACTTCCACGCATGAATCGTATCCGGATCCTTCAGATATTCATCGCCCGGCAGGAACTCGGAGAGATGCCGGTCCCCTGCTGCCGCGATCCAGCCGTATTTCCGGAAAAGATCCATCTTCACACGGTGCGCGCAGACAAAATGCGAGTTGAGCCACCCGCTGTCTTTTGCCCCGAAGCCCTCTTCAAAATGCTTCTCCGTATACTCCCGGAACACCGGAAAGAGATCGACGCCCTTGTAGGAGGCGCGGGTGAACCAGGTAAAATGATTGATTCCGGTCACATTTACCAGAATATTGTGCCAGTCATCCACGGTGTCACCCGTCTGCGCCTCATAGATGCCCTGCAGCATTTTCTGCGTGCCGAACACTTCATGGCAGCAGCCGAATGCCTTGATCTGCGGGAACACATAGTACAGAGTCTTCACGCACAGGGACATCGGATTGGTATAGTTGATGACCCATGCATCCGGGCAGAAGCTCCGGACCGCCTGCGCGATCTCCACGAACATCGGAATCGTCCGAAGCGCGCGGATCATTCCGCCGGGGCCTGCGGTATCCCCGACCGGCTGGTAGCAGCCGACCCGCTCCGGCAGATGCACATCCGACTCCATCTCGTCAAAGGTTCCGGGCAGAATGGAGATGATGACGAAGTCGCACCCTGTCAGCGCACTCTCCAGCGTCGGATAGACCTCAAATTTCCAGTCTCCCTTTGCCTCCCTGCGGCTCATCAGATGATTTCCGATCTTCTTGTTCACCTCTGCCGCCTGCAGGTCGAGATCATAGAGACGGACTTCTCCCGAAATCTGATCCTCCTGCGCAAGATCCGTCATCAGTGTCCAAGCCCAGCCCCGGGACCCGCCTCCGATGTAGGCGATTTTCAAGTCTGTTACCTTGTTGTCTTTGTAATTCATATTCTGTCTTTTCCTCCCTGCAGTCTCTTTTTGTTGTGTTGGCCGAATTACCATTCACGTCACAGCCCCGTGGACGTTCTGCCACCGTTAAGTGGAGCTCTTTTTCCGGGCTGCCGCCTGCGGCACATCATCAGAACCGCCCAAGACGATTCCGGCGGTCTTCGGTCTTATTTCTCCACCATCGACAGCGCAATCCGCTTCTTGCCGGCATCAACGGAGAGCACCGTGACATCCACGACATCTCCCACGTGAACCACCTCCAGCGGATGTTTGATAAAGCGGTCCGTCATCCGCGAAATGTGCACCAGTCCGTCCTGATGAACGCCGATGTCCACAAACGCGCCGAAATCCACGATGTTCCGCACTGTCCCTTTCAGCTTCATTCCCGGCTTCAGATCCTCCATGGTCAGAACATCGGAACGCAGAATCGGTCCCGGCATTTCGTCTCTGGGATCGCGTGCCGGCTTCTCGAGCTCGTTCAGAATATCCGTCAGCGTGATTTCGCCGATGCCAAGGTCGCTCGCGCGCTTCCCGATGTCATTCTTCGGCACGTGTTTTTTCACTTCCCGGAAGCCTTCCATCGTGTCCGGAAGGCCGAGGCTCTTTAAGAGCTTCTCCACCGCCGCGTAGTCCTCCGGGTGCACTGCCGTCGCGTCAAGTGGCTCCTTCCCGTCCCGGATGCGAAGAAAGCCCGCGCACTGCTCGAAGGCCTTTGGACCGAGCTTTGCCACCTTCAGGAGTTCACGTCTGCTGTGGAACCGCCCGTTGGCCTCCCGGTACGCCACGATGTTCTTCGCAATCGTCCCGGAAATGCCGGATACATAGGACAAAAGCGAGAACGATGCCGTGTTCAGGTCCACACCCACGCGGTTGACGCAGTCCTCCACAACACCGCCAAGAGCCTCGTCCAGCTTCTTCTGGTTCATGTCATGCTGATACTGCCCGACGCCAACGGCCTTCGGATCAATTTTCACCAGCTCCGCCAGGGGATCCTGCAGTCTTCTTGCCATGGATGTCGCCGAGCGCTGCCCCACGTCAAAATTCGGGAATTCTTCCGTTGCCAGCTTACTCGCGCTGTACACCGAAGCTCCCGCCTCGTTCACGATCAGATACTGCAGAGGTTTTCTCTTCGGCTGCTCCTTCCGAACCTCCTTAATGAGATCCACAATGACCTGCTCGGATTCCCGGCTGGCCGTGCCGTTGCCCAGGCTTATGAGCGTCACATTGTCCTTCTCGATCAGCTTTTTGATCACAGCCTTGGCCTCCGCCACCTTGTTCTGCGGCGCTGTCGGATAAACCACCGTGGTGTCCAGCACCTTTCCGGTCGGATCCACGACGGAAATCTTGCAGCCCGTGCGGAAGGCCGGATCCCAGCCAAGGACCACCTGACCGCTGATCGGCGGCTGCATCAGGAGCTGTTCCAGGTTCTTGCGGAACACCTGAATGGCTCCGTCCTCCGCCTCCTCCGTGAGACGGGCGCGGATTTCGCGCTCGATGGCCGGTGCAATCAGGCGGTTATAGGCATCCTTCACGGTTTCCTCCAGAACGGACTCCGTATAAGGATTCTCCTTCCTCGCGGCAGAGGCCGCGACCCGGTGATCTCTTCCGTCCGCTTTTGATTTTTCGCCTGTCTTCCTCTCTCCGGTCACGTTCCAGGTAAGCTTCGACAGGTCCAGGGCCGAAGCCGCCTTGCCGGTGCTTCTTCCTTCTTTTCCGCCGTTTCCTGACGTTTCCGGAAGATCATTCTTTTCACCGAGGAGCCAGCCGTGGATATGTTTCCGAATCTCTTCCTCCGGTGCATTCAGCTTCACCGTGAGATACTTCTCCTTCTCGCCGCGGTTGATGGCAAGAACGCGGTGCCCCGGAAGCTTTGCAACCTTCTCCTCGAACTCAAAGTACATCTCATAGACGCTGCGCCGGTCCTCCTTCGTTCCGTGAACCGCCACGGTGCTGTTCCCGGCTCCTGCGGAAGAACCGCCTTTTTTCCCGCACGCTGCGCTTTCAAACTTCCCGCTTTCCGCCTTCGCGGCGGCTTCCTTCTTCTCTGCCGCCATCAGGGTTCCTTCCTTCCAGGTCTTCTCACGAATCCAGGTCCGAAGGTCCGCATCGTCCGAAATCCGCTCCGCGATGATGTCCTCTGCCCCCTGCAGTGCTTCCTCCGCAGAGGTGACCTTTTTTTCTTCCGGGAAGTCCGGATCCTGCAGTTTTTCAGGCTTCGTGATATATTTGACTGCTTCAGTCAACGGAGATTGGTCCGCTTTCCCCGACAGAATCCAGTCCGCCAGGGGCTCCAGACCCTTTTCCTTCGCAATTCCGGCACGGGTCTTCCGCTTCTGTTTATACGGCCGGTACAGGTCATCCACCGCCACCTGCGTCATCGCGGCTTCAACCTTCTCTCTCAGCTCCTTGGTGAGCTTTCCCTGCTCCTCAATCGCCGCAAGGACCTGCTGCTTTTTATCCTCCAGATTCCGGAGAGCCGAAAGCCGCTCCCCCAGGAACCGGAGCTGCTCATCGTTCAGAGATCCCGTCACTTCCTTCCGGTAGCGGGCGATGAACGGAATCGTATTCCCCTCGTCCATCAGGCGGATCGCCGCCTCTACCTGTCCGCGGCGCACCCTGCTGCCATCCAGATTCGGCATTCCTGCCATTTCTTCTGTAATCCGTGCTGTAATATCCATTCTGTCTGCTCCCTGTTTAAGCCCCGATTTTGTTGCCCGTGTACAGCTGATAATATCTTCCCTTTTCCTCAATCAGCTGCTCGTGTGTTCCCCGCTCAATGATCCGTCCCTGCTCGAGCACCATAATGCAGTCGCTGTTGCGGACGGTGGAGAGCCGGTGCGCGATCACGAAGGTCGTCCTCCCCTTCATCAGGGCATCCATGCCCTTCTGTACCAGACTCTCGGTTCTGGTATCAATCGAGGAAGTCGCCTCGTCCAGAATCAGGGCCGGCGGATCCGCCACGGCCGCTCTGGCAATGGCAAGGAGCTGACGCTGACCCTGCGAGAGATTCGCGCCGTCATTGCGCAGCATCGTGTCATATCCGTTCGGAAGACGCCGGATGAAGCCGTCCGCATTCGCAAGCCTTGCTGCCTCCCTGCACTCCTCATCGGTTGCATCCAGGCGTCCGTAACGGATGTTGTCCATCACGGTTCCGGTGAACAGGTGCGTGTCCTGCAGCACCATGCCGAGCGAATGGCGAAGGTCCGCCTTCTTAATCTTGTCAATGTTGATGTCGTCATACCGGATCTTGCCGTCCTGAATGTCGTAGAACCGGTTGATCAGGTTCGTGATGGTCGTCTTGCCTGCACCCGTCGATCCGACAAACGCAATCTTCTGGCCGGGCTCCGCGAACAGATTGATGTCATGCAGCACCGTCTTCCCCGGATCATACCCGAAGTCCACGTTCTCCATGGTGATTTTGCCGCGCTGGCGCACATACGTCGTGGTGCCGTCCGCCTTGTGGTAATGCTTCCACGCCCAGATTCCCGTGCGCTCTTTTGTCTCGGCAAGGCTGCCGTCCGCGTTCTCTCTTGCGCGGACCAGTTCGACATATCCTTCGTCCTTCTCCGGCTCCTCATCCATCATCCGGAAAACACGCTCCGCACCGGCCAGGGCCGCGATGATGGAATTCATCTGCTGCGCAATCTGTGTGATCGGCTGCGAGAAATTCTTGTTCAGCGTCAGATAGGAAACCAGCGTTCCGAGCGTCGTGGAGCCAAAGCCCGCGAGCGCCAGAGCCGCGCCGACCACTGCGCACAGAACATAGCTGATGTTGCCGAGGTTGCCGTTGACCGGCATCATGATGGAAGCATAGCGGTTTGCAAGGTTTGCGCTGTTCCGCAGCTGACCGTTCAGTTCGCGGAAGTCCTCCACCGCCTTGTTCTCATGGCAGAACACCTTGACGACCTTCTGGCCGTTCATCATCTCCTCGATGTAGCCGTTTTCCTTACCGAGGTCCTTCTGCTGCTGGACGAAATAGATTCCGGACTTCTTCGCAAGGCGGCCGGACACGAACATCGTCACCACCACCATCAGCACGCTGATGATTGTCAGCGGCCAGGACAGAACGATCATCGAAACGAACGTGATGATCAGCGTCACCATGGAGTTGATCGTCTGCGGGATACTCTGGCTGATCAGCTGGCGCAGCGTATCAATATCGTTGGTGTAGACCGACATGATGTCGCCGTGCGCATTCTGGTCAAAATAACGGATCGGCAGCGATTCCATGTGGGCGAACAGCTCCTTTCGAAGATCGCGGAGCGTTCCCTGTGAAATGACGATCATGACGCGCTGATACGTGTAGGATGCCGCAATGCCGATTCCATAGATCACGGCAAGCTTGGCCAGCGCCGCGGCAAGAGGGGAGAAATCATGACTCCCGTCCGCGAGCATCGGCAGAATGTAGCCATCGATCAGCGTTTTCTGGAACAGGGTTCCCTGAAGTGTCGCCCATGCGGCGATCAGAATACAGACAACGACCAGAAGGAACGGGGCAAGATAGTTCTTCATAACCAGCTTCATCAGCCGCTTGAAGAGCTGCCCCGGATTGTCCACCTTCGGGCGGACCTTTGTGTTATTTCTCATACCTGGCATTTTTATACCTCACTGAGGCAGCCGGTGCGTCAGCACCGATGCTACCGTTTAGAATTTCCATTTCTCCCGCGGCCGGCCTCCGGCACTTACTCCGCGTCCCCGCTCTGCGGCTCGTCAAAATCACCGCCGCCCTGGGTCTGTGACTCATAAATCTCGCGGTAAATCCGGTTGTTCTTCACCAGATTCTCATGCGTGTCGAACCCGTTGATGGTGCCGTTGTCCAGCACGATAATGCGGTCCGCGTCCTGTACGGAAGAAATCCGCTGCGCGATGATCAGCTTCGTGGTGCCCGGAATCTTCGTGGCAAAGGCACCGCGGATCTTCGCATCCGTCGCGGTATCGCAGGCACTCGTGGAATCATCCAGAATAAGGATCTTCGGCTTCTTCATCAGAGCTCTTGCAATGCACAGGCGCTGCTTCTGCCCGCCGGAGACATTGGTTCCTCCCTGCGTGATCCTCGTCTCATATCCGTCCGGCATCCGATCAATGAACTCATCCGCACAGGCAAGTGCGCAGGCCTCCCTGCAGTCCTCCAGCGTCGCGTCCGGATTGCCCCATTTCAGGTTGTCCATAATCGTCCCGGAGAAAAGGTTGTTGCTCTGCAGTACCACGGAGACGTTGTTGCGGAGAACCTCCAGATCGTACTGTCTCACATCCACACCGCCGACCGCGATGCTCCCGTGCGTCACGTCATACAAACGGGAAATCAGGTTCACGAGCGAAGACTTGCCGGAACCCGTCCCGCCGATGATCCCGACGGTCTCGCCGGAATGAATGTGAAGATTGATGTGATGCAGCGTTCTGTCCTCGCGCTCTTTTGCCGCATCCTGGATGGTAATGACCTCGTTTCCGTTTTTATCATAGGAAATATCTCTTCTCTTGTAGGCAAAGTCCACATCGTTAAAATCAATGCTGCCGTCCTTCATCTCCATCACCGGGTTCTCGGGGTTGGAGATGTCCGGCTTCTCCTCGAGCACCTCGCAGATACGCTGTGCACTGGCCGCCGACATGGTGATCATGACGAAAATCATGGACAGCATCATCAGGCTGAACAGAACCATCATGATATAGCTGAACAGAGAAGTCAGCTCTCCGGTCGTCATGGAACCGCCCACGATCTGCCGCGCGCCGAACCAGGAAACGCCAATGATGCAGGCATCCACAATCAGCGTCATGACCGGCATGTTCATGACAACCAGCTTCTCGGCGCGGACGAACAGTTTATAGAGTTCCTCCACCGCCTTGTTGAACTTCGACTTCTCGTGGTCCTCCCGGACAAACGCCTTGACCACACGGATGGCCGACACGTTCTCCTGGACACTGGCGTTCAGATCATCGTACTTGCGGAAGGTCGCGCGGAATGCGTCAGAGGCCTTTCCGATGATGACGAACAGGAACGCCCCGAGGATCACCAGCGCCCCCAGGAAAATCAGACTGATTTTCGGGCTGATGATCACGCACATCACGAGCGCAATGATCATCATGAGAGGCGCGCGGACCGCGATGCGGATGATCATCATGAACGCGTTCTGAAGGTTCGTGACATCGGTGGTCATTCGCGTGACCAGTCCCGCCGTGGAATACTTGTCAATGTTGGAAAAAGAGAAATTCTGAATGTTCGCATACATGGAATCGCGAAGATTCGCCGCAAAACCGGAAGAAGCATCCGAAGCGAACACGCCTCCCAGAATTCCGAACAGGAGGCTCGCGAAAGCCATCAGGAGCATGAGCAGACCGTAGTGAAGGATCCGTTCCATGTTGCCTGCCTGAATTCCCTTGTCAATGAGCGATGCCGTGACGAACGGAATCAGGATTTCCATCAGGACTTCCAGAAGTGTAAAGATCGGCGTCAGAATCGTGGATTTCTTGTACTGCCGGATCTGACCCGAGAGGACTTGAATGATGTGCATAAAAAAACCTCACTTCCCGTGCAAAATATACGGTTTCCTATTATATAGAAGGAATCCGCACTTTGCCAACAGGAAGGAGGTCCTAAAAATCGGAAAGTTTTATAAACTGTAACTACTCAGCACATGCTGATTTCAAGAGTAAATTGACCGCTTGCGGGCACATTTACGATTAAAATCAGCATGCGGTCAAGGCGCGAAGCGCCTCTGACCGGCAACATCGAGGATTTCCGTAAGGAAATTCGAGATGTTCTGAGTAATTACGATATCAGCCCTTCTCCGGCTCCACTTCCATGATGTCGTTGAAGTAGTTGTTCGCGAGCATCATGATTCCCATGGAGGTGATGACGACGAACTCGCGGTCGCTGTATCTTGCCTGCATCCGGTCCTTGAGCTCGGCCGGAACATGGCGGGGATCATTGGCGAGCGCACGCGCGAACTCCACCAGGAGCTCCTCGTCCTTCGTGAACGCGAAATTGTTGATGTCAATCCCCTCGGAGGTCAGAAGCTTCTTAAAATAAGTTGTGCAGACAATGCAGTCATTGGCCGCCGAGATTGCATACTCGTAAATGTCCGCAGCGCGCTTGCCGACAATCGAAGCCAGTTCCTCGTCCACCGCGTAGGAACCAACTTCAATGGCCTGAAAGCAGGGCACGCTGTGCAGGAGCGTCAGCTTCTCATTCGTAATGCGGTAGCCTTTTGCCACATGCTCTTCAATCGCCTTTTGTACCTCTACCGGAGCCGTATCCGGATCAATCTTGTGAATTCTTGCCATCTTATATACCTCGCTGAGGCAAAACCCGCGAAGGCGGTTTTGCCGAATGCGGCAGCCGGTGCATCAGCACCGATGCTGCTGTTTGAAAGCGACATATCGATGTCACTTTCAAACGTCTTCCTCTCTACTCAAAAAGTCCCTCGGAGAAATACCGTTCCGCCCGGTCCGGGATGATGATCACAAAATTTCCGCGGGCTCCCTTCTCAATCAGCTGCAATGCGCCCGCAAGTCCCGCTCCGCTCGAGGATCCGGCAAAAATGCCTTCCTTTGCCGCGAGAGTGCGGCAGGCGGCAAACGCATCTTCGTCGCCGATCTTCTCCACGCTGTCTACGAGCGACAGATCCATGGTTCCCGCGACAAAATCATTCCCGATTCCTTCGATCCGGAAATGTCCCGGCTCGCCTCCGCCAATGATGGAGCCCTTGGGGTCCGCCAGCACCGTGCGGATCTGCGGATTTTGCTCCTTCAGAAATTTTGCCGTTCCGGAGAAAGTTCCGCCGGATCCGGCTCCCGTCACAAACCAGTCGATCTTCCCGTCCAGCTGGTCGTAAATTTCCGGTCCCAGCGTCTCGTAGTAGGTCTCCGGATTGTCCGGATTGTCGAACTGATCCACGAAATACGCATCCGGGATTTCCTTCTGCAGTTCCTCGGCCTTCGCCTTCGCTCCGGGAAGTCCTTCCTCTGCGCTGACCGTCACCACCTCGGCTCCCAGAGCGCGCATGACGATCTGCTTCTCCTTCGAGTAGCAGCAGGGAACGATCAGAATCAGCCGGTAACCGCGGTTGAGCGCCGCGAAGGCAAGTCCGATACCGGTATTGCCCGCCGTGATCTCGATGATGGTTCCGCCGGGCCCGAGTCTCCCGTCCGCCTCCGCCTTCCGGATGATATGATCGCCCAGCCGGTCCTTGATGGAACCGCCTGGATTCAGGAGCTCTGCCTTCGCGTAGATGTCCGCTCCCCCAGGAAGCCCCAGATGAGTCAGATGAATGAGTGGGGTGTGTCCCACCAGCTCATGAATATCTTCCGTCACATGCATGATTCGTCTCTCAATTCATTTCTTTTTTCGAGTGCCGCGAGGAGAAATCCGCGCAGGCGGTTTCTCCGATGCGGGAGAAATTGCCATCAGGCAATTTCGAGTGCATTATTCCTTTGTCACATCCGATCCGAAATATTTCTCCGACAGCTCCGCCAGCGTTCCGTCCGCCTTCAGCTCCTCAATGGCCTCATTGACCGCCTTTTCAAAGGAAGCGATGTCATCGCCCTTGCGGATCGGGATTGCCACGTGGCTTGCATCCTCCGTGGTCGCAACAATCTTGATGTTCGCATCCGGCTGCTGGTTCAGATAATCGTAAATCGAAACATCTGCATTCAGGGTCGCATCCGCACGTCCGTCAATGACGTTCTGAATGGTGTCATTCAGCGTGGACACGCCTGCTGCGCTCGCGCCATAGCTCTCGGCGAGCTCCATGTAAGTGGATCCGATGGAGTTCACGGTCTTCTTGCCCTTCAGGTCGTCGAAGCTCTTGATCTCATCATTGTCCTTGCGGACAACCAGTGCCGTGTGAATGTAGGCATAGGGTTCCGAGAAGTCATACTTCTGGGAGCGCTCATCGGTCACCTCCACACCGTTGACGACGAGGTCGTAGCGCCCGTCATCCAGGCCTGCGAACAGGGACTCCCACGGAGCCTCCACGATTTCCACCTTGACGCCCAGCTTCTCGCCGATGGCTCTTGCGGTGTCCGCGTCATAGCCGATGACTTCATTGGAATCCGTGTCATGATAGGACCACGGTGCCCAGTCGCCCTCCATCCCGGCAACCAGCGTTCCCTTGTCCAGAATCTGTTTCAGAAGTCCGTCCGCGTTGGAGACATCCACCGTAGACGCCGCTTCCGCCGTCTCTGCGGAATCTGCCTCGAAAGAAGCCTCCGCGGTATCCGCTTGTGTCTCACCGGCAGCTGCCTCCGTTGTCTCTGCCGCCGCTTCTGTCGATGCCGCCGCACCGGAATCCGAAGAACCACAACCTGCCAGGAGGGTAAATGCGGCTGCTGCTGCGATAACGGTGCTGATCACTTTCTTTTTCATAATGGTTCCTCCTCTTTTACTCTCTTTACTCTCGTTTCCGGAATTCAGGACATCTGCTGTTCCGTCTCTTTGTTTTGTAATTCATACTATCTTTATATGAATTATGGTATTTGTTATACTCTGCCTCCCGGAATGTGTCAATAGATTCCTGATTATTTTACCGGAAACTTTTTTCCCCGCAACCCGGATTCGTTTTTATATTTTTTTAATACTATTTTTGAGCTTCCTTCATTGCAAATAACTTCCTGGAATTTACAATGATATCAGTATCTGCTCCATTCCCGGCATATTTCAGCGCAGATGCCCGTCTGCGGACCGGCCTGCCGTTCTGGTCCGTCTGATCGTCCGGCAGCTGGCCAATGCCGGGCAGTGATTAATTTAACGAAAGAGGTTCTATTCATGTTCGATCGTTTCCGCTATAAATTCATGCAGTTCATGCAGGGGCGCTACGGTGCCGACAAATTCGGCCAGTTCCTCTCCGGTGTCATCCTGATCCTGATCGTTCTGGATCTCATCCTGCGGATGCCGCTTCTGTGGTGGCTCTCTTTGATCCTTCTGATTTACATGTACTTCCGGATGTTCTCGCGCAACATTGCCAAACGCTACAACGAGAACCGCAGATATCTGGAAATCACGGAGAAGATCCGGAACAGCAGCTTCGGCTGCTGGTTCGGAAACCAGACCCGTTCCCTCTCCGCCCGCTTCCGGAATTTCATCTGGCGGATGAAGAACAACTCGCAGCAGCGCAGCCAGAACGCGGGCTATCATATTTATAAGTGTCCGCAGTGCGGTCAGAAGATCCGCATTCCGAAGGGAAAGGGTAAAATCATGGTCCGCTGCCCCAAGTGCGGCAGAGAATTCAAAAAACGCTCCTGAGAAGGAATCGTACTCCTGAGAAGAGGTTGTTATGTTCGGTTATGTCGTCATCAATGAACAGGAACTGAAGGTCCGCGAGGTCGGACTCTACCGCTCCTACTACTGCGGATTCTGCCGCGAACTGAAAAGAAAATACGGTTTTCCCGGTCAGATGACACTCAGCTATGACATGACTTTTCTGATCATGGTTCTCTGTGATCTCTACGATGCGAAGGACACCGTCGGGCAGACGCGCTGCATCGCGCATCCTCTGGGTGAGCATTCCACCCGCATCAACCGCTATACCGAGTACGCGGCGGACATGAATCTGATTCTGTCCTACTACGCCTGCCTGGACGACTGGAACGATGAGCACAAATTCTACAAGCTGATGCTCTCCAAACTCCTTCACGGCCGCAGCCGGAAGGCCGGAATCGATTACGGCCACAAGGCCGCCGTCATCAAGGACCGTCTGGACAAGCTCCACGAGGCGGAAGCGGCGGGTTCCGACGACATTGACCTCGTCGCGGGATATTTCGGCGATATCATGGCGGAGCTCTTCGCCGTCCACGAGGATGAGTGGGAAGAACCTCTCCGCCACATGGGCTTCTACCTCGGCAAATTCATCTACATCATGGACGCCTACGATGATCTTGAGAAGGATACGAAGAGCGGCAGCTTCAATCCGCTCAAAAATATAGCGGACCGCCCGGATTTCGACGACTGCTGCTACCAGATTCTCACCATGATGATCTCCCGCAGCTGCGAAGCCTTCGAGCTTCTTCCCTGTGTGGAAAATCTCTCCATCCTCCGGAATATTCTTTACTCCGGTGTCTGGACCCGCTACAATAACGTTCGTGCCAGACGGGAGGGAGGGGAATCCGCCGAATCCACCGCGGATTCTGCCTATCACCATTCCCCCGCCGCCTTTTCCGATGCCCGGATTCTCGGCGCGGATCCTGCGGTGCAGGAGCATTTTTCTGCCGTACAGGAATCCGCTTCCCGCAATATGGAAGCTTCCATGGATAAAACCGGGCAGCCTCCCGCAGAGGCGGCAGGACGGGAATCCTGCGATTGACTTATTTAGTCAATTTATGCCATACTGTATTTTTGCATAGAGAGTAACGCTTCGCATTGAAAATCAGCAGATGACGAACCGTTACCAGATAGAAAGGAATCTTCCTCATGTCTGATCCTTATCAGGTTCTCGGCGTCTCCCGCAGTGCGACGGACGACGAGATCAAGAAGGCTTACCGGACGCTTTCCAGAAAATATCATCCGGACTCCAACATCAACAACCCCAACAAGGAACAGGCGGAGGAGAAGTTCAAAGAGGTGCAGGCCGCATACAAGCAGATCATGTATGAACGCCAGCATCCGTATTCCAGCTCCGGCTCATCCTCCGGTTCCGGCTATGGCTCGTCCGGTTCTTACGGATCCTCCGACGGCTACAGCGGCTCCTATGACGGAGATTTCTGGGGCGATTTCTTCGGTGGTTTCGGAGGCTTCGGCGGCCAGAGCCAGCAGCGCTCCTACCAGAACCAGAATCAGGACGAAGATTCCATCCGGCTCCAGGCAGCAGCCAACTATCTCAACAGCCGCCACTATCAGGAAGCCCTAAATGTATTGAACAGCGTCACGAATCATTCCGCACAGTGGTACTACTACAGCGCGATCGCCAATTCAGGCCTTGGCAACAATGTACAGGCTCTGCAGCAGGCTCAGACCGCCGCACAGATGGAGCCCTCCAACCAGACCTATCAGGAACTCGTGCAGCGGCTCAATTCCGGCAGCAGCTGGTATCAGTCCCGCCAGAATCCGTATCAGACCTTCTCCTCCGGCACTGCCAACTGGTGCCTGCGCCTGTGCCTTCTGAACGCTGCACTCAATCTCTGCTGCGGCGGTGGCGGACTGTGCTGCGGCGGAGGATATCCGCGCTGGTAGGCACTCCTCGACACTTAAAATTTATTCACACTCCAAACAAAACGCTGCAACCTCCTGCCTTCCCTTCCGGGAAAAACAAGAGATTGCAGCGTTTTCTTCCACATGTTATAGTTTGTCCGGGTACTACCATTGCGGTAGGCGGTTGCCCTCCTCCGGAGGGACTGTGACCCTCCGATCATATAGATACCACACTTGGTGCTTTATACGGAAAGGAGGGCGAAATCATGAGTGTCATAGATTTTCTTGCAGTTGTAAGCTTCGGCTTAACCTGCTTCTCACTGGGCTATACCATGGGAAAAGACTACCATGAGACACAGAAATAACCGCCACGTCCTCGAAAACTGGCGGTTATTTCTAAACTAGCTTACTTGGGCAACCGTCTATCGGTAGTGCCTTTTCTACTTATCATTCTACACTTTTCCAGAAATGTGTCAATCTCACCACGGATACGATGCCGCCGCTCCAAAGGCTCCGCCGAAGACGCCAGCACCAACCAGGAACAGAATAAATACGATAAGCAGAATCAAAAAGCAGAAATAAGATCTCGCAAAGTTCTTCAAATTGCGATTCTGAGCCGTAAGGCTGAACACAATCAGAAGAACAAATCCCACAATCGGAATCGCAAAGAGAATTTCATATCCGAAATATCCCCACATGGAAATCGGCTTGTACTCCTCCGATTCCGCCATGGAAGGCTCCACATAACGATACTGCACGTGCTCGCGGGGCCTTGCTTCTGCATGCTGCTCATAATCCATTTCCGGTGCTCTCCGGTGTGTCTGTGCCGCGCCTGCACCCGCCGTTCCGGATGCACTCCCTGCCGCCTGCATCTTATGACCGCAGTTCGGGCAGAACGCGGTACCATCCTTTACTTCTTTTCCACAATTCGGACAAAACATTTTTCAATCCTCCTTTACTTTTTTACTTCTGTTCCGTCTTCTCAGATGCCTCAATGTTATCCTGCCAGTTATATCTGTCGTGCACATTGAAATAAATATCTGACTTTAGCTCTTCCAGGCTGTCATAGAAGAAATATCCTGAAGAATCCGCCACAACTCCATCAACATGCTCATCTCCATCCGGTTCCAGCAAAATATTTGCCATTGCACAATAAGAATAGCAGATTTCTGTCTGTCCGCCGCTTCCATACGTCATTTTGTAACACAATACAATGTAGTTTTTGACATCATCCTCCGGATCCTTGCAGGTCAGATAATAATTTCCGATATAAGTGATGGAATCAACCGTTCCTCCATACAGCCAGTGATTCTTCGCAAATTCCGGAATTTCATCCGTTCCGACCTGAATCATTTCCTTCATTCCATCCTTCGAAATGTCATCTTCGGACTGCATCCAATAAGGAAGTCCTTCTACTTCAAAGGTCTTCTCCAAAGGAGCAACGACCATTCCATAATGCTCTGCATCATATGTGCTGTCATGATCGGATTCTGCCGTTGCCGTAATCTGATCTCCATTAGACAACCCGGAATCGCGACTCAGGCGGTAAGTCACGGTCGGCTCATCCTGGCTGGTTTCTCCAACCTTGATTTTCGCTGTTCCATAGGGGGCTGTTCCGTCAAAGACAACGGTAACATTCGTCCATGGATCATACTCTTTTAATGCCGTCAGGCCGCTGACACTTATCTGTTTGTCCTCGAACATCAGCCTGCAATGAAAAGCACCTTCGATTGCCTCTTTCGTTTTGGCCGAAATCTCCCAGTGCCAGACAACTTCTTCTCCATTGGACAGTCCTTCTTTCCGGTCCAATGCGCCATCTTCCGCCAGCACATTCAACAGAATTTTTTCAATCCTGTCCGCGTCCATACTGTCCTTGTAAAGCCTGACCTGATTCCAGAAATTCATTTCTTCCTCATCACTACTGGAAGAAAGTCCTGTCTTTTTTGCAATCCTTTGATACAGAAGATCGCCGCGGTCCAATCTCAGATCTTTCGTCTGTTCTCCCAATACGCTTGCATCCAGCGATGCCTGTGCAGAGCCAACAGAATCAACGCCTTCAAAAGAAACGGCTACGCAGTCATCCAGATTGATGGTTTTCCTACTGTTATCATACTCTCTGAAAGATATCACCAGCGCCAGAACGATCACTGCTGCCCCGACCGCAATCAGCCATTTCCTGTTTCTTCGTTTTACCGGAAAATTTTTTCTGTTTTCCCGGCTGTTTTTACGAATATCCCTGCTGCCAGAATCCTCATTTCCTTTATCCCTCCGTTTTCTGGGGATCCGAATTCTCTTTGCCACCTTCCGCCCATGTATCTTTTGTCCGCCGTGCTCTTCGGTCTCGGTTTTTGCGGCATCTGCAGATGAATTCTTCGGCGACATCGCCGGAAGTCTGGCTCCGCAATTGGTGCAGAAGATTTCTCCCTCTTTTGCTTCTTTTCCACAATTTTTGCAGTACATGCTCTTCCCCTGAAACGAATTCCTACGCTTTACAGCGAATCAATGTTTATTTCACAATGAAGTAAATCGGGTGAAAATTGTTCCTGCACACCAGTTTCTTTAAGGTATTCATTGATCTCTTCCTCGTTCTCCGTAAAGGGAACGGCTTTTTCAAATTTATCCAGACAATTTCTCATAATATACTGAGAATTATCAGAGAAAAGATCGTGGTCAATCTTGTTTGACGATCCATTTTCATCAAATTCATTTCCTACTTCCTTATAGCAAGTGTCATACAATAATTTGCCATCTTCGCCCTGCTTAACATTTACATAGACAGCAGCCATGCAATATCTCGGAATCGGATCGTCAATATTGTTATTGGTTATTTTTACAAAAACAGCCAGGATGTTCTGTATATTATCTTGATTCTGCAGATCAAAGCATTGAACAAATGAATCTTCCAACTGCATTTCCGCAGCAACATCCATTATTTTTCTCACTTCCGGATCTTTCGAATCATAATAAATGAATACATTTCCTAAATAGGACACCGTAACATTTCTGAATTCCTGAGGAAAATACTGATTACAATAATTGTAGATATCATCATACAGCCCCGTCAGCATTTCATCCGCCTGTTCGGTGGTTATGTTCTTTCCGGTGGTCAGGTATTCAGGGAATCCGTCAACCTTCACCTTTTTGGAATCTGTCTTTAACCTGCACGAAAAGATTTTCTGGAAAGCCTTTCGGAACGTGCTGCTCAATTTCCAGTTCCAGATGACTTCCTCGCCATTTTTCAGATGATCTGACTGATCCAGAACGCCGTAATCCATGTCATGAATCACATCAAACGCTATCGCTGCAGCATCTCTGGTATTCATACTGTACCGGATATCATACAGCAAACTGACCAGTTCACTTGTTTCATCATCGTCAATTTCCTTTTTGCAGTATTTTTCATATTCCTTCCGGTTGAATTTCATTTTTCCAGCCATCACTTCCAGAAATTTATCTTCATCAATGGAAACGACCAGCTCTCCTTCTCCCACTTCTCCGGGATCTTCCACGTAGGAATAATTCAGGCACTCATTCAGATCAATGGTACGTTCTTTCTCATGGACAAATGAGGCAGCAATGATGATCACCACTCCGAGTACCACTGCCATGCCAATCCATTTCATCCATCGCGAATCCCAGCCCTTCTGCGGGGCCGCGTTGATTCTCTGACCACAGGACGGACAATAAACACTCCCCTGCTGAATTTCTTTTCCACATCTCGGACAATACATTTTTATACCTCGCTGAGACTACAGTTTGAAAGCGACATATCGATGTCACTTTCAAACTGCGTTCCTCATCTCCCATAAATGATTATGCTGCTGCATGCACCCGGCTTCCTGAAAATCACCGCGCATACTTCGTGCTTTCAGATTCATTTCCAAAGTCTGATTTCAGTGTGCACAATCAATTCTTACTGTAATAACTTCCAACCGATTCCTGAACAGCATCCTGAAGCTCTTCCAATGTATCTCTTCCCGTACAGATCAGATGAGTTGCCGCAAGACGATCTTCATCCAGATTTATGCTCCCATCTTTTCTTTTCTCAAGATTGCCGATCGGTACAGCTGCGTAATAGTTCACTCCCTCGCCATTCATCGCCGCAGTCACTTCATAATAAAGAAAAATAATATTCCACGGATTGCTGATATTGTCCTGTGCCTTCCAGAAACTGCATCCAGCATAATCATAAAAAAAGATTGATAAATCCTCTGCATCGTATAAGTCGAGCGGGAGCGCTGTCTCATAGTTCTGATCGAGATACATTTCTCCATAGTTTTTCAGTGTCTCCATATCACTTGAAGAAATCTGTGCGGAGGAATCAATATACTGAGAATGATCAATCCAGTTCTCTTTCCGGTTGATCTGTTGCTCCCAATCTCCGGAATCATCTCCTGCATCGCTGGAGGTTTCCTTTTCGGGGAGATCCGATACAATTTTCTGATTCATTTTCTCCAGAAGCGGTGACAGTCGGTCTCTCTTCACCCATGCAAAAGCGACAACGCCGATCACCAGGACCAGTGGCAGAATGACTTTGATTCCTTTCCGTTTCCGTCCGGTTTCCTTCTCATCCGCAGCATTGTCATATTCTCCTGCATCGTTCCGGGCATATTCCTCAATTTCCGGTGTTCCTGCAATTCTGGCCCCGCAGGATGCGCAGAACTCTTCTCCTTCTTCCACTCTGTTTCCACAATTCGGACAAAACATTTCTCATCTCCATTTCCGTTCAGATACCTGCGGGATTCCCCCGTAAAACATTCTCTGTTCCGGCTGCACCATTCCTGCCGCCTGACTGGTCACTTTGCCACTGCGTATTCTGCCGCCTGGCCCGTCACTTTGCTGTCTTTCTGTCATATATTCCTGCAACCCGATCAATTCCTTTTCCGTCTTTACGCCGCAAATTCCTGCCGACCGGCCGATCACTTTACCGCCTTCCCGCTGCATAGTTCCGTGTGCAGGACTTCTTTATATTGGGAAAGATCTGTATCCTGATTATTTTTTGCCAAATTGATATCCCATCTGTCTTTTCCTGATTCATCAAGATTATTCGTCCGGTACAGATGGAATATCGGCTGGCAGTCAATCATTTGCTCAAGTGAATCAAAAGAAGCGTCTCCCTGCATATCCTCCGACCAGTTCCATACTTTATCCAGATCAATATCTTCCGGCTGAACGCCGATCGCGGATACTCCGCTCGTGTCCGCTTCTCCATTGCACGAATCGGCCTCTACATAATAAGGTGCTGTTTCAAAATACCCTGTTTTATGTATTTTTCCGTCATAGTAATATCCTTCGACCTTAATCGGTCCCGCACTTTGCCCATAGTTTGACCCCAGAGCGGTCGAATATTCCATCACCACGATTTCTTTTCCATATACGGTGTCCTTCAGGGCAACGGACAATCCGAAATATTCCGGATAATCCAGCTGAAACATCCTGTCCAGCGTACTTTCATCTGTCGGCCAGTTGAACCGGCAGACGTCCTTTTCCTCCGTTTGCAGTACGTCACCGTGTCGGTACTCATAGACAGCGAATGCGAATCTCCATCCATGCGCATCTTCCAGATAACAGCCGCTTTCATCCGTGTAGTCATGCACATCACTCTGACGGAAGAAAACAATCAGCTCATTCTGCTCATCGTCATCCAGATCCGCCAATTCCCAAGCGAAAATGCCGTCTTCTCCGGAATAATTGCCCGTATACAGCATGTCCTGATACCAATACGGACTCTCCATGTCCGTATTCTGCACAATGCCATACTGCGCCGCGATCTGGCCTTCTACCGCAGAGGACAGCGTCTCATCGACGTCCTTCGCCCCCGTTGGATCCCACCATTCACTCTCATAATTCGGACCAGTCGGCGCATAGTTCAGAGTGTCGTCGCTGTTTTTGTCCACATGATCTTCTGCCTCGAAAAACTCGTTTGACCGCATGTCATATTTCGAATAGAAATCACTCAGATAGTCAAAACTGTCGATGACATTCTGTTCTCCGACACTCAGACTCCCATCCGCTTTCCGGATCACATTGCTGCAGGAATAGAGTATGTAATAGGGGACAATGTCCGATGGAGTGATCGTGATCTTATAGAGGAAATAGATTCCGTTGTAAATCTGATGTGTGTTGCCGATCCACTGTGGATCACTGAGATGGTAGAAATAATACCCGGCGCTCTCTACCCCGAGAATCTCCTTGCTGACGCCATTCTCGTTCACCATAAGATCCGTAACCTTGTCCTGACCCTCCGCAATCGCGTCATTCCATTCCTGATCCGACATTTCATCAGCGGAATCCAGATATGCATCCAGGCCTTCCACGGTGTAGACCTTCGTCTTCGGCGAAATAATACTCCCGTATGTCTCCGCATCTTTCTCATCATCAGAAGAAGCCGTTACCGTAATTTTGTCTCCATTCGAGAGGTCGTAGCTCTTATCCGCCCCATACCCTGTCTCGCGGCCCTGATCATCTGTCTGTGAGTACACCATACCTGCAATCTCGCCATAGGGAGCCGTTCCGTCATACTGAAGCGAATAGTTCTGGAAAGCGTCGTACTTCCCCACCGGTTTCAGCCCGCTCACGGTAAAATCCTTGTCCTGCAGGGAGATTCTGCAATGGTAGATCTCTTCCAATGCATCGATCTCCTGCTCGGCGACATTCCAGGAAAAGGTAATGGTGTCTCCATTGCCTACGTTCTCCCAGGTTTTATCTTGATAGCCGTACAGCATTTCGGTAAAAAGATCCGCATTCTTCTTCCCGGATTTGTCCGACGCGCTCTCTCGCGCCTCCTTCAGAAGATCCAAAATGCCTGCACGTGTGGACGCATCGGAATCCAGCTTCCTCACGGCCTTTTGATTCGCGTGCAGCTTTTTCGCATAATCTTTCAGAAAGGCATCCTTGTCCACCGTCACAGTGGCCGTTCCGATGGTGTCATATCCTTCGCTGCGCACCACCAGATAATCATCCATACGGATGGTCGGACGGTACAGGATATACACCGCCAGTCCGATCAGAACAGCGGCGGCTGCCGCCCCTGCGGCAATCCTGCGCAGACGCCGGTTCCCGAATCCGTGATGTTTCCCGCCGGTTTCTCCGGCAGACGCGCCCTTGCCCGGTTCGATCTCTCCGCCCGCCTTTCCGTCCGAGACCGGGGGATCGGAGACCGCCAGCTTCTTTCCGCAATGAGGACAATACGCCGCCCCCGCCTTCACTTCCGTGCCACAGTTCGGACAAAACATTCCTTTTCCCCCTCGAAAATACCGACTTACCACTCCGCGGAGTTCTCATCCGCCGTAAACGCTTCGGTCTGCTGAGCCATTTCCGGAGTCTCTTCCGGTTTCTCCGGCGCTTGACTGCCTTCTGTCTGTCCTTCCTGATCTGAGGGCTTCTCCGCGGTCATCGGATCCAGCCGGTCCGTGTCCGCCCGTTCCACCTTCTGCCCGCAGGAAACGCAGAACATCGCGCCCTTTTCCAGCGCCGCTCCGCAATTCGGACAGAATTCCTGTTTCTCGTCGGAAGGCTGCTCCGGCGCGGTCTCGTCTGCCTTCTCCGGTTCCTGCGCGGGCGCCGCCTCCGGGAGTCTCGTTCCGCAACTCGTACAGAATACGCTCCCTGCCTCAACGGGTGCTCCGCAGTTCGGGCATACCCGCTGACCTGCATAACCTTCCGCTACCTGATCCCGATACCGTTCCACGGACGCTCCGCAGTTCGGACAGAACTTCGTCCCCGCCGGGAGCGCATAACCGCAGCTCGGGCAGGTCACACGGCTCCGGATCTCCTCGATCTGCTTCTGCCCTTCCCGGATTTCCTGACGCATCCGGTCAATCTGCTGCAGAACCGTTTCATAATCCGTACTGCCGCTGCTCAGTCCGCGCTTCTCTTCATAGAACATGCAGCCCAGCTCCGCATACCGGGCCTGGATTTCGCGCTCCTTCGCGCGGATTTCATTGTCAATCCTCGCCTGTTCCAGCGAGCCCTTTGTTTTTCCTGCCACCTGATTCCCAAGGTTTGAAACTCTTGCTCCAATCTGTCCGAAAATAGCCATGTCCTTCTCCTTTCACCGCACACTCATCAGAACATACTCAGATGATCCTCACAGGTGTATCAGTCATCCAACCCTGTCTCTGCTATTTCCTCTCGCAGATCATCAATGGTCTGATACATTACATCTCCCGTAATTCCTGTTCCGTGCTTCATTTCGCCTTCATCATTTTTTCTGATGTTGCAATAGAGGCCTCCTGTATAAATTGCTCTTGAATTCTCACCGCTTTTGATCCTGATCCTGTAAACCGGCATATAGAAATTGAACGGAGCTTCTGACGCATCATCGCTCAGATCCGCGTCATTCACATCCTTGATGCAGTAGAAGCGGTATCCCACGCACTCCGTATCCAAAATGCTCTCGCCATCGTTTAACCAGTGCTGTCCCGCATAGTTCTCAACATTCGACTGCATTTCACTGTTGAGTTCATTACGTTCCTCGTCGGTCAGCTCATCGGCCGACTCGACAAACACCGGAATGCCGCTGACGGTATAGGTCTTCTCCGTGGGAGAAAGAACCTCTCCATAATATTCCGCGTCCCAGGTGTCGCCGTTTACGGACTCCGCAACGACCGTAATCTGATCTCCGTTGGAGAGCGACTGCTCGTCATCTTCCGACTGTCCCTTTATGGAATACCGGATGTCTCCCGACTGCTCCGTGGAATCCGTATTGGTAAAGACGGCGGTTCCGTGATGGTCCACTCCTTCATAGTCGATGGAGAGTCCGGCAAAAGGATCATAGGTTCCCACTTCTTCCAGTCCCTTCACCTTGACGCTGTAATCGCCACACTTGATTCTGCAGTGGAAAATATCCTCCGCCGCCCTGACCAGACCTTCATTCAGATACCAGGACCAGGTCAGGTCATCTCCGTTGCTCACATGATCCGACGGATAGACGGAGCCGTTGTTCTCCAGGAAAAATGTTCCGAACACATTCGTAATGCTCCGCTTTGTCAGATTGTTTCCGTAGTAGCTCACGTTATCGGCGAACTGTCGGCACACCGAGTCCTCTGGTTCCTCCAGATATTTCTTCAGGGCACGCTGATTCAGTTTCAGCTTTCCGGCATAGCGGTCCTGAAATTCATCCTCATCAACCTCCGCATTGACTCTCGCGTAGCCGTTGCGTCCGTCGAACGACACTTTCAGGCACCGGTTCAGGTCGATGGTCGGGCGATAGAAAATTTTGAACGCCCCGAAGACGATCACGAGGACTGCTGCCAGCAGAATCCATTTCCTGGCCTTCTGCCAGCGCCGGTTTTCCTGACGCGGATTGCTCCGGGCCGCCCCGTTTCCCCCGGCGGTTTCCGGGCTCTTTCCCGACTGATTTCCTGTCTGTGCTGCCGCCAGTTTCGTTCCGCAGGAAGAACAAAATGATGCTCCCTCCGGATTCATCTTTCCGCAATTCGGACAATACATAGCGTGCTCCTTTCTCTTTGCCTGGATCCCTTCTCACGGGGTCTCTGTTTCCGTCTGCTGCTCCAGATCTTCAAAGTACCGGTCGATTCCATCGGCCATGCCCTGTACCATTTTCTGCTGATAATCCGCGGACGCCATCCGCTGATCCTCCTGCGGATTCGTCATGAACCCCATCTCCAGCAGGGTGGTCGGAACTCTGCTCCAGTTGTTCCCGCTCATGGAATCCGTCTCCCACACCTTTCGTTTCCTGCATCCGGTTGCGGACACAAAGGCATCCAGCACATCCTCCGACAGCAGCCGGGACTTCTCATACTCTTCCGGTATGTAGGGATTCTCCGGCGTAATGCAGATGGTCATGGCTCCATTGGCGGTGGAGTCCTCCGAGCCGTCCGCGTGAATCCGCAGGAAAACATCCGCATTCGCCTCGTTGGCAATTTCCGCCCGTTCCCTGCAGCTCAGCATCCGGTCACTGTCCGTCCGGGTCATCCGCACGGTATAACCGCGCGTTTCCAGTTCTTCTTCCAGCTGCTCCGCCACCGTCAGAGTCAGTTCATATTCCATCAGGCCGCTTGAGGTTCCATGCGTCCCGATGGCATCCTTCGCTTTCTGCTGCGCGGATCCCGGCCCCAGAGGCTCCGTCTCGTTGGAAATCTTCGATGTATGCCCCGGATCTAGCACAATGATCTTCTGCTCCGCACGGTCTTCCGATGCATCACTATCCGGAATGTCGGAAACAGCACTTTCTTCCTCTGGTTCCTTCGTATCCTGCTGCGTCCCGGCCCCGGTACTCTCATCTTCTTCCGAAGAAGCATCCGCGCCGGTTTCCGGGATCTCTCCCTCTTCCGAAGAGGCATCCAAGCCGGTTTCCGAATTCTCTTCCCTGCTGTCCCCGGGAGCTTTCTCTTCTTCCGGGATGCTCTCCCAGGACGCTTCGGAAGCGGTCTCTTCTGTCCGCGTGACTTCCGTCCCCGCGCTGTCCCGAACCGGCGCGCCGCATCCCGCGAGCAGAACCGCTGCAGCGATCAGCAGTGCCGGTCCTCTCCATAATTTCTTCATTCCGCTTCGTCTCCTAAGAGGACAGCTTCTCTCTGACCGAAACAATCGTTTTGACATTTTTGTATTCCACGTCATTCAGGAAGTCCTTGACCCGGGAATCGAAATCATCCGGTTCCACCTTCGGCTGATACCAGGATTTCGACTCGAAGTATTTCTGAATGCTGTCCGTCTTGAATTTGCGTCCGTGCTTTGCATAAATCTCATTGATGAACATATTCAGTTCATCCTTGGTATATCCGTCGAAGTAAGACGCCGGATACTCTTTCGTATCGCTGTCCGGAAGAAGGTACTCCGCATCATCCGATGACTTGGACGTCTTGGAGGCAGATGACTTTTTATTCTTCTGATTTCCCGATTTTCCGGAGGTGCTCAGCTCCGTCACGTTGTAATTCCCTTTCATTGCCGTGACATTCCTCGCCACCACCTGATCGGATTCATCCGCCTGACTGTCCGTATAAATCTTGTTCCCCTCCGTGCTGTCCTCACTGGACCAGACGAACGTTCCGTCACTTCTGGAAATCACGTTGTCGCACCATGCAAGCATATATGAGATAGCTTGCTCTTTTTTGCCTGTATTCCCTCCAGTCCAATAGTTATCCAAAGCTGTAAATGAAATCTTGTAGAGTGCAAAGTACCGATTCACGACTGGCGTGTCATCATCGTCATTGGCTGCCTGCTCCTCTTTGCTGTTCGCCAGATAGGTCGTCACCCTCTGAATCGAATCAATCGATCCTGTCGTCCACCAGCTAAGGCTGACATCGGTGTTCAAAACATATCTAATGTCCGCCCCTTTCCCCACATATTGGCTCAGGCTTGCTTCCACGAAATCATCCAGCTGATCGTTGAGCGGAGTCAGATCCACGTCGTCCGTGGCCTCCAGATACTTATCCACCTCCGAAGCTTCCACGGTATATTCCTTCTCCGTCGGATCCAGCGCATATCCTTTTTTCGCCAGCTGACTTCCTGCCTTTGCCTGAATCTTGAAGGTATCTCCCACCTTCAATGCCCCGGTGTTCTCCACGGAGAACGTGACATTTCCCTTAACAGGCTCTGTCAGGAGTCCTTCATTCACGGACACCTTCAGCGCCGGGCTGACGCCGTCATACTGAATCTCAAGATTCTCAAACGGATCGATTTTCGTTGTCGCGGTCAGTCCGGAAACCGTGTACTCCTTTTCCGTCTGAGAAAGCGTATATCCGTTCTGCGCCGTGAAATCATCCGCGTCCGCATATCCGTTCAGCTTCACGCTGACCGTAACCGTGTCCCCGTTTTGCAGGGAACCCGTATTCGGACAGGTGTACGTGAACCAGTCTTGGCTGCCGTCACCATCCGCAGCGGAATCCACCGACTTCTCCACGTTCATCGTTCCATAGCCGTCGTAACCGGAATATTCCACCTTCACGTTCTCAAACGGATCGATCTCTTTGGTTTCACTCAGATTCTCCACGGTTACCGAATAATCCGGAGCTTCAATGGTATGCGTCACACGTCCTTCCTGACTCCGGTCAACCAGTCCGGGCGTCAGGATACCCTTCAGCGTAAGGGTGTCTCCGTTCTTCAGTCTGCCGTTCTCCGTGTCGTCCAGCGCCTTTGCCAGACTGGCATCCATCTGGCTCCGGTTCAGGATCAGGTCCTTGTGATCCTTCTGGAATTTGTCATATTGAAAGCTCACTTCCGCCGTTCCGTAGCCGTCATAGCCGCTGAACGCCACCTCAATATAGCGGTCCAGATTGACATTGCTCTCCCGTTTGACGGCATACACGGATCCGCCTGCCGCCAGCAACGCAATCAGAAGAACTGGGATCACAATTCTGCCGATTCTCCCCTTTTTCTTCTCCCGTTTCGGTTCCCGGACAGGAGGACGCACCGGGGTCCGCCGTTCCCCTTCCACTCTGCTTCTTTCCCGCATGGGAACGGCATTGTTATTTCCCACCGGCGCGCCGCACTTTGTGCAGAATTTCACCCCATCCGGCAAACTGGCCCCGCATTTTGTACAGAACATGAAGTATCCTCCTGTCCGTCCGGTCCCGCATTCTGGCTCCACCACCAGCTGCCACGCATTCCGCACAGAACGGCAATGGCAGTGCTAGCCTTCACTCACGAACCGGACGCATTTTGCAAGAATTGTGGTTCGATTTGATACCAGCCATTATAGAGAGCCCTTTCCGGTACCTTCAATCTGTGGCAGGAAATGTGGACAGTGTAATTGCTCGTTTTGTTTTGGTGGAGAGAAAATGAAATGCTATAGTAGAAAAAGAACAAAACTCCGGAGAATACGAAAACAATGAGTCAGTTTTCAGATCTGTTAAGTCAGTTTTTCAGTTCGCGGCATCTGTCTGCATCGCGCTGTGCGTCCGATTTATCCATTGACCGTTCCAGTCTATATCAGATTCTGCGCGGCAAACGCTTCCCTGCAGATTCTGAACTGCTCCCTTCCCTGATCCGTTATCTTCATCTGACGCCGGAGGAGGAATCTCTTCTGCGAGAGGCTTTTCAGATCACTTCAATGGGATATGACCGCTATTGGACCGCGCGGAATGTCGAGGATTTCCTCCTTCACGGGAGCGGATTCCCTGCAGGCCGCAAGGATCCCGTTTCCGCTCCTGTGGCGTCCGAGTGGACAGCCGGAACCTCTGTTTTTACCGGAAAGAGGGCCGTTGCAGATGCCGCTGCATCTCTGATTTCCCGGGCATTTTCTTCCGGCCAATGCAGCGGTGACGCGCTCTCACCGCGCCAGCTGTTCCTGTACCTTCCTTCCGACCATGATCTTCTGACTGCCATTCGTCATGCCACTGCTTCAGGCGGCGCCGCCCGGAGGGACGGTCTCCCGCCTCTGGAAATCTGCTGGCTGACCTCCCTCGACAATACCGGTCAGATTGATTCGGATCACCATTTCTACAATCTGGAGGTCATGAAGGAATTCCTCAGAATGGTTTCCACGCGGCAGAGCGTCCGCTGCCGGTATTTCTACCACAACATGCACCCGGAGCAGGACAGATTCACGACAGGTTTTCCTTATTATCTTCTGCTCCCGGACGGGATACTGGAATTGTCCGGCTCGCTTGACGCCGCGCTTTCCATCGAGTCAGAGAACATCCGGAACCGCATGCTCTCCCGTTTTCGGAATGAGTGGAAGAACGCCGTTCCGTTCTTCCGGATGATCCCCGGCCGCTCCGTTTCGTTTCGAACGGATGCGCCTTCCGCCGCAGAGTTTCGCGGTTCCTCCATGCGTTTTTATTCCGACGGAAGTTCTCTCTGTATTATGCCGGACGATCTTCCCGATATGCTGGTGACGACAGAGGTCGGTCTGACCAATGCTTTTCATGATGTGATGAAGGCTCTTGCCAATCCGGATAGTGAGAAATGATTCATGACAAACGAATTTTCCATTCAGTTAAATCAGCTGCTTAAAACCCGCGGGAAAAGCGTCGTGGAAATGGCCCAGTACTGCCGCTGCGACCGCACAACCATCTACAAATTCCTTCACGGCACCCGCGTCCCGAACAACCTGAACATTGTTCAGAAAATGGCCGCCTTTCTGTGCCTGTCCGAATCGGAGGCCACCCGTCTCTATCAGGCGTACCGGCTCACCGCACTGGGAAGCGACACGTTCTACCGGCAGGAGCAGGTGCTGCGCCTCTTTCAGTTCTTCCACTCCAGAAAGGCCGAACTGACTGCGGCCATGCAGCATCCGGACATTTTTGTTTCCTCCCGGCACCTTCCGGTTCCGCCGGGAAAGATGTTCCTCCCTTCTCCGTCATAGACGGGAAGAAGAATGTACTCCTTCTCATCAACGAACTGGTCAATCACGCGGAAGGCACCATCCGCGTCCTTCTGCAGGGTGAGATGCATGATCTCTTGTTCCTCGCGCCGGACCTTGACGGCAGAATCACCCCCCCGTCCCGGCTTTTCCCGAAGAAGATCTCTGAGGAGACCGGGAATACCGGACGCCGCATTGAACACATCCTCCTTCTCGCGAGGGAGGGAAAGGGGCCGCATCCTGCTGCAGCGGACAGTTCCGGCGATTCCTTCAATATGAGCCTCATTGCTTCTTCTCTGTACTGCTCGCTCAAATGTCCCTGGTATCAGTCCTTTTATCTCTATCACCGGGAACCTGCCGAAGCCATCGCCGCAGCCGCTTTTCCCTTTTACCTGCTGACGGAAGAGGCCTGCCTGCAGATTTCCAGCGACCTCTCCAGCGGACTCCTGATCACCGATTCCGGAATGCTCCTTCCCTTTCAGAAGCAGTTCGCGGCGTTGAAGGAATCCGCGAAGCCTTTGTTCTGCCGCCAGATGACGCCCGCCGATTATCTGGATTCTCTTCCCGATTCCGAAATTGAGAAGGGAAACCAGTATTTCATTTATCAGCCGGGCCCTTACATGGGATCCGTGATGACTCCGGAGCTGATTCAGAAGGTCGTTTCTCCCAGATTCCTGCATGATGAACGGCTTCTTGCCGCCTACGCGAGCCGCATCGCTTCCTTCACGGAACGGTCCGGGAACGGAATCTGCAAACACGTCCTGACCCCGGAGGGAATCCGGCATTTTCTGGAGACCGGATATATGCCTGAATTTCCCTGCGACGTATACGTTCCGCCGGATCCGAAGCTCCGCCGGGGAATGCTGAAGGATTATCTGCATCTGGTGATGCAGAGGGAGCAGCTGCTCCTGCTCCGCAAGCCGCTCTCCGACCCGGAATCCGGCCTGTGCATGAGCATGAGCAATCACTATGTGTATTTCAGCTATAACAGTGATTTTGCCTCTCCCGCGTTCTTTCTTCTGACAGAACCCTCTCTGGTGAAATCTTTCCTCACCTTTTTCCAGACTCTGGACAGCGACATGGTTTATTCGCGGGAGGAAATGGAACAGATTGTGCAGTCATTCCTTGATGACGTGGAAAACTTTGACAGGAATCTATAGGAGATTCTCCGCAAAAAGGGAGCAGAACACTTTCGTGTTCTGCTCCCCTGTATGATTTATTCTATCCCCTGCGGGATCTTAATGACCGCTGTAATTATGCGTTCTTCTTTGCAACTTCTGCAAGTGCTGCAAATCCGTTTGCATCGTTGACAGCCATCTCAGCCAGCATCTTGCGGTTGATGTCGATGCCTGCAACCTTGAGGCCGTGCATCAGCTTGCTGTAGGAAAGGCCGTTGATTCTTGCTGCTGCATTGATACGTGCGATCCAGAGGGATCTCATGTCTCTCTTGCGAAGCTTTCTGCCTGCGAATGCAGAATTCTGTGCACGCATTACGGACTGCTTGGCCACTCTGTACTGGCTGGATCTGGCTCCTCTGTAGCCCTTTGCGAGCTTCAGAACTCTGTTATGCTTCTTCTTGGCGTTTAAGCCACCCTTAATTCTTGCCATCTTCGATTTCCTCCATCAAATAACCATCATGCACCTGAATTAAAGGTAAGGCATGATCTTCTTCATGTTCTTTACGTTCGTTGCATCCGTAACTGCGGGCTGACGAAGGTTTCTCTTTCTCTTCGTGGTCTTCTTGGTAAGGATGTGGCTCTTATAAGCCTTGTTGCGGATCAGCTTACCATTTCCGCTGAGTTTGAAGCGCTTTGCAGCGGATCTGTTTGTTTTCATTCTAGGCATGACTAATTCCTCCTTCTGAGCCGGCCAAAGCCGGTCTTGTGTTGATGATTCCTGTACACTGTCCCGGGCAGTTTACTTCTTCTGAACCATGAACAGGGACATGGATCTACCTTCCACCTTCGGTGCCTTGTCTACCACGGCGATATCCACCAGTGCGTTGGCAAAGTCCGTCAGGATGTGGGCGCTGTCACTCATGTGAGCCATCTCGCGGCCGCGGAAGCGAAGCGTCACCTTCACGCGATCACCACGCTCCAGGAACTTCCTTGCAGAACCGATCTTCGTATTCAGATCGTTCTGATCGATGTTCGGAGACATACGGATTTCCTTGATCTCCACAACATGCTGCTTCTTCTTGGCTTCCTTCTCCTTGCGAAGACGCTCATACTTAAACTTGCCATAGTCGATGATCCGGCAGACAGGCGGCTGCGCCGTCGCTGCAATCAGAACCAGATCCAGTTCTGCATCGCGGGCCATCTTTCTGGCTTCCTCAGTAGGCATAACGCCGAGCTGTTCTCCATCCGCACCGATTACGCGGATTTCCTTATCCCGGATCTGCTCGTTGATCGGCACTTCCGGTCTGCGCTGCTGTCTTCGGTTATTGTTGTTATTAATAGGTTTGCCCTCCCTCAATACTGCCTGCCGGTCAGATGTGAAAGGCTCTGTCCGGCATCCTCCCGGAAAAATCCGGAATTCTCAAAAAAAGATGACAGCAGCAGGTCGCCACTGTCATCATTTCTCACATTCTGTGGAAGCACACAGGAAACCAGATCAATCTCCATGAATCTCATGGAATCCGGAAATCTTCATCGAAGATCCCTTCTGTGTACTTCGTACCACCTTCTCTGCATTCCGGACTGCCGGTTCTCTGCTTTTCTATAAAAGCAAAAACAGTTATTCTCCATCATCAGGCGGTGTGAAAATCATGAACTCTGCCAGTGCATTGTCAATGACCGGTCAGGTGAGAGTGGAACTCTGCTTGATGTCTTCTGATTACTCAGACTCAGATACAATAGCATGCGCGGGGATTTCTGTCAACATGTACTGCAAATATTTCGTGCCTGCTCTCCGGATAATCATCTGCCCTCCCGCCTTAATCGCCGCCTTCTCGGACCGTCAATGCCTGCAGTATTCCCCTTCATACCATGCCTGGAACATCAGAATGTACCAGATCTGAATCCGCCACACATCCCTCTCCATGAAATCCGACCAAATCCGCTGCACCACTTCCGGATCCAGCAGTCCCTGCTGCCGAAGCTTCTCCGGTGCAATCAGATCTTCCGCCCAGGCGCGCAGCTTCGGAGTCTTCAGCCACTTCCGGATCGGAATCGAGAATCCCTTCTTCGGGCGGTCCATCAGATCTTTCGGCACATATCGGTACAGAACGTCCCGGAGAACGAGCTTGCCGGTGTCGCCTTCCCGCAGATATTCCAAAGGAAGCGTCCAGGCGAATTCCACGACATCCTTATCCAGAAACGGCACGCGGGTCTCCAGCGACACCGCCATTGCCGTGCGGTCCACCTTAACCAGAATGTCGTCCGGATGATACATCCGAAGGTCCATCAGCATGATGTCGTGGCAGACTTCTCCGGTGACATCCCTGCCGGTCTCGGTATATGCATAGGGAAGCTTTCCGTGTTTTCTCGCAATCCGGAATACAAGCGGATCCGTCTCAAAAGAAAGGCGGTAAACTTCCTCCGGACTCTTCGTCTGCAGGATCTGGCTCTTGATGCGGACCATCTCCCTGGCAGACAGCGGGCTGTGTTCGAGAAACGTCCCCGCCGCCTTCCGGAAGGGGTACGGAATTTTCCGGATCTTGCCCCATTTGCGCGCCGTCGCCGGATAGTCGTAGTAGCCGCAGAAGAGCTCATCCCCCGCATCGCCGGACAGGGAAACCGTCACGTGTTCCCTTGTCATCCTGCTGACCAGATATGTCGGAATCTGCGACGAATCCGCAAACGGCTCCGCGAACATCGACGGAAGAAGCGGAATCACCGCCTTCGCATCCTCCTCCGTGATGGTCAGTTCCGTGTGCTCGGTCCCGAGGTGCCGGGCGATCTGCGCCGCGCACGCCGCCTCGTTGTAGGCCGGGTCTTCCATTCCGATGGTGAACGTCTTCACCTTCCGGCTGCTCTCCTGCTGCATCAGAGAGACAATGGTACTGGAATCAATTCCCGCGGACAGAAAGGCTCCCAGCGGCACATCCGCCACCATCTGATCCCGGATGGACGCGCGAAGGAGCCGTTCCAGCTCATCCGCCGCTTCCTCTCTCGTTCCGGTAAAAAGATTCTTCTGTCCGCGGACCGCGACATCTGTCACAGACCAGAATGTCTTATGCTCCGCCGCCTCTTCCGTAAACGGAGCCTTCAGCGTCATCATCGTCCCGGGCTCCAGCTTATAGATGTCCCGGTAGATCGTATAAGGCGCCGGAATCACTCCGTGCTCGAAATACAGATCCAGAACCTCCTCACGGATCGGATTGGCAAAGCCGCGGATCGCCCGGATACTGCCAAGATCCGAAGAAAAAGCGAAAACATCTCCCGTCCCAGCGGCTCCTCCCGCTGCACAGGAAGCGCTCCCCGAACCCTCATGAATTCCGGAAAGCCACCCGTAATACAGAGGTTTCTCTCCGATCCGGTCTCTTGCCAGCGTGATCGTCTTCGTCTCCGGCTCATAGCAGGCAAGCGCGAACATTCCCTTGCACAGGGACAGCGCCTTCTCCATACCGTAAAATTCGATGGCCTCCTGCAGAACCTCGGTGTCGCAGGTGCTGCGGAATTCGATCTTCTGTCCTTTTGCCGCGGCATCCTTCTCAAGCTGCTCCCTGACCCGGGCATAATTATAGATTTCCCCGTTGTAGGTGATCGCCGTTTTCCCGGAATGCGAAATCATCGGCTGCGCCCCGTTCATGGAGAGATCCAGAATGGAAAGCCGCTGGTGTCCCAGCGTGCACACGCCGTCTGGAGACACCCAGGTTCCTCCGCCGTCCGGTCCCCGGTGCAGCATGCGGTCCCGCATTCTCTGCATGTTGTCTCTTTGATCCTCGTTACTTCCTATGTTAATGATTCCGGCAATTCCGCACATATTCTACCCACTCTCAACTTCTCCGATGTCCCAGCTGCCAGAAGGCCACCGCGCTTGCGGCCGCCACATTCAGGGAATCCACGCCATGCGACATCGGAATCTTCACCGTGTAGTCACAGGCAGCAATCGTCTGCTCCGTCAGCCCGTCTCCCTCGTTGCCAAGGATAATGGCGAGTTTCTCCTCCCGAAGGAGCCTCGGATCGTCAATCTCCACCGTGTCGTGTTGCAGCGCCATCGCCGCCGTCCGGAACCCGAGCCGGTGCAGATAGTTCATTCCCTCCTCCGGCCATCCGGACGGATTCTTCCCCTCTTCTCTTTGGCATTTCTCAGGATTTACATTCTTCATCCAGGCTCCGTGCCGCTCGGGAACGCCGATATACGTCCACGGAACCTGAAAAACCGTTCCGACACTGACCCGGATGGCCCTGCGGTACAGAGGATCCGCACACTCCGGCGTCAAAAGGACCGCGTCCATATCCAGCGCAGCGGCGGACCTGATCATCGCCCCGACATTCGTCGGGTTCTCGATGTTCTCCAGCACCGCGATCCGCGAAGCCCCCCGGCAGACTTCTTCCACCGAAGGCAGGACCTTTCTGCGGAACGCGCAGAGAATCCCACGCGTCAGATGATATCCGGTCAGTCTGGTCAGAACCTCCAGCTCCGACACATACACCGGCACCGTCTCTTTTCTTTCTCCGCACAGGCGCAGAATTTCCGCTCCCTCCGTCTCAAGGAACTTCCGCTCCAGCAGAACCGAAAGCGGCTCATACCCGGCCAGCAGGGCCCGCTCGATCACCGTATGGCTCTCCCCGATGAAAATTCCAAGCTCCGGCTCATAGTAGTGTTTCAGCTGGTTTTCATTCAGATGCGTATACGGATCCAGCTCCGGAAGCGTCAGATCCGCAATCTCTTTGATCTCAATCATGTCTTTCATCATAAACCAGGCAGAGAGGTCCGGCAATCCTGCCGGGCCTCTCTGCCGGATTCATTCTGTAAAAAAATTCACTGCAGCACCATGCGGACCGCGCCGTACATTCCCGCGTCATTTCCGAGCTGTGCCAGCTTGAAGACAACGCTGCGGCACGCGTGGAATGCGGCCGGTGTGTAATATTTTTCCGTGACATCCAGAATAATCTGGCCTGCACGGGAGACGCCGCCTCCGATGACGATCGCTTCCGGATCCACCACTGCCGTGATCACGGAAAGCGCCTCGCCGAGCTTCTTCCCGAACGCGTCCACCATGGAAACTGCGAATTCATCACCCTGCTTCGCCTCATCGAAGATCTTCTTCGCGGAAAGTTTCCCGTCATCCTTCAGGGTGGTTGCCTTCTTGTTCTTCGCGAACTCCTTTCTGGTTACGCGCACAATTCCGCTTGCCGAAGCGTACTGTTCGAGGCACCCCTTTTTGCCGCAGTTGCAGGAATCCGTCTCGTGATCGGAGACCTTCATGTGACCGATCTCTCCGCCTGCGCCATGGGAGCCCGGAAGGATCTTCCCGTTTAAAATAATTCCGCCGCCGACACCGGTTCCGAGTGTGACGAGAACCATGTTCGCAAATCCCTGTCCACCGCCTTTCCACTGCTCGCCGAGCGCCGCGACATTCGCGTCGTTTCCGACCTTCACCTTCATGCCGTCCAGAAGGCCGGACAGCGTGGAAGCCACGTCGATGACGCCCCAGTGAAGATTGACCGCCTCGTTGACCACGCCGTTCTCCAGAACCGGACCGGGCACGCCGATGCCGAGACCTTCAACCTCATCCGCCGCGATCTTCTTCTCTTCCAGTTTGCTCCTGACCGAAGCGGCGATATCCTCCAGAATATAGCGCCCGTTGTCCTCGGTTCTGGTCGGGATCTCCCAGCTCTCTATCAGTTCTTCCTTCTGCGCATCAAAAAGGCCGTGCTTGATCGTTGTGCCGCCTACATCGATTCCGAATGCATACTTCTTCGCCATCTGTCTTCCCTCCAAATCAATTCTCTTCCCGTTGCCGACATTGCTCCCTGCCCACCGCAGGCTGTCTGCTTTCCGCCGGATGACCGGCTCTGCGGTTTTCCTGCCGTTTTCTGCATTTTGCCGGAAGCCGAAAATGTCAGCCGCGGTGCACCAAAACGCCGCGGCTGACATACAGTATACGCTATTTACCCCCGTTTGGCACCCTGCGGATACCTGGCCGCGCGGGACATTGCCTTATTCCGCATTTCCCTTGTAGCGGGAGAGGAACTGCTTCGTTCTCTCTTCCTTCGGATTCCCGAACACTTCCTCCGGGGTTCCCTGCTCGGCAATCCGTCCGTCGTCCATGAAGATCACATGATCGGACACGTCCCGTGCGAACTCCATCTCGTGCGTCACGATGATCATCGTCGTGTGGTTGTCCGCAAGCCGCCGGATGACCTTCAGGACCTCGCCGGTAAGCTCCGGATCCAGCGCCGAGGTCGGCTCATCGAAGCACAGAATGTCCGGCCGGAGCGCCAGTGCCCTCGCGATTGCAACGCGCTGCTGCTGACCTCCGGAGAGCTGATGCGGATAATTGTTCATCCGGTTGGCAAGACCCATCTCGCGAAGAAGCGCCTCTGCGTGCTCCCGGATCTTCTCTTCCTCTTCTTCCTTCTTCCCCTTCTCTTCGGAAAGAAGGCGCGGTGCCAGCATGACATTCTCCAATGCCGTGTACTGCGGGAACAGGTTGAACGACTGGAACACCATGCCGAAATGAAGACGCTTGCGGCGGATTTCCTCATCTCCGGCCTTCTCGTGAAGTCCGGCGTCAAAAAGGGTCTCCCCCCTGACCGAAATCGTGCCGCCATCCGGGGTCTCCAGGAAATTCAGGCAGCGCAGAAGCGTTGTTTTGCCCGATCCGGAAGAGCCGATGATCGACAGGGCCGTTCCCTCTTCCATGGAGAACGTGATGTCCTTCAGGACCTCTGTGTTTCCGAAACTTTTCTGTACGTGCTTTACTTCAAGAATTGACATATGGATAACTTCACCTTTGCTTCTTTCTCACTGAAAATAACTGAGCTTCTTCTCAATGCGGTCGAACAAAATCGTCAGAAGGCCGGAGAAGAGCAGATAGAACACGCCCGTGTAGAACAGCGGCCAGATGATGCCCGCGCTCTTGATGAACGACTGGCCGTTCCAGATGATCTCGTACACCGCAATGACGCGCGCAAGAGACGTATCCTTTACAAGCGTGATGATCTCGTTGGACATCGGCGGAACAATGCGCTTGATAACCTGGAGCAACACCACCTTGCGGAAAATCTGGCCTTTCGTCATGCCGAGGACCTGGCCCGCCTCGTATTGGCCGACCGGAATCGACTGAATGCCGCCCCGGTAAATTTCCGAGAAGTAGCATGCGTAATTGATCACGAACGCCACGAGAGCCGCCACAAATCTTCCGCTCGTGCCGGATCCCCACCAGTTGCTCTTCAGGATGATGCCCGGACCGTAATAGATGACGAGCAGCTGCAGAAGGAGCGGCGTTCCGCGGATCACCCAGATCAGGAACTTGATCGGGTACTGCAGAATCTTCACCCGGCTCATGGAGCCGAGACTGATGAACAGTCCCAGCGGCAGCGAGAAAATCAAAGTCAGTCCGAAGAGTTTCACGGTTCCCCAGAAGCCCTCCAGCAGTGATAACGTAACGGTCCAGAACATAACGGGACAAATCCTCCAACCTGAAAATAAGCCACTCCTGTGCACCGCCCGGACTTCCCTTCCGGAAAAGCCTGTGCGGATGCATCCGTGATCTTCTTGTGCAGAAAAGTCAAACACAAGGCCCGGCATATCTGTCGGGCCCTGCTGACTGTTTCTGATCTTTGAAATCTTCCCGGCAAATGCGCCGGTCCTGCGCGTTTACTGCTGCGCTACGATTGCGTCCTGCACGCCGTACTGCTCTGCAATGTTCTGCATCGTGCCGTCCTCGTAGAGCTTCTTGAATTCATCATTAATATAAGAAGCAAGATCGGAGCCCTTGCGGCAGCCGACGCCGTATTTCTCGGTGGTCAGCTCCAGCGTGTGAGTCAGCGTCGGATAATCTGTTCCGTCCCCGATCATGGCTCCTGCCATCAGAAGGTCAATGATGCTCGCATCCGATGTTCCTGCGGAAACCTCCATCAGCGTATCGGCCTGTGAGGTCAGGGATGTATAGTTGAAACCGTTCTCCTTGGCCGCCTCTTCTCCTGCGGAACCTGCCTCTACCGCAAACGCAAGATCCTTCATGCTGTCTGCGTCCTTGTACTGGTCCGCCTTGTCTGCGGGGAGAACCACCACCTGCGCATTGTTGCAGTATGCGTTGGTGCACTCCATGGAGGAAGTCACCTCATCCGTCAGCGTCATGCCGTTCCAGACGAGATCAATGCTCTTGTTCTCGAGTTCCAGAATCTTGTTGTCCCAGTCGATCTCCACGAACTGAACATCCACGCCGAGATCCTTTGCAACCTGCTTCGCCATATCCGCATCGAAGCCGATCCAGTCGCCGTTCTCATCCTTATAATCCATCGGCTCGAAATTCGTGATTCCGACGATCAGGCTGCCCTTGTTCTTGATGTAGTCCACATCGCTGTCCGAACTGCCGGTACTCTTGCTCCCGCATCCTGCCAGCATACCTGCTGCCATCAGTCCGGTCAATACCACTGCCAGTACTCTCTTTTTCATAATCATCCTCCCCGCCGCGTCCGGTCGCGGCATCCACGCTGCCCGCGAAAATACTCTTTCGCAATTCCCGGACAGGTCTTGCTCCTGCTGCCTGTGTTTTGCTTCTGTGTTTTAATTGGCTATCACTTTACCATATGAAAGTGCATGATGCAACCACCTTCCGGATAAAATTTGCAGGAAATGCGAATCCCGTTCCTCCGCTTCCTCCCATCACGCAGCCAATGCGGAACAGATTACCCCGGGCTCATATTGCTACAGCGTGACGCCGTCCTTGAAGATCGCAATCTCGCGGCAGCCGTGCTGCTCCGAAAGCGTCTCTTCTCCGGAGGCAACGCGGAGGACCTTGTCCAGAAGACGGTCTCCGGCTTCGTCCAGAGACTCCTTCCCTTCGGCCACCGTCCCCGCGTTGAAGTCAATCCAGTTCTTCTTGTGTTCGGAAAGTGCCGTGTTCGTCGCAATCTTGACCGTCGGCGCCGGCGCCCCGAACGGGGTTCCCCGCCCTGTCGTGAACAGGATCAGATGCGCTCCCGCCGCCGTGAGGTCCGTGGCGCTCACCAGATCATTGCCGGGCCCGGAGAGGAGATTCAGCCCCTTTTTCGTGACCGGCTCCGCGTAATCAAGGACGTCCACGATCTGGGCGCTTCCGCCCTTCTGAACGCACCCGCAGGACTTGTCCTCCAGCGTCGTGATGCCGCCCTTCTTATTGCCCGGGGACGGATTCTCATAGACGACCTGCCCGTGATCCGTGAAATATTTCTTGAAATTATTCACCATGCGGACCGCCTTGTGGTAGACGTCCTCATTTTCACAGCGTGAGAACAGGATGTTCTCCGCGCCGAACATCTCCGGCACCTCGGTCAGAACCGTAGAGCCCCCGAGGGAAATCAGGCGGTCGGAGAAGCGTCCCACCGCCGGGTTCGCCGTGATTCCGGAAAGGCCGTCCGATCCGCCGCACTTCATGCCGACCACAAGCTCCGATGCCGGGATTTCCTCCCGGTGAAACTGCGCCGCGTAGCCCGCAAGTTCTCTCAGAAGCTGCGAGCCAGCCTCCAGCTCATCCTCTTCCTCCTGGCAGACGAGGAATTTAACCCGCTCCAGATCATAGTCCCCTAGGACTTTCCGGAACATCTCCGGCTGAAGATTCTCGCAGCCAAGAGACAGAACCAGAACGCCTCCCGCATTGGGATGACGGACCAGGGCGGCCAGAAGCTTTGCCGTGGTCGCAAGGTCCTCCCCCATCTGGGAACAGCCGTAGGGGTGGGGAAAATAGTACAGTCCGTCCACGGAGGCATAGGGATTCTGTTCTTTTCCCGGATGCCCCTGCTCCTGAAGAACAGTGCCATCCGGATTTCTTTTATTCTCACATTCCAGGGCTGCATGTTCCCTCCGCCATCCGGCAGCGGTCAGCCCCTGATTCGCCTCCGTCAGCTCCTTCGCAATCCCGTTGACGCAGCCGACGAGCGGGATGATCCAGAGTTCATTCCGGATTCCCGCCTTTCCGTCCGGCCTCCGGTAGCCGCGGAAGGTTTTCGGTGAAACCGAAGGAAGCGGGTAGACCTTGTGATCATAGTGATACTCCGCGCTCTCCGAGAGCTCCGTTCTGGCATTGTGCGTATGAACCCAGCTTCCCGCCGGGATGTCCTCGGAGGCAAGCGCAATGGTGCAGCCGTACTTGATGATGGGTTCTCCCTCTGCGATGTCTGTCAGGGCAATCTTGTGGCCGCGGGCGATCGGTTCTCTTGTCACGATGTGAACGGCTTTCTCCTTAAGATCGCAGGCCGATGCGCCTTCCGTTTCGAGTTCCGCTATTCGTGCATCTGCAGCTGCAAAGGGATTCTCTTCCAGGTCAATGCTCTCCCCTTTGGGAAGGTCCTCCAGGGCAACCGCCACATTGTCGGACGGATGGATGTGAATATATTTCATAATCGTTTTACTCCACGGATTCCCTGCCGGTCACAGCACCGACGCATATGCGGCCTCGGCACCTGCCTCGCGGATGAGCGCAAGATCCGCCGCGACCTTTTCCTCCAGACCGCTCACCTTCGTGAGATCCCGGTCCCACATCTTCTCATTCGAAAGAACGGCATGGGCAAGCGTCTTCGCATCGTCGTCTTTGTGCTCCCAGTAGAAGTCCAGCACCCAGCTGTCGTCCTGAATCTTATACTCGTTTCCCGCGGGCCGCTTTCCGACAAGGGAGTCTGCCTCCCGGCGCTGCAGGTCACCAGAGAAAAACGCGATATAGGCCGCAAAGCCCATGCACAGCGCTTCCGGAAGCTTTCCAAATTTCTCCTCATACTCCAGAAGGGACGGAAGATCCCTTGCCTTCCACTTGGAGGTCGAGTTCAGGGAGATGCTCATCAGCTGATGGTCCACGAACGGATTGTTGAAGCGGTCCGTCACGGCCGCCGCGAAGTTCTCGCAGTCCGCCCTGTCCAGCGGAAGGATCGGGATGACTTCATCAAACAGGAGCTTGTTCATAAAGCCGTGGATCGTCGTATCCTGCATGCACTCGCGGACGATGTTCTTCCCGGCAAGGTAAGCCCCGAGGACAAAGCCGGTGTGCGCTCCGTTCAGGATCCGGACCTTTCTCTTCTTGTAGGGCGCAACCTCCGGAACGACATGGACATTCAGTCCCGCTCTCTTGAAGGGAAGCTTCTCCTCCAGCTCCTTCGGTCCTTCAATGTACCAGACGCCGAACACCTCGCCGACATCCAGAAGGTCGTCCTCATAGCCGTTCTCTTTTGTCAGCGCTTCCACTTCCTTCGGATCGCGGATTCTTCCGGGAACGATGCGGTCCACGAGCGTCGAGCAGAAGAGGCACTCTTTTTCAATGTAGGAGGCAAAAGCCTCTCCGTAGCCCCAGTCCTTCGCGTGGCGCAGGACGTCCCTTTTCAGCTCCTGGCCGTTGGCGTCAATCAGCTCGCAGGAAAGGAAGGTGATTCCCGGCTTGCCCGCAAGAAACCGCTCATGCAGAAGAACCGTTACCTTGGCCGGGAAGCTGACCGGCGGCTGCTGGTCCGGCGTGCAGGAAGGGTCATAGGTGATGCCGGCCTCCGTTGTGTTGGATGCCATGTACTCCAGCTCATCGGAGCAGGCGATCTTGCGGATCGTCTCCCAGTCCGCCGCATCGTAAGGATTGTAGCAGGCATCCACGGCGGAGATCACGCGTTTGCGGTTCACCTTCTCTCCGTTCTCGGAGCCACGAAGATAGAGGGTATAGAGGCCTTCCTGTTCATTGATCAGTTTGGTCAATCCCTGTGCGATCGGTTGAACCAGGGCAATCTTCCCGTTCCAGCCGGCTTTTTCGTTGGACATGTCGAACCAGTAGTCCACAAAGGCACGGAGGAAATTTCCCTCGCCGAACTGCAGGACCTTCACGGGAGCGGCGCCCTTGTCCAGAATGTATCCCTGATAGCCGCTGTTTTTCAAAACGTCATAATTTAACTTTGCCATTGTCAGAATTTCCTTTCTGCCGCAGTCTGCCTGCGGCGCATGAGGAGAAATCCGCAGAGGCGGTTTCTCCGATGGGGAGCACGGCACGCTCCTGGTGCCTGCTCCAAGCACGAGGAGCCGCCATCAGGCAGCTTCAATTGCGCACGAGGAGAAATCCGCGGAGGCGGTTTCTCCGATGGGGAGCACGGCACGCTCTTGGTGCCTGCTCCTGACATAAGAAAGTGCCATCGGTCGGCCCCAAATGTTATTACCTCATCGACAGCTCCGTACCGTCCAGGCATCTCTCACATGCCTCCTCAAAGGCCGCCGCCGCAGCCCAGAGGTTATACGAGTACCAGGAGCTGTACGGCTTTCCGTCCGAATCCTTCTGAATCAGCAGGCCGTCCGACGGACACCACCGCTCCGAAAGAACTCCGTACCGGCCGTATCCGGTTTTCTCCGGATACAGCTCCAGCGTCTGCATCATCCATGCCGTACCGTCCAGCGCGCGGTCCGTATAATAGTGGTCGCCGCTGACTCTCCCCAGATAATACAGATCGCTGTCCACGATCATTCCCATCGGGTGAATGTGCGGATTGGAGACAGACGTCACGCTCCCTCCGCAGGCATTCCAGCCATCCGCAAGCGGCCGGTATTCCGGATGCGTCCGGTAGCCGTACCGCCACAGGAATTCATAGTCCGCGCCGTTTTTCAGAGCGGTCAGATACTGATCCTTCCCGGTGTACTCGTGGAGAAGTCTGGCTCCGCGGATATAGGCAAGATTGCCTTCCTCATCCGGAGATTTCCAGGTGTCCATCGGCGTTCCACTGCAGGTAAGGCTTCGGACCGCTTTTCCGTAAAATTCAAGTGCCCGGTCGGCTGCCTGGAGGTACTTTTCCTCTCCTGTCATATGATACAGATATGCCGCGCACGGAACAAACCAGCAGCCGGCAAATCCGTTCCAGTCCGCCACTTCTTTTCTGTCCGTGCGGTAGGTATAGCCGAAGGCTCCGTCCTCTCTCTGCAGATCAATGACCGTATCGACCGTCTTCTGCGCCTTCTTCAGCCATTCCGCCGGATAGGTTCTGCCCGCCCGGTTCCGGAAATCAATGGTTTTCAAAATGTAGTGAACCGCACTGCCGACGGTGTACGCGCAGTGCACATCCCTGGCGAGTCCGAATTCCGACCACCAGCCGTTCACCCATCTTCCCTTCTCGTTCTCCGCGGTCACTTCCACATGCGCCAGTCCCGAGGCTCCGTTGTAGCGATCCCGGATCTTGTCCGTATCAATCGGTGCGGTGAGATCATACAAAAGGCCGGAATCCTCGTTGAACGCAGCCGTGATTTTCGAAAACATCTGGCCACCGGAAGCCGCATTCGCCAGAAGGCCGCTCGCTTCTTCTCCCAGAATATTCTCCGCCAGAATCAGCGGATAGGCCAGGACTCCGCCTCCCGTCCAGCCGATCTCCCGGACATTTCTCCAGGGATGCAGCACCGGATTTTCAGGCGGCAGACAGTTGCAGTTGGTGTATTCACCGGACTCCGGGTTCCAGCTGATCCGGACAAAGCTGGTAAGACACCCTTCCGCTGCCTCGCGGAACGTTTTCCGGTATGCCGCCCTCTCATGACGGAGCGCATACTCTCTCCGGATGATCTCATGAAGCGCAAGCCGCGGACAGTCGGGATCCCCGGCAGGAACATAGTAGATTCTGCCCCTGACCATACCCTTTTTCACCCAGTCCCCCGTGGAAGGCCCCGGCGTCCTCTTGTTGACAAAGGAGACCGGATCGTTGGTGTAGCCCAGGCTGATGCCGCACCGGTCGGGAAGCTCCGCAAAAACTCCGTTGCAGATCTCGCCCTCTTCCGTCTGCGTGTAGGGCTCTGTCGTAACGGCCAGCACGCCCTCTTCCGTGCATACGGCCGACAGAGGCATTGCCGCGCGGTCCGCCCGGAACTCCCATCTCGGCGCGCGGAAGATATCATGTTTCGCTTCCGTTTCTGCGCTTTCCTGCTCCCGTACTCCCCGGGGAGTTCCCGCTTCTCCTGCGCCTTCGTCCTCTTCACTGCAAAGAAGCGGAAATTCTCCCGCGTGAACCTCGGCTGCATTGTTGTCTCCGTAGATGCAGCAGGGGATCACGTGGAAGGCATCACTTCCCTCTTCCGGCGCTGCAGTCAGCCGGACCTTGGTATTCTTTTCGGATTCCGCCGTCAGCTGATACTCCGCATAATCTGAATTCTGCTTCAGTTCCAGACGAACCGGGCTGCTCTGACCCTCCGGGACATCAATCCATGTTCCGTCACAGCAATACTGCAGCCCGATTCGTATCTTCGTTGTTCCGATTGTAATTTTCATATTGTCTTTTTGTCTTTCCTGCCATATTTTGCACGATTTGTTCAGCACATGACATTGAAGATTTTCGTAAGAAAATTCAATATGCCCTGATCAGTTACATTCCGATATCAAAAACGTCAGGGAAACGCCGGGAAGCGTTTCCCTGACGAAAGGAAATGCATGCGATTGTTCGGGCAGTCCGTCTGCCCCGTCAGTTCTTCATTCCGCTCGTTGCGATGCCTTCCACGAAATACTTCTGTGCGGCAAAGAACAGAATCATCAGCGGTGCCACGGCTACGAAAGCCATTGCCATCACCTTGCCCCACTGTACCACCGATTCGGAGTCCAGGGAAAGACGTACCGCCAGAGAAATCGGATATTTCTTCACGGAATTGATGAAGATCAGGGAATTGAAATAATCGTTGTACGTCCACAGGAACTGGAACAGTCCCGCCGAGAACAGTGCGGGCTTCATGAGCGGCAGAATGATCTTCCACAGAGTCGTCCATGAGCTGCATCCGTCGATGTATGCCGATTCATCCAGGTCTTTCGGAATTCCGCGGAGGAACTGAATGATCATATACGGGAAGAAGGAATTGCAGCACAGGATGGCCGGCGCATAGAACGGCATGTAGCTGTCCACCCACCCGAACTTGTTGTACAGAAGATATCTCGGAATGATGACAACCGTATTCGGCAGCATCATCATGGCAAGGAGCAGGGTAAAGAGAAGCTTTTTGTGCGGAAGATTAAACCTTGCAAATCCATATGCCACCAGTGTGGAAGAAACCAGGGTCAGAAGCGTCGTCGGAATGACCAGGGCGAACGTGTTGAGGAAGAACTTGGTGTAAGTAAAGCCTGCACTTCCCTTCCAGCCTTCAATATAGTTTTCAAAATGCCAGACCTTCGGCAGAAGCGCTACCGAACCGAAGATCTCGCTGTTATCCTTGAACGTTGCAAAAAACATCCATACCAGAGGATACAGCAGAATAATTCCGATAACCACGATAATGACATAGTCCAATACCGAAGCCTGCTGCTTGATATCCTGCTCTTCCATGGTTTTCTTTTTTCTTATTTTCATCATGTTTATATACCTCACTGAGACAAAATCCGCGAAGGCGGTTTTGCCGAATGTGGCAGCCGGTGCGTCAGCACCGATGCTGCTGTTTGAAAGTGACATATCAATGTCACTTTCAAACTGATACCTCGCTGAGGAAAAGTACTGCCATTTTCTTCATCTGATTACTCATCTGCGTAGTGCACCCAGAATTTGGAAGTTCCGAACAGCACCAGAGTGAAGACCAGGATAATTGCAAATTCAATCCATGAAATTGCGCTTGCGTAGCCCATCTTGAAGAAGCTGAAGCCCTGCTTGTACAGCATGATGCCCAGAACATTCGTTGCCTTCAGCGGACCGCCGCCGGTAATCGTGTACGGTGAGGTGAAGTTCTGCAGCTCCTGAATGGTCTGATTCAGAAGTGAGAAAAACAGGATCGGCGAAATCTGCGGAATGGTGATGTGCCAGAACTTGGCAAACTTTCCGCCGCCATCAATGTCCGCTGCCTCATACAGCTCCTTGGGGACGTTCTTCAGTGCGGCAAGGAGCATGACCATGGAGGATCCGAACTGCCAGACCTCCAGCATGCAGATCGTCGGAAGCGCCATTTTGACGTCGCCCAGGAAGGAAACGTTCGAAATGCCGATTTTGGCCAGCATCGTGTTGATCACGCCGTTGTCCATGAACATCAGCCGCCACAAAAGAGCAATCGCGACCGATCCGCCGAACAGGGAGGGAATATAGTACAGCGTGCGGATCAGATTGATTCCCCGGATATTCCGGTTCAGGAACATCGCGACCAGAAGCGCGAGAATTACCTTTCCGGGCACGGTATACAGTGCGAACAGAACCGTTGCCTTTAAAGAGCCCCAGAACTCGCGGTCATGCGTCAGCAGTTCCTTATAATTTGCCAGCCCCACGAAATTCATCGTTCCTCCGACCGTGTAGTCATTGAAGGAATAAATGAAGGATGTGACAAACGGATACAGCTGCAGAATCGCAAACCCGATCAGCCACGGAAGTAAATACAAGAGTCCCTTGTAATCTCTTTTGGAATAGTGCTGCTTCTTGACCGCAGCCTTTGCACCTGCCATAGGACACCTCTCTTTTCTTTTAAAAATCCCCTGCTCGTCTTCAGCAGGGGATTTCTGTATTGCTGTTGTGCAGTCACTTTATTTCTGAAGGCCGGAGAACTCGTCCACAACCGTTGCTGCGGCTTCTTCCGGTGTCATCTGACCGTATCCGACTGCCTCGACCGTATCAAACAGGATGGTCTTGGCTTCCGCCGAGGAGGAAACCTTGTCGTTCGGTGTGCCGCCCACTGCCATCGCAATGTCTGCCGCATCGCTGACAACCTGAGATACCTTTCCGCCTTCCTCGCAGATCTTTCTCGCGGACTCCGTCGGAGGAACCGATCTCGTCGCGCCGAGCGTCTCCTGAGCAGTCTCATCATTGAAGAAGTAATTCAGAAAATCTGCCGCCACGTCCTGGTTCTTGCAGGAGTTGGTGATGGACAGAAGCTGCGGAGTATTGGAAGCGAATCCGCCGTCCTTGGCGCCGTCCATGACCGGAAGCGCACCGGCTGCGTATTCATCATTCGGATTTGCGGCAACCATGACATCCATGGTCGAAATATAGCAGGGAGCCGCCACATACTTGCCTGCAATCCAGTTCGCATCCGACTGGATGTCATCTCCGATGTAAGAAGCCTCATAGGAAGCAGGGGCTACCGCACCGCTGTCGTACAGCTCCTTGACATACCCGAAGACCTTGGTCAGCGTGTCCTCCGTGACAAGAAGCTTGCCGTCTGCGTCAAAGAGCGGGCCGCCGTACTGCTTTGCCAGCGTGAAGACGAACAGGTTCGTGATGTATTCCTTGTTCGCGCAGAACAGATAGGATTCCGGATCCTGCTCCTGAACCTTCTTTGCGTAGTCAATCCAGTCTTCCCAGGTGATATCCTGCTTCGTCATATCAATGCCGAACTTGTCCGCCAGCGTCTTGTCTACCAAGATGGCAGGGCCTGCAATTCCTGTCGGAAGTCCCAGCTGCTTGCCGTCATAGTTTCCGTTGATCTGGAGCGCCAGATAATCCGCATCAAAACCGGACAGATCAATGCTCGTCGTATTCAGGTCCACGAAATAATCGCCGGCATCCACGAAGGTAGGCATGGTCTCCGGATCAATCTGTACGATGTCCGGCGCCGTTCCGGAGGCAAGCTGAGTTGCCAGCTTGTCATGGTAGCCGTCGTTGGATCCGGGCTCCGCCTCGATCGTCACGCCGGGATGCGCCTTCTCATACTGGTCAATGACGGCCTGGGTGGCCTCATTTCTCTCATCGCCGCCCCACCATGCAAAGCGCAGTGTGACATCACCTGCTGCGTCCTGGGAAGTGCTCGCGGATGAATCTGCCGCAGATGCCTCGGTGCTCTGTGCATCTGCAGAATTGGATGAACTGCTGCTCCCGCATCCTGCCAGCATTCCTGCTGCCATCATGGCTGCAAGAACCACGGAAATGGTCTTCTTTTTCATATTCCTACCCTCCTGTTTCGTTTCTGTCTTCCTTCCGCCGACCTCCGGCAGAAGTTCCTTTCGGATATCTGTATTATTTCAAAAGCCTCCCTGTCTGGGCAGGGAGGCTTCTTTCCATTTGGTCACATTTATTTCTGTCTTTTTACCGGATGTCACATTTCTTTGGATTCGGTAACATATTTTTGCATTTTCTCCAGAGGGATCTCGAATTCCACAATCGTTCCCTGTCCTTCAATGCTGTGAATCCGGAGCCCGGCTTTCTCTCCGAAGTAGAGCTTCAGCCGGTTGTTCACATTGGACAGGCCGATGTTGTGTACATTGAAGGTGTCAATCTTCTCACGCAGCTCCTGCAGCTTCTCCCGGCTCATGCCGACGCCGGTATCAAAAACGCGAAACCGTATGATATCCCCGCGCTCGTAGACCGTCAGCTTGATGTACCCGGTCTCTTCCCGGTAACGGATGCCGTGCAGAATGCTGTTCTCAATGATCGGCTGTAACATCAGACGAAATACCGGTGTTTGCAGGAGGCCGTCTTCCACCTCATAATAGATGATAAACCGCTCGCCGAACCGCATGTGCTGAATGGCGACGTATTTTTTCAGATATCCGATTTCCTCTTCCAGCGTAATCGGCTGAAGCGGATCCGCCAGTGCATATTTCAGAATGTCTGCGAGACAGGACGTCATCCGGACTACGGATGCTCCATCAGGATTTTCTCCCGCCGCCTTGAACTGAATCATCTGCAGGGTATTGAACATGAAATGCGGATTGATCTGCGCCTGGAGGGCACTGAGCGAGGTCACCTCCTGCAGGTGCTTTTTCTGCTCCAGTTCCGCATTCAGCTTCTCGGTTTCCAGATGAAGACGGATGATATTGTTCAAAATCGCATCGTATTCATCCGCCGGTTTCCCGGAAGTCTCTGCGGACGGATAATTCCCCTTTTCCGCCTCGCCCAGAACGGAAATGATGTGTCCGATGTGTCCGAAATTCCTCGCCGTCGTGATATAAGCTGCCAGAAGAGCCGCCGCCATGCCGGCCGCCAGCATCAGAATTCCGGACGGAAGAGCTCGCATTGCTTTCTGTACCATCGAACCGAACGGCGTCATCGCCACAATCCGGATGCGGAATGTTTCATTGTCACTCTGATGCAGGAGATAGATGCCGCTCCCGACTCTCTTCCAGCTCCCTTCCTTTCCGCTTCCCGGAAGCTTCTCTTCCTCCAGGTCCGCGGTATTCCTTCCGTTCCCCCAGCAAAAGAGCTTCTCATTCTTCATATTCAGGAAAACAACCGTGCTGTCCGTCTGCTGGACGGCCTCATCCAGAAGACTCCGGAATTTATCCACATCCACCTGGATCACAACCACGCCGCTGAAAAAGGGCATCCGCTGCATGATGGTCAGCCTTTTCGCTTCTCCGTTCTCCTCCTGGTCCGACGGAAGGACGAAAATTTCCGTGTCCTGTTCTCCCATCTTCTGATAGAAGCGGTACCATTCCTCGGTTCCGTCCAGCGCTTCAATTCCATCCCGCGATGAGTAGTAGCGCTCATATCCGTCCAGATACAGGTAAATGCTCTTCACATAAGGATACGTTGTAACCGTACTTTTCAGGGAGGCGTTGATGCTGCGGATGTTGATGGAATCTGCGTACGACAGATCACGTCCCCTCTCCAGAATCCGCTTCAGGGACAGAATCATGTACGGATTGTTGGCGAACTGAACATTCTGCTGCGTAATGTTGTTCAATGACAGATCCAGATCCATGCTGACCGACCGGACAAGGTCCTTTCCTTCTTCCTCCTGTGCCCGGGCAAGCTGTATCATGGATACGGCCAGCGAGATCAGGACAACCAGCGCAACCGGCAGAAGAAAGACCGCAATGTACTGCCGGAATCTGCGCAGGAAGTATTTTCTCTTCTGCATCAGTCGTGCCTTCCGCCACTCTGGCGATATTCCATCGGGGTGCATCCGTAATAATTCTTAAATGCCCTCGAAAAGCTTTTCGGGTTATCATAGCCGACATAGTAGGCGATGTCATAGGTCTTATATCGGACATCCATCAGCATCTGCGCGGCTTTTTCCATTCGCATCCTGGTAAGGAGCTCCGAAAATCCGGTCCCCAGCTTGTCCTTCAGAAGGCTCGACAGATAGGCGGGGCTCAGATTGGCACGCACCGCGGCCTCTTCCAGTTTCGCATCCTGATAGTTCTCTTCCAGATAATCCACCACAATTTTCTGAATCGAATCATAGTACGACGGCTGATGTTCCGCCGCGTCGACATGATGCTTCTGATCCAGTTTCGCCTTGATTTTGCCAAAGCACTCAATGAGATCTCCGCTGCCCACGGGCTTGAGCAGATAATCCTCGACGCTGTATTGGATCGCACTGCGGAAATAGTCATAATTCTGATGGCTGGACAGAAAAACGACAAGGACATCCAGCCCCTGAAGCGCCTGGCAGAGTTCGATCCCGGTCATCCCCGGCATTTCAATGTCCGACAAAACGACATCCGCGCCTTTGTCCTTAATGTAGGCAAGCGCTACCCGCGGATCCGTGAATGAAACCGCTTCAAACCCCATCCGGTTCCAGGGGAACAATGTGGCAATTCCCTCTGATATGGTCTTTTCGTCATCAACAATTATCACTTTGTACATTGTTTCGTGCCGCCTGCTGTCTTCTTCGCGTCTTTCCCGGGCCGCATCACATGGCATCATTTTCTATTCTCTCCTATGCCATTTATCCCTGACCCACGGCTTCCTTTTCTCAGCCGCCCTGCTTCCTGCTCTGGGACCTTGCTGCGGACTGCGCCTTACTGGCAAAGTCCGTCACATCGGAAGCCTTCGCCTCCGGGTTCACCGCCTTGTCCGGATTGACCATTTCGTCATGGATCTGGTCCAGCATCGGCATCAGATCCTTGGCATATTCGATTCCGATGTAGCCCGGCGAATTGCTCATGATCGTCACCACATACGGATAATCCCCGTCCACGATGGCGCCGTTCGTGTAGCTGTTCTCCACGGAGCTGCTGTCGGAGGCAATCCATCCCGCCTTGCTGTAGACCTTTTTGTTGTGCTTCTCCGTGCCCTCTCCCACGGTCAGCGCAATGGCGGAATTCAGGCTGTCCGTAAAAGTGTTCCTCGCCCAGTCGGAGTACTCTTCATTCCCGAGAAGAAGCCTCGTTCCCTTGTAAAACATGCGGCACAGATCCAGCGGAGTCGTCAGGATATAGCGCGTCCTGCTCTGCTGCTCCGGAACACCGGTTCCCGCGATCCAGTCCGCGAAAACCGGATTGCCGTAGGCTCTCCGGATTCTCTGATAGGCATCGTTGTCCGACTGGTTCCCGGCAAGATACATGTCTCTCGTCGGTGCGATTCCGCTTTCCAGAAGGCTGAAAATGTACGGCGCCTTGATCACGCTGGCGCTGTAAATTTCCGCTCCCGCGTGGTAGGAGATCGCATCGCCTGTCCGGATATCCACCAGAACGAAGCCGATTTCATAGCCGTCATCCTCGAATTCATTAATGATGTCGGAGAGCTTCTTGTCATCCTGATCTGAGATCAGATATTCCGTGTCCCAGATTTTGACCTCGTCCGTATCATAGATCCGAGAGGTAATGACATCCCAGGAAGCTCCCCGTTCGGACTCGTTTCTTCTCTTCCGGGTCGAAGCGGCTTTCCTGATCTCCTCGAGCATGGTCCCGTTCTGGGCCTTTTCATCGTAGGGCTTCTGCCCCTGGCCCTGGCCGTAGAGCTGATATTCCCGATAGATTTCCTCCACGGTCATATCATCGGTAAGATAGCTGATCGGTTCCTCATCCTCTGTTTCTGCAGGGGTCTCCGCCGGTTGTCCGGACCGGCGCTGTTCGCTGCCGGTCTCTGCCATCCGCCCCGCTGCCGTGCTGATGGAGTCTGTTTCTTCTTCGTCTTCCGACCCGGCCGCTCCCGCAGACTCTTCTGCCTGTGTCTGTACGGCCTTCTCCGCCAGCTTCACCGGCCCCGCGCCCTGCGGATATTCGCTGCAGTACCAGACGGGATCAAAGAGCGTCCCGTCCTCCATGATCTCCACCTGCGCCTGCACCTGCATGGCCGTGAGTCCGAACGGATCGCTCCACAGCAAAAAGCCGGCCCCCAGAAAGGCACCGGCTCCCAAAGTCAGTCCGAAAACATTCTCATGATGAAGTTGTCTTCTGTTTCGGGAAGGCTCCGCTTTCCTCGCCGCGCGTTTTCCCGATTTTTCCGAATGATTGGCTTCGAAGTTCATGGGCTCTTTCCAAAAATCCTGCTTCACATCATTGACCGGCCGCTCCGGTCAGCTCATCCAGAGTCTGGCCGTAGGCAGGAAGGAAATCCCGCAGAAAATCGCCGACCTCAGGAAGCTCTTCTGCCAGTTCGTCAATGGCCGTTCTGGTCGTCTTCTCGGCGCTTCGGAATTCCTGATTGCCGGAATTCTTCTCTTCCATGCACTTGATCAGTGCAGAGAGCTTGTCCGCCGCCTTCACCAGTTTCCGCAGATAGCGCTCAGCCTCCGGCATTTCCTCCGGCGTGCAGAGAATCTTCCCGTACTCCGCGCGGAGATCTTCGGGGAGCTTCTCCAGAAGATGCTGCTCCGCGTCCTCTTCCACATCCCGGTATGCGTTCCGGATCCTCTCATTGGCGTATTTGACCGGTGTCGGCATATCTCCCGTGATGATTTCCGGAGCGTCATGATACAGCCCGATGAGCGCCGCGTGATCCGCATCCAGATGCTTCCCATAGCGGACATTGCCGATGGTACACAGCGCATGCGCGAGCATGGCGACCTCCAGCGAATGCTCGGAGAGATTCTCCTCTCTGGCATTGCGCATCAGCGCCCAGCGGCTGATGTATTTCATTCTGGCTACCGTTGCAAAAAAACTGTACGTCATACGATCACTTGATCTTCATGGAGACACTGATGCGGTTCTTGCCAAGGGAATAGGAATAAACCGGATTGCTGTTAAGGTGTGCCAGCACGTCGGAGCTGATGCCGTCCTCTACCGTCTCATCCTTCTCCGCAGAATCAATCTGCTCTCCCTTCACCTTGAACGTGTAGGTCAGCGTTCCGAACAGGCGGCTGCTCGTCACTTCACATTCCGCGCCGCTCCCGTGATCCTCCATCAAGCGCAGCAGGACCTCTTCCAGCTCCAGACGGAACCGGAGAATGCTCTTCTCATCGCCCCAGTGGTTCTCACGGCACTTCTCCTCGGTTTCCTGTACAAAATCCGCAATTCTCTTTCGATATAACAGCATCCTGTTCCTCCCTCAGCCGCACCGACCGGCGCTCCATTCGAGATGCGCTGAATCGTTACTATTTTTCCAAAAACACTAACAATTGATTATACCCGATCCTGTCCGAATCCGCATCATTCGTTCGAAAGACCCGGAACAATTCTCATAGCCTGAAAATTCTTCTGATGTTAAGATTAAGCTGTGATGCCGCAGATACGCTGCGGCAGGAAGAGCGTTTCATCACCTCGGAGAATTGCCTTTTACGATTCTCCCCGTGCACACTCGAAGCTGTCCGCTGGCAGCTTCTCCTGTCTGGAACAGACACCAGGAACGTGTCCTGCTCCTGCATCAGAGAAAGGGGAAAAGACAATGGAAAACGAAATGGACCTTCGAAAGGTCACCATCGACGACGCCTTCTGGGCCGCTCGTCAGAAACTGATTACGGAAACCGTCATCCCGTATCAGGAGAAAATCTTGAATGATGAGATTCCCGGCATTGAGAAAAGCCATGCACTCGCCAACTTCCGCATTGCCGCAGGACTCGAAAAGGGTGAATTCTACGGCATGGTCTTCCAGGACAGTGATGTCGCCAAGTGGCTGGAGGGCGTTGCCTACTCGCTCATCATCCATCCGGATGAACAGCTGGAGAAGCGGGCTGACGACATCATCGCCGTCATTGAAAAGGCCCAGCAGCCGGACGGCTATCTCGATACATACTTCATTCTGAAGGAACCTGACCGCAAGTGGCAGAATCTGCAGGAATGCCATGAGCTCTACTGCGCCGGTCATATGATGGAGGCGGCCGTTGCCTATTATGAGGCGACCGGAAAGGACCGCCTTCTGAAAGTAATGGAGCGTGTTGCTGCCTGCATCGACGCCAACATCGGTCCCGAAGAGGGCAAAATCCACGGTGTTCCCGGACATGAAGAAGTGGAAATCGGACTTCTGCGCATGTACCGCGTCACCGGCAATCCGGATCATCTGCGACTTGCAAAATACTTCATTGACCAGAGAGGTCAGGATCCTCACTGGTTCACCAAAGAGAAAGAAAAGCGCGGCTGGTTCCAGTGGGGCAACGATCCCGAAGATATCAACTATACGCAGGTTTTCGCGCCCGTCCGCGAGCAGCATGAGGCAAGAGGCCACGCCGTTCGTAATGTCTATCTTCTGACCGCCATGGCAGATCTTGCGGAGGCTTCCGGTGATGATTCGCTCCGCCTCGCGTGCGACCGTCTTTTTGACAATATCACCCGCAAGCAGATGTACGTCACCGCAGGAATCGGTCAGGTCGCCAAGTGGGAAGGCTTCTCCTTTGACTACGATCTTCCGAACGACACCGTCTATGCGGAGACCTGCGCCTCCATCGGTCTGGTGTTCTTTGCGCACCGCATGCTGAAAATGAAGACCGACCGCCGCTATTCCGATGTCATGGAGCGTGCGCTCTACAACGGCGTTCTCTCCGGCATCCAGCTGGATGGCCAGCGGTTCTTCTATGTCAATCCCCTTGAGGTAAATCCCGGCGTTTCCGGGAAGCTTCCCGGTTATGAACACGTTCTGCCTCAGCGGCCCCAGTGGTACGCCTGCGCATGCTGCCCGCCCAACGTAGTCCGCACGGTAGAGTCCCTCGGTAAATACGCATGGGATGAAACGCCGGACGGTCTTGTCATCAATCATCTGTACCTCGGCGGAACGGTTCAAACCGCACACGCAGGAATCCTCACCGAGAGCGAATATCCCTGGAATGGAAAGATCCGCTACACCTTCGATTCCTGCGATGGTACGGAATTCACGTTTGCCTTCCGGATTCCCGCCTATGTGAAGGATGCGCAGATCCGCCTGAATGGCGAGGTTCTGACGGAAGGTTCGGATGGCGCTGATCTGAAGGACGGCTATTTCTATCTGACTGCGGCATTTGCGGATGGCGACACCATCGACCTCACCTTTGAGATGCCGGTCCGCCGGATCTACTGCAATCCAAGAGTCCGTGCCAACGAAGGACAGGTTGCACTGATGCGCGGCCCGCTGGTGTACTGCTTTGAAGGAGTTGACAACGGTGAAAACCTGCAGGAGCTCCGCATTCCGCGTGCTGCTTCCTTCACCGCTTCGGAACTTTCCGATGACAAGAGCCCGTTAAACGGCATGACCGTTCTCGACTTCACCGGCAAACGCAGCACCTTCCCCACCGTCTCCGAGGATTCTCTGGAAGACGGCGCGGAGGCTCCGTTTGAGGAACTTTATTCCGAGGAGGAGCCGCTCCTTTCCGATGCGCCGATGCGTGCCATTCCGTATTTTGCATGGGGCAACCGCGGCGAGAACCAGATGCGCGTCTGGATGCATGAGATCTGATCTTCCTGTGTTCTGCGTATGCGTCTTGTACAGAATGACCGCCTGTTTGTGAAATAATTCAGGGGAGGAAACGAATTCCAGAATGGAATATGTCGCCTCCCCTGAACGGAGAAGCTCCGGGACCTGACGATATCAGGTCCCGGAGCCTTTTCAGTCGGTTTTCAATTGACGTCATAGGCATATTTGTTCATAATATAGATTGTATATTACTATTATTCATCTATCGGAGGTATCAGGATGAATATCCGTCCATCTGCTGCAATTAGACAAAACTATAATGAAATTGCTGATTTATGCCGAAAATCCGCAGAACCGGTATTCCTGACCAAAAACGGCGAAGGCGACCTCGTTGTAATGGATATCGACACCTATAACCATTGGGAGAAGATGCTGAAACTGCGTGAGGAACTGCTTGCCGCCGAAGAAGATCGGCTCGCCGGTCAAAAAGGATGCACTCTGGATGAACTGGATCAATATCTCAACAATGTCATTGACGAGGCATAAAGTCGGATTTTATCTCAGCGAGGTATAAACATGGCAGAAAACACCTACACTGTAATCATTTCTGACCGTGCCAAAAGAATGCTTGGAACCGAAATCCACTTTCTGGCACAGGTCAGCAAAAGTGCCGCCATTGCCAAAAAAGAAGAACTGATATCTGCAATTCGTTCTCTGGAGCAGATGCCGCAAAGGTTTCCTTTTTTCACAGAAGCTTTCATTCCTCCGAATAAATATCACAAAATGTTCATCCCCAAGTGGTATCTGGTTCTTTATCAAATTCAGGATGAAACCGTATATGTCGACTATATTATTGATTGTCGAAAAGATTATCGTTGGCTTCTTTCTAAAGACATGTGACAATTTTATAAAGATAAGACACAGCAGAGCCTCCGGCGTGAAAACCGGAGGCTCTGTTCTTTTCTGCTCTTTTAAATCAATACTGTTACAATGCTGTGCGGCAGCAGCTCCAATGACAGCTGCTCTTTGCCAAGGCTGTCCCGTGACGCCGCGGCGCATGGAAAACATGCCGCCCGGCAAAACGGATCACCCTGCCAGCTCCGGGCGCTTCCCGGTGTACAGCTGGTAGTATCTTCCCTTCTTCGCAAGGAGCTCCTCGTGATTGCCCTGCTCGACAATCCTGCCCTGCTCCAGAACAATGATCCTGTCCGCGTTGCGGATCGTGGACAGGCGGTGGGCAATGACGAAGGTGGTGCGGCCCTTCATCAGCTTGTCCATGCCGTCCTGCACGATCTTCTCCGTTCTCGTATCGATGGAGCTGGTCGCCTCATCCAGAATCAGAACCGGCGGATCCGCAACGGCCGCTCTCGCAATCGCGAGAAGCTGTCTCTGCCCCTGAGAAAGGTTCGCCCCGTCGCCGGTCAGCATCGTATCATATCCCTGCGGGAGCCGTCGGATGAAACCGTCGGCATTGGCGAGTCTTGCCGCTGCCTCCACCTCTTCGTCCGTTGCATCCAGCCTTCCGTAGCGGATGTTCTCCTTCACGCTACCGGTGAACAGATGCGTGTCCTGCAGTACCATGCCGAGAGACCTGCGGAGGTCTCTTTTGACGATCTTGTTGATGTTGATGTTGTCGAAACGGATTTTGCCGTCCTGGATGTCATAGAACCGGTTGATCAGGTTCGTGATCGTGGTCTTCCCGGCACCGGTGGATCCGACGAAGGCCACCTTCTGCCCGGGCTCCGCGTGAAGGACAATGTCATGCAGCACCATCTTGTCGTCGGTGTAGCCGAAATCCACGCCGTTCATCGTCACATCTCCGCGCAGAGGGACATAGGTGACGGACCCGTCCGCCTGGTGCGTGTGCTTCCAGGCCCAGAGTCCGGTCCGCTCCGTGGTCTCAGTCAAATCTCCCTGCTTCTCTTCCTCATTCGCAGGCTTTGCATTGACCAGCTTCACATAGCCGTTGTCCTGTTCCGGCTCCTCGTCCAGAAGCTTGAAAATACGTTCCGCTCCTGCCAGTGCCGAGATGATGGAATTGAACTGCATGGTGATCTGGTTGATCGGCATGTTGAAGCTCTTGTTAAACGTAAGGAACGATGCCAGAGCACCGACCGTGAAGCCCGCATACTGATTGATGGCGAGCGTGCAGCCGACCACGGCGCAGATGACATACGAGGCGTTACCGAGCTGCGTACTGAACGGACCCAGAATCCCGGAATAGGCCTCCGCCTTGTAGGACACCTCGCACAGCGCTTCGTTCAGCGCGTCGAAGCTCTTCGTACTCTCCTCCTCGTGACAGAACACCTTGACCACCTTCTGCCCGGTGATGGTTTCCTCGATGAAGCCGTTCAGCTCGCCGAGGCCCTTCTGCCTTGCCGCAAAGTTCTTCGCGGAAATCTTCGTTGCGAACGAGGACAGGAGCAGCATCACCGCGACCATCACGCAGGTGAGGATTGTCAGTGGCACGCTCAGCACCACCATCATCGCAAACACCGACACAATGGTAATCGCGCTGTTCATCAGCTGCGGAATGCTCTGGCTGATCATCTGGCGCAGCGTATCGATATCGTTCGTGTAGACCGACATGATGTCGCCGTGCGCATGCGTGTCAAAATACTTGATCGGCAGCGTCTCCATATGCTCGAACAGATCGTCCCGCATTTTCCGGAGCGTTCCCTGCGTGATGTATGCCATCAATCTTGCCTGCACCAGCGCCGCGAGGACTCCCAGTCCGTAGCAGCATGCAACCCGCAGGATCGCTCCCGCGAGCGGTCCGTAATCCGGATTCTTCTGGCCCATCATTGGCGTGATGTAGCTGTCGATCAGCGTTTTGGTGAACATGGTTCCCTGAACACTCGAGAGAACCGTCGTCACAATGCAGATCATCACGATGATCATCTGGATCCCATAATTCCGGAACAGGATCCCGAGAAGCCTCCCGATAATTTTCCCCGGATTTTCCACTTTCTCATGAGGCATGCCGCGCTTTACCCCGCCGCGCGGTCCCTTTACCTGTTGTACTCTTTCCTGTGCCATATTGATACCTCCCTGAGGCAAAATCCGCCTTCTTACCTCTTTTCATCGAAGTCAGCATCGCCCGCCATTCCGTTCTGGGATTCAAAGACCTCACGATAAATGTCGTTGTCCTCCAGAAGCTCCTCGTGCGTCCCGAAGCCGTTGACGGTTCCGTTGTCCATCACAATGATCCGGTCGCAGTCCTTCACGGAGGAAATGCGCTGCGCGATCACCAGCTTTGTCGTATCCGGCATGAACTCCGCAAGCCCCTTGCGGATCTTCGCGTCCGTTGCAGTATCCACAGCGCTCGTCGAATCATCGAAAATCAGGATTTTCGGATTCTTGAGCAGAGCTCTTGCGATGCAGAGCCTCTGCTTCTGACCGCCGGAAACATTGGAGCCTCCCTGCTCAATGTAGGTGTCATATCCGTCCGGGAAGCGGTCAATGAATTCGTCCGCGCAGGCAATCCGGCAGGCCCTCTCGCATTCCTCTTTTGACGCGTTCTTGTTTCCCCAGCGGAGATTGTCCAGAATCGTTCCCGAGAAAAGAACGTTCTTCTGCAGTACAACCGCAACCTTGTTGCGCAGAACTTCCATGTCATAATCCCGCACATCGATTCCGCCGACTCTGACTGCCCCTCCGGTGACGTCATACAGACGGCTGATCAGATTGACCAGGCTCGACTTCGCGGAGCCCGTTCCGCCGATGATGCCGATGCTCTCGCCGGAGCGGATGGAGAGCGTGATGTCCTTCAGAACCGGTTCGCCGGTTCCGGCGCGGTAGGCGAAATTCACATGATCGAACTCGATGCTGCCGTCCCGGACCTCCATCACCGGATGCTCCGGATTCGTCAGGGAAGAATCCTCATTGATGACCTCCGCGATCCGGCGGCAGCTCGCCTCCGACATCGTCATCATCACGAAAATCATCGCGAGGAACATCATGCTGCTCAGGATGTTCATGCAGTAGGTCAGAAGGCTCATGAGCTGACCGGTGGTCAGACTTCCCGCAATGACCATGTGTCCGCCGATCCAGCTGATGAGAAGAATGCAGGTGTAGACCACCGCGTTCATGACCGGCGTATTCCAGGAGAGCTTCAGCTCCGCCTTCACGAACATCAGATAAATGTTGGCGGCCGCCTTCTGAAACCGGTTGATTTCATAATCCTCACGGACATAGGCCTTGACCACCCGGATGGCGGATACGTTCTCCTGCACGCTCTCGTTCAGATCATCGTACCGCTCGAACACCTTCTGGAAATAAGCGGTGGTGCTCTTCATGATCACGAACAGGATCACGCCGAGGATCAGCACGGCGACCAGGTAGATGCTCGCCAGCCGCGGGCTGATGAGGAAAGACATCACCATTGCCACGATCATCATCGACGGAGTCCGCATCGCCATGCGGATCAGCATCTGAAACGCGTTCTGCACGTTGGTGACATCCGTTGTGAGGCGCGTCACAAGACTGGACGTACTGAACCGGTCGATGTTGGCAAAGGAAAATTTCTGAATGTTGTCAAACATCGCCTTCCGGAGGTTCTTCGCAAACCCGGATCCCGCTCTGGATCCCGTGAACGCCCCGAGCACGCCGCAGACAAGGCCCAGCAGTGCCACCACCAGCATGATCATGCCGGTTTTCTCCACGTAAGACACATTTCCTGCCGAAACGCCGTCGTCCACAAGGGTTCCCATCAGAATCGGGATCACCATTTCCGCCACCACTTCTCCCAGCATGAACAGCGGTGTAATGAAGGCCACGGCCTTATACTGTCCGAGCTGCCGGTACAGGGTGCCGACCACACTCTTTTTTCGCTTTAAATTCTCTCGTTTCATTGCTTTCCTCTCATTTTCTTCCATCACACGGAGAGCGGCTCCGGTCTCAATTTTACCTTCCGGCGGCCGGATTCACTCTGCACACGCAGACCGGTCTCACCATTTCAACGCTTTTCTTCCGTTACGTCTCCTCTTCATCCTTCAAGAACTCCTCGGACTGCATGTTGCGGTAGACCATGGCAAGGAGCACGTTCAGCTCCTTCACCTGTTCCTTCGTAAAACCCCTGACCAGCTTCTCATCATTTCTGGTCCGCTGCCTTTTCGTCCGATGCATAATTTCCTGTGCCTTCGGCATCATCTCGATGTAGCGGCTGCGCCGGTTCTCCGGATCCGTTCTCCGGACCACCAGCTCCTTTTCCTCCATCCGGTTGATCAGGCCGATCATCGTCGGATGGGAGACCTGAATCGCCTCGCACAGCTCCTGCTGGTTGACCGGATGATCCTGGTGCTTGATCAGATAGAAAAGGACCTCCATCTGCGAAAAGGTCAGATCCTCTCTCCTCATTTCTTCGTTCATTCTCGCCCGGAACATATCGTGAATTCTCTTGAACTTATAACCCAGAGGGGCATTCTCAAACTTTCTCTCCGGTTTTTCTTCCATCCGATCTCCCTTCCTGTTCCCGCCGGAAAACCACGAAAACCATTCTTCCCATTGCGTCATGTTCCGGCCCGTCTTCATGTAGCATGCTACATATAATACGTAGTATGCTACATGTTGTCAACTCTTTTTGTATTCCCACTTCCTGTTTTGGATGATGGCATTTTTCCCGCTGAGGTAAAATCCGCAAAGACGTTTTTGACGAATGCAGCAGCCGGTGCGTCAACACCGATGCTGCAGTTCAGACAGCCGATCCGAAATCACCGACTTCCCGATCTATGCGAATACACGCAGAAAGGACAAATGCCTGTTAAGTCTCTGCTGCGTTGACGCGCATGCGCGCCAGTGTGTGTGCTTGACCGCCTCTGTTCCTGTGAATAGAATCACAGTCATCCGGCTTTAAAGCCGCAAAAAAGTGAGGAATCGTAACATGGATATGGGAAATACATCGGTATCAAAACTTCTGCTCCGGCTCTCTCCGCCGGTCATGCTGGCACTTCTCATTCAGTCTGTCTACAACATCGTGGACAGCTTTTTTGTCGCGCGCTATTCCGAAACAGGACTTGCCGCCCTTTCCATCATCTACCCGCTTCAGCTTCTTATGACAGCACTGGCAACCGGAACCGGGACCGGCATCAACATTCTGATTTCACGGATGGACGGCTGCGGAGAACAAAAACGGCAGCACGATGTCATCCGGAGCGGACTCTTTCTCGCCGTCATTCATTTTCTTCTGTTTGCATTCATCGGGAATCTTCTGGCAGACGGATACTTTGCAATTTCTTCCGGAAATGAACTGGTCCGGGCACAGGGAACGGTCTACATGAGAATTGTTTTTACAGGATCTCTCGGGCTTTTTATCGAGTCCTCCTGCACCAAGGTTCTTCAGGCAAGAGGGAATATGCTGCTTCCGATGGCGGCGCAGGTCACCGGCTCCATTGTCAACGTCGTTCTGGATCTGCTCCTGATCTTCGGACTCGGCGGCTTTCCCCGTCTCGGCATCGCAGGCGCCGCCATCGCCACGGTGATCGGTCAGTGGGCCGCCATGCTCCTTACACTCCTCGGCGTGATCCGGCACGATTCACTTCGCGGTCACGTCTCCCGGAAGCTCTGCGCCTCCATCTATCAGAACGGCATCGGATCCATTGTCACGCAGTCTCTGTATACCTTCTACATCATCGGCCTCAACATGATTCTGAAAGGGTTTACAGAAGATGCGGTGACGGTGCTCGGACTGTACTATAAGATTCAGACGTTTTTCTTCATCCCGCTCCTCGGATTCCAGCAGGTGCTGATTCCGGTCATCAGCTATAACTACGGAGCAGGAAGGATCCGGCGGGCACGACAGATCCTGCGGACCGCCCTGATCATCTCCAGCGGGATCATGGCTGCAGCCATGCTGATTTTCCTGCTCTTTCCAAAGAATCTTCTCGCTGTTTTCACGGACAGTCCGACCATTCTGTCCATCGGCAGCTACGCGCTCCCCGTGATTTCTCTGAGCTTTGTTTTTGCCGGCTTCACCATCGCCGCAACCTCTTACCTGCAGGGAATTGGCCGCATGAAAATCAGCGTTTTCATCGTCATTCTCCGCCAGATCCTGCTCCTGGTTCCGCTCGCGTGGGTTTTGCACTTCTTCGGGCTGAACGCAGTCTGGTGGACCTTCCCTCTCACCGAGGTCATCGCGGGAGTCACGGCGCTCCTCAGCGTGCGGAAACCTGCTCCTGCGGTTTCTTCCTGAAAAAATTCTTATCTGCCGCCAGAAAGCGGTCACAGTTACGGGATTTCTCTTTCCTTCCGGGCTTTCTTGAACTGGTACATGTTCTGATCTGCACGCTCCTTGGTCGTCAGGATGTTCTCTCCGCTCTCGATCACGGCCGAGCCGTAGGAGACGGTCGGAAGGTTCGGATTCTCCCTGCGCTTTTCTTCCAGAAGCTTCAGGAAGCTGGCCGCGCAGGAGGCCTCCCTGTCCTCATCGCGCAGGATCACGCAGAACTCGTCTCCGCCCATGCGGTAGCATCCGCCGTATCTCGCATAGGCGGCCTTCATGCAGTCTGCGACCTCCCGGAGGCACCGGTCTCCGTAGAGATGACCGTAGGTATCATTGATCTGCTTGAACTTGTCCACATCGAACACGATGAGAACCTTGTCACCGCTTCTTGCCGCCGAGGTCCGGTTCAGATAGCTGGCCTGATTGAGAAGTCCGGTCAACCCATCCAGCTGGTTCCACATCTCATTGCAGTAAATGTAATACAGAACGGAAATCAGCGTCACACACAGCCAGGTCGTATGGATATTCGGGAAGGCGAGCTGGACGACCGTCCCGACCAGGAGGAATCCCATCAGCGGGAAAATCAGAATTTTACTCTTGTTCTGATAGGCAATGGCGGACACCGAGGTCGCCACAGTCAGATAGACGATGCTCATGAAATACATCGCGATATAAATATGGAAGAACTCCCCGCGAAAATAGCTGTTGTCCGCCTCCACGCCGAACACGGCCCCGAACGGAAGGGACACCGCCAGAAAAATAATATAGGTCAGCCAGATGACCGCCGCTCCCCGGCGGATTTTCCTGCCTCTGTCCTGCTTGTCCAGAATATAAACCAGACACAGCGGCACTGCCGGGGTCAGGGCGAATCCAAGGTAATTCGTCAGAAGATTGATCCACCGGTACTGCACCGGCGTCTCATCCACAATCACCGTGACCACCTCCAGAATGGAGATTACCGCGATCAGAAAATAGGTTTTGAGAAATCCCTTTTTCTGGCGGTCACTGATATTCTCGCTCGCATGAATCATCATGCACATAAACAGAAGAACCGCCACATCAATGACAGTCAGAATCAGAAAATACTCGTCCACGAATCGTTCCTCTTGCAGTTTGTTTTTCTGATTTTACCATGAGGGCCGCCGCAAATTCCATCCGCAGGCGCGTACTTATCGCTTTTCTACTTTTCCGCACATTTCAGGCCGCATCCCTTCCTATTTGCTGTGCACGTTCCCGATGTCTCTGACACGAAAACGCCTGGAGATGTGTTCTTCCAAATGATCAGCCGCAAAGCTTATTTCTCGAACTCCTTTGCTACATCCTCCAGGAGCTTCCGGATCGGAAGGTGCTGCGGGCAGACCTTCTCGCACTTGCCGCACTTCAGGCAGTCGGAGGCATGACTTCCTTCCTTGGTATAAACCACATTGTAGTAATAGTCCGCGTTCCAGTCGTGGTGAATCTGCTTCGTATTCATCACCGCGAACAGATCCGGAATCAGGATATGCTTCGGACAGCCGTCCGTGCAGTAGCGGCAGCCCGTGCAGGGAATCAGATCCTGCTTGTGGAAGATCTCCTGTACCTTATGAACCGCCTCCATCTCCTTCTCATCCAGGGGCTTGAAGTCCTTCATGAAGCTGATGTTGTCCTCCATCTGTCCCAGCGTGCTCATTCCGGAGAGGACCATCATCATGCCGGGAAATCCCGCCGCGAAACGAAGCGCATAGCTCGCCGCGCTTCCCCCATGCAGGTCCTCCAGAACCTTCGCCGCCTCTTCCGGAAGGTTGACGAGATTCCCTCCCTTGACCGGCTCCATGACGATCACCGGCTTGTTATGTCTGCGGCAGACCTCATAGCAGCGGCGGCTCTGAACCGCCAGATCCTCATAGTCCACATAGTTGAACTGAATCTGAACGGCCTCAACCTCCGGATACTCCGTCAGGATCTGCTCCAGAACCTCCGCCTTGTCATGGAAGGAAATGCCGACATGGCGGACCCTGCCTTCCTTTTTCAGTTCAAAAGCAGTCTCATAGGCGCGGCATTCCTTGTAGTGATCAAAGTTTCCCGCTCCCTGTGCGTGCATAAGATAGAAGTCAAAATAATCCACGCCGCAGGCTTCCAGCTGGCTCTCGAAGAACGGCCGGATGTCCTCTTCCTTCTGAAAGAAATTGCCGGTCAGCTTATCCGTCAGAATATACCGGTCTCTGGGATACCGGCTCGTAAGACAGGCCCTCAGCGCCGTCTCGCTCTTGCCCTGGATATAGCCGTGGGCCGTGTCAAAATAATTGAAGCCCGCATCCAGAAATGCATCCACCATTTTCTTCGTCTGCTCAAGATCTACCTCTTCTCCGATCATCGGAAGCCGCATGCATCCGAATCCGAAATTCTTTTTGATTCTGTCCATTCTCTTCCCCTTTCTGCCGCCGCACATCCGCAGCACCGCACATCAGTGACACCCCGCATCCCGTCTGATGCCGGGATCTGCCTGTAACCAGAATACCATCTGGAGCCCACTCCAGGTCAATGATAAATCTTTCGAATCCATGCGGACGAGCGTATCTTTTTCCAAAAAGAGCGGAAACTGCAAAACAATTCCCTCTCAAATTCCCTCTCAATCAATAAAAGTTCCCGAACAGCCGGGAGCACTGAAATCGGTTGACAGCACAAGGCCTTTTCGGTATTCTCACACTCGGAATCGCCCAATGGCGATTTCTCCTGTTTGCAGCGGTCACTCTCACGAGTGCCCTGCTGCTCGCAGCACCAATAATAAAAAAACGGATACTATATTATGAATATTCTCGATCTTTTTGCCGATTCCCTGCTGGATGCCGGGATCGACACGTTAAAACTGATTCCTTTCCTGTTCATCACCTATCTCGTGATGGAGGCGCTGGAGCGCCGCACCGAGGAGAAATCCCAGGACCTGATCCGGAAGGAAAATGTCGGCCATCTCGGTCCCATTTTCGGTGCCATCGTCGGCATCGTTCCGCAGTGCGGCTTCTCCGCCGCGGCGGCAAGCCTCTACTCCGGCGGTCTGATCTCTCTCGGGACGCTCCTCGCCGTTTTCCTCTCTACCTCCGATGAGATGCTCCCTTTGTTCATCTCTTCGCAGGTTCCCATTGCACAGATGGCGCGGATTCTCGCTGCAAAAGCGGGAATTGCCTTGTTGACCGGTCTGGTCATTGATTTTCTCCTGCATCAGATCCGGAGGCACCGCCACCGGAAGGGCGAACCGGAGAAGCACATTCACGATCTGTGCGAACAGGAGCACTGCGGCTGCGAGGAGGAAGAGGGCAGCATTCTGAAATCGGCCCTCATTCACACACTTCACATTACGCTTTTCGTTTTCCTGATCACGCTGGCTCTGACGCTTCTCGTCGAAGGGTTCGGGGAAGAAGCCATTCGGGATCTCCTCTCCTCTCACCCCGCCGCGGGCGTCTTCCTCTCCGGTGCGGTCGGACTGATTCCGAACTGCGCTTCTTCCATCATGATCACGCAGCTCTATCTGGACGGCCTGATCGCCGCCGGACAGATGATGGCAGGACTCCTCGTCAGCGCAGGCGTCGGCCTTCTCGTTCTCTTCCGCACCAATTCCCACCATCTGCGGGAGAACCTGAAGATCACGGCACTCATCTACGTTTCCGGCGTCCTCTGGGGGCTTCTTCTCACCGCTCTTCATGTGCAGTTCTGAGAACCGCTTCTCCGGCAGCATTGCCGAACAGCTTTCTTAAGAGAAAAGCACCTTGTTAAGAAAGAGGCACCCTGCCTCTTTGCCGGTTACATTCCCGGGACATCTCTGCCGGGAGTCCCCGCATAAAAAATCTGTCCATAGCACGTGTTTTTTCACGATCGGACAGATAGAAAGAAGATACTCAATGAATCAGAAAAACAACTCTGCAAACTCTGCAAATTCAAGCTCCGATCCTTCCGGTCTCTCCGGCAGCGCTCCTCTTGAAACGATCCGGAAGGGCCCTGCTCCGTCCTCCTCCGGCAAGAACTCTTCCGGATCCTCCGGCAAATCCGCCTGGACCTTCCGGCGCATTGCCGCATGGGCCGGGATTATCCTGCTCCTTGCCCTTTACGCCGCGACCTTCCTTGCCGCAGTGTTCTCCCGCCCCGGCACGGGACGACTGTTCCGGTTCTGCCTCGGCATGACCATCGCCGTTCCGGTTTTCATCTGGTTTCTTACCTGGGCCGCCGGAAAGCTCCCGGGAAGAAAAAACTCCGACAAAGATTCTGACACGGATGAAATCCATCACAGGAAGTGACCAAGGCCTTCGCCTTCACAGAATGCAAAGGCCTCCGCATCTCACAGAAACAGGGCCTGTCACCGCATGCAGAACTGCTGCAGTAACAGGTCCTGTTTCTGTTACAGTTCACTAATTGTCTCTGTAACCGCCATCCCGCAGATGCGCTTTGCCGGGGCCAGTACGGCCGCAGCTGCCGCCAGCAGAAGGAACAGAAGAATAACGGCGAGCGGGATCAGCGGAACCTTCCAGACAGCGTATGGAAAACGTCCGACAATGAGGATGCCATACAAAAGCCAGTGGGCAGGGATCCCCAGAAGGCACCCCGCAGCGCCGCCCAGCACGGCATAAGTGCCTGCTTCCGCAGCAATCATCCGGATGACCTGCCGGTCTCCCATTCCCACAGCCCGCATCATACCGTACTGCCGTATCCTTGCAGATACGCTCATGGAGATACTGTTGACAATGTTCAGCACCGCCACCAGCGCGATGATGGCAAGGAATGCATAAATGCAGAATACAAAGGCCATATAGGTTCCCGCAGTACTCTCATCACGCCTGTCCCGGAAGCGAACCTTCTCCCCTGCGGCAGTCTGGATCGCCTGAACCTCCTCCTCGGTTGCACCTCCTGTCAGCTGCACCATCACAAGAGAATAGTTTTCCTCTCCGGTCAGCCGGACGAAGGTATCGCCGGAAGCAATCAGCGTAATTCTGCCATGGGTCCGGCCATCGCTGCTGAACGGATCATTTTTCAGAAGACCGGCGATCGTCAGTGTCTCCCCATGAAGCTGAACGGTATCGCCGATTTCCCATGGGCTGTCTTCATCGGATGTTGCGAGCACGAAGCTGCTGTTTCCGAAGACCCGGGACAAATCACTGCCCCTTATCAGACTTCTGTCCTTTTTCAGACTCTTCAAATCGAAATCATCATAGGAAATCAGATCCGCCGTGTCGGAAAAATCCTCTCCTTTTTCACCAGAAGGATTTTCCCCTTCCTCCAGGGAAACCGGAAGGTCCAGGGCGCTCCGGCGTCCATAGACCTCCCGGACGCCGCCCATTCCCCGGATCCGGTCAGGAAGGTCCGGAGGAATCGTATTGCCGTATTCACCTGCGATCTCCAGATCTGCTGCGGCCGCGGACTGCGGCATCAGATAATTTACAAAATCAATGACCACGGAAAAGCTCAGGAACAGGACGATGCTGAGCGCAAAAGAGCCTGTCATCAGAATCAGATTCTTCTTGGCCGAAGCAGCGTGATGCATCCCAAGGGCCGTTTCGATTCTTCCAAAGCGAGAACAAGCCGCATGGCGGACCAGCTTCCCGCCGCCCGCATTCCCGGATGCCGCTGCAGCGGGAGAAACCCGGGCCGCACGCTTTGCCGGAGCATTGGCAGCGAGCAGGACCGTGATCACTCCCACGAGAATCCCGCAGAGGATGCCGGTGATGCTGATGCCGAAGAGCGGAATGTTCGAAAATTCCTCTCCCACGAGAAACCGCAGTACCGCGCACAGCCTCCATGTCACGGTAACACCGAGCGCAAGACCGACGGGAACCGCAGTCTTACACCAGTTCAGCGCCTCCAGCCGCACAAAGCGGACCACCTGGCGCCTGCTCATTCCGAGACACCGCATCATCCCGAAGAACTGCGTTCTCTGCGCCACCACGCTGTTCATGCTGCCGGAGATCATCAGAATCCCGGCCAGCAGAATCATCAGAGACAAAACAAAGGCAGTCGGCAGAAGGGTTTGACCCATCGAACTCCCCAGGAGTTCTCCGACGGACAGATTCCCGTGCTTTTCCATCAGCCGTGATCCCTCCATCCGGATTCCCATTTCCGCCATGCTGAACACCGCTGTCACCATAAATACGGCAAACACAATGCACAGCAGCGTCATCCGGTTCTGGCGGCGATGGACTTTCGCCGAGATCGGAATAAGACTCAGATAGCTTTTCATTCCCGGCACCTCCCCAGATCGGTGAGCTGACCGTCCGATACCCGGAGCACCCGGTCCGCCGCCTGTGCGACGCCCGTGCTGTGAGTAATCATCACGATGGTCTGCTCGTATTTTCTGGACGCCTCTTTCAGCAGGGCAATGACCTCGCTCGTATTCCGGGTGTCAAGATTCCCGGTGGGCTCATCCGCCAGAATGAGAGCAGGCCTTGTAAAAAGAGCCCGTCCGATCGCCGTGCGCTGCTGCTGGCCCCCGGAGAGCTGGCCGGGAAGATGCTGGCGGCGGTCCTTAAGATGCAGCACCGACAGGAGTTCCTCCAGATAAGCCTGATCCGGCTTCTGATAGTCCAAAAGCGCCGGGAAAACAATATTCTGTTCCACCGTCAGTTCGGGAATCAGATTGAACGCCTGAAAGATAAAGCCGATGTTCCTGCGGCGGAAAATCGTCAGCTTCCGGTCGTTCATGGCAAGAATATCCCTGCCATCAATCAGCACCCTGCCGGAATCCGGCGCATCCAGGCCGCCGATCATGTTCAGCAGCGTACTTTTGCCGGAGCCGGATTCCCCGACAATGGCGACGAACTCCCCCTTCTGCACCAGGAAGCTGACATTCCTCAATGCCTGTACCGCACTGTCCCCGCTTCCATAGGTTTTACACAAATTTCTGACTTCCAGTAATTCCATTCTGCTGGCACCTCTCTTCCAGTGATTTTTGCCGGAAACGGCAGAGCTTCCGTTTCCTTTTTCTCTGAAAAGAATAGTACCGGAACATTACGGCAGTCTTACCGTCAGCCTACAATTTTGCAGGAATCGGGAAATTTATCGTAAATGCCGTCCCGATCCCCTGTCCGCTTTCCACCTCAATCGTACCGCCGTGTGCTTCCACGATCGCCTTTGCCAGCGGCAGACCGAGTCCGATCCCCTGCGCATTCCCGGGAAAGCGGCTTCGGTAAAACCGTTTGAAGATATGGGGCAGATCTTCCGGGTGAATTCCGCACCCGTTGTCCTTCACCGCAATCTGCACCATGAAAGGCAGTGCCTTCCATTCCACACGGATGGTATCACCCTGCTTCGTATGATCAAGCGCATTTTTCACAAGATTGCCGACTGCCTCGCTCAGCCAGCTGCGGTCGCAGGAAAGGAAGACGTTCTCCCCTCCGGACAGCACGATCTTCTTCTGCTCCTGCTCCGCGCGGTACGCAAAGTGCCGCTCCAGATCCCGCATCATATCCGCCGCATTCTCCCGTTCCTTTTCCAGTACGACGGCCCCCGCGTCCAGTCTCGCGATTTTGAGAAGGCTCTGCACCAGCGCCTCCATGCGGTCCAGCTCCTGCTCGGACAAGCCGGCAAATTCCCGCACGGAGGATGTGTCAATCTGCTCGTCCTGGAGCAGTCCGTTATAAACATTCAAGGCCGCGAGCGGCGTCTTCAGCTGATGGGAAATGTCGGAAATCGTATCCTTCAGGAATTCTTTTTCGTGAAGCTCCCGATCCGCATGAGCGTTCAGGACGGCCGCCAGGGAATTGATGGAATGAAAGAGGCGGTACCGTTCGCCCTCCTCATCGCATTCCAGGCGGCTGCTCCGATCACCGTCAAGATACGCGTCAATCTGCGCCACCGCCTGCTCCATGAGCCGGTTCTGTCTTCGGAAATAGTTCCAGAGGACCGCCCATATGCAGGCCCCCGCAGACAGGAAGAGAATCAGGACGCATACGGAAAACCGGCCGCAGGAGCGCCGGAAAATCCCCTCCGCCGCAAGGAACAGGATCCACCAGATCAGAGAAATGCTCCGGAACACCCTTCTGATGTCCGGGTCTGCCAGTATTTTCATACAGCCTCCTGCCGGGCTACGTGCCATTTGTAGCCCATGCCCCGGACCGTCAGGAGCATCTGCGGCTCGCCCGGATTGTCCTCGATTTTCATGCGAAGCCGCCGCACATAGACCGTAAGAGTGCTGCTGTCAATGTAATTCCCGTCACAGTCCCACAGCCGGTTCAGGATCTGCTCTTTGGTCAGCACCCGGTCCGGGTTCTGCATGAACAGACACAACAGCCGGTATTCCGCGGCGGTCAGTTCCAGCGGCTTTCCGTTTTTGAACGCCTGTCCCTGCAAGAGGAGCACCCGGATGCCGTTCGACTGCAGCTGTGTGTCTTCCGCATGGAAGGATCCGGCCCGGCGCAGCAGTGCCTGGATCCTCGAAATGAGAATTCCCAGCTTGAACGGCTTTGTGATGTAATCATCGCCGCCGATATCCAGGCCCATAATGACGCTTGTCTCCTCGTCCGAGGCCGTCAGGAAAATAATCGGCACCCTGGATGTGCGCCGCACCTTCTGACAAAATGCGAAGCCGGAACCGTCCGGCAGCGATACGTCCAGAATCAGCAGATCGTACCTGCCGTCCGTCCACAGCTTCTGTGCCTCCCGAAGCGTCCTGGCGGCATTCAGTTCGAATCCCTGCTTGTGAAAAGCATACGAAAGCCCCGTGACGAGGCTCTGATCATCCTCTAACAGCAGAATCCGGCTCATTCTGTTCTCCTTTCCCTTTTTGATGGAGCAGCCCCACTCCTTCACACCTTTCACAATTTTGCCCGGATGCCTTCGCTCTTTCTTTATTGCGTCCGGCCCTGTCGTGCACTCACAAAAAGGGATGCTGCCTCGCGGTAACATCCCCTTTGTCTTGCAATTATTCCATTCTCTGTCTCGCAGCACCGGATTTCCCGCAGAAATTCCTGCCGCTCAGAAGCGCTCTCTGCGCTCCGGACATCCGGCTGCGATTCCATCACTTCCATGCCAGCTGATCCCGGATTTCCGGAAAAGGCAGGATCTCCGTCACCGCCCCGGGTTCTTCCGGGTGATCCCCGATGAATTTCTCCATCCAGACCATGTCGTACCAGCGGCCGAACTTATAGGCGCATTCCTCGAAGCGTCCCACCAGACGGTATCCCAGATGCTCATGAAACGCGATGCTGTCCGGGGGAAGATACGGATCTTCTCCGCGCGGGGCCGCAATGCAGGCCTCCGCGTTCCGGATTCCCTGGAGCTTCAGCGCCTGCTCCAGAGCTTCATAGAGGTCACGTCCCACTCCATGCCGATGATCCCCCTTCTCGACATAGATCGAGGTCTCCACCGCCCAGTCATAGGCCGCCCGGCCCTTGAAGGCCCCGGCGTACACGTAACCGACGATTCTCCCCTCCTGCTCTTCCACAAGATAAGGGTATCTCTCCAGCGTATGGCGGATCCGCTCCCGGAACTCTTCCTCCGACGGAATCTCGTATTCAAAGGTAATGGCGGTATGCTCCACGTAATCGCTGTAGATTTCCAGAAGCCTTGCCGCGTCTTCTTCTCTCGCAACCCGGATCACGAAAATTCCCTCCTGCTATTCCTCGCCGGCCGTGCCGCTTGCGGAATTTGCTCCGTTTTCTCACGAATTCGTCCGTCGGAACACAGAATGCTGATTCATCACGGAATGCCCGACGTTTATTCTGCCAGCGGGCTCCTGCGGTAAATGATATCGCTGCGCGCGGGTCCGTTGGAGACCATGGTGATCGGATATCCGATCTGTTCCTCAATGAAGTTCACATAATCCTGTGCCTGCTGCGGAAGATCCTCGAAGTTCTTAATGCCGCGGATATCGCACTTCCAGCCGGGCATCATCTTGTAAACCGGCTTGCAGCGCTTCAGATCCTTCGTGACCGGGAATTCGGTGATCTCCTGTCCGTCCAGCTCATAGGCGACGCAGACCGGAATCTCGTCCAGATATCCGAGATCGTCCAGAACCGTGAACGCGACATCCGTGCAGCCCTGCAGTCTGCAGCCGTACTTGGAGGCAACGCAGTCATACCAGCCGACTCTTCTCGGGCGTCCCGTCGTCGCGCCGTACTCGCCGCCGTCACCGCCGTGGTTGCGCAGGCTCTCCGCCTCTTCCCCGTGAACCTCGGAAACAAACTCGCCCGCGCCGACCGCAGAGGAGTATGCCTTGGAAACCACGACGATCTGCCGGATCTCATAGGGCGGGATTCCCGCGCCGATGGCGCCGTACCCCGCAAGCGGTGAGGAAGAGGTGACCATCGGATAAATTCCGTGATCCGGATCCTTCATGGTTCCGAGCTGCCCTTCCAGAAGGACGGTCCGGCCCTCCTTCAGCGCTCCGTTCAGATACAGAGACACATTTCCAAGATAAGGCTTCACCTTGTCCCTGCGCTCCTTGATCCAGGTAAGAAGCCCTTCCTGATCAATCGGATCCGCATGATAGAGGTTGACCAGCAGCGCGTCCTTGATCTCGGCGATCCGGGCAATCTTCTCCCTCAGGACATCATCGTCCTGGAAGAACTCATTGATCTGCCAGCCGATCTTCGCGAATTTATCCGAATAGAATGGAGCGATACCGGACTTCGTGGAGCCGAAGCTCTTTCCGGCCAGTCTCGCCTCTTCCAGTGTGTCAAACGCAATGTGATAAGGCATCATCACCTGGACACGGTCCGAAACCATGAGCTGCGGAGCCGGAACTCCCTTGGATTCGATCTGCGCCAGCTCGTCCACAAACTTGTCAATATCAAATGCCACACCGTTACCGATGATGTTCATGATGTTCTGATGAAACACACCGGAGGGCATCAGATGAAGTGCGAATTTGCCGTACTCATTGACAATGGTATGTCCTGCGTTCGCGCCGCCCTGAAAACGGATGACAACGTCTGCGGTATCCGCAAGTGTGTCCGTGATCTTTCCTTTTCCTTCATCGCCCCAGTTGGCTCCAACTACTGCCTTAACCATATTTTCCTTTCCTGCCCCAGCTCATCTGCGGCACCCCTGAAGAATTCCGCAGAGGGAATCCTTCGATCAGTTCTGTATCTCCGCGGCCGTTTTCACACAGCCTGTCGTAGTATACCGCATTCCTCTGAAAAAAGCATCCGCTCAGCACGAAATCTCCGCCGTCATCCCCAGAACATCGCGGTTGTCGTCCAGAATCGGCTGAATGACCTCCGCGAGATACTTCTCCACCTGGTGAGGCGCGCAGCCGATGTACTTCTTCGGATCAATGTACTTGTCCAGCTCCCTGCGGGTCATGTGGAATTTCGGATCCTCCGCGATGAGATCCAGAAGGTTGTTGTCCAGTCCCTCTTCCTTCACCCTGCGTCCTGCCTTCATGGAGAGCTCGCGGATTTCCTCGTGGAACTCCTGGCGGTCCCCGCCCATTTTCACCTCATCCATCATGATGTTCTCCGTTGCCATGAAGGGAAGCTCCGCCGCCAGATGCTTCTCGATGACCTTCGGATAGACCTTCAGACCGTCCGTGACATTGAGGCACAGGTCCAGAATTCCGTCAATGGCAAGGAAGCCCTCCGGAATCGACAGCCGCTTGTTCGCGGAATCATCCAGCGTCCGCTCGAACCACTGCGTTCCGGACGTCACCGCCGGATTCAGCACATCGATCATGACATAGCGGGCCAGCGAACAGATGCGCTCGGAGCGCATGGGATTGCGCTTGTACGCCATTGCCGAAGAACCGATCTGCGTCTTCTCAAACGGCTCCTCAACCTCCTTGAGGTGCTGCAGGAGACGGATGTCCGTTGCCATCTTCATGGCGGAGGCGGCGATTCCTCCCAGCGTATTCAGAACGAAGGTGTCTACCTTTCTGGAATAGGTCTGTCCGGAAACCGGATAGCAGGCGGCAAAACCCATCTTCTGTGCGATCATCGGATCCAGCCGATCCACCTTGTCCAGATCACCGTCGAACAGCTCCAGGAAGGAAGCCTGCGTTCCCGTTGTTCCCTTGCTGCCGAGGAGCTTCAGCTGCGAGATGGTGTGGTCCACTTCCTCCAGATCCAGAACGAACTCATTCAGCCACAGGCTCGCGCGCTTGCCCACGGTCGTCGGCTGCGCGGGCTGGAAATGCGTGAATCCGAGCGTCGGCTGATCCTTGTATTCGCCTGCAAAATGCGCCAGAGCCGCAATGACGTTCACGAGCTTTCTGCGAACCAGACGGAGCGCATCCCGCATGATGATGATGTCGGTGTTGTCGCCGACGTAGCAGCTGGTCGCGCCCAGATGAATGATGCCCTTTGCCTTCGGGCACTGGAGGCCGTATGCGTACACATGGCTCATGACATCATGGCGGACAATCTTCTCTCTTGCCTGCGCCTCTTCATAATTGATGTCCTCGGCATGTGCCTTCATCTCCTCGATCTGCTCATCGGTGATGTCAAGGCCCAGCTCCTTCTCGGTCTCTGCCAGCGCGATCCAGAGCTTTCTCCAGGTCCGGAATTTCTTGTCCGGAGAGAAAATATACTGCATCTCGCTGCTCGCATATCTGGTGGAAAGAGGACTTACATACTTGTCATGTGCCATACTGATCTCCCTTCGTGAATACCGACTCCGCATTTTCTCCGCGGAAATTGACATGTTTCAGGCCACCGGCGCCGCGCAGGATGCCCGGTACTCCTCCTTCAGCTTCTGAAGCGTCTGATGAAGAGCCACCTCATAGCTGGCATCCTGTCCGCCGCCCTGGTAGCGTTTTAACGAATCAATGGCAAGCTTCCGCTCGGAAGCGTTGAACTGGGTCCCCAGCTCATCCATTCTCTTCTCCAGCTCCAGAGACGCGTTGACGCTCTCCGGATGCTCTGAAATGAAAGAAAGATACTCGGAATCCGACAGTCCCAGACGGACCGCCGCCAGATAGTCCAGATAAATATCGCTGCTGCCCGTCAGGCGGTACGCGCTCTCGTAGCAGTCCGCCGCCGTGCGGAACCGGAAGAGCTCCGCGTAGATTCTACCCTCCGCGCACAGCGCCCTCGTCCGCATTCTTTTCTCCGGAGAAGGAAGGTCATGGAGAATCGCCTCGTATTCCTCCAGAGCCTCGTAAGGCTTTGCGCCTCCCGCAAGCCAGGCCGCCCGGGACATTCTCTTCTCAAAGGGCTCCATCCCCTGGCCGGAGGAGACGATCTGTCTGGTTCTCTCCTCCTTCTCCTGCGGAACGAAGCCTACATATTCCAGAATCTCGGAGACAAAATCCGACAGCGCCCGCTCCTTGCCGAGGTACGGCTGCAGGCGGTTTGCCAGCTCCGGCAGCCCGCACTCCTCTTTCAGCCATTCCGTAAGCGCGGGATCCAGAATGCCGGCATCCAGAATCTGCGCACTCTGAACCAGAGAATAGCACAGCTCCTCCGCGGAATAAACATTCCGCTCGATTTTCTCAATCCGGTACGGCTTCTTCGCAAGCCGTCCCACCGCATAGATCACTCTCGCCATTTTCATACCTTTTCTTCAGCTGTCTGTCAGCGTCAGATCCTGCTCCCATTTCAGTCCGCTGGACGGGAAGATTTCTCCGAAGCCCAGATCCTCAATCTGAATGTGGAGCCTCTCGGCCGACAGCATGGAAAACTCCAGCCGCACCCTTGTCATTCTACCCTCCCGGACCGGGAGACGATCCAGGCGGATATGAAACGGCTCTTCCTTTCCTCCCGTCAGAGGGTGCAGGATCAGGTTGATCTCGGCCGTGCTGTCCAGAATCACGTCAGCACTCCTTCTCACCTCATACCAGTTGACACCGGCATCCACCAGTGAAATCCGGGCCGGTTCTCCGCGGTCCAGCGCCTTCATCAGGATGTTGCTGCGCAGCTTGTTCTGATCGAGGAACAGGTACCTTGACAGAATTTCCGGCTTCTCCTCCTTGAATACCGCGCCGTAGGCAGCGCCCTTGCTGAACAGATTCCCGCCGAGGAATGCTCTTCTTCCCTGGCAGAGGAAAACCGTGGACTTCTTCATCCAGCCGCCCTTGAAGCCGCTGCCGACCAGGTAGACCGAAGAGAAATTGTGTCCTGCGAGCTCCTCGCGCAGGATTCCCGCGAACTCACGGTCCCTTCCTGCGTCGTCCTGGGCGAACAGTCCCGGATATTCATTTTCCTCCAGATACGACACCACCGGTGTCGTGTGCGGATTGAAGATCAGCTTCGTGACATGAAGGCGGCCTCCCGTCTCGTAATCGAACAGCGCCGCCGCAGGCTCCCGCAGAGACTCGTCCTGATTCAGCATGAAATCATAGAAGGATCCCGCAAAGCTCTGGTAGTACACCGCCGCCTTCAGGTTCAGGCGCTTTCGCACATTCTCCAGCAGCTCAATCGTTCTGCTGTCCATCGTTCTCGCCGTGAACATCACCGCCGCGATGCCGCCGGGAATTTCCCGTTCCAGCTCCTGAAGGCACCGGTTCACATAGAGGGCGAGGAGCGCTGCGGGGTCGTATTCCGTCTCCCCGATTGCCACCGGCGATCCGTCCAGGGCAAGGGAGAGGAGCCTCGGAATGAAAATCCGGTTCTCCTCTGCGGAATGCTCCACGGCCTCCTCGCCGTAAAACCACTGATTTTCTCCCGCGGTCTTGCACAGCGCCATCGGAATGTCAAACTTCCCGCTCCCCGGCACCCTCGCATAGGTAACCGGCTCCTGCAGGAGTCTTCCCTTCTGCGCACGACACCACGAAATCTGGCAGGCCTCGTCCCGCAGATCCATTCCGACCATGTACTTTTTCTCACCCTGTCTGTCAAAGAGCATGGGTTTTTATTTCTCCTTAAATTCTTCTGCCTTTTTCAGGACATCTCGAATTTTCTTGCGAAAATCCTCGATGTCATCGGCCAGAGCCATCATCAAAGATCCGGCTGACCATCCAGGATTTCCGGCTGTATTTCTCGAGCCGGCTCAGCGCCTCCGCATCCCTTCCGAGTGCGGTCAGCATGGCAATCTCGTTGATCGCGCTGAAACGGTCCTGCCCGGACACCGGCGTCCGCGCGTCCTGTCCGATGGTTCCGCTCTCCACAATATTCTTCTCCGCATCGTCATCCGTGATGTAATAGTGCATCTGCTCGCCGAAGAACAGAAGGAATCCCGTGACATACACGCCCTCGTACATCTCCTTCATTTCCTTCGCGGCATATTTGTCCCGGATGCCGTTCCGCTCCATCGCATAATGATACAGCACCCGCTTTCCGGCGTTCTCCGGGCCGGAGCGGTATTCCACCAGCGTCTCGTCCGCATAGGCCTGAAGCCCCGGCAGGACGCCGACGAACTGACGGAAGAACGGGAACACGATTTTCTGTTCCAGAAGATCCGTGAGGAACAGGCTCGTGACCTCCAGATCCCTGTCCGCAATCTCTCCGGACTGCTCCGAGCGGTGCTTCAGCCAGGCGATCCGGCAGATGTCAAGAAGCGGTACGCCCGCGCGGCCGAACTCGGCGATCAGCGAGAACTCCTCTTCTTCCATCTCTTTTCTGCTGACGAAGTAGAAATGTCCCGCCTGCGCCAGCGCGTCTGCCAGAAGCTCCGCGTCCGTCCCGTCCTTCCGGCACTCCAGGATCAGGTCCTTCCGGTTCTCCGGGATCTCCCCGGTAAAGAGCACCTGCCAGAGGATCCTCCGGCACAGCGTCCCTTCCTCCAGCTCGAAGCCCTCGAGCGCAAGCCGGATTTTCTCCATATCCTTCGTGAGGCCATCCCAGAAGTCTGCCAGATAGGTCAGCACCTCCGCGTTGTAGCTGCCCTTTGCAAACGCCGCAAAGGAGAGGGCCGTCAGATTCTCATCGTCCACCGGCGTCCTGTCCTGCAGAAGCTCCGTGCACATGCGCAGGAGGACGTCGCCGTCCACTCCTGCGGTTCCATAGCGGCAGACCCACTGATACGCCTTGTCCGAAAGTCCGCGCACCGTCAGTGCCCGGAGCATCTGCGCCCGCGCCTCCGCATCCAGTCCGTCCGGCCCGAGCTTCTGCAGGAAATCGTCCAGACTCTCCGTGTCTCCCTGCTTCTCATAGAAGCGCAGGAGCTCCCTCCGGAGGCACTTACGGTAACTCTCCGGAATCTCCGGATTCTCCGCCATACTCCGATAGCACGCGGCATTTTCCTTCGACACGCGGTAATACGAGCCGCTCATTCCGGACAGATACAGCTCGAATCCGATGTTGCTCACCTGATAGACGGAAAGGAGTCTCGCCAGCTTCTCATAGTCCATGAGGTGTGTCACCTCGCAGGATTCCCCTGCGTGGCGGTCTCCGTTGTCCTCTTCCGACAAAAGAACGGCATCCCCGCCGTACACCGGCAGAATCGCGGCTCCCTGCAGAAGCGGGAAATACTGCTCCGACCGGAAATGCTCATAGACAAGAACGAGGCGCCCCGCTTTTTCCTCTTTTGCCCGGACCAGGCAGGAGAACACCGCCGGCACCGCCGCTGCCGCCGTCTCTTCGTTCAGGACACGGCCCGCTGTCAGATAATGCTCATACAGATACGCCAGATCCGGATTCATCCGGTGCTGCATCAACTGATCCAGCGTAAAGCGGTCGATCTGCGGCAGATACTGATCCATCAGATCCGCATAAGTCTCCCTGTTCTCCAGAACATAGCGGAAAAGATACGCGCTCGCCGCCCACGGCAGCGAATTCTGAAAGGCGAAGTAGCGGACGATCATCTGCGGCAGCGTTCCCTGATAATCCACGGGCAGCGCCAGCATGTAATAGTCCAGAAGCCTTGTGATCGAAAGTCCCGCATCCACGCCCCGCTGGTACCAGACAAAGGAGACCTTCCCCGTCTCATTGCCGCGGATGAGAAGCGTGCAGATGCTCTCCAGAACATCGCGCTTCCGGAGCTCCGGGATCTGCGTGTCATAGGCCATCTCCAGAATCCGGAACAGCCGCTTCGAAAAGGTCTTGCGGCGGACCGCCAGATAATTCAGCTGTGTGATGACCGATTCGGTCAAAATATCGTGTTTTGCCGCAAAATAAAGGGTTTGCAGCTCCAGATTACCCAGCTCATACAGGATTCCGGAAGAGTCCTGCATCAGCTGATAATATTCCAGATACAGAAGCGGCGAGCGGCAGCCCGCCTCATAGTTCCTGCGCAGCATCCGCGCCGTCTCCGCAGGCCTTCGCATCAGGTCCGAGTCCGCGTACAGAAGGAGCCAGGTGATCCAGAAATTCTCCGGATTCTGCCGCTGCCTTCTGGTCAGTCCGCGCACCGCATCTCCCGCCGTTTCGTAAGATCTGCGTTCTCCGGAGGTCTCGCTCTCGGCGCACAGGACGGTCAGATACATTCGGTAGGAATAGGTCAGGTCATCCTCGAGATCAAACTGTGCAACGGAAAACGGAGGAAGCTCCGTGTCCAGTCCGGAAAGTCTCCGGTTCAGGGCCTGCAGCTCCCAGACGGCTTCCTGCTCCTCGTGCACCGTCAGAAGGTAATGGATCCGGTACAGCGCCGTCATCGGGTTGTTCCGGTCCGCCTCCTGGAGCCGCCGCACGAGGCTTCCCATGTGTTCCGCGAACGTCTTGCCGCTGCACTTATGGCAGCGCATCTGTACATATTCCTGCATCATCTGCAGGATGACCTTCTGCTGTTCCCGGCGGTGAAGGGTTCGGAGCGCCGTCCCCATTCCGCAGGAGACCGTCACCGGGATCCGGATTTTCTCTCCGTAGGCGGGAACCAGCGTCAGGCATCCGAAATTCCGTCCCGCATGAAGATCCGCCGGATCAATCGTAACCGTGACCGGTGCCGTTCCTTCCTCAAACGAAGCGTCGGTCAGTTCATTCACATCTGCGGAGAGGAAATCCCCCTCCGTGAAAATCCGCACGCCGGTATAGCCCCAGCCGTTCCTGCGCACGTGCACCGGTCTGCGGATGAGCTCGGTCTGCGACACGGGGAGCTCCGCCTGAATCTCCTTCTGGTCCGCCGTAAACTCCACCGGCTGCTTCTTCCCTGCCGCGATCAGAAATTCCTCGACATTGTGTGCGTTTCCCTTTCGCGCCGAGAGGCCGCGGTACAGGGTCTGGATTTTCCCACCCTCCTTCGCCGCGATGGCCTCGAATTCCTGCCGGTAGAACAGCTGCACGGCCTCCTGCCAGTTGGCCCTTGCCAGGTTCGTGTAATGCACCAGATTCCGCATCGGGCCGAGGCTCGACTCCAGAGACTCCTCCTGCACCCTGGCATGAAACGGGATTTCGTACTCCCCCATGTCCGAAAGGATCCGGAAGCTTCCCTCCAGCACGTCGCCGCAGGTCAGTCCATCCGCATTCAGCCGGTAGGAAATCACTTCCCTCGCTCCCGAAAATACATTGGACAGAAGCTCCACTGCCGGTTCCGAAGACAGAACGAACCCGTTGGCAACCTTTCCATCCGGTCCGTAAATTGTAAAAGAGCCCTCGCATGCCGCACCGGGAACCAGATTCATGGTGATCGAATCGGTCGAAAAGGTCAGAGAGCCCTTTCTGATATGAAATTTCTCTCCGCCCATTTTCGCGCGTTCCTGATACTGCAGCATGGTGATCGTTTGCTCCTTCATTTAATGTAATGGCTTGTCAGCCCCCAACCCGCATCGCCAAGCAAGCTTGCCTCTGCGGGATTTGGATTTTGACGAGGTGCTGACAAATATACATTATACACAAAAAGAGCCATGCGGGCACGGATTACCACCATGCCGCGCATAGCTCTTTTTCTTCTTTTTTAGTCCGGATCAGTCTTTTTTCTCTTCAGAAGTTTCGGCCTTTTCCTCTGCCGCGGCATCGGATGCGGCTTCTTTTGCCGGTTCTGCCTCTTCTTCCTTGCTGCCTGCCGCTTCTGCTCCAGTGAGAATCATCATGATCTCATTGGTTCTCGCGACAAACTTCGACATTTCATCAGGAGTCAGCGGTGCGTTCTGGAGTTTTGCCAGATCGTACAGCTGTGCGCACACCGTCTGGGCCTTCTTGTCGTCCTGATGCGCCTGCACGAACTGAACCAGCGGGTGCTTTGCATTCAGGATGAGGGTCTGTCCTTCGTCTCCGAACATACCCATGTCGGAACCGCCCATCGAGTACATCTTCATCATGTCCTGCATGCGGCGGCTCTGCTCGTCAACCTTCAGAATCGAAGAAACATTCTTCTCCTTCAGGTTCTCCAGAACAACCTTCAGCTTGTCGTTTCCGAGCGCCTTGCGGAAGGTCTTCTCCAGTTCCTTCCCCTGCTCTTCCAGAACCTTGGCGTCCTTCTTGCTGGTGCGGCCCTTCAGGACCTCATCCACACCGGCATCGATGCGGGCGAAATGAATGCCCTCGTTCTTCATCTCCAGCTGCTGGATGAACGGAGAGTCAATGTTGGAATTCAGAATGAAGGCCTGCAGCTTGTGCTCGCGGAACATCCGGATGTACTGTCCCTGCTGCTGCTCATTCGTCACGTAGTAAATCGTGCGTTCCTTCTTCTCTTCCTTGGCGTCCTTATTCTCTGCCTTCTCGTCCTTCTTGTCGTCAACGACCTCGGCTTCCACCTTGTTGCCATTCTCGTCCACGGCGGCATCCTTCTCATCCGGATCCGTCTTGTTAACTTCCAGAGCCTCCGGCAGCGTCAGGTACTTGCCGTCCAGATCCTTGAACAGGATGTAGTCGGTCATCTTCTCGCAGAACTTATCGTCCTTGAGGCACCCGTACTTGATGAACGGGCTTATGTCATCCCAGTACTTGTCGTAGTTGTCCTTGTCCGTCTTGCACATTCCGGCAAGCTTGTCGGCAACCTTCTTCGTGATGTAATCCGAGATCTTCTTCGCAAAGCCGTCGTTCTGCAGTGCGCTTCTGGAGACATTCAGCGGCAGATCCGGGCAGTCGATGACACCCTTTAAGAGCATCAGGAACTCCGGAATGACTTCCTTGATGTTATCAGCGATGAAGACCTGATTGTTGTACAGCTTGATCACGCCCTCCGCGGATTCGTACTCCAGATTGATCTTCGGGAAGTACAGAATGCCCTTCAGATTGAACGGATAATCCATGTTCAGATGGATCCAGAACAGAGGCTCCTTGTAGTCGTTGAAGAGCTTGCGGTAGAACTCCTTGTACTCTTCATCCGTGCAGTCCTTCGGGTTCTTCATCCAAAGAGGCGACGGGTCATTGATCAGTTCCGGACGCTTGCGGATCTTCAGCTGCTTCTCTTCGGGCTTTTCTTCCTTCTTGTCCTCTGCAGCCTTCTCCTTCTCTGCGCCCTCATCCTTCTTCTCTTCCTTCTTCGGCTCGATGACCTCAATGACGACATCGTCCGGACGGCGCTCGGATTCCTTGATGGTCTGCGTTTCCTTGGTGTCCTTCACGGACAGATAAATCTCGGTCGGCATGTAACCGCAGTACTTGTCAATGACCTCGCGGGCGCGATAGTAGTTTGCGAACTCCACGCAGTCCTCGGACAGGTGGAGCGTCACGGTTGTACCGACGGTCGTCTTCGAGCTGTCCTCCATGGAGAACTCACTGCCGCCGTCGCATTCCCAGTGAACGGCCCTGGCATCCTTCTGATAAGAGAGCGTGTCAATGGTTACCAGATCGGAAACCATGAATGCCGAATAGAAGCCCAGTCCGAAATGACCGATGATCTGGTCATTGTTCGCCTTGTCCTTGTACTTGTTCATGAATGCTTCCGCACCGGAAAAAGCGATATTGTTGATGTATTCCTTCACTTCATCGGCGGTCATGCCGAGTCCGTTATCCGTGATCTGAATGGTCTTCGCCTCCGGATCCAGAACCACGTCAATTCTTGCCTTCCATCCCTCCGGAAGCTCCGTCTCGCCCATCATCTCGAGCTTCTTCAGCTTCGTAATCGCATCACAGCCGTTGGAAATCAGCTCACGATAGAAAATATCATGATCACTGTACAGCCACTTTTTGATAATCGGGAACATGTTCTCGCTGTTGATGGATAACTGTCCTTTTTCTGCCATAATTCTCATTCCTTTCTGACAGACCGCCCGGATTCCGTTTCTCATCCCCCCGGAACCCTGTTACCATACGTTCCGCTCTCCCGCCGCCCGGTTTCACGGCATCCGAAGATCCCGTTTCCCGAGGGAAAAGAGCTGTTCTCGCGGTCATTTTTCTCATAAGTCCAAGTCTAGCCTCTGCCCCTTTCAAAGTCAATAAAAAATTAGCACTCAGTAAAGATGAGTGCTAACAATATCCTGAAAAGCCTTTATTTTCAACGTTTGTTAAATTCTTAAAAAAGTGTTAACTGTTCAGCTTTCCCCCGTGCAGATCCGGAAGAAGCTGTCCGTCGTCACCTCCGGGTCCTCGCAGAGCGCAATCTGATTCCAGCGCTCCTCGTTCAGCTGGCAGTCCAGCTCCGAAGCATAGGAATCATACGCTTTTTCGTATGCCTCCTGGATCCTCCTCTGCAGAATTGCCTCCTTGTTGGCCTGGAGCTGCGACTCGTCCGAAGTTGCAATCGGCTTGATGATCCGGTAGCCGTCCTGTGTCTCAATCACATCGGAGATGGTTCCGACCGGCTGGTTGAACGCCGCCTGCTCGAAGGCACTGTCCGCCTCGCCCTTCCCGATGGTGTAGGTGCTGACCGAATCCTCGTTGTATTTTGCGATGTAGGTGTCAAACGTAATGCCGAGAAGGTTGTCCATTCCGCTTTGGATTTCGTCCCGAATGGACTGGGCTTTGGCCTTCGCCTCTGCCTTCTGGCTGTCGTTATACTCCGTCCTGCTGCCGTCCTCGTTCTCCGTATAGGTCTTGATCAGAATGCTCTGCACCGTCACGGTTCTCGCCTCGTCGTCACTGACTTCGTCCGAAACATCCGCGACCATCTGCTGTGCCATTTTCGCCGCGAGTCGGTACTCCTCCAGCATTTCCGCGGCGTCACTCTCGGAAATCCCGAGATACTCCTTCTCCGCGTCCGAAAGAGAATTCATGTACTGATCCGCAGACTGCCGCGCATCGGAGGCTTCCGTCTCCTCCAGCGTCACCCCTTCTCCGGAGGCGATCTGATTCAGCGCCTTGACCTTCACGAGGCGCTCCAGCGCGTTCTCCTTCAGGGAGTCTCCCACCGTCTCGTTTCCGGAGCGGGAGAAGACATCCTCCCCGTAATCCTCCTTGTACTGATTCTCCATCGTGGTGAGATATACGCGCATTTCCCGGCAGGAGCCGCTCTGGTCCCCGACGGTAAAAAGCTCATCCCGGTCCAGTCCCGTCACAAAGACGACCTTGCCGCAGCCGCTCGTCAGGGTCATGACTGCGGCGGCAAGAAGGACAGGGAAAACTCCTCTCCGATGGGACCTCTTTTCTTGTTTTCTTCTTTTCTTATTCATTCCGATTCTGTCTGCCGGTATCTACGGAGATATCCGTTTTTTACTGCCTGTTCACGCGCTCATACTTCACGAAGGTATAAGGGATGTCAAAATACGTCTGCTCTTCCCCCTCCATCGTCATCTTCCACTCCGGATCCTCGTCCAGATTCGGGAAAAAGGCATCCGCCTCATACGCGTAATCGATCATAGTCACGTGTACCGTATCGCAGTACGGCAGGAGCTCTTTGTAAACCGAAGCTCCTCCGATCACCATAAGATTCTCCGGATCCTCATCCTTCAGAAGCTCCATGAGCTCCTCCACGCTGTGCACCACCTCCGCGTTCCGGACCGAATACCCCGGATTCCTGGACAGAATCACGTTCCGTCTCTGATCAAGAGGCTGCGCCATCGGGAAGGTCTCCAGTGTCTTTCTCCCATAAATGATGGTTTTTCCCTTCGTTGCCTGCCGGAACATCTTGTGGTCATTCGGAATGCTGACCAAGAGGCTCCCCTTATATCCGATTCCCCAGTTGCGGTCTACCGCTACAATTGCCTGCATAGTTTTCTCTTCTTTCCTTTCATCTTACCGCACCCCCATCTCGCCTGCGCTTTCGCTTCGGCTCGATGTGTGCGTCCAGAGGCGCTTCGCGCCTTGGCCGACGTGCTCCTCTTCTGCTTTACCGCCCCCATCTCGCCTGCGCTTTCGCTTCGGCTCGATGTGCGCGTCCAGAGGCGCTTCGCGCCTTGGCCGCCCCGGGATAAAAGGCGGATTCGTCCAGGCAGGCAAGCCTGCCTGAACCGCCTCCGTCTTTTATCCCGGGGTGCTGTATTAAAATCAAATGGCGATCGGGATATTCTTGATCTGATCGCCTGCCACCTGATAATTCTCCAGCTTTACATCGTCCCGCGTGAACTGATAGAAGTCGTGAATGTCAGGATTGATCCAGACCTTCGGCGCGGGCTGCGGCGTTCTCGACATCAGCTCTTTGACGGCGTCCACGTGGCGGTCATAGATGTGCGCATCTGCAACCACATGCACGAACTCGCCCGCTTCCATATCGCAAACCTGTGCGAGCAGGGCCAGAAGACACGCGTACTGCCACTCGTTCCACGCAAAGGCCGCCAGGATATCCTGGGAGCGCTGATTCAGAATGCCGTTCAGGGTCAATTTCTCATGTCCCGGTTTCTGGATCACGTTGAAGGTCATGCTGTAGGCGCAGGGATGCAGATTCATGGCGTGCAGATCGCTGAACGTATAGATGCTCGTCAGGATTCTCCGCGAGAACGGGTTGTTCTTCAGATCGTAGATCACGCGGTCCACCTGATCCATGTACCAGGCGCCGTCCGGTCCTTTCAGTGCATGCGCCTTTTTGACCGCTTCGGTCTCCGGCACCAGAATGTCCGTCACCACATCCGTTTCCGGGATGGCATCCGCAAACGCATCCCCGAACGCGTGGCGGATTCCGTCCTCATTGATGTCGTAGTAGCGGTTTTTCACCGCCATCTGGTAGCCGTATGCCTTGCCGATGGTTCCGTTCTCATCCGCCCACTCGTCCCAGACGCCGGAATGCAGCTCGGAAATCTTATTGGACTTCTGCTGCCAGATCCAGAGAAGCTCGTCCAGTGCGCTCTTGACCGGCGTCCTGCGCAGGGTCAGAACCGGGAACTCCTTCTGAAGGTCATATCTTGTCACCACGCCGAAGGTCTTGATGGTATAGGCCGGCGTTCCGTCCGGCCAGTGCGGACGGACCTTCTGCCCCTCCGTTGTCGTTCCGTTCTCCAGAATGTCACTGCACATTCGGATAAAATTCTCGTCAATCAGTGCCATGTATGCAAACCTCCTGCTCTTATATTGATTCAGCATATGTTGATTTTAAAAGCAAATCGAAATCAACACGCGCCGGGTCCCGAAAGGGCTCCGGGCAACAACATCGAACATTTCCGTAAAAGAGTCCCAGATGTGCTGAATCGCTGCGACTTTCCTTATTTATCAATCTGATATTTCCGGCACAGGTCATTCAGCTCCTTCGTAAAGGCCTCCAGCTCCCGGTTCGGGAGTCCCTGCACCTTGTCAATGACGCCGTCCAGGCGCTTCGCGGCAATCTTCAGCTTCGTGAAGGAATCGGACGCCGTGCGCGCCGCGGACTTCTGCGCCCCTGCCACCGGCACCGGCTTCGCGATCCGGATGAACTCCCCGGAGATCAGATCGTACTTCGTTCCGGAATACGGTGCCATGGCCTTCAGCCCGTGCTCCTGTTCCAGGCACTCCGCAAAGGCGGTCGCGGTCTCATCATCTCCGTGGACGACGAAAACCTGGCGCGGCGCCCTCTCAAACGCCGAAATCCATTTCAGGAGACCGTCCTTGTCGGCGTGGCCGGACAGACCGTCCATCCGCACCACCTGCGCCTTCACCTCATACTCTTCCCCGAAGAGCTTGATTTTCTCCGCGCCGTCCAGAAGCCTTCTTCCGAGCGTTCCTTCCGCCTGATAGCCGACGAACAGGATCGTGGATTTCGGATTTCCGATGTTGTGCTTGATGTGGTGCTTGATCCGTCCCGCGTCGCACATGCCGGACGCACTCAGGATCACCTTCGGCACGCGGTCATCGTTGATCGCCATGGATTCCTCCGTCGTAATCGAGAGATGAAGATTCGAAAAGGACAGCGGATTGATGCCCTGTGCCAGAAGCGCTCCTGCCTCTTCGTCGTAGCACTCCTTCTCATTGTCCTCGAAGATCCCGGTGGCCTCCACTGCCATCGGAGAGTCCACATAGACCGGAAAATCCCCGCAGCCCGGCGCCAGCCCCAGCTCCTTGATCTGCCGGATGAAATACAGCATCACCTGCGTCCGTCCCACCGCAAAGGCCGGGATCACGACATTTCCGCCGCGCCCGATCGTACCTTGGATGACCTCGGCGAGCTGCTCCACATGGTCGCGCTTTACCTTCTCATGGAGCCTTGTTCCATAGGTGGACTCCATCACGACGTAATCCGCTTCCTTCGTCGGAACCGGATCCCGAAGAAGCGGCTGATTCTTGTTCCCGATGTCTCCGGAAAAAACAATCTTACGCTTTTCTCCGCGCTCTGTCAGCCACAGCTCAATGCTGGCCGATCCGAGAAGGTGTCCCACATCCGTGAAGCGGAACGTTATCTCGTCACAGAGCTCAATGGTTTCGTTGTAGGCATAGGCCTCGAACAGTCGCAGAACATTCATGGTGTCCTGCATGTTGTACACCGGCTCCACGCGATCAGGAGAACCCTTTTTCCCGGCCTTGCGGTTGCGGTATTCCGCCTCCTGGGACTGAATGTGCGCACTGTCGCGCAGCATCACGTCGGAGAGCTCCTTCGTCGCCGCCGTGCAGAGGATCCTGCCGCGGAATCCGTCCGCGTAGAGCTTCGGCAGCATTCCCGTGTGGTCAATGTGCGCATGCGTCAGAAAAACGAAATCGATGTTCTCCGGCTTCACCGGGAGCGGCACGTTCTCGAACACGTTTTTCCCCTGCTCCATGCCGTAATCCACCAGAATGTTCTTGTCCCCGACGCGCAGATAGTGACAGCTCCCCGTCACTTCATGATCCGCACCAACAAATACCAGTTCCATAAGGCCCTCCTTCCTGCATATCCCCTTTTATCCCGCATCCGAAAACACGAGCCGAACGCAAACCCGTCTTTCCTGCTCTGTTCCATCGAAAGCAGAGCAGTCTTTTCTCAGTATCCCCACAAAATTCTGCGGATTCCAAAGAGAATCAGAAGATGCAGCGGATAGAACAGATAAAAGAAATATTTCTCCCGCCGCTTCTCCGAACGGCTCATGCCCTCCGTTCCCCTTGTCCCGTCATATCGGTACAGAAGAAGGCACCCGGGAAGCGCAAACCACTCATGCGCATCCCCGCAGCCAAGCCACACAAGAAGCGCCGCCGGTGCAAGCTTCGGCATCCCGTGCAGGAGATACAAAAGGAGCACCGCAGTCACTCCCATTCCTCCGTAATCCATTCGCAGAGTCTCGGCCAGCCACCAGGCTCCCGCCACTGCGGCAACGGCTCCCGCCGCGCGGAAAAGTCCCGGGATTCCCGCAAGACCTCCCCGCTCCGGCTTCAGCAGGAAATCCACCAGCCAGATCAGAAGAAGGCCCAGCGAGAGCGTTGCCATCGTATTCAGGCTGACGGGAAGCTCTTCTCCGACCGGCCCCGCATTGTTCATCAGCATAAAGGGCAGCTGTGACAGCGCTGAAACTCCGACGAGCCTTGCGAGATACCTTCCCCGGCTCCTCGTATGAAAAAAGCCCTCCGCGATGCAGAACGCAAAAATCGGAAACGCCTGCCGTCCGACCGCCCGCATCACCCGGTCCGTGTAATACAGGGCGTCCGACGAGCCTGCCAGCATCACGCCGGTTCCGGCATCCAGTGTTCTCTCCAGAAAAATCACCGCCGCGTGGTCCACGAGCATTGTAAAAACCGCCAGCCTTTTCAGCCACGTCTCGCTCAGCGTCCACCGCCGGGTTCCCCGGAGCCCGCGGCTGTTTCCCTCTTCTTTCTGATTCATCCGGCTGCCATTCCCCGTCACAAAATTTCCTTCCGCTGCTTTCTGCTCTTCTTTCCGTATCTCTATTATAAGCGAGCCATTCAAATCTGTCCTGCCCCGGCGCTTTTCCGCAGGGCCTCGCGTCGGTTGTTCTGTCCTTTGCCCCATCCGTATGCCCCTGTTTTGCCAAAAACCGCAGGAGAAAAGCAGAGCTCTTTCTCCTGCGTACCTTTCTATGTTACACTCTGTTCACAAAACGCCGCAGATCCTGCGGGCAGAAGATTCCGGTGGGAAGGCAGCATTTTTCCTGTTTCCGGCACTTCTCCCCGGGATCTCCGGCGGCAGAACAGAGGTTTTCAATAAAATGGCAAATTTACAGGATTATGTGACATGGCGCGGCGATCTTACCTTCGCCGAACGGCCGTTGACCGAACTAGACAATCTGGTTTTGTGCCAGCTCTCCTACATTGATATGAGCAGCGTTTTCCCCACAGGAGAGATCATTGCTCTCCGGGACGTCATTCAGGCTCTCCTGGACCGCGGAGACATCCGAACGCTTGTCGCAGACGGCGAGGAGAAGCATGACGAATACATGGAATTTGCCCGCACTGCGGCGGCCTCAAAGCGGTTCGGCAGCCTTCTGATGTCCGACTACGAGGACATTCTGGACGCTCAGCAGCAGATCCAGTTCTCGGCGGTGACCTTCCGCATTTCCCGCGATACCGCCTTCATTGCCTTCCGCGGAACGGACGATTCCCTGGTCGGCTGGAAGGAGGACTTCATGCTCTCCTTCGAGAAAATTCCTGCGCAGGAGCAGGCGCTTTCCTATTTGAAGAAGGTCATGAAGCCGGACATGAAATATTACATCGGCGGCCATTCGAAGGGAGCCAATCTCGCTCTTTACGCGTCCTGCCTCCTGCCGGAAGACTTTCTGGCAAATGTCCTGCACGTCTACGTCAACGACGGCCCTGGACTCTGCTCCGATGTTCTGGATACCTCCGTCATCGCAAGGATCGATCCGATCACGACGAAGATCGTCCCGGAATACGATGTCATCGGCAAAATTTTCGAAATGCCCATTTCCGACAACCGCATTGTCCGCAGCAGCGCAAAGGGCATTCTCCAGCACGGGATTCTTACCTGGCAGCTGAAGGGCGCGGGGCTCGATCTCGTCCCTTCCAATGCACCGGGGAGCATCTGGATCGGTCAGGTTCTCGACCAGTGGATCGGCGGTGTCTCCAATGTGGAAGACCGGCGGACCTTCATTGACGATCTGTTCGGCACCATCGGAGCGGGCGGCATCACCAACTTCAACGAACTCTCCGGAATCGGCCCTGAAGGCTTCGAGAAGATGCTGGGGAACGTCTCCCACATCAATCCTGTCACGCTCGATGTCGCAAAGGCCCTTCCCATCGCGGCCGTGACCGGGCAGAAAGCCGAGGACACCTGGTCTTACCGGCTCCGGAACCTTCTGAAGACCTCGGTTCTTACGAGAGCGCTTCTCCTCATCGTCTCCGGACTCTGCGCCATTCTGATTCCGAACGAGCTGCTGCCGCTCACGGTTGCCATCGGCATGACTGCTTTTGTCGGCTTCGAAGTGTATTACACGTTCCGCCGCTTCCATGAGCTGCACTGGGATCTCAAGGCCATGCAGACCCAGACCTTCATCGGTCTGACAAGCGTTGCAGTCTATCTGATGATTCTCATCAAGGACGGGGCGCTGATGCTCCTCTCCAACGTCGTCTTCGGCATTCTCTTTCTCCTGATGGCGTACCACATCGCGGACCGCATCAAGGGACAGAAGCGTCACACTTTCCACTGGTGCTGGAGCATCGCGGAGGCGGTTTTCCTCGCACTGATGGGTGTCTTCATTCTGACGGCTCCGAGCGGCGTCATCGGGACCTTTACCTTCAGCACCGGCATCGTCTGTCTTGCGGACGGCATCCTGCACCTTGTGAGCGCCGTGCAGCAGTTCCGACACAAGAAAAAATAAAAACGGATGCAGACCGCCGCTTTCGGTGATCTGCATCCGCTTTTTATTTTTTCCGTTCTTCTGAAATCTTTTTCAGGAGGTTTTTCCTCCATGATGCCATGCCGTGCCGGGATGATACAGGCGGTAGTGCAGCCTGCTCCTTGCCCGGAAACTGCTCCCGGTTCCTTCCCGCTGCACTTTCTCCAGGAACGAGGTCACGGTCCGTTCCTCATAAATCTCCAGCGGAATCCCCCCGTAAACAGACTTCTCCAGAAGCCCACAGGCCCGCAGGTACTCCCCGCGGCGGATCCCGGGAAAACGCTCCGAGAGCTCCCGGTCCGTCTCCTTCGTATGCCAGCCAAGAGCGGTCTCGAATCCGAGTGCCGCCAGCATCTGCCTGAGCCGTTCTGCATAGAGCGCCGCCCGCTCTGCGGGGGACGCCTTCCGCAGCTTTCGCTTCTCCCGCAGAATCAGCACCATTCGCCGCACCTCCGCGGCGACATGAAGGATCGTCGCCAGAATGACCGCGAGGGCCAGAAGTCCCAGGAAAATCAGAGAGGTCTTGTAGACAATCCGTGTGACAGCTTCCTTTCGGTTCCCGGCTCCCTCCTGTTCCTCCGCCATCTCATCGGCACCGAAGATGCTGTCCTCCAGGGCTGCGGTTTTCCTCACTGCGCCGGGGTGAATGACCATCTGCTGCAGAACCGCCGCGTCATAGTAATAACCCGGCGTCACATCGACGGGAAGCCAGCCGATGCCGTCAAAATAAACCTCGGCCCACGCATGGGCGTTCTCCCCCGTCACCTGCGCCTCCGGCTCCTCTTTCGTTGTTTTCTCCAGAAGGTCGGCCGGAAGATAATACCCTTCGGCGTATCTGGCCGGGATTCCGTGTGCGCGCAGGGCGAGAACCGCCGCAGAGGCATACAGGGATGCGTTTCCCGTTCTCTCCTCTGTCAGGAACCACCGGACTGCATTCTCTCCCTCCGGGATCTGATCTCCGCGGTCCCAGGAGGCGTCATAGGTCGTCCCCGCCGCAAGGCACTTTCGGACCTGCGTCACCGCGCTGTAGATTCCGTCGCTCTCCGAATCATAGTCCTTCCAGAAATAAGCCTGCAGAAGCGGTCCGAGGCCGTCCTCCACCCCGGTATATTCCTCATAGACGAAGCGCCGGTAAACCTCCTCCGCCTGACAATACGCTTCCTGCTCCGGCGTCTTAGGAGAGAGAACCCAGTCCTTCGCCACCGTCAGCTCCGAGGGAAGCGCCTGCGAATATTCCTCTTCCGCGTACTGACGTTTCCCGAAAAGGCCGCGGCTCTGGAGGTCCAGATCTTCATTTCTCCTCGCGGCCCCGTTGGAAATCTCCTTCAGCGAAGAGGGCGCATAGAAATGTCTTCTCGTTGCCTTCTGCACCCGGATGCCAAGATCATTTTCCTCCGGCCCATCTTCCTCTTCGCACAGCTGATAATACTCTGCGGGCTGCGTCTGCGGATCAAACAAGTTTTTCTGAAGCCAGGTCAGCATTCCCGTATTCTCACCGCCGTAGGCCGCCTCCGGCAGACTCTCCCACCTGCTGCCCTTCAGCGCTGCCCCCGTAAAGCCCTTCAGATACAGATCCTTCACCTGCCCGCTCCGGACCAGAAGGCGCACCTCCTGCTCCCCGGAAGAAAGCTTCCCTGCCTCCCTGAGATTCCCTTCGGGAAGAAGCGTTTCTCCGTATCGCAGGGAATCAATTGCTCCGCGCACACCGCTTCGAAACGACGCGCTCTCCGGCAGGATCCTCCCTCCCGTGCAAAAGACCCCCAGCGTGAAAACAAGAACGGTCAGAACCGTCCACACCCTTCCCGGACGTCCCGTATGCATTTCTTCATCCGCCGCATAAGACCCCATCAGGGCACCAGACAGAAGGAGAACCGCCGGCGGACAGAAGCGCCCGGTCAGAAGGAGCAGGAGAATCCAGACAAGACTGCAGATACCAATCCCTCCCGGTCTTCTCCGGCGCACGAGCACCCAGGCAAGCTCTCCCTGAAGAAGGGAGAGCAGAACCGCCGCAGACAGAAGATCCTGCTCACTGCAGCGGACAGAGAGCAGGAGAACCCCCGCCTCATGCGCGGCATTCCAGCCTGTAATCAGGCTGTTGATCCAGCCCCCGATGCCGATAATGCACCCTCCCTGACTGAGCAGAAAGAGCGCTGCCGCACAGATTCCCCACGCCGCAAGGAAAAGCTTCCTTCTGTTCTGCACCGTGTCCGATCCCCAGGCCGCCAAAAAGCCGAACAGACCGGCCGCGCACACCCACAGAAAGGAAGGTCTCCCTGCCTCGCCATAGGAATGCCAGAAAGCCATAAGGCTTCCCATCAGGAGAAGAACTCCCGTGAACAACTGCCACAGATTCACCCGATATCTGCCCGTATGTCCCTGCGGCCGGACGATCTGCGCAGGCATTTCCCTGATGTTCAGCATAAAATCCGATAAACCTCTTTTCCGGGCGAATCCGCCGGAACCTCCACCATATTTTCCATCTCACCGATTGATGAATATGCGGCCCGGCCGCCCTTTACCGCACTGACCACGGTAAAACCGATGCGTCCTTCCAGCTCCTGCAGGGGCTCCTGATAGCGTCCCGCGCTGAGGATCAGAAGTCTTGAAAAATGCCGTTCCAGATGTTCCAGAAGGAAATACTTCAGTGCCGTTCCTCCCCATTTCGGAAGCTCCGTGCACATCCACTCCTGAAGCGCCTGCTCAAAATCCCGGTCACTGCAAACTTCGCGCAGCACCAGTCCATCCTGCGACAGGAGTCCTACGCAGAAGGAAACGCCCTGCCTGCACAGCTGCTCTCCCGCCTCTGCAAAAACAGCGGCCACGGTGTTGCGCTCCGCTTTTGCCGTTTCCTTTTCTCCCTGCATCAGACCGGAATCCGGAAGAATCAGAAGCTCATAATGGGACGGGTCACTCGCCTCGCGGACGATCAGCTGATCCAGCTTGCCGGAGAGTTTCCAGTGAATGGACCGGATGTCATCTCCCGGCACATATTCCCTTGTATCATAGATTTCACTGCGATCGCTCCCGCGCCGGTTCTGAAGAAGCCCCTCCTTCTCCGGCGCGCCGCTCGTTCCTCTTACCAGCTCCGTTTCCAGATTCACCCTCCCCGGATAAATCATGGCACGCGTCTCCGGAAAGTCTGCGATTCTCACACGAAAGAGCTGCATCACATCCATGGCCCACAGATTCGTGCACCGCACGCGGATTTCGCCGCAGTATGCGGCATCCAGCGGGATCCGGAATACTTTTCCGGAGTCCGAGAACGGAAGGCACAGAGTTTTCTTCTCCCGGACGCCGAACATCGTATATGTGATCTCGCACTCTGCCAGAAGACTTCCGACCGCCAGGAGTTTCCCTTTCGTCTGCGCCGTCAGCGTCAGGACGATCTTCTGTCCGGTCCGCACGCTTTTCGGCATCCCGGCCAGGACACGAAGCTTTCCCGCGTCTTTTCTGGAAATAAGACGCAGGAACAAAGCTGCGGCCGCCATTTCGGCCGCCGCCCACAGGAACAGCGACCGGTCAAAGAAGAACAGCAGGACAAGACACCCGAGCAGTGTACACAGATACTCCAGACGACTTCTCCACATGTTACTGCTCTCCCGGGCGCACCTTGTCTGCGATCTCTCCCAGAACATCGCGGGCGCTGATGCCTTCCACCCTCGCCTGTGCACGGAGAGACAGACGGTGCGCGCAGACATCCTCGTACACGCTGCGCACATCCTCGGGGATCACATAATTGCGTTCCCGGATGACGGCTCCTGCCTTCGCCATCTTCACGAGAGCCGCCACTCCGCGGGGCGAAATTCCCTGCTCCACCAGAGGATGCTCCCTCGTCGCCTCGCACAGGCGGATCGCATAGCGCAGAACGCTGTCCTCTGCGCGCACCGAAGCCAGATAGTTCTGAACCTCCAGAATATTCTCCGCATTCGTCACTTCATGAAGATCCAGAAGCGGGTTCTGATAGCGCTGTGCCTTGATGATCTGCATCTGGCTCTCCGTGGACGGATAGCCGATGGACAGGCTGACCATGAAGCGGTCCAGCTGCGATTCCGGAAGGGGCTGCGTTCCCGCGGAGCCGAGCGGATTCTGCGTCGCGATGCACAGGAACGGAGACGGCAGCACATGCGTCTCCCCGTCCACGGTCACGGTGTGCTCCTCCATGACTTCCAGGAGCGCCGCCTGCGTCTTCGGCGAGGTGCGGTTGATCTCATCTGCAAGAAGGAGCTGGCAGTTGGCCGCTCCCTCGCGGTATTCGAACTGGTTGGTGGCCCGGTTCAGCATCGTGAAGCCCGTGATGTCCGACGGGAGCGTATCCGGTGTGAACTGGATTCGTTTGCAGCTAAGGCCCAGCACCCTGGAAAAAGCCAGTGCCAGCGTCGTCTTGCCGACGCCCGGACAGTCCTCGAGGAGTACATGTCCTCCCGCATAGACGGTCATCAGTACCTTCTCCACCACTTCATTCTTGCCGATAAAGGCACGATTGATCTCCGCAATGATCTGTCTCGACTGTTCTACGATCATTCCACTTTCTCCTCTTCTTCACTGCTCTCCGCGCTGCCGTTGTCCACCGCATCGTCGTTTTCTCCTGCAGTTGCCGCCGACTCTGTGACCGCTGCGGTCCCGGCTTCTTCGCCCTTTACATCTTCTCCGCCGTTCTCCATACCGGATTCGGTATCCCCGGCGTCAACGCCTGCGGTCTCTTCGTCCGACGCCGCATCCCCGGTCTCTCCGGTCAGAGCACTCTCCTCTTCCGGATCCGTGACATCCTCCGTCACTGCCTCGCTGCCCTTCTCTTCCTCCAGAGACTCCTTCGAAGGATCGCCTTGTCCTGCCGTGAGATTTTTCAACTCCTCGGGCGGGAAGGTCAGCTGCTCCACGGTCTCCATCCGCAGAAGCCCGCGGATCCGGTTCTCGGCCTCCAGAAGCCTTTTGGCGCATTCCGCAAGGATCTCGTCGTCGGTCGGCATATCCCAGAACAGATCCCATTCCACAGAATCCTTGAGATCCTCATAATCCGAATGTCCGGTGAAATAATACTGCCACTCCCGGATGCAGTTCAGCTCCGCTCCTTCCGGAACGACCAGCTGCACCCTGCTGATTTCCTCTTCCTGCGTCCAGTCCCCGTTGATGCGGTATGGAACATTCGGATACCAGTATGCAAGCGACAGGAGCGGATCCGCGCTCGTTAAGACAATTCTCTCCAGATTCGTACAGCCCTGGAAGGCATACGACGGCAGGGCAGCATGTTCTTCTGCCCGATGGAAAACCACTTCCCGCAGACTTTCACAGCCTGAGAATGCATTTTCTCCAATGTTGAAAACACACTCCAGTTCCATCCGTTCCATCTGCGTACCGCGAAACGAATTGCTCCCGAGCAGGACGGTTCCGGTCATCTTCACCTCTCCTGCAAGAGCAGCATTCCAGAACGCTCCTTCATCCACATAGCCAAGCTCCGGAAGACTCTCCCAGTTCAGGAACCAGCTTCCATCCGCCGATCCGGTTTCCGCAAAGGCATACGAGAAGATCTCCAGCGTAGCCGCCGGAAGGCGGACCGAAGCATCCAGTTCCTTCCCGGCGCGAAGCGCAAGCCACGCATCGCCGCCTGCCCCGAGTCCATACAGCACCTTTCCGTTCTCACCGGTTTCCACCATCGCATAGGAGGCCACATTGCTCTGCCTGTCAAAGCTGACTGCATGTCCCACAGGATAGCCGTGACTGGAATAATCATCTCCGTCACCATAGCTTGGAACGAAGAAGAAACACTGCCTGGAACCGCCTCCGTAGCTCTGTTCCACCGTCGGCACATAGTTGTTTTCCCTTACGCATTCCTTCGCATTAGAAGCAAGGAAACGAAGGGATGAGCAGCCGTCAAAGGCCTTGTCGCCAATGGCAATGGTGTCCTTCGATGAAATCAGGACACCCTCCAGTGAACTGCAGCCTTCAAACGCGGATGCTCCGATCTTCTCCGTGTCCTCCGAAAGAATGACCCACCGGAGCGATGTGCAGTTCTGGAACGCTCCTTCCGCAATGCCGGTGATCACAAGCTTCGTTCCGTCCGCATCGGTCAGGGCGTCCGAATCAAACGAAGTGATGTCCACCGGGGCCGACTCCAGAATCGTCCGGATCTCTCCGTCCTCTTCCTCCTGGAAATACCGGAATCCCTCCGGATTCTCCTGTTCCTGCACCAGTTCCACTTCAATGGCATGACCCGCACCCGCCTGGCTCAGTTGTCTCTCGATGTCTTTTTTCTGTTCCCGGCTGTAGCAGACGATTTTCCGGACATTGCTGCGGGCAAGGCTGTCCTTCTGCAGTTCTACCAGACTTCCGGTATAGGAAAGCCGGATCGTTTCGATCTCTCCGGTATACTGGAACGCCTTCTCCTGTATGCTCCGGATCTCCGGTGTCAGACGGGCGGTTGTTCCGTCCCCGACAAAGCAGTGAGCCGCTCCGTCTTCACTGAGCACGGCTCCGTCACCGGTCACGCGGTACGCGGTGTCCGGATTCTCCCTCGCGCTGACCGTATTGCCGCTCGCCGCCGTGAAATTCTTCTTCTCTTTACGAAGGAAGGAAATGAGCAGTTCATCCTTCACCTGAACGTTGCACTGCGTATCATTCAGGTACTGGCAGTCCATCTGCGGCAGCTCCTCTTCCGTTTCCGCCTCCAGACAGATGGATTTCAGATTGTTGTAATAAGGGATCACCACCTTCCGGATTTTCCCGGAGACCGTGATGCTCTCTTTTCCCAAAGGAATTCCGAGCAGTTCATCCCTCCCCTTGCTGTAGAGAAAGCCGTCTGCATCGGAAGAATAATATGAATTGTCTTCACTGACGATCCAGGCATCCTCCACGTAATACCGGTTCGAGACGGTATTCATATATACAACCGTGTCCGGAACGGAGATCGTCTTCACGCCAACCAGCGTCCACAGGTCCGGATCGGAAAAGTCCACCGCCTGCACGTACTGCGGAATCTCCAGATTCTCCGGGCCATACCAGCCGTAGTCCGTCAGCGTCTGGAAAAAGCCGCTCAGCGATTCCGGGCCGCTCTCGCCCGTCAGATCATCCAGAAGCCGGTACTGGAGCTTCACCGTATAAAGATCCGTATCAAGAGGCACGGTCCCTGCAGGCTCCAGCACGTGAAGTCCGCTTCCTGCAGGATACAGCCAGGAGACCGTCTCCCCGTCTTCTGTCCAGCCCGGGAAGAGTTCCGTCAGCGCTTCTCCTGTGGTCAGAATCCGGTTCTGCAGTTTGTAAAGATTCAGCAGCGAACTGCTGGCCAGATACTGATTGCTGCTCTCCTGATTCAGAATGCAGTCATCGGGGATCGGATTCTCGCCTTCCTTCCGTTTCCTCGATAAAACCAGAATTCTGCTGTCTTCCACTTCATAAGAGACCTGGGTCTCCGTCCACGGATCCGACTGAGAAAGCCGGTAAGAGGCCTTGATCACGACCCTGGTCTTATCGACATCCTCCGGGATCGTCACCGGAAAGCTTTCCCAGGTTTTCCCGCCATCGAATGAAATTCCGTCAATGCGGATGTACTTGTTGTAATCGTCCTCTCCCCATGCATAGGTATTCCGGTCTTTGTCCACAACAAAGGTATCCAGCGCATAGAAAACCGACCTTGACGTCACTTCCTGCCCGCGGTACAGACAGTAATCCGGATAGAAGCCTTTCATAATCTTGACCCCGCCCGGCGCAATGTCGTCCTTTTTGGATTCGTCAAACGACGGCATCGGTCCAAAGCCAATAGAAGGCTTCGGCTTCGTTCCCGGTGCGGCAGGGTCGGAGCCGATTGAGGGGTCCAGAACGCCCGGTTTCTCCGTCCCGTCCTCTCCGGGCTTCGGATCCGGAATGGGCTCCACGATACTGCCCGCATTGTCCTTGCCGGGACCGGTGCTGTCTCCGTTCTCCCGGCTGCCCGAAGAAGCCCCGGAGGAAGAATCTCCGCGGTCTCCGCTTCCGGACGAAGAAGAGCCCTCTCCTCCACGGCCGCTCTCCCCCTCTCCCCTTCCTTCCAAAGGGGTACCTCCCGTGGTCATTCCATCTCCGGACTCACTGCCCGGCATGCGGATGACGAGGTCTGCGTGAGAGGGATCACTCACGAAATCGTAGATCGTGTCTCCCACTGCTGTGGCTGCCTGCGGCGAACCGCTTCCGGAGACACCGTTTCCCGCAGCGGCTCCTGCCGCAGTCATCACCGCGCCGCTCCCGGTCTGCGCAAGAGCCTGCTGCCCGTCCTGCAGAAGGACTCCGGCTCCTCCCGTGGATGCCGGTTTTTCCTTTTCCTTCACGTCATCCACCTTTTCCCAGATGCTGCTGTCGCCATCTTCATCATCCTGTTTTCTGCCGGACTTGTCCGCGTCTTCCGGGAACGCAATCTGATTGGCCTGCAGCATCTGCGCAAAGCTCTTTGGCTGAAACTGACTGCCGGAAATATATGTTTTTGCCGCAAAGGCCGTCCCGCCCGTCAGAACCAGTGCCGATGCGGTCAGAACCGCTGCCCGTACCTTGGAATGCTTCATTGCTGATTTCCTCTTGTCCGGAAGAATTCCGAAATCCCCTGTCCCAGGACATCGTAATTCACCGGTTTTGCAAAATGTCCGTCCATGCCGCTCTCACGGGAAAGTCTCTCATCCTCCACGAAGGCATCCGCCGACAGGGCAAAAATCGGAATCCGGCCCGCGTCGCTTCGTCTCAGTGTCCGGATGGCTCTTGCCGCCGTGCGTCCGTCCATCTCCGGCATCTGCACATCCATCAGGATGAAATCGTAATATCCTGCCGGGTGTTTTTCGAACAGATCCACGGCTTCCCGTCCGTTCGCCGCGATTTCGACCTCTGCGCCCATGCCGCCCAAAAGCTCCCCGGCGATCATCGCGTTGATCTCGTTGTCTTCGGCATAGAGAATCCTCTTCCCGCGGAACACCGCCTTCGGGTCCTCATCCTTCTGCGCGGTGAAACCGGGTTCCGCCTTCGCAGAAGGTGCCGCATCCTCCGCCACCGGAAGGTGCAGGAAAACGCTGAAGTCCGAGCCCTTCCCCGGCATGCTCTCCACCACAATCTCGCCGCCCATCAGGCGCACCAGCTGGTCGGTGATTGCCATGCCCAGGCCGGTTCCTCCGTACTTCTTCGAGGTCTCGATGGACTCCTGTTCAAAAGGCCGGAAAATCCGGTTGATGAATTCCGGCTCCATGCCGATTCCCGTGTCGTGAACGCGGATCATCAGATCCGCCGTATCGTCCCGGAGCATCATCTGCCGGAACGTGACGATGATCTCTCCTTCGCTCGTGAATTTCACGGCGTTGGAGAGGAAGTTGATGATGACCTGGCTGATGCGCAGTTCGTCGCCGATCACGCAGTCCACCGTCATTTCCTCGAAGTTCACCGCATACCGGATGCCGCGGGCTTCCAGATTCTTGGCGAACATATCATACAGACGGCTTCCCAGCTCTCTCAGGCTGAAGCGCTTCTCCTCGAGCTCCACCTTGCCGGCCTCGATCCGCGACATATCCAGAATGTCATTGATCAGAGCGAGCTGATGGTCGGAAAGCTCCTGCGCCTTTTCCAGATATTGATAGGCGGAACTCCCCTTGTCCAGCTTCTCCTCCGCCAGCGTTAAAAGCCCCTGAATGCCGTTCATCGGGGTGCGGATTTCATGCGACATTCTCGACAGGAAGCTCGTCTTCGACTGGCTGGCCTCGTGTGCCTCCCGAAGAAGCTTCTCCGACCGCTCCAGCTGAAGATGGTATTCCGTATCCCGCCGGAATGTCAGAAGGTCGTACTGCCCCGAGGGATCCCGCCATGCGCAAAGGCGGATCCACTCTCCCCCCTGCTGCTCCCAGCTGCGCTCAAAGGGGTTCCTTCCGTCCCAGGCAAGATAAGCCTTCCATCCCGCTCCGGCCTCGCCGCTCCCGGTCATGCAGCGGTCAAGAGAAGACACGTCCTCCTGCAATTCCGCGAGCGTCACGCCAAGGAGCTTCTCCATATTGCCCGCCGCATAGACGGGAAGCCGGTCTTTGTTGCGGAGAGTCAGACAGACCTCATCGGTCCTTCCCGTCCATGAGGACAGGAAGGCACGTTCCGCCCCATTCCGGCGGCAGCCATGCCCTTTCTCATTCCTCTTCCCGCACAGAAAGGAAGCCGCAAGAACCGTCGCAATCACCAGTTCCAGACAGCCGATTGTTATAAGACCCCAGTGCTGTCCCAGGGCCGTCAGCAGTTGTGCCGCCGTGTTTGTCATTTTCCTTTATTTCTCCGATATTTTTATCCAATGGATGGAAAAGCGGGAACAGCCGTTTTCCGCGACCATTCCCGCCAGCTGAGCATACGATCACAATCTCATTCAGAATATCATATCCTCTCTCTTTTTCCTACACGGAACGCGCTTTTCATGAATATTCAGACATTTCCGGTCAAGTGTCGGTTTCCCCGGGAGCCATTCGCCGACAGGCAGTTTATTTTAAGCTCCTGCAAGACTTTTCTTCGACCAGCGGTGTCCGGCGAGGCGGATCAGAAAAATCACGCCGCGGAAGCACAGCTCGATGCACATTGCAGTCCACACGCCGCGAAGGCCGATTCGGGGAGCCAGGAAGGCCGCCAGCGGAATCCGCACCGCCCACATGCTCAGAAGGCTCATGCAGGAGGGAACGAGCGTATCGCCCGCACCGCGGAACACGCCGCCCGCCACAATGGAAGCCCCGAACATCGGTTCCGCGAAGGCTTCGATCCGAAGAACCGAGGCACCGAGCGCCCGCACCTTCTGGTCCGGCGTCAGGATTCCGATCATCTGCGGCGCAAAAGCGAACATCAGGGCTCCGCTCCCCGCCATCAGAAGCGCTCCGAAAATCGTCGTCAGCCAGCCGAGCCTCCGCACCAGATCCTGTCTGCCCGCACCGATGCTCTGTCCGATCAGCGTCGTTGCCGCAGAACCGATGCCGTAGCCCGGCATGTAGCAGAGGCTCTCCGCCGTGACGGCCAGCGAATTGGCCGCGATCGCAAGCGTGCCGAGCGGCGCGACGATGGTGGTGCAGGTAATCTGCGCCGCGCACAGAACCGAGGACTCGAACGCAATCGGCAGCGCGATTTTCGCGGCAACGCCGAGGTCATGTGCCTGCATCCGGAGCGGTTCGCCGCGGTGATGCCGCAGAATCCGGCTCCTCCACTGAATGTAGACAATCCCGGCGACCAGAGCCGTCGACTCCGCGAGCGTCGTTCCGAGCGCCGCACCGGCAACTCCCAGTCCCGCACCGGGGAGCGTCAGACCCGCCACAGAGTGCTCCGGGAAAATCGTAAACGAGTTGAACACCACGTCCAGAATGCACGTCATCACCAGAAGAAGGCTCGGAGCCGTCATGTTGCCCGTGCACTGGAGTGCCCCGGAGACCAGATTGAGAAGCGTCATCACCGGCATGGTCAGGGAGAACACGAGAAAATAGTCCGCAGAATGTCCCACAATATCGGCATCTCCGCCGAGCCATACCGGGAGCCCTGCGTGAATCAGCACGCCCACGAGACCGATGAGAGCTCCCATGCACAGAACCGACACGATGCCCTGACGGAAAATATCCCTTGCCTTCTTCTCATTTCCCGCGCCGACATACTGCGCGATCTGCACGGAGAAACCGGTTCCCACTGCGTTTCCGATCCCGCCCATGAGCCATGTCGTGGAGGCGATCAGGCCGATGGAGGCCGATGCATCCGCGCCCAGCGATCCCACCATGGACGCGTCGATGTACTCCATGATGATTTCCGAAATCTGCGCAAGGATCCCCGGTATGCTCAGCTGCACGATCAGAAGGAGCTGCTGCCGGAAGGTCAGCTTCTTTCCTTCCCGCAGGTCTTTTAACAGTTGGTTTTGTCCCATAGAATTGCTTTCACTTTCTTTTTTCGTTATACTCTCTTATCGGAAAACGGTCTGTCCTCCCGGATTTTTGCTGCAAAACGGCACTCTTTGCAACGAGGCCGTCCGGCTATGGCATGACCGCGCAGACCGGAGTTTCCATGTACTTTCCCTGTATCTACGCACTACTTATGCTGCGGCACTGCTGCCGCGGAAAGGATTTTCTTATGACGTTTACTTATCCTGCCGTCATGCGCCTTGGCGATGACGGCCGCTATACCGGTTATTTTCCGGATCTCGACGACTGCACCTTCGAGGGCGGCAGCATTGATGAAGCCATTGACGCGGCCATCGCTGCCGAAAAGAGCTGGATTGAGGTCCAGATGGATGAAGATGATGAATACGGCGCGGAGATGCCCTTTATCTCCGATCACGAGGACATCCCGCTGAAAGACGGCGAGTTCATCCGCGACATCGCCGTGATCATGCATTTTGAAGTAGGTTATTATTGAAAATCCACCTTCATAAGGCACAGGCCTGCTGCGGGAGCAGTCGGGCCTGCTTTTTTGCGGTCCCCGGCCTCCAGAATCCGGTCCATGTCCTCCGGTGTCATTCTGCCGTACCCCGCTTCCAGGAGGGTTCCCGTGAGGATCCGGACCATGTTCTGGAGGAACCCGGTTCCGTGATAGTAGATGCGGATGTAGTGTCCCGTCGTCTCCAGACGAATGGAGTCCACCCGGCGAACGGTGGACTTCTTCATGTGGGAATTGCCGCAGAAGCTCTTAAAGTCATGCTCGCCCACAAGGCGTTCCGCCGCGGTCCGCATTCTCTCCACATCCGGCATTTCCTTCAGCATCCACACATACTTCCGGTCAAAAACCGGCTTGCTCCCGTCCTCACTGTACCAGAGCGTGTACCGATAGGTCTTTCCCGTCGCCTTGAAGCGGCTGTGGAAGCGGTCCGCCGCCCGCTTCACCTCGTTTACGCTGATGTCGTCCGGCAGATACCGGTTCAGATACCTCTGGATCTCCTCCTCCGAGAGGTCCGTGTCCAGAAGAACATTGGCCGTCATGGCTCTTGCATGAACTCCGGCATCCGTCCTCCCGGCCCCGATCACCGTCACCGGTTTCTCCGGCTTCTTCCCGGAGGCCGTCTCCAGCATCTGCGTCAGGACGGTCTCGAGCTTCCCCTGGATGGTCATATCCGTATTCGGCTGATGCTCCCAGCCGTAGTAGCGCGTGCCGTCGTAGCTGACGATCATTTTATAATTCTTCATGAAAACCCTTTCTTGACGATTTCTTTTTTCGCTTTACACTGAAATTACAAAGCGGCCGGATTTCTTCCCATGCAGACGGAGGATTCCCTGCGTCCGCCGCAAAGATCAATCCTCAAATTTCATTTGAATCACAAGGAGCTTCTCATATGACGGAATCTCATTTCCATGTAACCTCATCCTCCCGTTCGGACTCCGAACAGAAAACTCCGCTTGAAATCGAGCGCAAATGGCTGGTCGAAGGCTGGCCCCCGGCATCCGCGCATCTTACTCTTCTTAAGGAAGAGCTCATGCGGCAGGGGTACCTCTGCGTAGAACCGACGGTGCGCATCCGCGAGGAAACCATCCTTGGAGAAACGCCCTCCTATATTCTCTGCTTCAAGAGCCGCGGGAACGGGCTCACCCGCAAGGAAATCGAATTCCCGATCGCACCGGAGAACTTCCGTCAGCTGGAAGACCTCATCGGCCTTCCCCTCATTCCCAAGCTCCGCAGGACCTATCTTCTCGCAGATGGACATCACCTCGAGGTCAACGCCGTGGACGAGGAGGCTCCCACTGCTTTTTTCTATGCGGAAGTCGAGTTCTCCTCCGAGGAAGAAGCCAGGCGCTTCTCCCCGGACGCCGCCCGTCTGGGCGAATACCTGCAAAATGACGTCACTTACACCCCCGGCATGACGATGGGAGCCTACTGGCGGAGGAACCGCCTCGGTCAGGACTCCTGACGCCGTCCCTGTTACGGGAAGCGGTCCTTTTCGCAGAGCATTTCCTGCCTTTCCGCACACTGCCGCAGACAGGCTCTTTGAGTTTGGCCTTGTCTGCGGCTTTTCTGTAGCTTCCGTGTTCTCGTGCGTGATTGTTCCGATCCGCCGATCAGGACAAGTTATTTTTCCTGCTGTGTCCGTGGTTGGCGAGCCACACCAGGCCCCGGAGAGCCCACAGGGGAACGCCGGGTGCAAAGGCTTTCAATGCCCGGACCGGCACATCCGCCGTCGTCGAATAGGACATCCGGAACACCGGATCCTCCTCATTCCACTCGGAGTTCCCGGTCTGCTTCATGCATCCCTTCTTCATCGCTTTTAATACGCATCGGCAGATCCGGCTGTACGGGGCCATTTCGGAGATTGAGCTCTCCATGGAAAAGTTCCCCGGCTCTGCCTCCGTCTCCTCCGGAATCTCTCCCTCCATGATGCGGCGCCACTCTCCCATGGAAGGCTGTCCTGCGGGCTTTCCGTACCAGCTCTCCGGAAGCCATGCGGGTGTAGGGACCTTTTCTTCCTCCACGACGACCTGCTGCACCAGACGGATATCCGTCGACGAGGAACCGACCATGACCGAGTAGGTCCCGGTCGGAATCTTCCACCCATCCTGATAGATGGCAAAATCGCGGCTCGCCAGGAGGAACGTCACCATGGCGCCCTCACCCGGCTGCAGGAAAACCTTCTCAAATGCACGGAGTTCCTTGAGCGGCCGGTAAGGGCCGTCCTGCGGATTGGCGATATAGAGCTGCACCACTTCGCTTCCCGCGCAGGGCCCCGCGTTGCGGACCTGCACCGTCACCTGGCGGTCACTGATGAGAAGATTCGAATATTCAAACCGTGTGTAGGAAAGGCCATACCCGAAGGGGAACAGAACCCGCTGCCCCGCCTTCTCATAATACCGGTATCCCACATAGACGCCCTCGCGGTACTGCGCATCCTTCCTGCCATATCTTCCGTAGCACGGGATGTCGATTTCCTCGAGCGGCCAGGTTTCCGTGAGCCTTCCGGACGGATTGACCTTTCCGGTCAACAAGTTTGCGATGGCGGCTCCTCCTGCCTGTCCGCACAGTCCCGTATACAGAACAGCCCTGACATCGGCAAGCCACGGAAGCTTCATCGGGCTTCCACCCATCAGAACCACGATCACGTTCGGATTCCCGGCAAGAGCCGCCTTGACCATGCGGTTGTGCCCTTCCGGAATGGAGAGGTCCTTCCGGTCGAACCCTTCGGACTCATACCGGTCCGTCAGACCGACGAAGACGACCGCCTTCTTTGCTCTTGCCGCCGCGCGGGTGACCTCCTCCAGGCTCTCTTCCGTTACATTTCCTTCTTCATCGCACCCTTCCACATAGGCGGCATCCGGGATGCTCTCCCTCACCTGCACGAGCCTCGTCGGATTGATATGGGAGCTCCCGCCGCCCTGATAGCGCATGGATGCCGCCATCCGTCCGATGAGGACCACTTCCCTGGTATTGTCCAGAGGAAGGATGTTCCCCTCGTTTTTCAGAAGGACGGCTCCTTCCTCCGCGATTCTCTGGGCAGTCATCTGATGAGCGGTCCGGTCGTAGGAGTAATCCCTGCCCTTCTCCAATGCCTCCGCACGGCGCAGAACCAGCGACAGAAGACGCTTCACCGACGCGTTCACGCACTCTATGTCAAGCGTTCCGTCCTTCACCGCCTTTTCCGCTTCCTTCTCGCCGAGCGCGGAACCTCCCGGCATCGCAAGATCACACCCCGCCCGGAACGCTTCCGTGCGGTTGTTCAGCGCGCCCCAGTCCGTAATGACTGCGCCTTTGAACCCCCAGTCCCTGCGCAGAATGTCCGTCAGGAGCTTCTTATTGTCGCTGCAGAAGGTCCCGTTGATCTTGTTGTACGCGCACATCACCGTGGCGGGCTGTGCCTTTTTCACGACCTTCTCAAAGGCCCGCAGATAAATCTCGCGGAGCGTTCTCTCATCCACCTGGGAATCCGACTGGAGCCTCCGGTACTCCTGCGAGTTGCAGGCAAAATGCTTCAGGCTCGCGCCGATTCCGGTTTCATTCTGCATTCCGGCAACGAAGGACGCCCCGAGCTCTCCCGCCACATAAGGGTCCTCCGAGTAATATTCGAAATTTCTCCCGCACAAGGGGCTTCGCTTGATATTGACACCGGGACCGAGAACCACTGCCACCTGCGCTTCCTTGGCTTCCTCGCCGATGGCACGGCCCTCCTCATACAGGAGTTTGCGGTTCCAGGTCTGAGCTGCGGTCACCGCCGTTGGAAAACAGGTGGCCGCCTCGGAATTCTCATTCCCCAGGGCGTCCGCCTTCCCGGTCTGCTTGCGCAGGCCGTTCGGTCCGTCCGTCATCATGATCTCCGGAATTTCATACTGCGCCCAGCCCTTGGTATGCCAGAAATCCTTCCCGCTGCAGAAGGCAATCTTCTCCTCATTCGTCATTTTCGCGGCAATTTCATCCACTTTTCTGCTCAGTTCTTCTTCTGTCATCGTTATACCTCGCTGATTCGTTATTATCTCACCTTTTGGTCCTTCCCAACAGAGTGAATCCGTGCAGAACCAGGAAAACCTCCCGTCCTCTGCGCTTTACCCTCTCAGGCGCGCTATACCAAAACAAGGCACCGCACGTTTTCACGCGCAGCGCCTTGCCGGTATCTTCTCGTCTATATTCTCTCTTTTTCGCGAAAACGTTTTCGCTCCGGAGTCCGCCTGCAAAGTTCTCCTTTACGGTCCGATTCTTTCATAACCGTGCTGCAGCATGATTCTCCTGTCCGCGGAGGCGTTTTCCGTCTTTACTGCTGCGAAGCCTCGTAATCACGGATTGCCTTCAGGGTAATCTCATACTGCTTCTCCACAGGCGGCATCAGCTCATCCGAGCCTTCCAGACTCCCGCCCCGCAGCGCCTCCGTCAGGTCATAGACCGGCTGGAACAGATTGTCGAACCCGAGGTTCTGGCACACGCCTTTGAGGGTATGCGCCGCGCGGAACGCCGTCTCGGCATCCTTTTCCTCCAGGGCGGCCTTCAGCATCCGAAAGGTATCGTCTTCCGGAAACTTCAGAAGAAGTCTTCCGATCAGCGCTTCGCTGGGCAGACGACGCAGCACTGCATCATAATCCGCACCCATTGTCTCGTATACTTCCCGAATTGTCATCTTTATACCTCGCTGAGGCAAAATCCGCGGAGGCGGTTTTGCCGAATGCGGCAGCCGGTGCGTCAGCACCGATGCTGCTGTTTGAAAGTGACATATCGATGTCACTTTCAAACGTTGACCTCGTTCCCTGTCTCTTCACTCTTCCCACCGGTTTCACTCAGATCCTCCTGGGGGGGGGTAGAAGTCAGCGTATTTAATTCCATCTGTATCTTATCCTGCACGTCCAGAAGGCAGTTGATCAGCATCGGATTGAATGCGCCGCATTCACCGCGCAGGATCATCTGAATCGCCTCCTCGTGCGGAATCGCTTTTTTATAGACGCGCTCACTCGTCAGGGCGTCATACACATCCGCCAGCGACACCACCTGTGCCGCGAACGGAATCTCTTCCCCGGCAAGTCCGTCGGGATAGCCCTTTCCATCGTATCGCTCATGATGCCAGCGGCAGATCTGATAAGCAGTCTGCACCAGCGGCTCGTCCTTATACTGCACCAGCTCTTCCAGCATCTTCGCACCGATCATGGTATGCGTCTTCATGATCTCGAATTCTTCTTTGGTTAACCTTCCCGGCTTGTTCAGAATGGCATCGTCAATGGCAATTTTCCCGATGTCATGAAGTGCGGAAGCCGTTGCGATCAGCGACCGCTCCGAGCGCGACAAATGATAGTGGTCCGTCTTCTGCACCACTCGTTCCAGAAGAATCTCCGTCAGGATCTGGATATGCTGCACATGAAGTCCGCTCTCGCCGTTCCGGAGCTCCACCACCTGACTCAGGATATTGATCATCATGCGGTTATTCTTCTCACGCTCGTAGAACTGCTGAGAAACCAGCGCGCTGAGCCTTCGCTGCTTCGCGTACAGACGAATCGTGTTGGAGACTCTCTGATAGACCACCCTTGCATCGAAGGGACGGCTGATATAGTCCGAAGCGCCGAGCTCATAGGAGCGGCGCACAATGACATTGGAATCCTCGCTGGAAATCATAATGACCGGAATCTCTTCCAGCCAGTTCTGCCGCGACATATCCGAGAGCACTTCCAGACCGTTCATTCCGGGCATAACAATATCGAGAAGAACCAGAGCAATTTCGGTTCCGTTCTTCTCCAGAAGGTTCAGGCATTCCTCTCCGTTCTCCGCCTCCATGATCCGGTAATCTTCTCGGAGCATTTCGCTCAGAATCAGGCGGTTCATCTCCGAATCGTCCACGATGAGAATCAGCGGCTTCTCCTGCACAGAGACAGGCTCTTCCTCTTCTTCCCCGTCGTGATCCGTCACGACGAAGTTCTTCTTCATCTTCGCCTGATACATGAGCTTGTCCGCTTCCCGGACCGCCTTCTCCACGGTCATTCCCGCAGCCAGGACGCCGCCGATGCTCGCCGACATATGAAGCTTCTGGTAGCCCGGGATCACCGCGCCATGGATCTTGCCGTTGATCAGACGGAGCTTCCTCGTAAAGTCATCTCCCGCAATATCCGGCAGAATCAGGAGCAGCTCATCCCCGCCATAGCGCACCAGAAAATCCGTATCCCGGATGCAGTGCTGAATGGTCGCCACCGCAGTCTCCAGAACCACGTCTCCCGCATGATGACCGAAGGTATCGTTGTACAGCTTGAAATCATCCAGATCAATGACCGCCACTCCGGCCGTCATATACTGGTGCCGGAGATGGTCTTCATAATAGCGGCGGTTGTACGCTCCGGTCAGCGCATCGTGATACAGCTTCTCGCCGGTCTCCGCGCTGATCTTCTCGCCCGTCTCCAGCAGCTGAATGACCTCCATGACACAGGGTTTTCCATCGACTTCCACATAGCGGGCCGTTGCCTGATAAATGTGCGCGCCGACATATTCCAGCTTGGACTTGCGCCCCTTGCTGCTCAAAACCTCCCGGCCGATGCAGTTCCTGCAGGGTTTCTGGTCCTTCCAGGGTGCATAGCACGGCTCTTCCAGCAGAGTCTTCTCATCCAGAAGCCGGACGACAGGGAACATTCTGCGCAGGCACTTCATCTCCTCTTCGACCTGTTCCCCCGTCATCTGTATCACGTGCTCTTTTCCCAGCACCGCATCCGCCATATTCGATTACCCTTGATCCTTTCGGGAATTCATCCCTCGTGTAAGGCTCATGTAAATATTCGTTCTTATTCTTAATCTTAAACAATAAAACACGTTTATGTTAACATGAGTTGCATTTCAAAATCAACAAGGACACTGTTCCACCCAAATTATTTATTTAATATGATCTCCCTGTTTCATGCTGCTGTTTTTTCATTCCGCTCATGCCGCGGAGAATCTTCGGAAAACGATTCAGGAAAATCAGAATGCAGCAGCACGCCGCCAATGCATCCGCAACCGCTTCCGCGCCGTAAATTCCCATCACGCCGAACCAATGCGGCAGAATGAGAGCCAGCGGAACCAGCAGGAAAATTTTGCGAAGGAGCGCGATGAACAGCGACACTCCCGGCTGATTCAGCGCAATGAACATGGTCTGGCAGGCTCTCTGCATGCCGAAAACCGTCATGCCCGCAAGGAACACCGGCATGATCCGGCAGACCGTCTCCCGAAGCTCCCGGTCCGAGGTGAAGATTCCGGCAAAAAATCCAGGCCGCAGGATCATCCAGAGCGTCATTGCAAGATTGACCGTCGTCATTACGGCGAAAATCACATGGAAGCCCTCGCGAACCCGCTTCTCATTCCCGTGTCCGTAGTTGTAGCTCACAACGGGGCTTGCTCCCTGCGTGAAGCCGCTCAGAGGAACGGAATAAATCTGCATGCAGCTCTGCATGATCGTCAGCGCGCTGACATAGATGTCGCCGTAAGCCGCAAGGCCCCGGTTCATGACCAGTCCGATGATGCTCTCCGTGCTCGCCATGACAAACGGCGAGACACCGAGAGCCGCGATCTGGCGAAGGAGCGTCCCGTCCGGGCGAAGGTTCCTTTTCCGGAGCCGGAGTTTTGCCTTCTTCGAGAGTAGAAAACCCAGAATCCACAGAGCGCTCACCGTCTGAGAAAGGACCGTAGCAAGCGCCGCTCCCGAAACGCCCATGCCGAGCACGAAGATAAAGACAGGATCCAGCACAATGTTCAGAACCGCGCCGATGAGAACAGAAATCATCGCGGTTCCCGGATGTCCCTGCGCATTGATGAACGGATTGAGGCCGATGGTCAACATCACCGCAAGGGTTCCCACCAGATAGATGGAAAGGTAGCTCCTCGCGTACCCGATGGTTCCCGCGGAGGCGCCGGTCACGTACAGGATGGGATCCAGAAACAGGTAGACCGGAACCATCAGAAGGACGGTGAGGACGAGGAGCAGAAAGCAGCCGTTTCCCATCATCTTCTCCGCCTTGTCCCGGTTCCCCCTTCCCAGCTCAATCGCGGCGAGCGGAGCACCGCCGCCTCCCGTGAACTGCGCAAATGCGGAGATCAGAATGATCACAGTATTACAGACGCCGACACCTGCAAGAGCCTTGGTGCCAACGCCTGTGATGTGTCCGATATAAACCCGGTCCACGATGCTGTAGAGCATGTTGACCAGCTGAGCCAGAATGGACGGAAGCGCCATCCGCAGCATCAGAGGGAGCATGGGCATGCTCCCGAACAGTTCCGTATCAGAGTTCTTCTGCAAGCTCATAAATCAGTCTCTCCGACTTCTCCCAGCCAAGGCAGGGATCCGTGATCGAACGGCCATAGACGCCCTCGCCGATCTTCTGTGCGCCGTCCTCGAGATAGCTCTCGATCATCAGTCCCTTCACCAGACCGTGGATATCCTCCGAAGCACGCATGGAGTGCAGCACATCCTTTGCAATCCGGATCTGCTCCAGATACTGCTTGCCGGAGTTGGAATGATTGCAGTCCACAAGGACCGCCGGATTCTGAAGTTTGGCCTTGTCATAGGCTTCCTTCAGGTTCATCAGATCCTCATAGTGATAGTTCGCATGGCTCCGTCCGTACTTATCCACATAGCCGCGGAGAATGGCGTGCGCCATCGGATTTCCCGTCGTGACAACCTCCCAGCCGCGGTACAGGAAGGTCTGACTGCTCTGTGCCGCCGTGATGGAATTCATCATCACGGAGATGTCGCCGCCTGTCGGATTCTTCATTCCCGCCGGAATACCGACGCCGCTGGCAACCATGCGGTGCTGCTGGTCTTCCACCGAGCGCGCGCCGATTGCCACATAGGCAAGAAGATCCGAGAGATACCGGTGATTCTCCGGATAGAGCATTTCCTCCGCACAGGTAAAACCGGTCTCCTCGACCACATGCGTGTGCATCTGGCGGATGGCAATGATACCTGCCAGCATATCCTCACCCTTCTCCGGGTCCGGCTGATGGAGCATTCCCTTGTATCCGACGCCCTTTGTCCTGGGCTTGTTCGTGTAGACACGCGGAATGATGAAGATCTTGTCCTTCACCTTCTCCTGCACCTTCACCAGACGGGTCATGTAGTCGAGAACCGCGTCCTCGCGGTCTGCGGAGCACGGTCCGATCACCAGAAGAAAACGGTCATCCTTCCCGTAGAAAATATTCTCGATAATCCGGTCGCGTTCCTCCTTCACCTTCTGCACCTCGGCAGAAAGCGGGAACTCCCGCTTGATCTCCTGCGGAATCGGAAGCTTGCGCTTGAACTCCATCTGCATTTCCATAATATGCTCTCCTCCCTATTTCTGTATCTGTTCCGCCGACACTCGAAGTCATCTGATGATGACTTCTCCTGTTTGTTGTGAATTGCAAGCAATTCACAACGCGTTTCGGAGAAACCGCCTGCGCGGATTTCTCCTCACACCTTGCCGCCTGCAGAATTTAATCGTGAATGGGCCTGTAAACATCCCCTTCACGCCTGAATTCCGCAAGTGCTGAACAGATATCACTTTCTTATTTTCAAATTCATATATAAATCGTACAGAGCCGATCCGGTTCTTCCCTGTGCTGGGTGCTCATCGTCGCCGACTTCCAGAATGGTGTATTCGTAGGCGTTGATGATCTTCGTCCCGCTCGTATGCTCCCGTTCCCGGATGAATTTATAGTTGTAGCTCTTGTGCACATGCCCGTGCAGCATGTACTTCGGATGCCACTTCTCCATGAATTCATTGAAGCATTCAAAGCCCAGATGCGGCAGATCATCCATGTCGCCGTAGCCGCGCGCCGGCGCGTGCGTCACCAGAATATCCACGCCGTTCATCAGGAGAATCTGGCGGTTTAACTTCGCGATGCGCTTTCTCATCTCGTCCTCGGAATACATGTCCTTCCCCAGATGATAGCGCATGCTGCCGCCGAGTCCCGCGATCCGCAGTCCTTTGTAATCATAGACCTTATCATCAATGTCGATGCAGCCAAGCGGCGGAATCATATCATATTTCGTGTCGTGATTGCCCCGCACGTACAGAAGCGGGCAGTTCACCATCGTCTCCAGGAATTCCAGATACTGCGGTTTCAGATCCCCGCAGGAAATAATCAGATCCACGTCCTTTGTTTTCGCGGGATCGTAAAAATCCCAGAGCCCCTTCACTTCTTCATCGGCGATTACCAGAATCTTCATTGCTGTGTCCCGTCCTCCTGCGTCACACCGCTGACACCGCTGACATCCACCGCCGCGTTGGCCTCCGGCGTCAGCTCATCCTTCCGCGGAAGGCTGCCGATCACGTTGTCGTTGAGCCAGCTCATCGTGATGATCTCCTCATTGGAAAGACCTCTTGAGGACTCCTCCCGGATGAGACCCTCCTGGGAATGAAGTTCTCCCATGAAGGGACTGAGCCTTCCGGAGACGATGCCTGCGCGGAACATATCCACCAGCTTTCTGGAATAGTAGGAAAGCTTCTCGGACAGGATGACATCGATGACACCTGCGGACATTCCCCACCAGTAGTTCGTCGCCCGGTCCTCGGAGGATTGTCTTGCCGTATCCCAGTTTCCTTCCAGGATGTTCTGCGCGATCAGCTCATAGTAGGTCCCCCAGTTCCACACCGGAGCCGCCAGATTGAGAACCCCGCCGTCCATGTCTCTCTGGTAAATACCGTACTCGCGGGAGGCCTGTGCCGGCCGGATGAAATCGGGACCGGAAATCACATAGACGCCTTCGTCCTCGAACTCCCGCTTCCAGTTCATATCCTTGTCCGTGGACCACTTCAGGTGAATTTTCGCCTTGGGATCAATGATGGACGCACCGATTGCAAACGCGTTGATTCCCGCAACGATGCCGTAAATCGGATAGTCCGCGACGTACCCGATCTTATGATTGCTCGCAACGCTCGCCGCCAGCGCTCCCATCAGGAACTTCGCCTCATGCATTCTGCCGTAGTAGGTGCGAACCGCGTTGTGGGACAGATTGATGGAGCAGTTCAGGAACTTGGTCGCCGGATAGTGAATGGCAGAGCGGAGCGTCTCATCCATCTGGGTCGGGGAAATCGTGAACACCACTTCCGCATGATTGGCGACCGCCTGGTCAATTGCCCTGCGGACTTCCTCATCCGTGCCGCAGTTCTCGAATTTCTCCGTCTTCACGACACCGGCAAAACGACTCTCAATGTAGTTGCGGCCCAGCTCATGTCCGTAAATCCAGCCGGAATTGTCTGCGGTCTTCGGATAAATGAAGGCCATGTGCAGCGGATTCTCCCTGGAATACCGGGGCTTCTGCTGCAGAATGCCGCGGAGCGTGTTCCCCCATCCGCTCTTTCCGCCCCGGATCTCCTCCGGCGTCTCCACCAGCGTGATGCCGTCCTCATTGGCATCCACCAGGAATTCCTTCCAGAGACGGTCAATGCGGTTCTCCAGAAGGGGCCTCGGCTCATTGATCAGACTCTGAATCGGATAAAAATTCAGATAGGTCAGGAACGCGTCGCCGTCCGGGAGCGTCATCCTGCGCCTCTCTCCTTCGTGGTGATAGACCTGAACGAAAACCGCGTAGGCCGCCTTGATGTCCTCCTGAACCTCCTTCGGCCACGGCTTGTCCATCGTCTGACCGAGGCAGGCCGCGAACTTCCGGTAGCTTCCTTCCTCCGTGAAAATCACGTCGTACATCCGGTTGACGTTGAAGTACTCCAGGAATTCCCGGTACACCCGGTACTCCTTCGTGTCCGCCTTCTTCGGCATCACGCGGATGACCATGGCATGGATGGCCGACGCGCCGACGAAGCGGCTCACCGACACGCGCTTGTTGCCTTCCTCCACGTAGAACCGGGTCATGTACTCATACGCCTTGATTGGGTCGTGGATTCCCTCTTCCATCTGGGAATCATAGAGGCCGGACCACTTGCGGGCGAACTCCGTATCTGACTCCAGAATCGGCATGAAATTCGAGGCGAACGCCGTGGTTCTCCCCTCCGTCTTCGTGCCGTCCACCATGTTCAGTGGGATTTCCATCAGTCCGACGTTGATCTCGGCAAGCTTTCCGTCGCCGCCGATGATGTCATCCAGAACCGCAGGATACGGAGAGCGCTTCTCCGCAATGGCCTGCTTCATTTCACGGATGCCCAGCTTTCTGGCAGCAATATAATCTGTTTCCATAGGTATTCCGACCTCTTCCTGTAAAAAATCACCCTGCAGCTCCGAAAGCCCCGCTCTTTGACCGTTCCTTTTCTCCTGAGACAGGCAAAAGTGCGGCGGAACCTGCGTTCCCCGGACATTCCGCTGCATGTCATTTACTGCGCGCGGTCCTCTTCGATCAGCTTCCGGATGGCCCCGACCGCAACGCGGATGGCTCCGTCCGTGTCATGCACCACCGGGTTCTCGAGGCCGAGCTTCTCGCGCTCCTGATTCGCCATGACAAGGAAACACGATCCGCAGCGGACGCGCCGGAGCGCCGCAACGACAAAGAGCGTCGAGGACTCCATCTCGGAGGCAAGACAGCCGAGCTTCTTCCAGGCTTCCCATTTGTTCTCCAGCTCATACGAAACCGGCATCTCCGACGGATCGTGCTGGCCGTAGAAGGAATCCTTGCACTGTACAACGCCGACATGCGCCGTCGCATTCTGTGCTTTCGCAGCGCTCACCAGCGCATTCGTCACGCCAAGATCCGGAACCGCAGGATACTCGATCGGCGCGTATTCCTTGCTGGTGCCGTCCATCCGGACGGCACCGGTTGCGATCACGACATCGCCGCTCTTCACTTCCGGCTGAATGCCGCCGCAGGTTCCGATCCGGATGAAGGTATCGGCCCCCGCCTTCACCAGCTCCTCGATCGCGATGGCTGCGGAAGGTCCGCCGATTCCTGTCGAGGTCACGCTGACCTTCTCGCCGAGAAGCGTTCCCGTATAGGTCACATACTCCCTGGAATCCGCGACCAGAACCGGATTCTCCAGATACTGCGCGATCTTCACGCACCGCTTCGGATCTCCCGGCATAATGACATAGCGCCCGATGTCTTCGGCGCCGACCTGTGTATGATACTGTTTCTCTGTCTCTGAATAGTGCATGACAATCTCTTCTCCCGATTTCGTTCCTCCCGTTTCCCGGGCAGACATTCCCCGGACAGGTGCTTTTCCGGAAGGCGTTCTTCTTTCCTGCTGTGAATTCTTATGTCTGGTTCTCCCTGGGCCGCTCGTCCATCACGGAAATGTAGGCAGGGCGCATGATCTTGCCCGCCTCCACGATTTCCTCCAGCCGGTGCGCACTCCAGCCCGCAATCCGCGCGATGGCGAACAGCGGCGTATACAGCTCTCTCGGAATGCCCAGCATATTGTAAACAAAGCCGCTGTAGAAATCCACGTTCGGGCTGACGCCTTTGTAGATGTGGCGCTTCTTCGCGATGACCTCCGGTGCGAGCTTCTCGATCTGGTTGTAGAGACCGAGCTCTCTCTGCGCGCCTTTCTCCGCCGCAAGCTTCGTGACAAAGCCCTTGAAAATCCGCTCTCTCGGATCCGAGATGGAATAGACCGCATGCCCCATGCCGTAGATCAGTCCCTTCCTATCGAAGGCTTCCTTGTCCACGAGCTTCTCCAGATATGCGCGGACCTCCTCATCGTCCGTCCAGTCATGCACATTGGTCTTGATCTCGTCCATCATGTCCATGACCTTCAGATTCGCGCCGCCGTGACGGGGACCCTTAAGGGAGGACATCGCCGCCGCAATGGCCGCATAGGTATCCGAACCCGAGCTCGTCACGACACGTGTGGTGAAGGTCGAGTTGTTGCCGCCGCCGTGCTCCATATGCAGCATCAGGGCCGCGTCCAGAACCTTTGCCTCCGTCTGCGTGAATTTCTGATTGGGCCGGAGCATCAGGAGAATGTTCTCCGCCGTGGAGAGCTTCGGATCCGGCCGGTGAATGTACATGCTCTCCAGCTTCTTGTCGTAGTTGTAGGCGTGGTAGGCATAGATGGCCAGCATCGGGAACACCGCGATCAGCATCAGTGACTGGCGGATGACGTTGTCCACGGAAATGTTCTGTGCATCAATGTCATAGGAGGCCAGCGTCAGAATGCTCCGCGTCATGGAATTCATGATGTCCTTCGTCGGCGCCTTCATGATGACGTCGCGGGTGAAATTCGTCGGCAGATTCCGGGACAATACCAGACTGTCGATGAAGTCCCTCTCCTGCTGCTCATCCGGAAGACTGCCGAAGAGCAGAAGATACGTCAGGTTCTCATAGCCGAATCCGTGCTGCGAATACTTCCGCACCAGATCCTCAATCCGGTATCCCCGGTACCACAGCTCGCCGTCGCAGGGAATCCGCTTCCCGTCCACTTCCTTCATGGACGTCACTTCCGAGATGGTGGTAAGGCCTGTGACGACGCCTTTTCCGTTCAGATCGCGAAGTCCGCGGTTGACATGGTTCGTTGCAAACAGTTCATCCGGTATGGTGTCGCTCGCGACTACCAGCGGTTCCTGCTGCTCTGCGTACAGTTTTAATTTTTCTATTTTTCTCATCCTGATCCCCGTAAATCTGATTCCCCGCGCCCGCGGGGCCGTGCCCCGGACTCTTTGCCCGGATCAATACTGCTTCAGATGAATGGCAAAGCCTCCGATTTCCTTTGCGAGATAAATGAACTTCAGCGTGCCGTCCTCGTTGTAAACGGCCGTCTCCGGCTTCACGCCCATCCCGGTGGACTTGAAATATTCCGCCGCCTTGTCCACATCATGCGCGCCGATGGCGATGTGTCCGTTCCTGCCGGGCCCCCCGAACTTCATGATCTCAATCAGGGAAGAAGCGAAAATTGAGTTCGGATTCTCATCCGGAATAAAGCCCATCAGGGTGCGGAACTCCTCCGCCATCTTCCTTCCGTCCTCTTCTCCGTCTGCATTGATGCCGACGTGAAGGACACACAGTCCCAGTTCCTGTACCGAATTCATTTCTGCCATGATGATTTTCCTCCTGTCATTCCGATCCTGTTTCCTGCAGATCTGCCCCGTGTGAACAGATCTTCCGTTTCGAACCATTGAATCCTCTGCCGGTCTTTCTGCAGAGAAACCGGTGCGTCAACACCGATGCTGCAGTCTGAAAGCGACGCAGCAATGTCACTTTCAAACTTTTATGCATCAAATTGTACCATGCTTTTGCCGCTTCGCATAAACTCCACTTGATGCAGCTTGTTCATATGAAGCTCCGCGTTGGCCAGTCCCGACAGGAGCCTTTTGTCATGCGTTCCGATGATGATCGTGCGCTCCGGGGAACGGATTTCCTTCAGGAACGCAGTCACCCACTCCTGTGCGTCCTCATCCAGGCCGCTGATCGGCTCATCGATCACAAGAACCCTGGGCTCCATCGCGAACACCGCCGCGAGCGCCGTCCGTTTCTTCTCGCCGCCGCTGATGCTCCAGGGTGCCCTCCCGCGAAGAGCCGTGAGCCCGAAGCGCTCCAGGAATTCCTCCGTTCTCTCCCGGACTTCCTGTTCCGGAAGATGGAGCTGCCGGAGGCCGAATGCAATCTCCTCCTCCACGCTGGAGGTGAAGAGCTGCACTTCGCTGTTCTGGAAAACAAAACCGATCTTCCGGTGAAAATTCATCGAAAAGTCCCTGTCCTTCAGCTTCGCCGCCGTGATCTCCTCGCCGTCCAGCAAGTACTTCCCTTCCGACGGGACGTCCAGCCCCAGGAGGATCCGGAAGAGCGTTGACTTGCCGCACCCGTTCGGTCCCGTGATGCAGGTGCATTTCCCGGCCTCGAACACGGCGCTGACTCCGTCCAGTGCCTTCTCCGGACTGCCTTCATATTGAAATGAGATGTTCTGCAACTCTATCATGTTTTTCCAACTTATTCCTCGCTGAGGCAAAAACCGCGAAGGCGGTTTTGCCGAATGCGGCAGCCGGTGCGTCAGCACCGATGCTGCTGTTTGGAAGTGACATATCGATGTCACTTCCAAACTTTTCTATCCGTAGACTATTCTTTCCTCTGTGTCCTGCCCTGCAGAGCCTTTGCGCAAATGTTTTTTCAGAAATGCAGTGCGAAATCTCTGTCAAAACCTTTTCCGGCAATGCCACCCTGCACTCTGCGGGCCAATGGAGATCTTATCCCATCCAGCTCTGCGTCATGGCAAACCAGGCAAGCTCCGCCGCCAGAACCGCTCCCGCAGCCCAGCCGGAGGACTTCCCCTTTTCCTGATCTTTTCCGTGACCTGCGTATTCTCCGTCCCAGCAGCGGCACATCATCGCCTCTCCGGTTCCCTTCGACATCTCCTGCGCCTTCAGGAATGTGTTGCCGAGAATCCCGCCGGTCCCTGCGCTCTTCCAGTCCTTTTCTCCGACCTGCCGGAGCGTCACCGCCTCCAGCACCGAGTTGGAGAACCGCCCGAGAAGGTACAGAAACCGCACCGTCATATCCAGCGTCATCACGAAAACGGACGGCAGCCGGAGTTTTCCCATCGCCGCCGTCATCTCCTTCCATGAAACATCCTCGCCCAACATCGACAGGACAAGAACCGATTCGAACACCTTCATGGTCACCGTCCCGAAGGATCCGGGACTTCCGAAGAAAACCGAGGGTACCATGAACACCGCCGCAGCCCCGGCCGCAAGGAGCACCGTTCCCATCACATGGGCGATGGTTTCCGGCTTCCGCAGGGACAGGCGGAAGAGTTCTGCCGCAATGACCGTAACAGGGAAAACCGCATTCCCGGACAGCGCACACAGGAGCACCGTCACAAGGGCCAGAAGAAGGCAGCCCGCCGCACTGTATTTCGTTGTTCCCGCTTCCCGGTCCGACTTCAGCAGTCTTGCAAGAAGCTTTATTACCTTAATATTCATGAAGTAATGCCGGATTTCCTGCATCCGGCCGTTATTCACACTGCCATCTCTTCCGGATCCGTCCCGGGCTTACCCTCTTCCCTGCTTCCCGCCCGCCAATCCGGACAGGAGCCGGAATACCATCAGAAGAACCGCAACGCCAATGACGGCGGACAGAAGATAACCGACCGCCGCCGGTGCGTTTCCAAAGGAATAATCCGGAAGAAGCGTCTCAAAGGAAAAGCCGTTCTGCATTCCGGAAGGGATATATCCGGCACCGGTCGCCGCGATCTCGTCCGCGCCCCATTCGCCCCAGGCCGTTCCCTCGGCGAGGAGTCCGAGCGGCGTTCCGATCATCAAAATCCCGAGGAGCACAGGAATTCCGAGGCTCCTGTGTCCTTCCGGACTCCCGTCCGTCTCCTGACCGCTCCTCCGGGCGTTTGTCCTGCCATCCAATCCTGCTCCCGCTCCTGTAGCCTGCTGCGTTTTTCCCGCGGGCCAAGATACCCGGTACGCATCCGCTCCGCGCAGGGTTTCCGGCGCGGTCTTTTGCAGGAACAGGAAAACTGCCGCCGTGTAGACCGCTTCCGCCAGTCCGAAAATCGTGAGATGTCCGATCATCATCGCCGGAATGGAAACGGACAGCGGATACGGGCAGTATCTTGCACTCCCCGAGGCATCCCGGAAGAGCATCGGCTGAATGCCGAACTCAATGGCCGCCGCAAGTGCCGCCGCATTGATCCCGACATAGGATCCGATCACGGCGCCTGCGAGCTGCCTTCCTGCGGATTTCTTCCCGCACATTTTCCTGCCGGAGGACGTTTCATCTGAAAGCTCCGCCCCTGTCAGCATTCCATCTGCTGTTTTCTTTCCGAAAGTTGATCCTGCTTTCTTCGCCGTTCCTGCCGCAATCAGGCGATAGACTGCATAGCCTGCAAACGGCATCACAAACGCCATGTTGAAGCAGTTCGCTCCGAAGGCGAGAATTCCGCCGTCTCCGAACAGAAGCGCCTGCAGAAGAAGCGCCACCGAAATGGAGATACAGGCGCCGTATGGCCCGACGAGAAGCGCCGTCAGCGTTCCTCCCACCGCATGTCCCGTTGTTCCGCCGGGAAGCGGGATATTGAACATCATTCCGAGAAAAGAAAAGGCTGCCGCAACGCCGAGAAGCGGCAGTTTCTCACCTGGGATCTGTGCCCGGATCTTTTTCACGGAAATGGTCCAGGCCGGTATCATTACCGCCGTCATCACGGCGCAGGTCTGCGGGCTTAAATAGTTGTCAGGTATGTGCATGTTCTCCCCCGTTTCTCTTGTTCTGTATTTTTCTTCTTGCGGTTCTGTTTTCTTATTTCTGCAATATTCCTGCCCGGGCCTTATTGCTGGAAAACCCGGCCTCAATCCTTCGGACTGAAGTAGAAGTTTCCCTTCAGCTCGCTCGTCCGGACGCTGTTGATGAAGGCCTTCGGATCCACATCCCGGATCGCCTTGATCACCTTTCTCGCATCCGGCGCATCCACCACGGAATAGACCAGAGGCTTCCTCTCATGCCCGTAGCTGCCCTCTCCGTTCATGATCGTTGCTCCGTGATGACTGAGTCCGTAAATGATGGAGCAGATCTCCTTCGGATAATCCGTCACAACAAACAGCGTAATCTGCTGATAGCCGCGATAGAGCAGATGCAGCACCTGGGTTGAGACATACTGGAAAATGATCGAATACAATGCCTTGTCCCAGCCGAACATCAGACCCGCCGCTCCCAGAATGACGACGTTTAGACCCAGAATGATATTGAATGAATCAATGCCTCGTTTCTGGGACAGGAAAATGGAAATGAAGTCCGTTCCGCCGCTCGTCGCATCCACGGACAGGCACATGCTGATCGCCGTTCCGTTCAGGATTCCTCCGAAAATAGCGATCAGAAGCGTATCATAAGTCAGCGCATAGGACGGCAGCAGGTCCGTAAGAAGCGAGCTGACGACAATCATCACCAGCGAATACAGGGTAAATTTCTTCCCGATGTAGCGGAACCCGATGTAGACCGGGATGCCGTTCAGAACGACATTGATCAGCGTGTACGGAATCTCCACGTGAAGAAACTGCTCGCCCATCCGCTGGAACAGGATGGTCAGACCGGTTGCTCCGCCCGGATACAATCCGCCGGTCCGGACAAAGGTTTTGATGTTGACTGCCATGAGACAGGCCGCCAGGAGGACGACCACAAGGCGCCGGATTTCTTTTTGTGCCTTCTTTCCTTCTGCTCTTTCTGTATTCATCATCTTGTTCTGCTGCAAGCGCTCCTCCGTCGTATCCTTTCCGCGTTTTTCTATTGTACCATGAGATGCGTTTTTTCCCTACAAAACCGGTATCATGGTTGTCGCAGAAAGCTGTTATAGTATTGCTGTAATGATTCCGTGCATCTTAACGATACCTGATGATGCTGACTTTCCGGAGGTAAATCAGATGAGCCTGGTTCCGATGAATCTTGAAGAAGCGCTGCAGGGTCTCAAGCGCCTTGCCGCGAAGGATCGTTCTGTCCGTGATGCCCTGCTCGCCACAAGGAAGGCGGACAAACCCGCCGCAGAGTTCTGCCGCCTGAGCGCGCAGTACGGATATCCCGTCTATGAAATGGATCTTGTGATGGCCGGTGAGGAATACTACGCCGCCATGCGCCGCAGCACCAACGGCGGCGGAGAGAATTCGCCCCTTCTTGCCGGAGAGGATGACTACTATGAACTGTTCCTCTCCGAGCTGGAGGCGCTGGACTGACTTTCCGGGCAGATGCATCTCTGTCCCTGTCTGAGAGCCCCGTGAACCGGAACGCTGCATTCCCATTCCACGAATTTCTTCCCTTCTGATTTGGCGCTCCACACAGATGGGACCGGTTCTGCGGCTGCCCATTGATTTGCTGTCTATCTTGCGGAATAATCTCTCCTGCCGAAGATTCCTGTGCCGACGCGGATCATCGTGGAGCCCTCTTCCACGGCAACCACGTAATCGCCGGTCATGCCCATGGACAGTGTGTCAGCCTGTACGCCCTCCAGTCCGGAATGTCCGAGCTCCTCAAAGAGCCCATGGAGCTCCCGGAAATACACACGGTTCGTTTCGGCATCTTCCGTATAGGGAGCCGAAGTCATCAGGCCGCGCACACGGATGTGCGGCAGCAGGCCGATTTCCTTCGCCGCGGCAGGAACTTCCTCTGTGGAAAATCCCCACTTGCTCTCTTCCCTCGCGACATTGGCCTCCAGAAGGACGTCCATCACGATTCCGTGCTTACCCGCTTCCTTCTCAATCTGCTGCGCAAGCTCCATCGTATCCACCGAGTGGATCATCCGGACCTTGTCCACAATGTATTTCACCTTGTTGCGCTGCAGGTGTCCGATCATATGCCATTCGCAGGAATCTCCCAGCTCTTCGTACTTCTCCCGGATTTCCTGGACATAATTCTCGCCGAACAGATGCTGCCCCGCCGCCATCGCCGCCTGAATGTCCTGCACGGATTTCAGCTTGCTGACCGCGCACACCGTCACCTCCGACGGATCCCGGTGCACTCTTCTGCAGGCGGCCTCCACGTTCTCATGTACCTTTTTCAGATTCCCGGCGATCTCCTCCGGTGTCAGTTCATATTGATCCATCTTACTTGCCCTGCTCCTGTTTATCCCTTTCGATTGATTCTTCTCCGTCAAAACCGGTACCCTGCATCCAAAAAGCGCTGTACGGCCCGACGCGTAAAGATTCCGCTCCCGATTCTGAAAAGCGCTGTCCGCCATGCAAAGATTCCGATCACGGTTCCGGACCTGCGATCACTCCATCACGTAAAGGCTCCGCTCCCGGTTTCGAAAAGCCCCCGTCACATATAGAACTCTTACCGGTTCGGAATCGTGCGAAGCTGCGCATCCAGCTTTCGGACCGCCTCTTCCGGTGCTCCTGCGAACTTCAGAACATCCGCAAGCTTCATCGGCAGGATCAGCTTCTCGATCTCCTGTCCGGATACCCCTTCCGCTGCATCGCCGCTCTGCATGCTCGCAAGGAGCGGCTGCAGAATCTTCCGGCTCTCTTCGTTCTTCAAAAGGCAGCCGACCGTGCAGTCCGCGGACAGGAATTCTTCATAGTCACCATTCAGGTGTGCCCGGACCGGCGGCTCCGTCAGCCCGCCTTCGCCGTCAAAGGTTCCGAAAATCTCGCCCAGCCACCCGATGCTGTCCTCCACCCAGTTCCGGACGCGGGGACTCAAAGGAGTCTTCGGATTCTGCACGCACGCTTCCGCCGTGGAAAAGCCGTGGCCGCCCTGCGAATAGATATGGCTCTCATACGCGATGCCCTTTTCGGTCAGCGCCTCCAGGAAGCGGATGGAGTTCATCACCGGAACCACATCGTCATCCCTCGCCGCGAAGACAAAGCAGGGGCAGGTCTTCTCATCCACCATGCTGCAGCAGTCCGGTGCCGTCGGATTGCAGGCCTTCACATCATTTCCTGTCACCGCATAGCCAAGGAGCGCTGCATCCGGCCTCTGCATTCCCATCGTCGCCGCGGCTGCCGCAAGATGCCCTCCTGCGGAGAATCCCAGAACCGCCACCTTGTCCGGATAGACATTCCACTCGTTTGCACGGCTCCGGATCATTCCCATCGCCTGGTCATAGTCCATCAACGGCGCCGGCCACGCGCAGTTCCCCGCCACGCTGTAGCGGAGAATGAACACCTGATAACCTGCCTTCAGGTAGGCAAAAGCCACCGGGTCCGCCTCACGGTCCGAGCAGTACTGATACGCTCCACCGGGTAGAATCAGCATCGCCGGACGCTTCCGGATATAGTCAAATTTCCCGCCGACTGGCTGCAGATAGCAGGTCAGGGTTACATTTCTCTTCTCATCCAGTACAAGAGTCTGCTGTGTCATGTTCTTCCTTTCCGAAGCTTCAATTCTTTTCCATTAAGGACCGCCTTCCGCAGAACGTCCTCCGGCGAATAGACGAGTTTTAACGAGAAAAACGGTTCTCCCTCTTCCAGGAGCCGGAAGAAAATCCGGTCGCCCTCCCAGAGGTTCAGGTCCTTCAGCCTTGCCTTCGGGACCCACTCAAGGTCTCCCTCCCGGCACTCGATCGGTTGTCCCTCAAACCGGTCTGCGGTGAACAGCGACATATATTCCGTGATGTCTTTATATACGAAGGTGACGATCCCGCGGTAATGAAGGCCGGACAGCTCATACCCGGTTTCCTCCCTTGCCTCGCGCAGAATGCAGTCCTCCGGGCTCTCGCCCTCTTCCATGTGACCGCCGATTCCGATCCACTTGTCCTTGTTCAGGTCGCCCTTCTTTTTCGTCCGGTGGAGCATCAGATAAGAATCCTCCCGCTCCAGATAACACAGTGTGGTATTGACCAGCATGTCGGATCTCCCTTCCAATGTTCCTATTTTAGCGTACAAGTGAACGAAATGACACCGTTCTTCCAATCCGCGCGGATGGTTCCATTGTATTTTTTCACCAGATTCTCCGCGATCGACAGGCCGATGCCGTAGCCGCCGCGGCTGTCAATCGTGTGCGCCTCGTTCTGCCTGTAGAACCGCTCGAAGAAGCGGCTGTAATCCACATTCGCGCCCTCTGCGTAGGAATTGGAGACTACCAGCCAGGTCTCTCTTCCCTTCTGGCCTGCCGAAACGCGGATGGTCCCGTTCGCATCGCAGTACTTGATCGCGTTGTCGAGAAGAAGCGTCGTCAGCTGGCGGATCTCCGAATCCACAGCCTTCATGCTCAGGCTCTCCGGAAGGTCCTGTTCCAGAGTCTTGCCATCCTGCGCTGCCACCGGAAGATAAGCCTTCACCGTCTCCTGAATCAGTGCTGCGGCATTGGTCACCGTGCGCTCCGCCGTCTCTTTCTCCTGGGCCCTTGTGATCATCACCAGATTCTGAATCAGGCCGTTCAGCCGATCCACCTGGCGGAGCGTGGACTGCGTCCACTCATTCTCCCCGCCGAGAATTTCCTGCATTTCCGTATTGGCCTTGATCACCGCGAGCGGCGTCTTCAGCTCATGGCTCGCGTTGGTGATGAACTGCTTCTGAAGCTCCGCGTTCCGGACCTCCGGAGAAATCGCCCTGTTGGCAAACACGCGCACGAAAAGAAATGCCACCGCGATTCCGAACACAATCAGCATCAGTGCTGAATACAGGAGCCTTGACGTCGCGTGGATCTGATTCGTCGAATCCAGGAAGACCGCAATGACACGGCCCCCCTTCAGGTCTGCTACCTGATAATAATACTTGCCGTACTGCCCGAACCGGAAAAACCGGCCTTTCGCGTAATTGCCGAGAATTTCCGCCTCCTGGGCGGTCAGGGAGGAAATGTGATTCGCCTTCACCGATTCCACGTTCCCGTCCTGTCCGTAAATCACTGCAAAATAACGGGTTGAGAACGTGTCATCCGGAGAGTCCTCGTCGATCAGGCCACTGTTCCCGGATCCGAAAATATCTCCGAGGAAGGTTCCGATGTCGTAGGGTTTTCTTCCCGCCGACTGATCCAGAATGCGGAATTTCCGGATTTCTTCCGCATCCGGTCTCTGTGCGTTTTGTTGACTGCTCCGGTCATCCCCGCTTTCATCCGCGGAATCTGTATCGGAGCCGTTCTCTGCGCCTATCTGCGCCGCGTCGTAGATCGTCTCCGCGTCCTGAATCTCACCCTCGTTGGCAATGATGTACTGCATGGTCTCCTTGATCTCATTCCGGGAGACAATCAGATTGAAGACATAAATCATTCCCGCCATCAGGAGCATGACCATCGTCAGTGACAGCGTCGCATAGATAATGAATCTCAGCCGAAGTTTCCGGATCGCCTCTTCACTCATAACCTTCTCTCCTGTCACATCTGTTCCGGCACCTGCATATCAGATTCCGGCGTTCTCCTGCAGTCGGACCGGTCCCGGTCCGCAGAATACTTCCAGTCTTCCGATCTTCCACCGCCCGGCGCATTCATCCGGCCTGCATGAGCCTTACGGCCTCACTGCGCTTCTCCCACCAGACGGAAGCTTCCACCCCGCTCTCCTTCAATCTGCACGTTGGAGGCCACGGAAGAAAGCTTGCCCCGGAGATAGGAAATGTACAGCCAGACCGTATCGGTTCCCGCATTCTCCGATCCCTCCCAGACGTGTTCCAGAAGGTAGTTCGTGCTCACCTCGTGGTTCTGGTTCAGGATCAGCGCCTGCAGAAGCTCGAACTCCTTCACCGACAGCCGCACCGAATTCTCACAGGCCAGCTCAAAGCTCTCATCGTCCAGTGAGAAATCTCCGAACCAGAGTTTTTTCGCCGCGTATTCCTTCTTCCTTCTCGTCATGGCGCGGACTCTCGCGAGAAGCTCCTTCATGGCAAACGGCTTCGTCAGATAGTCATCCGCTCCCGCGTCCAGTCCCGCCACCCGGTCATCCACCTCCGCCTTCGCGGTCAGAAGCAGGACCGGCGTGACAATGTTCTCTTCCCGCAGCTCCCTCAAAACCTCAATTCCGTCCTTCTTCGGCATCATGATGTCCAGAATCATGGCATCATAGCCGCTTTTTTTCACGAATTCCAGAGCCTCCTCGCCGTCATAGGCGGAATCCACGTCGTACCCCTCATGCTCCAGGGCAACGGTGAGGACATGATTCATGTCTCTTGTGTCCTCTGCAAGCAATATTTTCATGATGGATGAACCTTCTTTCTTACATTTTCTTCTCTGCCTTCACCAGGTTTTCCCGTCGAAAACAGAACGCCGCTCTGCTTTTCCCGGCTGTGCCCCTGAAAACAAAGCATCTCCTTAAAAGCAAAACATGCCGTGCGAAAAATTCACACACGTCCCCTCTTCCTCTCAGGAATCCGAAGAGACGATCATGTCCCGGATCGTCTGCATGGAGACATCCGTCGATGCAAGCTCATCCGCGCACCGCTTGAGCTCCCCGACGATCAGCTCCGTGTTTCCGTTCAGGTTCTTCTTGTATTTCATCTGATGCTCCAGCGCAGCCCAGGTGTCCTGCGAAATCGTGCGGAGCTGAATCTCCGCGTAAACGTTTCCGTTCACACGAAGGATCATGTGAAAGCTCCGGTAGCCGTTTGGCTTCGCGTGGCGGATATAGTCCTTCTCCTCGATCACCTCGACGCCCGGCATGGAAGCCAGGTGATCCCGGATGACATAGACATCGCTCAGAAACGAGCAGACCACCCGGACACCGACCGCGTCATAGATTTTCTCCAGCGCCGACTCCGTGGTCTCCGGGAATCCCTTCCTGCGGCACTTCTCCCGCATACTCTCTTCACTCTTGATTCTCGACAGGCAGTGCTCCACCGGGTCGAACCCCTTCTCCCGGATCATCTCATCCCGAACCGCCTGCACCTCACTGACCAGCTGCTGCCTTACCTCTTCCAGCTCCGGCAGATGGTCTCCGTAAATGCTGTCTTCTGTATTCATCATTTCTCAGGTAAAATCCTTTTCCTGTTTTCTTCTCCGCCCGTTCCGACCGGGCAGATACTCAAACTGTACCACATTCCGGCACCCGGCTTTCCGATTTCACGGTAATTTCACACAACTTTAAGAATAAATCGGGACAAAAAAACTGTGAAACCTTTCCTCGTCGGATGGTTTCACAGTCTCTTGCAATTCTTTCCGGCGGCAGGGCCTGGCCCGGCGACACCGGAAAATGTGTGATCAAATTTTCCGGGAAATCTCCCGTGACAGTCTCAGGTCTTGGCCGTAACCCGCACCGCATGGCGGGAAATCAGATATTCCGCCGTCAGATCCATGGTCACCGCGAGTGCAATCGCGCACAGGACATCAATGACGCTGTGCTGTTTCAGGAGCATCGTCGAGCAGCAGATCAGAATGTCCATCACCCTTGCCAGCGGCTTCACGAAGCGGTGCCGGTAGCCTCTCGCTCTCTGAACGCCGAAATCCAGAAAAATCGTGGAGAACACGTGCATGCTCGGGCAGACACTCGTCGGATTGTCCGCGCCCTCAATGAACCGCACCGCTCTCGCGCACAAGTCATTCCCCGGAATTTCCTGCGGGCGGAGCGAGATCCCGTTCGGAACCAGCGTGCAGAACAGAAGGATCAGAAGAAGCCCGCTAAAGAGCGGAGCCAGCATTCTCCACCGGTTCTCTCCGTCCTCCCTCAAAACCTCATGAAACATGGACTGCGTCATCCAGAGAAACCACAGACTGTATGGAATCACCGCGTATTTCACAAACGGAATGTACCGGTCCAGCCCGCAGTGGATATGCCACACCACCGGCAGATCCGCCCGCTCCAGCAGGACGAACCAGCTGATAAAAATCACGAAGAAACCGATGACAAAACGATACGGATGCTCTACACACTGTTTCTTCAAAAACTTTCCCATAAAACCTTTCAATCTCCTTGTCCCGGTTCCGCTGGCCGCGGCTTATTCTCCCTGTGCTGCCGCGGTATCCGTGGAAGCTTCCGATGCGCTGTCTGTGGAGGCACCGCCTGCCGCATCGGCAGAAGCGTCTGCCGCACTGCTCTCTGCTGTGCCCGCAGAAGCATTCTCCGCGCTGTTCTCTGTCAGGAAGGACAACTCGGACAGAACCGTATCCTGATAAACACTTCCGTTATAAACGCTGTCGATCCGGATCAGCACCGACTCCATCGGCACCGCCTGATCAAAGAGAATCACCTGCTCGCCCATGACATCCTGCAGCGTGTAGGATGCCGACCAGGTCTGCCCGCTGCAGCTTACGGAAACCGTGATATCCTTCAGGCGGTTGTTCGCCTCGAACTTCTCCTGCGAAACCTCACTGCCGTTCCAGAACGCAATGCCCCTGACCTGCGTCTTCGAGGCAAAGACCGAAGTGATCGACACGCCGATGCCGTCCCCGTCCTCACCTTCCTGCCACGAGGTTTCCAGATTCCCGTCAAACAGATACTCGGTGCCGTAGTTCCTGCCCGTCGTTCCGACCAGCACGGAGGATGCGTTGCAGCTCGCCGGTTTTACCCCGGAATAAGCGGAGAATAAGGACTCGTCCGTTTGCAATTGGAAATTGTCCATTCCCTTCAGGGCCGTCAGAAGCGCTTCCTGCTCCTGCTTCACCTGCTCTGCTGCCGCAAGCGATGCCGCAGCAGCCGCTTCTTCCTGCGCCTTCTTCTCCGCTTCCGCTCTCCGCGTCGTATTCACGCGGCCGATCAGGACAATGAGCACCACGATTGCCGCAATGATCACCGCCATCGTTGCCCAGATTCTCTTCGGAATTTCCGACCAGCGGATCCGCCGGAACGTCCTTTTCGCCTTCCGGAAAAAGCGGCGGATGCTGCGCGCCATCGCATTCAGCACATCCCCTGCCCGTCCGGAAGAGGATGCCGTTCCGCCCTGCGTTCTTCTCTTCGGCGGCCTCTCTCCGTGCTCTCTTCTCCGGGGAGCCTCCGCCCGTTCCCTTCTCTCACCGGAAATTTCTTCCTGCTGCCGTCTCTCCTGCCGCGGCGCTTCTTTCTCCGGTCTCTTCTTCCTCGGCATCGGGATCTCCACGCCGAGCTCGTCCAGCGTTTCCTTCCATTCCCTGAGAAGCTCCGTCTCGCCGATCTGATTCAGATATCCCATCACGCTCCGGAATTCGCCGCGGAAATTTCCCAGGCTGCAGCTCCGGATCAGGCCTTCTTCCAGCCCGTAATAATCCGAGTAGCGGTTATCGATCGCTGCGCACAGCGTCTTGATCACAAGGGCCGGGCGGATGAAGTCTCCGAGCCTTGCCTCCGCGCCTTCCAGCACGTCAATCTGCTTGACACGAAGATCCGCCTCCCGCCGCTCCGCTTCCTTCGGACTCACCCGTCTGCTGTTCCATGCCGATCGCTGCATCGACAAATAAGTCGCGATCTCCGCATCGGTCCAGTCGTCCTGAATTCCCAGTATTTCATATAACCCCATATGCCACCTCGCATTTCCCCAGGCTGCTGCAGGAAAGGTCCGTTTTCGTTGTGGAGAAGACCGAAAGCGGTCCGTTTCTCTCTGAAAATCTGCATATATTGAACTACTACCCCAGATTTAGGTTATCACACCGTGAGCGAAAAACAAGCAACGAAGCCAATTTTTACAGCCACTTAACGGGGCGGCATCAGGAGCGGAAATCAGGGTGCCCATTCCGGAAAATCAGAGGATTCCGTGAGTTTCTTCCGGAGGCTGCGCTCTATGATCTGTAACGAAACAGGAAGCCGGATTTCTTCAGAACGCCGCACTCGAAGATGCCGGATGACATCTTCTCCTGCTTAGAGTGCCGCCTGGCGGCGCCCTGTATGCAGGGAGAATTCGCCTTCGCGAAATTCTCTCTGCATCGCGGAGTTTGCCTCAGCGGGATAGAAAAAGGCTGCAGGAACCCCTTATGGGAATCCCTGCAGCCTCTGTGTCATTTTCCAGAATATCCGCCTTCCAGCGGCATTTCTTTCATCCGTCTCCGGATTATTCGCCGAAGTATCTCTTCAGAAGGCCGGCGAATGCCTTGCCGTGGCGGGCCTCATCGCGTGCCATCTCATGAACCGTGTCATGGATTGCATCCAGATTCAGCGCCTTTGCTCTCTTCGCAAGGTCAACCTTGCCTGCCGTTGCACCGTTCTCCGCTGCTACACGGACCTCAAGGTTATGTTTCGTCGAATCGGAAACAACCTCGCCCAGAAGCTCTGCAAACTTTGCAGCGTGCTCCGCCTCTTCATGCGCTGCCTTCTCGTAGTAAAGGCCGACTTCCGGATATCCCTCGCGGAATGCGACGCGGGACATTGCCAGATACATGCCGACCTCTGAGCACTCGCCCTCGAAGTTTGCACGAAGATCCGCCTTGATGTCCTCCGGTACGTCCTTCGCAACGCCAACCTCATGCTCAGCGGCCCAGGTCATGCCGTTCTCTTCCTCAACGGGAACGAACTTCGACTTCGGTACGCCGCAGGTAGGACACTTCCAATCCTCCGGAAGATCTGCAAACTTTACGCCTTCCTTCTCCTCATCATAGATATGTCCGCAAACTGTGCATCTGTATTTCATAATATTCTCCTTTCGCGGCCTGTGGCCTTTTTGTTTGTCGCGCTGCAGAATCTGTTCTGCCTCCGCGCTTGTTCTTTATTCTCTGTGTCTCAGAATCCGCTCCGAAACCGCTTTGTTTCTGCCGGGCTTCTTGTTTCATCTGATGTTGTTATCTTAGACGATCGCGGTAAAATAGTATGTAACATATGTTACGAAATTGAAGTTTTTCTCGATTCTTGTCCGGTCCTTGACAAGTTTTGACAAAATTACGGATGCCTTCCCAGACGGTCTCCGGCATCCTCCCCGCATATTCCAATTAAGGAGGGCACACGATTCATGAACACGCAGAACCTGGCTATTTTCCACGGACTTTCCGATGAAGAAATTGAAAAGAGCCTTCACTGTTCCCGCGGAAAGGTGGTCTCCGTTTCCAAGGGGCAGTTCATTTACCGGCAGGAGGATGAGCCGACCCGGCTGTACTTCATTCTCGAGGGGAGTGTGGAGCTCGGCAGCTGCAATGCGCTCGGCAGACTGACCCGCATCCGGATCCTGCATGAGGGGGAGTGCTTCGGGGAGACGGAGCTGTTCCTTTCGGCTGACGGCTACAACTCCTACGCCAAAGCCATTCTGAATACGAAGCTTCTCTCCGTCCCCGAGGAATTCTTCGGCGGGCAGTGTGAGCGCTGCTGCATGCATCACAGCCGCGTCGTCTACAATATGCTGTATGTCTTCGCGGAGAAATCGGAGCAGGACAACCGCCAGATTGATCTTCTGACGCTGGGAAATCTGCGGCAGCGGATTGCCGCTTTTCTTCTGGAAGAACAGGGCAAAACAGGAAAAGGCAGCCGGATCGTTCCTCTCTCCTTAAACCGCGAGGAGCTCGCCGCCTTCCTGAACACCACGAGGCCCTCCCTCTCCCGGATGCTGCTACAGATGCAGGAAGAGGGACTTCTGCGCCTCGTCTCCCGGAATCAGATTGAAATCACGGAAGAAGAGAAGCTCCGTTCCCTCCTGTAAACTGCCTGCTTATTGCTGTGCTGTTTCCAGGCTTCCTCCCATAAAGAAAGCGCACCGGTGTATCCGCACCGATGCTGCCGTTTGAAAGCGACATAACGATGTCACTTTCAACCTTTCAAACATTCGCTCCTTCATTCCGTATCGGCAATGCAGCAGTTCCGCTTTGCCTTGGCCCTGTAGAGCACCTGATCCGCTCCGGCCAGAAGCTCCCTTGCCGTCATGCCGTCTTTTCCCTGTGCCAGGCCGATGCTCAGCGTCGGGACAAAGGACGGCTGAATGCACGCCGCTTCTTTCATTTTCTCCTGAATCTTGCAGCAGATTCTCTCCGCATCCTCCAGAGAGGTCCCGCGGAACACGAGGCAGAACTCATCGCCGCCGTAGCGGAACGCCTCCGCTCCCGGTGCCGTTTCCCGCAAAGCCCTGCCAAGAAAAGCCAGATACTGATCGCCGACGGGATGACCGAACCGGTCATTGATCTGTTTGAAATGATCAAAATCCACCATGGCAATGACGCATCCCGAAACCGTTTCTCCGGTCATGGTCTGCATCGTGCTCTCGAACGCAAGGCGGTTGTTCAGGCCGGTCAGGGCATCGGTCCGGACCTCCTGAAGGAGCTTCTCCCTCTCCGCCGTCCGCTTCTCGATGGCCTGGTTCTTCATTTTCTCAAAATAGGTAATGACCAGAATGAGCAGGTACAGACAAACCTGCAGAACCAGCGAAATGATGTAATTGAACAGAGTGCCCGCACTGCTCCACACCGATTCCCGCGTGGAATCCCAGGCCGGCAGATACTCCGCCAGAATGCGCAGGGACAGGCTCATCAGTGCAATCACGGTTGTCAGAGAATAGTTTCCGTACACCACAGAAATCAGAACCGGAAGCGAGAACACCATCGTCAGCGCCCCGAACGTCGAATGCACGATATACAGCATCGTGCAGCTCAGGAGCAGAAATGCCGACATCAGGAGCGGCCGGAGATCCTTCCGGACGTTCCTGCTCTTCATCGCCCACCAGCTTCCCAGAACGAATACAAGATTGCTGCCGGAAGGAACCAGACAGTATTTCAGGAAATACCGCGAACTGCTGGAATCAATGCTGTCCTTCGCGTTCATCAGAAAATACATCAGGATTTCCAGAATCAGTGTAACCACGAAAAGCAGGATATGAATTCGGTACTGAAGATTCATCCATTTGTTCTGAATCTCCTCGGTACTCTCCAGTTCAAAGCCGGATAGAAGCATAGCGGATGGATCCTTTCCTTAAAACATATTTTTTACCGGCACAGCAGGCACACCGTCTCGACATCTTCCACAAACGGGAACATATCCACAGGCACCGCCTTCTTCATCCGGTAGCCGCCATCCGTCAGGACCTTCAGATCACGTCCCAGCGTCTCCGGATTGCAGGAAATGTAGACGATTTTCGAAGGGCGCATCACAAGGGCCGCTTCCAGGAACTCTTCGGTCGAACCGCTTCTCGGCGGATCCATCAGAAGGACATCCGCCGATTCCTTCTGCGCGGCCATCTCCTGCATGAACCGCCCCGCGTCCTCCGCATATACGGTGACATTGGACAGGCCGTTCAGCCGCACGTTGGCATCCGCATCCTGCGCCGCATCCGCGTTGAGCTCCACGGACAGGACCTCCTTCGCCCGGTCCGCCGCGCAGATGCCGATCGTCCCGATTCCGCAGTACGCATCCAGCACCCGCTCCTTTCCGGTGAGTCCCGCCGCGTCAATGGCGATGTTGTAGAGCTTCTCCGTCTGCAGCGAATTCACCTGATAAAACGAACGGGAAGAGATGCGGAACTTCTTGCCGCACAGCTCGTCCACGATGAAGCCTTTTCCATACAGAACCTTCTCACGGGTTCCGAGAACCATGGAGCTGTCATTGTCCTTGATGTTCTGCACAATGGACGTGATTTCCGGATGGAGCTTCATCAGGGCCTTTGCGAAATTGTTCCGCGACGGGAACACGGGCCCCGCCGTCACAATGGTCACCAGAATCTCTCCCGTCACATGGGCCGTCCGGATCTGCACCGCCTTCACCGTTCCAAAACCTGTCTCCGGATCATAGACGCGCAGCTTGAAGGACGCAAGGAGTCCGTAAATATCCTGCACGATCAAATCCGCCCGCTTGTTCTCAATCAGGCAGTCCTTCACCGGAACGATCTCACGGGAACCTCTCCGGTACACGCCGCAGACAGGATGCCCCTTCCGGTCCAGTCCGAAAATGCTCGTCACCTTGTTGCGGTAACGGTAAGGATTCTTCGTGCGCACCACCGGTTCCACAGGGCCGAACGCCCCGACGCATTCTTCTACCCGGGCCTTTTTCCCCGCCAGCTGCTCCTCCATCGGAACATCAATCATGGTGCAGCCGCCGCACTTTACAGAATACGGACAGGCAGACTTTCTGCCCTTCTGTCTCTCAGGCTCCCTGCCGCCCTCTCTGCGTTCTTTCATATTCGTCATAATCCTCTTCTTCGTCCCACTCACGGTTCCTGCGGCGGACGAACCGTTCCACCTGTCTTCTCTCTTCTTCACGCCGGAGCCTCGCTCTGCTCGGCGTCCATTCCTCTTCCGGGAGCCGTCCGATGATCTCGATACCGCGAAGATCCTCGGCAAGGTACATCGCCTTCTCCATGTCCCGGCAGTTGATCCGGACCACGAAGCCGCTCCGGTGCATGCACAGAAGCTTTGCCAGAAACGATGAATTCTCTTCCTTCACAAAATAAGAAATCCCTGCCCGAAGAAGAATCCGTTCCAGATATTGTAAAACATCTTCCGCATAAACGCGGCAGAAATTCACCTCGGAATCAAAATACTGATCTTCAAGCAGAATGCTGGATACGCGTTCCTGTCCCTGTCCTTCATTTGAAGTAACGTAGCAGCACATCGTTTTCATCCTCGCATACAGGCTGGTCTAATCGTTTTCGAATCCGGACAAAACTTCCCCTTTTTTATTGGGCGGATTGAAGCGGATTCTCATGATATCGTCGTTGACTTACTTGGTTAACACAACAAATTGTAAGTCACCGCCATTCTGTGCGCAAGAGTTTTTGTGCAATTCGATGCATGGATTCTGCAGCTTGAAAGTAACATATCGATGTCACGTTCAAACTTATTTCTCCACCACGCGGAACCGGGTCCACCTCCCGCTCCGATATCTCCAGAGGAAGAAGACAGACCGCAGCCCCCAGTCCAGATACATGGCAATTCTCGTTCCGACGACGCCGAGGCCGAACACCCGGCCCAGCAGCCATGCGCAGCCGACCCGCGCCAGGAACATGGAGATGACGCCGAAATACATGGTAAACTTCGCGTCTCCTGCCGCCCGCAGGGCACAGGGCAGGACAAACGCAGTTGCATGAATCAGCGCGATTGCCACGCATTCCATCAGCGTGATCGTCCGCGCGATCTGCTCCGTTCCGGCGGAAAGCCCGTAAATCCGGATGGCCACCGGGAAGACCGCCATTAACAGCGCATTGGAGGAAATAGCGAGAATCCAGGCAATCCGCATCATCTTTTTCACATAGTAGCGCGCCTCTTCGTAATCATTGGCCCCGACACACTGTCCGACGACCGTGACAATGGCAAGCTGCATGGCACATTCCGTCGTATAACAAAGAGACGTAAGGCCGCCCGCCGCTGCATTCGCTGCAATCTGTGCCGTTCCGAAGGTTGCGACAATGGCAGAGACCAGTATTTTCCCCACCTGAAAAAGTCCAGACTCCACACCGTTCGGAAGCGCGATGGAAATGATCTTGTGCTGAATGAAGGCGTCCCACCGCAGAATGCCACGCACCTCCGCGTGAAGCTCATACCTTCTCCCGAGGCACAGGCCCAGCATCAGCGCGGCGGCGGCCATGCGGGAAACCAGCGTCGGAACCGCAACGCCTGCCACGCCCTGATGCAGCAGATAAACGCCGATGTAATTGCCGATGATGTTGATGCCGTTCATCAAAACGGACGCGTACATGGTCACCTTCGTCTGCTCCATGGAGCGGAAAATTGCCGTCCCGCTGTTGTACAGACCGAGGAACGGGAAAGAAAGCGCCGTGATCCAGAAGTACGTTTTCGCACTCTCCATGACATCCGCCTCGACGCTTCCGTACAGTGCCTGCAGAATCTGCGTGTGGAAAATGACGCATACCGCTCCCGTCAGAACGGAGATCAGGAGCGTCAATGTGAACAGCTGGCTGGCCGAGCGGTTTGCCGTTTTCCTGTCCCGAAAGCCAAGGTACTGCGAAATAATGACCGCACCTCCGCCTCCGATGGCTCCCAGCACCTGAATGGCCAGATTGTTGATGTCATTGACAATCGAAACTCCCGAAATGGCCGCTTCCCCCGCTTCAGAGATCATGACCATATCAACCATTCCGACCAGCAGATTCAGAAACTGCTCGAACAGCAGCGGTACAATCAGGGCCCTGAGTTCTCCGTTCGAGAACCTTCTCCCCTGCGTACTCTGCTCCTTTCCGAATTTCTTCTGTAGCATTTTGTTTGTTTTCATTCCGTCAGATACTTCTCCCGAAGCTCCCTTCCCGCGAACAGAATCTGTTCCAGAAGTCCCCGCGGCGAGAGCCGGAAGGCCCCCGCACCGAAAATAATCACCTGTTCCACGAAGTCTCCCGTCGCCACGGTCACCCGGTTGTTCTTCGAGAGCCGATGCGCGGTTTTCTCAATATAAAGGTCCGCGGTCTCCGCCTCTTTCGTGAAAACCACATCAATGTTGTGGTAGCGGTACACTTCTCCGTTTCCTCCCGGAACGCGGTAGGCATCGAACACCACGATCACATTGACGCCGGAGTAGCCGGCATAGTCCGACATCAGGTCAAGAAGCCGGTCCCGTGCGGACTTGATGTCCGTTTCCGCCAGTTCCTTCAGCTCTTCCCAGGCAAAAATAATATTGTAGCCATCCACGAGAAGGAATTCCTGAATCTCCTTCCCGGCTGCCTTCCTGCCCGCCCGGTTTCCGGAGCTGTCCTTTCCGGCCATATTTTCCGCACGCGGCGAATTATTCTGCCCCGCTCGTTTTCCGGATTCTAAATCCGCACCTGAATTCCGACCCGTTCCCCGGGATCCATATTCCGATGGTCCGCTCTCTTCCTCATCTTCCTCCGACGGAAGGACCATTCCCCGCCGCACATTGTCCGGATGATGAAGATTTTCCCTGACCGGACCGTAAGTCTTCTCGAAAATGCGCTTTAATTCTTCCTCTTCGGAGCGGAAGGCCTGCTGCCGCTCCTTGAAATCCCGTACCTTCCCGCGATGAGCCGTATGGTCCTGCTCCTCCTCGTCCTCCTGTGCGCGATCCAGCTGCAGGTCCTCCGTGTGAGATGCCTGGAAGGTGTAATAATCGTCCGAGCGGTACGGTCCGTCTTCCTTCTCCGGCTGCCAGCCCGTGTCCACGTGCATATAATTTCTCACCTGATCCCACGGGACCACGGTCCCCGCTCCGTGCGAACAGAAGACCGACCAGGTCGGATTCCTGCGGTCCGCATCCGGGTCATACCCTTTTTCCTCAATGATTTCCCGCGCATTGTGGCAGGGCTCGTATCCCTTCCAAGATACCGAAAGTCTCCCGCGGCCTCCGGTATAGCCCGCGACCTTTGCCGCATAGTCTCCGAGCTCCGAGGCAGGAACCTTGCCCTCCAGAACAGCCTCTTCCCCGCGAAACTCCGCAGGCCGGCACATCCCGTGCATCATGCTGATGTCCGTCATCGCGCGGCCGACATTCTCCGCGGGAAGCTCCAGCGTCACATTCAGGACCGGCTCCAGCAGAATGTTCTCCGCCATCATCAGGCCCTGCCGCACCGCCGCATAGGCGGCCTTCCGGAAATCTCCGCCGGAGGTGTGCTTTTTACTCGCCCTGCCGCCGAGCAGACAGATTCTCACATCCGTAAGCCCTGATCCCGTGAGCACGCCTTTGAAACTCTTTACGGAGAGCTGGGAGAGAATCAGATTCTGCCAGTTGCGATCCAGCGTATTGGGAATACAGCGGTTCTCGAACGTGATGCCGCTCCCCTCCTCGCCCGGCTCCAACAGAAGATGCACCTCCGCATAGTGCCGCAGCGGCTCGAAATGCCCAACGCCCTCCACAGGCCGCCGGATGGTCTCCTGGTAGACAATGCTCCCCGGGCCGAACTGCGCCCGGAGGCCATGCTTCTCGCGCAGGAGATTTTTCAGAATTTCAATCTGAACCGCCCCCATAATCCGCACGGTGATGTCGCCGGTCTCCTCTTCCTTCGAAACCTGCAGCATCGGCTCCTGTTCCTCCAGTTCGCGGAGCGCCTTCATCAGGGTAAAATCGTCCACCGGCTTCCCGAAGCGGTCCGTCGCCGTCACCGTACTCGTCATGATCGGCGTCAGGATCTCCTCTTTCCGGCTCTCTTCCCTTCCAAGACCGTCCCCCGCGCTGGTATAGGAGAGTCCGGCTGCCGCCACGATTTCTCCGGTGCTCACACTGGTTTTCGCTTCATACCGGTCACCGGAATACAGCCGAAGCTCACTGATCTTCTCTTCCGTCTCCCGTTCTTCGAAGACTCCCTCTTCCTCCGCGGCAGCGCCGTCCACCGGATCCACGCTCTCCTGCAGGGGGCCCTCGGCCGCATGAGGAACCGCCTCCCGCACACTGTCCCGCACGGAAAGCGTCCCGCTTGTAATCTTCATCCAAGTAAGGCGGGTTCCGTTCTCCCGGGTGATCTTATAGACAAGGGCGCCAAACCGATCGGTTCCCTTCCCGGCTTTCTCCGGCGCGTTTCCGCCGCCTGCGCTCCCCCGGTTCTGTCCGGCATTGGATTCCGCGTCCCCTTCCGATTCCGAAGGCTGCACCCCCGCATTCTCGTCCTGCCCGCCGGTAAAGAGCTCCAGGCCCTTCAGAAGGTCCATCGTTCCTTCATCTCTCAGGGCGCTTCCGCAGTAAACCGGGAACAGCTTCCGCCGGGCGATGAGCCGCCGCACATCCTCTTCCGAAACGTTCCCTCCTTCGAGGACACGCTCCATCAGCGCATCCTCGCAGACCGCAATCGCCTCTTCGTTCTCCTCACAGATCTGCCGCTCATCGAACAGGACGAGCCCGCGCCCCAGATCCTTCGATAAAAGACGAAACAGCTTCCCGCAGATCTCGCGGACCTTCCCGGGATCGTTCTCTTCCTCCTTCGGCACCAGCTGATCCACCTTGTTGATAAACAGAAACGTCGGAACCTGATAATGCCGCAGAAGCTTCCAGAGAATTCTCACCTGCGGATCCGCCCCCTCCTGCGCCGTAAGATCCGCCGCGCTCACCACGAGCACGGCCGCGTCCAGAACACGCAGCACGCGCTCCATCTCCGGAGAGAAGTCCGCATGCCCCGGCGTATCCAGAATCGTAAACGGGCGATCTCCGATCCGGAATCTCGCAAGTTTCGAATAGATCGTGATTCCCCGCTTTTTCTCCATCTCATCGGTATCCAGAAACGCATCTCCGTGATCAACGCGTCCCCTTTTTTTCACCGCACCTGTCTGAAACAGAATGCTCTCGGATAAAGTTGTCTTCCCGGCATCCACATGGGCCAGAATGCCGACCGTTGTATTTCTCATTCGCAATTTCCTGCTCTTTCCCTTTGAAACTTCCTTGGTAATTTTACAGAATTTTCTCTGCGATTTCACGGGAATTTTCGTCACCGCGCGCCGGGGAAAAGGCTTGCCGAACGTTCGGATCCTTTTATACTGATAAGTGTGCAGAAAGGCGTCTGTCAGTTCGCCTGATGGGCTCCCTTCCAGACTTCATGTGCACCTTCCGGTGCACATGTTTTATCACATCGGAGAAACTGCCTCCGCAGTTTCTCCTCGTGGCCGCAGACAAGCTGCGGCAGAAAGGAAGAAAACACATGGAGCAGTTCAGTCCCGTCAAGGAAGGAAAGGTACGTGAGATTTACGACATCGGCGATTCTCTGATCATGTACGCCACCGACCGGATCTCGGCATTCGATGTCATCCTGAAGAACAAGGTCACCAATAAGGGCCGCGTTCTGACGCAGATGTCCCGGTTCTGGTTCGACTACACCAAAGATGTCATCCCGAACCACATGCTCAGCGTGGATGTGAACGACATGCCTGAGTTCTTCCGCACCGAGGAATTCCGCGGCCGCAGCATGCTGTGCCGCAAGCTGACCATGATTCCCATTGAGTGCATCGTCCGCGGCTACATCACCGGCTCCGGCTGGGCCAGCTACCAGCAGAACGGTACGGTCTGCGGCATCCGCCTTCCCGAGGGACTGAAGGAGTGCGACAAGCTCCCAGAGCCCATCTACACCCCCAGCACGAAGGCTGAGATCGGCGATCACGACGAGAACATTTCCTATGAGAAGAGCATTGATGTTCTGGAGAAGGCATTCCCCGGCCACGGCCAGGAATATGCGCAGAAGATCAAGGATGCGACCATTGCGCTCTACCGCAAGTGTGCCGATTACGCGCGCACGAAGGGCATCATCATTGCCGATACCAAATTCGAGTTCGGCCTGAACGAAGACGGTGAGGTGATTCTCGCCGATGAAATGCTGACTCCCGATTCCAGCCGCTTCTGGCCGGTAGAAGGATACGAACCCGGCCATTCACAGCCGTCCTTCGACAAGCAGTTCGTCCGCGACTGGCTCAAGGCAAATCCGGACAGCGACTACAATCTTCCGCAGGATGTCATCGACAAGACGATTGCCAAATATCTCGAAGCTTACCGTCTCCTGACCGGCAGGGAACTGGAGATCTGATTTTTCTTTCTGCGCTGCGTCCCGTCCGCTTCCGGCATTTCATCAGCAGCTTTGCCGGGCGCTTTTCGTGCGGTGCGCAGCATCCGTTTTTCACAAAAACACCAGCAGGCATTTCTTCACTGCCCGCTGGTGTTCTTTTTTATCTTATGTTCTTTTCGTATCACGTATAACCGCTTCTGAAGCACGTTTCTTGTCTTTCAGGCTTTCCTGCCGGTCAGATCAGTTTCTTCCGAACAGATCACCGAACGGGAAGGAGTAGTACTGGCCTTCGGAATCACTTCCGCTCTCCGTACCGGCATCTTCGCTCTCATCGGTTCCCGCCTCGTCGGACGGATCCTGCGTGCTGTCCGAGGAGCTGTCATCCGAACCGCTCTTGCCATTGTTGTAGCCGAAGCTGTGTTTGCTGTCCTTCTGAGAGCTGTTCTGATCCTCTTCGTACTTCTGGATCGCACTCTTGTCTCCCAGCGTTACCTCAACGGTCTGCTCTTCGTAGCTTCCGGAGCCGCTCTGTCTCTCAACCGTGAGCTTGATCTTATCACCTGCCGCGTAGTAGGTGAGCTGCTTCTGAAGAGCTTCCATATCGGTAACAGAGGAACCCTCGATGGCCGTAATGATATCGCCCTTCTGCAGATCCGAATCCGCTGCGCCGCCGCCGTCAATGATCTGTGCGACATAAACGCCTTCCGGCATATCATACGCACTTGCGACCTGGCTGGTTACGCTGACACCGCTGATTCCGAGATATCCGCGGTCTTCCTCCGCAACCGTCTCCTTGGTCTTCTGGTTCATCAGATCCTGAATGATCGGAACCGCTCTGGAAATCGGGATTGCAAAGCCCATGCTGTCAACCTTCTCGCCGCCGATCTTACTGGAGTTGATCCCGATGACATTGCCGTTGAGATCCACCAGCGGTCCGCCGGAGTTGCCGGGGTTGATGGCTGCATCCGTCTGAATGAACGTACCGGATACATTCTCAACCTGGAGCTCACGATCCAGTGCACTGACGACACCGGTTGTAACGGACTGACCATAACCAAGAGCATTGCCGATGGCCACCACAGGCTCGCCGATCTTCAGCTCATCCGAATCTCCGAGCGTTGCCACCTTGATCTGATTCAGGGTGTCGCTGTCGATGTCCTTTAAGCTGACGGCAATGACTGCCAGATCATTTCCGGCATCCGTTCCCTTGATCTTCGCCTCCGCCGTGGACTCATCAATAAACTGAACCTCCAGGCTGTCCGCATCCTCTACCACGTGATTGTTCGTGGCAATCAGCAGTTCGTTGTTGTCCTTGTCCTCGGAAATGATAATTCCGGAACCGGTCGAAGTTCCTTCCTGTGCATAGGTCTGTCCGAAGAAGTCCTGCGTGGTCTGGGTAAAATTGTTGTATACCGACACCACCGAAGGCATCACGTTCTCCACGACCTGCGTGACATCGGTCACCACTGCAGAGCCCGTCGTGGTCTTCAGCTCATCGCTTGCCTTCTTCTCCGAATCCTTGGAATCCGAAGACTCCGTGCTGGCCTCCGAAGCGTCCGCAAGGCTCTTGTTCTCTTCCGTGCTCTGTGCATCGCTCTCTTCAGTCTGCGTCTGCGCGGTATCCTTCTGATGCATCGAATCCCGGACGCCGTAGCCTCCCGCAACACCGACTGCCGCTGCCAGAATTACCGCAAGTGCGATCATTCCGCCGTGCTTCTTGCCACCGCCATTTCCTTTCTGATAAGAATAACCGTTTCCGCTATTCTGATAAGAGGAGCCGTTTCCATTGGACTGATATCCCGTGGAATAACTGCTGTGGTAAGTGCCGCTGCCATCACTGCTATACTGATAATTCCCGTTTCCGGTCTGACCGGTCGCGCCCTGACTGTCCTGATTCAGGTTCTCATTGTTGAATTCATCCGACATGATAAGTACCTTCCTTTCTTCATATTCTATATTTGTCATTCTCTTCCGGGAACCGTTCCTCCCGCCGATGACAAATCATTGCCTTTGATCTGCAGATTTCCTGCCTCTTCTGCAAGTATATCAGATATTCCATTCCGGTTCTCTTTCTACCGGAACGATTTTGAGTATAAAAGATAATTGTGTTCAAACTGTGTTCGTTTTTTGCAGGAATTGTGATTTATAATGTGTATCTGGTCAGCGCATGCTGAATCTTGATGTGAATTGACCGCTTGCGGGCACATTCACATTCAAGATCAGTATGCGGCCAAACCCCGAAGGGGTTCTGGCCGTCCTCATCGAGGATTTCCGCAGGAAATTCGAGATGAGGATGCTGACCAGGGTCATATCGCCACAGCGTGAATTGACCGCCTGTTGGCACAATCACAACGAAAAATCACGAGGGAAATCATTTTTTATGATCGAACTGGAACCTTCCACTGAGAAAAAGAAAGCCGTCCTTGCCGGCCTCAATACCGAAACCTCCCCCGAGCGCTACCGCGCCTCCATCGAGGAGCTGCGGCAGCTCGCCGAGGCCTGTGATCTTCAGGTGACCTCCGCCGTGATCCAGAACGCGTCCGCCATCACGCAGAAAACACTCCTTGGCCGCGGCAAGGTCGAGGAACTGAAGGCCGCCGTTCTGGCAGACGACGCCGATATCGTTATTTTCCAGGAGACGCTGACTCCCATGCAGGTTCGGAACCTCGAAGACATTCTGGACACCGAGGTCATGGACCGCACCGGCATCATCCTGCAGATTTTCAGTACCCGTGCGAGGACCCGCGAGGCGAGGCTCCAGGTAAAATCCGCGCAGCTTCAGTACATGCTCCCGCGCCTTGCAGGCATGCGCAGGAATCTCAGCCGTCAGGGCGGAGGGTCCGGACGGCTCTCCAACAAGGGCGCCGGGGAAGAGAAGCTCGAACTGGACCGCCGCCATATCGAGCGCCAGCTCGCCGAAATCAGCCGCCAGCTGAAAGAGGTTGAGACGGAGCGCAGCACACAGCGGAGCCGCAGGCTCCGGAGCGGCCTTCCTCTTGTTTCGCTGGTCGGCTACACCAACGCCGGAAAATCCACGCTGATGAACGGTTTTCTATCCCTGTGTCCGGCATCGTCCGATTCCGAATCCGGCAAAGCCGTTCTGGAGAAAGACATGCTCTTTGCCACACTGGATACGTCCGTGCGCAGCATTCAGGTGCCCGGCCATCACCCGTTCCTTCTGAGCGACACCGTCGGCTTCATCTCCGACCTTCCCCACACCCTGGTCAAGGCCTTCCGCTCCACCCTCGATGAGGTAAAATACGCGGATCTTCTGATCGAGGTCGTGGATTATTCCGACCCGGAATGGCAGGAACACCTCAAGGTCACGCGCAGAACGCTGGAGGAGATCGGTGCGGCCGACATCCCGGTTCTCGTCGTCTACAACAAGGCGGACCGCTGCGCAGATCTCCCGGTTCTGCGCGCCTTTCCGGATCATATTTACTTCTCCGCGCGAAACCTTGCGGGATACGAGCCGCTTCTGCACCTTCTGGACGAAACACTTGCCGGGAAAAAGGAACATCACACATATCTTCTGCCTTATTCCTGCGGGAGCCTTCTGCATGACATGCAGAAAAAATATCCGGACAGCCGCGCGGAGTATCTTGCAGAAGGGGTCCGGCTTGACATTACGCTTACGGCCAAAGACGCAGAGATTCTGGAAGCATACCGGAACGAAGTTTGAAAGTGACATCGATAGGTTGCTTTCAAACCGCATTCGCGAAGTTTGCCTCAGCGGGGTATGAACAGGAACACTCTGCTGCCATCCAGAAACTCAACCAGATAACCGTCCTCATACGCGGTGATGCTCTCCAGCACCATGCGGATCAAGGCGCAAAAATCGCCCGTTTCTCCTTCCCCTCCGATATTCCTTCGCTTGTCATCCTCTATCCGCAAGGAGAGTGCAGGTTGAGCGGTCGGAACAGGATTTCCGAAAACAGGCAGAGGCGGGGTCCGGAGCTCCCGCCCGCCGGTCAGCTCCAGCATCTGCCTTGCGCGGAACTTCTCAAGGGAACTTCCCTGCTCCAGCATCCGTTCCCATCGCGGCAGGTAAGCTTCCCGTTCCGACACCACCTGCTGCCAGGCCGCCCGCATGGCCCCGCGGATCTCCGCTTCCAGAAAAACCGTCACCGCATTTCCATCCCCAGGCACCTCATTTGCGATTTCATAGAATTCCGTCCGGTCCGGTTCCTGATAATACCGCGGCTTCCCGTGATCTCTTCGGGCGCGGATACAGCGCCGGAACGGCTCCCGGCCTTTTTTGCCATAGCCGCGCACAACCATCCCGCCGCATGCGGCACACCAGATTTTCGCACAGAAGGGATCCTGAATGCCCGAGCTCAGCTTCTTCGCCGCGTGGCGTCTGCGATAGGAGGCCCTGCGTTTTCTCTCTTCCTGCGCGGCCTCCCACTCTTCCCTGCTGACAATGGCCTCATGCGCGCCCTTCACTTCATACTTGTCGAGTTTTCCCTCATTCACCGCGAGCTCCTTCGTCAGGAAACTAACCGTATAGTACTTCTGCATGATGAGGTCGCCCTTGTATTTCTCATTGGAGAGCATCCGCCGCACCGTGACCGACGACCACGCTGACTCGCCGGTCACGCCCGGAATGTTCTCCTCCCGAAGCCGCTGCGCGATCTCCGCTTCTCCCCATCCGTCCAGATACTCACGGAAAATCCGCCGCACGACAACGGCCTGCTCCGGATTGATCTTCAACTGCCCATCCTCCGCTTTGTCAAAGCCGAGAAACCTTCCCGTGTTGATGTGCGGAATTCCCTGCTGAAACTTGCTCCGGATCCCCCACTGCGTGTTCTCCGAAATGCTCCGGCTCTCCTCCTGGGCAAAACAGGACAGAATCGTGAACAGGAGCTCCCCGGAAGCCTCCATGGTGTTGATGTTCTCCTTCTCAAAAAGGATCGGAATGCCCCGGTCCTTCAGCCGTCTGGCGTACAGAAGGCAGTCCGCCGTATTGCGCGCAAACCGTGAGATCGACTTCGTGACGACAAGGTCCACCTTCCCCTCGTCACAGGCCTGAATCATCTTCCGGAAACCCTTCCTCTTGCGGGTTCCCGTCCCCGAAATTCCCTCATCCGCATAAATTCCGGCGAACTCCCAGTCCTCTTTTTCCGCAATCAGCCTCGTGTAATACTCCACCTGATTCTCAAAGGAACCGAGCTGCTCCTCCTGATCTGTAGAAACCCTGCAGTAAGCCGCCACCCGGATCTGCCGCTTGCGAATCTCCTGCTCCTTCCGAATCGCCGGAATCACCGTTACCTCTCTGCCCATCGTCCCTCTCCTTTCTTTCCCGCCAATTGTCCCAACAGTCGGCGGGTGAAAACGTGCACCTGACAGACGGTCCCGGACTTTCACCGGTCAGAAACGTGCGCTGCCAAGCGCACAACCACAAAACGAAGCACCTGTGAAACCAATGTTCCACAGGTGCTTCGTTTTGAAAAGGCTCTCTCCTTCTTATCGAAGGGAATGCATTCTTTTTGAGTTTTCTGAAATATTTAGCTTCTTTACAGGTATTTTTCTCGGCTATATCCCGCTGCCTTACACCGATTCGATCCAGGCGTTCACTTCTTCGGCCCTGGTCACCATCTGATCGCCGCCTTCGGAATCAAACTGCACCTCAAACGGATGCTCAATCTTCGCGCCTTTGCAGAGGTTCTCCATATCCCGGATCACATGTCCCGGCCAGCCTCCGTTCGTCATAAACAGGATCACCGTTTTCCCGGAAAAATCATTCTCCTTCAGAAAAGTTCTGACCGCCGGAGCCATCGTGTACCACCAGGTCGGCGTCCCGACGGCAATCACATCATAGTCGGCTACATTCTTCTCCAGCGGCTGAATCTGCGGCTCCACGCCCTGCTCCACTTCCCGCTGTCCCTGATCCACTGTGGTGTTATAGTCCTTCGGATAGGGGATCACAGTTTCAATCCTAGCAAGATCCGCATGCTTCTCCTTCGCGAGCTGCTCCGCGATTCTCTTCGTATTCCCATTTGACCATGAATAATAAACAACCAGCATTCTGCTCATCTTTAACCTCCTGCCATAATCTGCTGCATCCACATCAAATTTCCCGAATCTTCAAGCCTTGGAAAGCATCCACGGCCTTAGAAATTTTCTGTTCCGTGCACGTCTTCTGTTTCATGTATGGACAGAATACGACTTAGAGTTCACTTCAAGTCAAGAGAAATCTTCTGAATCATAATTTCTCGGATTCATTGATTCACCTTCCGCTCTATCAAAGGCCTTCCTCAACAGGCCATCAGCCGATATGCCGGGAGCATAATAATATACAGAGTGATTCACAAAATTTTGGCTCCAATTTTTGTCGATGTCCTCCAATATCATTCTTTCATAGCATTTGCTATACTTCGTCTCAAGTGCATCCGTTGATGTACTTCCATTCGGGCAGATATTTTCAACATTTGCCTGTCCAAAAATTTCTTTGCCGCATTTCCATTCAATCAGAATACCTGCAGCAGTCTGTAATCATTTCTTTCATTTCACATCAGAAGTCTCAGGAGCCTTCTCTATGCAAAAGAACTATGAAACGACACCAGTGAATCCGACACACACCCATATTTCCAATGGTAACCCGCCAGGTGTCATCAACCGTTTTTACAAAGACCGCCTCTTCAAAGCCCTTTTTGGTTCGGAGGAACGAAAAGACCTGACATTGGAGCTCTACAACGCCATCAATCACACCAGCTATTCCAATCCGGACGACCTGCAGATCAATACCATCGAGGATGTTGTTTATATGGGGATGAAGAACGATGTCTCGTTCCTTCTCGCCAGTGACCTGAACATGTACGAACAGCAGAGCACCTGGAATCCCAACATGCCGCTTCGCTGCTTCCTCTATGCGGCGCATGCCCTGGAGAAGTACATTCATGATACGGATCAGGCAGCCCAGATGTTCCTGAGTACACTGGTGAAAGTTCCCACGCCCAGGCTGGTTGTGCTGTATAATGGAATTCAGGAAATAGATGACACAGTTCTTCACCTGTCTGACTGCTTTGAGAAACCGGAGGGCGATCTGGAAGCCATGGTGCATGTTTATAACATCAATGCAGGACACAGGCTCCCGAAGGAGTGTCGTCCATTGGAGGAGTATTCTCTCTTCGTCACTACCTATCGTGACAAAGTCACAAAAGTGGGGCCAAATCAGGCCGCGGATGAAGCGCTCGCGGCGCTTCCGGACGGGAGAGTCAAGAAGTATCTTTGCTCGCAGAAAGGTGAAGTGATCGACATGCTGTTAACGGAATATAATGAACAGGCTGTCATGCAGGCCATCGCGAAAGAGGCTGAGGCAAAAGGCGAGAAAACGGGGGAAATGCGTGGAATCGCAATTGGTGAAAAAACAGGTGAATTGCGCGGAATTGCAATTGGCGAGAATAAGGGAGAAAACAAACTCTGCGCTCTTATTTCGGCTATGACGCATGCCGGAGAGGGCTTGGACGCAGTGGCAAAAGTTTCCACGGATCCCGAATACCGGAAGAAGATGTATCTCAAGTACACGGCATTATGAACCCCGAACAAATACCGGAAGGCTCACATGTCATGGCTTCCGGCATTTTCTCTGTTCCAACTTTTATAAATACATCATGCGCTGCTCTTCCAGATAGAAAATAAATCCAATGAAACTATGAGACTTATCTCCGCTAGATGCTTTGCAGAAAATATTTATCCAATGACCGAAGTACACCCCGCATTCCCATAATGGGATAAATCATTGCAATAATAACTGATCTGATAGCCGATCTTTTTTTGAAAAGTGACTGCAAAATACCCATCCTGAAGCTTTATGGTGTTGCCGTATAAATCTATATAGGAAGTATGCTTCTCCTCAGATAGTCCATAGTCATCCATAATTTTTTTATTTTCCCGGTCAGTTTCTATATAATCTGCCTGAAGCTCTGCATAGAAAGAACGCAGATTGGCAAGATCTGCAGCGACCTTTGCCTTATGTAGCTGACTGCTGAAGATCGGTATTGAAATCGCCACCAATACGCCAATTATTGCAATAACAATCAAAAGCTCTGCGAGCGTAAATCCTGCTTCGCTATTTTTGTAATCGTTTCTCATCTCCCTTGTTTCTCCTTTGTTTCGGCAATTATATCCGAACAATTTTCCGGAAACAATAAGGGGAGTGGCCAAAAGCAATCATGCTTTCGCCACTCCCCTGTTTTCTTATCGTTCAATTCGCCAGATTATGAGTGTACCGGGCAATGTTCCCCGAATGATGCCTTACAGGATGCTATACTTAGCGTCCCGAACAAGGTCGGCATAGTCTTCCAGACGAGTTTTCCTGTGTTCTTCTTCCCTGGCATCTTTCTTTGCCAGCATCTGCATGTATTCGAATTCCATAAAGTTTCTCCTTGTTTCAGCATCCTGCTTTTCTGCTATACTATAAGCAATTGCATAGCTTGGTTCAAATCTGTGAGCACCGCCTGCCCCAAAGCAGCGGTCCTGTCTTGAGCCTTTCTGATTCACGTCGAACGAAACTTATGCAAGCAGTCACCATTCATCTGCAGGAGTTTCGAAATGGAACCAGAGGCGGTCAACAGGCATTGTTTAAGAGACTCCTGCACCATATTTTTTGCAGGAGGCGCAATGAAAAATACAACAGTCACCATCACAGTATCAGAAGAAGATCAGAAAATTCTGGATCAGCACTGGGAGGAGGTAGGAATTGGAAATGATATACTACCTGAACTTAAGAACTTTCTAAACCTCATTAACGGCGATAAACCAGCAGATGAATTTTGCAAAGAGGTCGAAAAGGAAGTCTGGAAAACCAAGCAGGATGCCGAAACGAGGAGAAATTTCATGGATTTTGAGTATATGAAAATGTTGGCGCAGATAGATGCCAAGAAGGAAGAAAGAATTTCCATTTTTGCTTCGCTCGTTCGTGATGGTGTGCTCTCACTCTCTGAGGCAATGAAACGTTCTGATCTGAGCGAAGATGAAATCAAACAATGGATTCAAAAAAATCCTGCAAAATGATTGGAAAACGCAGATTGATTCATTTGTACCGATGTTCTGATTGCAATTTCGATTCCGATCATTACATCACAGCTGGAGAAGCGCCGCGATGCGGTAACACTTAGAAATCTGAGAGCTGCTTATGCCGAGGCCAGACTGCTTGCCTTACCACAGGCGACAAGAATGCAGCTGAAACTGATGGTAATCAGACAATCGATCGCGATCTCGTTTTATTTCCGTAACCCAGCCTCCGTTGAAAACTTACTGGTATTATCATGCTACTTTTCAATGGTCATTATATGCCAATGCACGGAAAAATCAGCGGTTTTGCTGAAAAGTTTCTTTGTCTTAAATGATCCATTATTAGATGAATTGAAAAATTTATATCACCGAGAAAACTGTATAGAAATGTAAAATTTATGAACAAAATATGCTGATTTCAGTGAGATCCGTCTCTGCATCCGGTGTGATAATAATTTCATAGGAATCCACTTATTTAAGGCCTCCTTCCAAATCGTCAAACACGTCGTTCATGGATCGTCCTTCACCGGCAAGTGATTGTGCATAGCTGTGCTGGAGCTTTGCATCCACTTCGGCATCGGACATTGCGTCTAAGGCAACTGGCTCTGATGGAATCGTCAATGAAAAAGGAACGCCATGATGATAAATGATCTGGCGATAAAGTGAATTGATCACAACAGAGACAGGGATCCCCAATTTCTGAAGGATATCTTCCGCTTCGATTTTTACATTGTTTTCAACGCGAGCACTTACGGTTGAGTCTTTCATTCCTGACACCTCCTGTTGGTGCCATTGTAGTGCAATGCATTGCGGATTGCAATACATTCCATGTGTGGGGCAGCGTAAGTTTACTGTAGGAATCAAGTGGGTAGAGGTACCCATGACGTGAAG
>CAVKEB010000002.1:0-169467 GCA_963655255.1 bacterium
ACCGGCGATTCATAGATTCTTCTCTTGCCAAACAGGGCGCTGAGTGGTAAAAACAGAGACAGCGATTGTATACAATAATTCAAAGTGTGCATCCGCGTTTTTTCGGGTTGTATGAGAGAATCCGGAGAGGCAGCGGATCACGAAGGTACAGCGCGGAAAGGCTGGGAATCGATGAAAACATACGCGGAGATGTCGAAGGAAGAGCTCCTGAAGGAAAAGGAGTCTCTGGAACAGCAGTTTAAAGAGGTGGAGGCAAAAGGCCTGAACCTGAACATGGCGAGAGGAAAGCCGTCGGAAGCACAGCTCAATCTGTCCAACGGATTGATGGATGTTCTGAATTCGGACAGTTATTTCAATGATGAAACCGGAACGGACTGCAGAAACTACGGAATCGGAGAGGGAATCCCGGAAGCGAAGCGTCTGATGGGCGAGATGTCCGAGGTGGATCCGGATGACATGATCATCTTCGGCAATTCTTCGCTGAATATCATGTTTGATACTGTTTCCCGTTCTTATTCGCACGGCGTGTGCGGCAATACTCCCTGGTGCAAGCTGGACAACTGGAAGTTCCTCTGCCCGGTTCCCGGATATGACCGCCACTTCAAGATTACCGAATTCTTCGGCGCGGAGATGATCAATATCCCGATGACGCCGGAAGGACCGGATATGGATCTGGTGGAGCAGTATGTCAACAACGATCCTTCCGTCAAGGGCATCTGGTGTGTTCCGAAATATTCCAATCCGCAGGGCTACAGCTATTCGGACGAAACGGTACGCCGGTTCGCTGCGCTGACTCCGGCGGCACCGGATTTCCGGATTTACTGGGACAATGCCTATTCCATCCATCATCTGTATGACGATCCGGCACATCAGGACGTGATTCTGGAAATTCTGGATGAGTGCCGTGCGGCAGGACATCCGGACATTGTGTATAAGTTTATTTCCACTTCAAAGGTGACGTTCCCGGGCTCCGGTCTTGCAGCACTGGCATCCTCGAAGACGAATCTGGACGACATCCGCAAGTTCATGTCTGTTCAGACCATTGGACACGACAAGCTGAATCAGCTGCGTCATGTCCGTTTCTTCGGCAATATGGCGAATATGCATGCGCACATGTCGAAGCATGCCGCGATTCTCCGTCCAAAGTTTGAGGCTGTGGAGGAGATTTTTGAGAAAGAGCTGGGCGGCCTTGAGATCGGAACCTGGACAAAGCCGAACGGAGGATACTTTATTTCCTTTGATTCTCTGGACGGATGCGCGAAGGCAATCGTTGCAAAATGCGCGGATGCCGGCGTGAAGCTGACTCCTGCAGGTGCAACCTATCCTTATGGAAAGGATCCGCACGACAGCAATATCCGCATTGCACCGTCCTTCCCGCCGCTGGATGAGCTGAAGGTTGCGGCAAATGTCTTCACGATGGCGGTGAAGCTGGTCAGCATCGACAAGCTTCTGGAGACGAAGTAACCCTTCAAAAAATGGCGGAACCGAGAGGTTCCCATGTAAAAAAAGCAGCACAGGCTTTCGATTCTGAGAATGAGAGCCTGTGCTGCTTTTTTATAACCTGTGGTTTACGCTCCGAGGATTCTGCGTGCCATGGAAGCATCGCAGAGCACATGAGAGATTCCCGCGGTTTCAATCTGGTACAGCGCGTTGGCGGCAAGATGTTCGGCGGCCTGCTCGAGGTCGCGGACACCGGGTCTGCCCTGATAGTGAGAGACAATGACCTGAACGGCCTCCGGCGTGACTGACAGCTCTGCGGAATTCATGCCCATGCGCCGGAGCACCTTCGGGAGAGAGAAGTCCGTGAAAATCGTCGCCTTCTCTTCCGGGGTGTAGTCCGGGATGTCGATGACGGCAAAACGAGTGAGAAGCGGATCCGAAATCCGGCTCTTGTCGTTGGCCGTGGCAATGGGGTAGACCCCGCCGGTCGGGATGACGCATTCAATATAATTGTCCGTATAGCCGAGATTATCCAGCAGTGTTAACAGTGCATCTGCGGGATTTCCGGAGGAAGAGGCGCTCTCCGCCTTGTCCAGCTCATTGATGATGAACACGAGGTTGGAAGCTCCCGCCTGCGAGAATGCCTCCATAATCCGGCCCGGCTTTGCGTTGGAATAGACGCGCGGACTGCCGGTCAGTGCCTCGGAATCGTGAATGGTACTCATATCCAGAGCGGTCCACGGAAGCTTCAGAATCCGGGCAACCGCATAGGCAATCTGGGACTTTCCGGTTCCGGCGGGGCCGACGAGAAGGAGACCGTAGGCGGGCAGCGTGTGTGTCCGGTTGATCTGAATGATGGTTTCAATGACACGCTGCTTGACGGCCTCCATGCCGTAGAGCTCCTCGTCCAGAATCCGGCGGGCTTCCACGGGATCAATGGATTCAAAATAACTGCCCTTCCACTGAATGTTCAGCATCAGAGACAGCGCACGCTGGGCGTGGCGCTTCTCCTCCGGGCTGATGGTATCGGTCTTGACCAGGGCAATGTTGCGGTGCGCCCAGCTCAGAATATCCGGCGGGAGCGTATCTCCGGCACAGCGGAGAAAATCAATCATGCTGGCCATATCGGTGAGCAGCATGTGATCGTCCCGGTCCGGTTCCTCTTCGGGCCGGTCCTCCGGGATGCCTCCGGCCAGGAGCCTTCGGATGAGAAGCTGCAGGAAGCTGTCATTGGCACTCTGCAGGGTGTCGTTCCCGTTGGGATCCTTGGCGTGAATCTTATAGACGGCATAACCGTCTCCGCAGGCCTGCCCGGACAGTGTGACGTAGATGTGATTCTCTCCAAGCCAGGAAAGGAGCTTTACGAAACGTTTGTCGAGTTTCTGAATGGGTACGATATGCAGGGCATCGGAGCGGCATTCAAATGCCGTCCGGCGCTCCGGATTGGTAAAGTCGCCGTCCTGATGGTGATGAAGAACGTGCTCCGGGTCTGCGAGAACCAGAATCGGGTGCTCCGGGGATGCCGTGTGGCAGGCGGAGAGAATCAGCTGATAGGAAGGCGCAGCCGGCGTGGAAGCATCGGCTGATTCGGACGCCTCCGCAGGAGCTTCCTCTTTCGGTGAAACCGCAGAGCCTGCAGCCTCCCGGGATGCTCCGGCGGTGACAGCGGACTGCGGCTTTGCCCGCCGCAGATCAGGATCGGGAGAGGCCGCGGCTTTTTCCTGCGAAGAGGCCGCGGCGGCATTGTCGGAACCCGGGACCTCCCGGCCGGATGGCTTTGCTCCGGAAGCAAGGACCGCGGAGAGAAGAGCAAGCGGTCCCTCGGCGTCTCCTGCCGCGACCGGGGAAGAGCCGGATTCTCCGGCTGACGGTGAACGTTTGCCTGCGGGAGTCCCGAGCGGCTCAATGACACCGATGCCGCGGTAGGTGTCCAGAATGGAATCCAGCTCGGCGTCGCTGAGCGTTCCGCCGACATCCGAGGAAACGGCGCTCCAGAAGGAGAGAATGTCCTCCTTCCCTTTTTCATCCAGTAAATGTGAGAACTGCAGGCCATTGGCCCGCAGTACATCTTCAAAATCTGCCATAATCTGCTCCTGATGTCTGCTCCTCCACAGCGGTTCTGCTTTTCGGACTGGGAAGCGCTTTGCAAATTGTAGCTGCAGCATGAAATCTGCCCGGTGATCACCCGGCAGACCGATGAAAGCGGCAACGCGGCGGACGCGGAGTTATAAAGCCGATAAATCCGTCTGCTTATTTCAGAAGATCCATCCCGACGTCATAGGAATTCCCGTTTACGGCGTCCATGAGCCAGCCGGCCATGGTGACGCCGCCATGTGTGGGCACATAAAAATAAGGCTGGCGGACTGCCGTATGGATCGTTCCCATCTGTGCTTTGGTAAACAGCGGATTCACCCAGTTGTTGATGAAAAACGCAAAGGACGGATCCAGCTCGCGGAGCCAGTGCACCATATTCTTCAGCTGGCGGTAATACGCGCCGCGGACACCGGCATTGGTCTTGTAGACCTTGTTGGTCATATCATTGTAAAACGTGGAGAGCAGGTAGTCATGCGTGGAACTCGCGTAGAGGAGGCGGAAACGCCCCGGGTGAGACGTAAGCAGCGCATGATACCAGTCATAGGTAATGTTCGGCGTCTCGAGAGGCTCCCAGACAGACGGATCCGCGCCCCAGAAGTCGCGCGCGATGGATTTCCAGTCGCGGCACAGAAGCTGCGCGCTGTCGGAGAACAGCGTGATGTCCGGGACCTCCGGATACCAGCGGTCCGCGATTTTACGGGCAACGGCGGGAACGGCAAACGCCCCGGCGGAGTCCCCGGCAACGAGAAGCTTTTCGGGAGCCGGGAAGAATGTTTTGCAGACGGCCAGAGCGGCATCCACATTGGCGGATCCGCGGCAGTGAAGAATCTGAGGATTTCCTTCTTCATCCGTGTAAGGAACGTCCCTGTTTCCAACATGGAAATCACCTGTTGTGTAAGGAATGACGAGAAAATTCCAGTCGCGGAACGGATTATGAGTGGATTCTGTATCGGTAATTCCGATATTGATGTTCATGATCTGCGTAAAGGGCCGCAGATTGTTCCAGTAAAAATTCGGTTCACCCGCAGCCACTCTGGCTCCGGTGACCGGCCTTGCAGCCGTGAAGTCGTTCCATGCAACACCGCCGCCGGACAGGAAAATGACAAGATTCGGGATGGTCCCCGTTTGCAGATACGCGTGGAATTCGGAACCATCACCGGACACAGCATCCGGGAGGGGGATTTGGTACCAGGTGCCGGGGACCGCCTCCCCGGTAAGAACCGGGGCTTCCTGACGGTGTTCAATGAAGGTACCGATGGAGTTCTCGACGAAGCTCCCCGCATTGGAGGCGAGCTTCTCCGCGGCCTCCCTGTTCCGCTCGAGAACTTCCCGGTTGCGTTCGCGGAGTTTTTCAGCGGTTTCTCTGCTGCGGGCATGGCGTTTCTCCTGGACTTCCTTGTTGTGCTCACGGAGTTTTTCGGCGAGTTCTCGGTTGCGTTCATGAAGTTTTTCAATGGGATCGGTGTGATTTCTGGTTTCCTCGGACATCGCAGTCTCCCCTTTTTCTGAAAAAAGTATTAGGACGGATGAATGCCTTTCACAGAAAGGCACACAGATAAAAGAGAATCTGTCCGCAGCCCCTACAAACTGAACCACTTTCCCGCGGCGCTTTTCAGATCCCGCAGACGGAAAATAACAACGGCGGCTCCCAGCGCCAGCAGGAGGAACATGCTGATGACGGCCGGAGCGGGGCACGGATTGATCTTAAGGTGCAGCGCAATCATCTGGAGGAAAGAGAGAAGAATGTTCCAGACCAGATACATAATATAGGTTTCCAGCGCGAGCCGGGTTGTTTTGCCGATGATAACCGTTGCCACGGCCATCGCGATGAAGAGCGCCGGGATGACCCAGGCGACGGACCAGCCGTGCATCCCGGTTTTCCAGTCGAGAAAGACCGTGATCAGCATCAGAATGTAGATCTGCACGACAATCATCTTCATGATGTTATTGCGAAACCACATGGCAATCCAAAGGTCTGCCCAGGAGATGACGGCAGCCAGACCAATGATGGTAATCCAGGGCTGCGGACCGGTAAAATACCGGACAAGCCCCATGCTGAGTTCCAGAAGAACCAGAATGAAGGTGCAGATCCGGAAAAAGGACAAGGTGCTGACCTTCGGCTTTGCCAGAACCGGGAAGGGATTTTCCTCCGGCGTGCCCTGAAGCTGTCCCTGACACAGGGGGCAGCAGGTCTTGTGACCGCGGATCGTTATTTTACATTTCGGACAGTATTGCATGAATTTCTCTCTCTGTTCTCCCGCTCTTTTCGGATCGCGGGCAGCGGGGATCGTGACGGGTATCTGGATTCAGGCTTCGTCGTAGTCATTGGTGGCAAGCTCCACATCGAGCCCCATTGCAGTCAGCCGCCGGTAGAAACGGAGCATGACATCATGATTGACAAAACCGGCGACGGATCCGATGCACAGTTTGTCTCCATAGGTCGCAATGGTCACCTGCGTGGAGGGAGCTGTCATGAAGGCGGCAAAATGGTCAATGTACCCTTCGATTTCCGGAGCCATGCGGATCCGCTCCAGATTGGAGAGGGTTGCCGTGACACCGGTGTGCGCCCTGGAGAGGAAGTAGGTCAGGACGGGCTCCTTCAGGAACAGCGGGACCACCTTGACGGCATAATTCTCCACCAGCTTGGTGTAGGAATTCATGGCAGCGGCAACCTTGTCCGGAGTCAGCTGATCCCCGAACGACCTGCGGACATCCTCAATGATGCTCTCCAGAGAACCGTCGTAATCCTTGGCGTTGTACGGAACGTTAATGACGCCGAAGAAGTTCCGGGCGGTTTCCGACGGGAAGAACTGCCGGAGATTGACCGGAACGCTGATGACGACCGGATGCTTCCGGTCCTGAACCGTCATGCCGTCCACGACGGCGGCGATGTAGATGGAAGTCAGAAGGACGCCGACGGTTGTGTGATACTGGTGTGCCAGATCCACAAAGGCTCTGGCCGAGATGATGCCTTCCAGCAGATGATTGTGCTGATTGTCATCCTTCTCTCCTCTCAGCTGATAGGCCTTCTCAGAGGTCATCTGTTTGAGTTGGGAGCTCTTCATTTTCTGATAGTAGTGGGCAAAAGCATCGGCTGTCTTCTCGGAAGAAGAGGAAATGTCGGATGCGGCATCCGTGACCTCTGCGTGATGCACGAGGGAGAGATACCGCGTGATCATCTTCCGGAAGAAAACAAAGGCTCCGGTTCCGTCCGCGAGGACATGGAACATTTCCAGATTGATCCGCGCGCCGTGCCAGGTGACGCGGTAGAGGAGACTCCGCTGCCCGGGAAAATAGAGCGGAGAGAGCGGAGGCTCGCGGTCTTCCGTCACTCGGGCAGTCTCATCCAGACCATCCAGGTAATACCAGAAAAGACCCTTGCGGAGGGCACTGTTGAAGTGCGGAAACTCCACGACGGTTTCATTGAGCGCCTGCTGCAGGACGTCCGGCTGAACGGTTTCCTTCAGCTCACAGACAATCCGGAAAACACGGGTGTCGAAACCGTGTGCGGAGCAGGGGACAATGATCGCTGCGTTATCCAGTTTGTACCATTTTCCGGTACGGGAATTCGATGTAGTATTCATAACTCATTATGATAGCATAGGCGGACATAGAAGTGACTGATTTCACATGAGTTTCCCCGTCTGGAGTCTGCGGTACTGCGATGGTGTAAAGCCCTTTGCCTGCCGGAAAGCCTTGGAAAACGCCGCACTGGAGGAAAAGCCGGAGCGGAAGGCAATTTCCGTGATCGGCATGCGGGCATCCATCAGAAGCTTTTCGGACAGCGAGATTCGCTTGGCAATCAGATACTGATAGAAAGACATATCCGTATAGTCGCGGAACAGCCGCTCGAAATAGAATTTGGAGAAACCGGCCAGAGACGCCATCTCATCCAGCGTGATGTTCTCCGTGCAGTGATCGGAGAGATAGTCGCAGATCTGCTGCATTGCTTCATTGTGCTGGAGAACGCGGCCGCGGGAGGAATCGGCGGCTTCCGGGAGAGCCTTCCGGTCACGGGAGATCAGAGAGAGCATTTCCATGGCTCTTGCATAAATGGAGGCCTCGGTCAGAAGGGGACTCTGCAGATACAGGTCGCGGATTTCCAGGAGGCAGCGATGGATGTCCCTGTGAATGGAAGGGGAATTCTCCGGGGTGATCAGGCAGCAGGGAGACAGGCGCGAGAGTGCGGTCTCCATGCCGTTGATCTCGCGGAGCGGCGACCAGTTGATCTGGAAAATAATGCGGACGCCTTCCGGAGCGGCGGGCAGATCGTGAATGGTTCCCGCCCCGATGAAAAGAATGTCGCCCGGCCGCAGTACATAGGTCTCCTTGGGACAAATCGCGGTATAGTTTCCCTTCAGCGGGCAGAGGATTTCCATATCATTGTGCCAGTGCGGGGGATAATGCTCACACTCATCATTGACATAAAGACGGACATGCGTATCGGTTTTATGATGAACGGTCTCATGTGTGCCGATCAGCGTTTCGATCATGGAAAACTCCCTCCGCAATAAATAAACATGGATTCTTGCTCTTAAGCATCATAACGCAAAATAATAAAAATGCCAGATATAATCTGAAAAACACAGAAAAACTGAGGAAAACGCCATGAAAATGGAATTATGATAAATACAAAGTGCACATTTTCGATATGATAAGATTGTTTAATTAGTTCAATATGATGCAATGTCAAACGGAAACAGAGCAAGATTTGACAATTATAGAACAACATTCATGACGTTTTTGTGTTCAGTGATTGCTAGGATAGTATCAACAACCAATTTCATTTGTCTGTTTTGCAGATGACGGACGGGAAAATCCGGCAGGTTCCGGGAATAATGTCCGGTAAGAAGACAGAACAGAAGAGGCTTTTGTAGAGAAAGCACACAAAGGGAGGGTAAAATGAAAAAACAGTTAGCCGTTTTACTGTCAGCAACGATGCTTACCTCGCTCCTTGCAGGATGCGCGGTTTCCACCGATACGGGAAGCGGATCCGGATCCGGCTCGGCAGCAGCAGAGACTGACACCACCGATGCAGCCGCTGCGGATACCTCTGCAGATACAGCTGCAGCATCCGGTGATGCAGAAGAGATCACCTGGATGTTCTGGGATGATCTGGAGGCAACCGACGACCTGATTTCTGTCGGATATAAGGAAACGATCGACCGTTTCAACAAGGACTACGAAGGCGTTTATCACGTAACTCCGATTACGACTAACCTGGAAGAGTATTACACCAAGCTGAACGCACTGGTCGCTTCCGGCGAGACACCGGATGTCTTCATCGTCAGCCCCGGCCCGAACCTTGACGTCTATGTGGATCCCGGAATCGCGGCTCCTCTGGATGATTATCTGGCACAGGATGGCTGGAAGGATTCCTTCTCCAGCGACGCGGTATTCGCGCAGCAGACCTATGACGGAAAGATTTACGCGGTTCCGCTGAACATTGCAGCGGCATGCGTCTTCTACAACACCGAGATGTTCGAGAAGGCCGGTGCAACAGTTCCGACCACCTGGGATGAGCTGATCGATGACTGCGAGAAGCTTCAGGCAGCAGGATACACACCGATCACGATTTCCGCAGGAACGGCATGGTGCCTTTCCATGCTGGCTGGTTACCTCTGCGACCGCGAGGGCGTGGATCTGACGAAGGTTGAGTCCGGTGAAGAGAGCTGGAACAACGATAAGACCGTTGCAGCAGGCGAGAAGCTTCTGCAGCTGGCGCAGTACTTCCAGCCCACCGCAGCAGGCGACACCAATGATGTTGCAACCGCAGGCTTCTATAACGAAGAGGCGGCGATCCTGATCCAGGGGTCCTGGGCGATCGCGCAGATGAACGGATCCAACCCTGACATCGAGAGCAAGTGCGGCGTCTTCCAGTTCCCTGCAATCGAAGGCGGCAACGACTCCGGCCGTGTCATTGCAAAGTCTGATTCTCTTGCAATGAGCTCCTCCACCAAGTATCCGGATGCCTGCATCGCACTGATGAAGTACTTCACCGATGACACTGCTCAGAAGTATACGGCAGAGGTCGGCGGAAAGATTCCGGTTACCAACGTAGATTATGATGTCGACAAGGCTCCGAAGCAGCTGTCCTATGTGATGGATGTATTCTCCAATGCATCTGCAACCTTCGGATTCTACAACGAGTCTCTGGCAACGACCGAGGCCGGCTCTGAGTTCGACGACACGATGGTTTCCATGTACCTCGGCGACTATACACCGGAGCAGGCATTCCAGACCATCGAAGACTGGTATGCAGACAACAACCCGGGCGGAGTTCGCGGAAACTGATCCGGACATTTGGAAAACCTGAAAAGTGATTGCCCTGCACGGACTCCGGGAGGAGCCTGCAGGGCAGCCGCAGAAGAGAAGGCAGCGGGATCGCCCGATGGGACGGCGGTTCCGCTGTTTTACAATTATGAAGAAATAAACAATAGTTAACGAAAAGGAGCGTCTATGGATAAGCTCTTACGGAACAAAAAAGCAATTGCCCTGTTCGTGGGGCCCGGACTGGTTCTGTTTACCCTGGTCCTGTTCATACCGATCTGCCAGTCGGTTTACTATTCCTTCTGTGATTACAATGCATTGACTGCACCGCAGTGGGTGGGCCTTCAGAATTACAAGCAGCTGATGAAGGATCCGACCATGAAGATCGCCCTGAAGAACTCCTTGTTCTTCCTGGTATTCTCCTGCGTCTCCCAGCTGCTGATGGGCCTGATTCTCGCGGGCCTTTTGACGAACATTCCGAAGGGAAGGAACCTCTTCAAGAACGTTATTTATCTTCCGTGCGTCCTGTCATCCGCAGCCCTCGGACTCCTGTGGATGTTCATTTTCAGCCCGAAGCTCGGCATCAACCAGCTCCTGCAGAAAATCGGCATCGAAGGACCACTCTGGCTGATGGACACCAAGGGCTTCATTATTCTGCCGATGTGGGTCATTGCCTTTGTTTCCCTCTGGCAGTACGTGGGACAGTCCATGATGCTGTACATGGCGCAGATTTCCGGCATCGACAAGTCGCTGTATGAAGCGTCCTACATAGACGGATGCACAAAGGTGCAGACCTTCCGTCATATCACGCTCCCTCTGATCAAGCCCATGGTGGGAACGGCAATGAGCCTGAACGCCATCGGTTCGCTGAAGTTCTTCGATCTGGTTTATAACATGACCGAAGCCGGGCCCAACCACAAGACCGAGGTGCTCGCCACTCATCTGTACACGCAGGGCTTTAAGTATTTCAAATACGGATATGCCAGTGCGATCGGCGTTGTTCTTCTGGTTCTGTGTCTGCTGATGACCTTTATCATCAATAAGATCTTCAAGGATGACAATACGTAAGGGAGGGAGACGGAAATGAGTAAAACAAAAACATTACAGGCCGGCTCCGCCGGAACAGAGAAACTGAAGAAGCAGAAGGAGAAGATTCACTGGACACCGGCACTGGTGCTGATTTATATTTTCCTGATTTTCATGCTGGTCATTTATCTGGCGCCGCTCCTCTGGACCTTCATGGTATCGTTTAAGTCGAACGCGGAGATCTTCACCTCTCCGTTCTCGCTCCCGAAGGTGATTCAGCTGGGCAACTACATTGTCGCATGGACGGCGGGACACCTCGGAACCGCAACGATGAACTCGTTCATCGTCTGCATTGTCACACTGGCTCTTTCAATGGTTCTGGGTGCGATGATTTCCTTTGCCATCGGCGTTATGCGCTGGAAGGGATCCGGAGCGGTTCTGACCTATTTCATGATGGGAATGATGATTCCGGTTCACTGCGTACTGATTCCTCTGTTCACCAGATTTGCGAAGATGGGACTTTCGAACAGTCTGATCGGACTGATTATCCCGTATCTGACCTTTTCGCTGCCGGTTACGATTTTCATCATGACCGGATTCTTCCGCAGTATGCCTCATGAACTGATTGAGTCCGCCTGCATCGACGGTGCGAACATCTATCAGATTTTCGTCAAGGTCGGACTTCCGCTGGCGAGGACCGGCTTCTTTGTAACCGGCCTGATGACTTTCGTCGGCAACTGGAACGAGCTGCTGCTCGCCATGGTATTCATCTCGGATGATTCCAAGAAGACTCTGCCGGTTTCTCTGTCGAAATTCGTAGGGCCTTACAACACGAACTATTCCCAGATGTTCGCGGCTATCATCCTGGCCATCATCCCGACCATTGTGGTCTACTGCTGCTTCAGCAACCAGATCGTAGACGGTCTGACGGCCGGCGCGGTCAAGGGATAAGAAAACAGGTAGTGAAGAAGCGGTTCCGATGTTAAAATGAAACAGCGGAACCGCTTTTACGCGGAATCAGAACTATCAGGAGGAATGTATCATGAAAATCTATCAGGTAACAGATCCCGAATTTGCAGAATACGGCAAGGTTGTGACCGGCTATGATGTTCAGCCGATCGTGGATGCACTGAAGGAGCACACGCCTCTTCCGGAGGGAACGGACTATGTGGCGGAAGAGCCTGCGCTTCAGAACCTCGATGCCAGCAAGGCAATTGCTCCGTCTCTGTTCGGCGGCCTTCCGGTTCAGTTCGGATGGTGCAACGGACACAACACGAAGCTCAACTGCGTAGAGTATCACCGCAGCAGTGAGTTCAATCTCGGAACAGAGGATTTCATCCTTCTGCTCGGCAGAGAGTGCGATATCACGAAGGATGGCAAGCTGGATACCAATACCATCAAGGCATTCAAGGTTCCGGCCGGCGTTCTGGTTGAGGTCTATGCAACCTCTCTTCATTATGCACCCTGTCACACGGATGCTTCCAAGGGCTTCAAGGTTCTGGTTGCTCTTCCGCAAGGCACCAATGTCGGAACCTGCAAGACGGAGGAAAAGAGCGGCGAGGACAAGCTCCTTCGCATGACCAACAAGTGGCTCATTGCACATCCGGAGGCAAGTGAAGCGAAGGACGGCGCATGGGTCGGCCTGGAAGGTGTCAACATCGACATCGCGGACAGCATCTGAGAATCAGATAATCTGTATACGTGAAAATGTTAAGGGACAGGAGTTCCCTAAACAGTTTATTCTGTAGGTTGGCGGATCATATTGGAAGGCCCGCTGACCTACAGATTTTTATTATTTGCAGCAGCCATGAAAGTCGGGCCTCATTTCGGCTATTACCGCTTGCGGTAAAGCGTAAGCTTAAAATCCAGAATTGGTTTCAAATCATTTTTTCAGTAGGCTTTATTGTATTCAAGAGAATACAATTTGATATCTCGTCGGCATACAGTGTACTCATAAGAGATAAAATAGAAGAACCAATCAGACATAATGGCGATCTTATGTGCGAATAAGAGTCTTCTTAAACCGAACAAAAAAAGTGTTTTGTTTGGTATCGACATCACTTTCGGCCCATATTTTACCATTTAAATCTTCTACGATCTGCGCAGCGATGGAAAGACCCAGGCCATTTCCATCGGCAACAGACATCGTTGAATCCGAGCGATAAAAGCGAGTAAAAATACGTTTAAGATCATCTTTTTCTATGGGGATTCCCTGACTTGAAACGGATAACTGTGGAATCTTTGATGAAGCATAACATAAGGTCACAGAGATGGCACCACCGGGAGTGCAGTATTTTAATGCATTATCCAAAAAGATGCTTATCAGTTGCTGTAATCGCTGTTCATTACCGGAAATGTGAATGCCATTCTGAATATTGCTGGTTATGGATAAACCCTTGTCAAAAGCCAAAGGTTCATAGATTGCGACACCGCACTGAACAATATAGCTGAGATCCACATTAGTATGATCTACCGGGAGCAGAGCACTGTCATATCGTGCAATTTGAAGCATATTTCCAATTAAGTCTCGCATGCGGGACGCTTCTGCCTTTATGTTCTCCATACGGAGCTGGTCCTTGGAATCCAAGCTGTCAATATCCAGCATACCCAAATTTGATAAAATGACGGTCAAAGGAGTCTTCAATTCATGTGATGCATTGGCGATGAACTGCTTTTGTGCGATCATTGCCTTTTCGACAGGGACAGAGATCCATTTGGAAATAGCAAAACCAAGGACAAGAAAAGCAAAAAAAGCCACAATACCGCTTGTTATATAATTTCGAAGCTGGGCCGACAGAAATTGTTTCTCTGCGGAGATATCAACTAGTGCAATGCGAATATTGGAATAACCGATGCTTTTTCGCATATAACGAATATTGTCCGAAAGCTCACCGGAACTGGAAGTCGAGTTGAGAATATCAGAGGCGAGTGACAGGATTTCTTCTTTGCTAGATGCAAAAAGATGATCTAAAAGAAGTGTGCATTTTCCGGAATAATTAACGGTGACTACAGCAATGGGATATGTTGATTCGCTTGCAGCTGATATATCGGAAAGAATGTAGGACATATCGGAATAGCAACTATCTTTCAGATTGTTTCTGGCAGACAAATAGGTCGATGACAAGAAAAAAATAACAAAAATAGTTGAAACGGCGGAAATACTAAAGATAATTTGTATGCGTAATTTACGAATCATTGTTGATTCTCCAGTCGATAACCCATTTTACGAACGCTGACAATCTGTACTGTGGAATGTAAGAGAGAAAGCTTTCTCCTCAAAAAACTGATATAGGCTTCTACATTATTAAATGTTGCATTAGAGTCGTATCCCCATACTTTAGTAATCAACACCTCCTTAGACATCAGAGAGCCGGTGTTGAGCATTAAAATTTTTAGCAGTTCCATTTCCTTTGGATTTAAAGACAGAAAGTTTGCGCCACAATGTAATTCACTTAAATCAGTAAGCAGGTGCAGATCACCAAATTGCAGGGAATTAGAAACATATTGAGGTTGTCTGCGCAAAAGTGCGCGCAGACAGGCCAGTAATTCATTATTATTGAATGGTTTGGTAAGATAGTAATCGGCACCGTAGTCCAGGCCGTGAATTCGATCCTCCAGTTCGCTTTTGGCGGTAAGAATTAAAATCGGTGTATTAATCCCCTCTGAACGAAGTCTCTTTAAGATATCGAACCCATTCATTCCCGGAAGCATGACATCAAGAATAACGGCGTCATAGGAAACAGTTTTAGCATATTCGTATCCCTCCGTCCCGTCAAAAACGATATCACACGAATAACCATTTTCACATAGTAAATCTTCGAGCGTATGCGCAAGCCGTTCATTGTCCTCAACAATCAAAAGCTGCATTATAGATCCTCCCAAAATGTTTATGACGTAAAGCAAGCTATATAAACAATCACCTTGATGCGTCGTCAATATACCTGTTATAGTACACATTTCACTGAGCCACAAGAGAATGTTTATGAAAATAATTGTGAAATACGCACTATTTTTTCAGAGTATTTTAAGACTTGTGGTATATATTGATGAACAGATGGAAAATATCTAGCCAGATATTTTAATTTTAGGAGGGACATATGAAAAAACGAGTATTAAGTTTACTGCTTGCAGGCGTAATGGTGGCGGGAATGGCCGGATGTGGAAGTGCAGAGAAAGCATCCGATGCGAATTCGTCGCAGGAAGCATCAACAGAAACAGCAGAAGCAACAACAGATGCTGCTACAGAATCGAGTGAGGAAACAGCTTCCGCTTCAAATCCGATTGATATTTCTTTCTGGTGCAATTTTACAGGATCAGATGGAGATGTCCTCCGTGAAATCGTTCAGGAATTCAATGATACCAATACAGATAATATTACCGTGTCTGTGGATATCATGGATTACAGCACACTGCTTACAAAGCTTCCTGCTGCGGTATCAACGGGAACGGGCCCGTCCTTTATGCTGGCCGGCATTGAGCTGATTAACGAATATGCCAATAATGGAATGTTGGAAGATATTGGTGATTTCTGGGATGCAACGGGAACCAATAAAGACAACTTCTATGAAAATGTATTGGCAAAGTCTTATGTAAACGGAACACAGTACGGCGTTCCGATGCAGTACAACTTACAGTACCTGTATTACAACAAGGACATGTTCAAGGATGCAGGGCTGGATCCGGATGCGCCGCCGACAACATTCGAGGAACTGGAAGAGGATGCCAAGGCATTGACAGATTCTTCAAAGGGTACTTATGGAATTGCTCTTCCGACAGATTATGGCTATTACGTACAGTATCTGTGGGGAAATGGAGGAGATGTTATCAATACTTCTACAGATGAAAATCTCCTGGTTTCGGATGAGAACAAAAAGACATTGCAGTGGCTCCAGAATCTTTCGAAGGAAGGAGTATCTCCGTCTGGAATTACTGCTGCGGAAGCAGACACCATGTTCCAGTCTGGTCAGATTGCGATGGAAATGTCCGGTCCGTGGAATATCAATGCATTGAATGAACTTGGAATGAATTATGGTATTGCTGCAATTCCGGCGGGCTCTGATGGTGCATATTCAGCAGAAGGTGGTTGCTGCTGGATGCTTACCAAGGGTGCAGATGATGCAACCAGGCAGGCAGTATATAAGTTCATGGCTTATTGGCTCTCTGATCCGGTATTGAAGAAGTGGTCTACAGTAAATGGATTCCCGGTATGGTCCTATTCTCTTCTGAAGGATGAAGACATTCAGAATAATGAGATTCTGAGCAGTGTATCTGCTGCTTCTACCATCGGACGTGATTGGCATCTTGGTTATTCCTATGGCAGCCAGATTGATTCGGATGTTATGCAGCCTATGATTGAAAAGGTTCTGTCCGGAGAGAATGTTGATGCTTCGCTTCAGTCCGCATCAGATACGCTGGATTCTATTATTGGAAAATAAAAACCATACGGAAGTTTAATATTCACGGGGCTGTTGCATATTCCATGTGACAGCCCCGTTTCTATCAAAGAGGTTCAAAATGAAAGGCACAAAAAAATTATCTACATCAAATCAGAGAAGCGCCTATTTTTTCATTCTTCCTGCAATGATTGTATTAACCATATTTGTGTTTATACCTTTAATCAGTGCTTTTGCACTCAGTGTATTAAACATTGACGTATATATGAATAATATATCTTTTGCAGGAATCGCAAACTATGTAAAAATGTTTCACGATGAGCGGGTATGGAATGCAACGAAAAACACGCTGTTGTTTTCCGTAATGGAAATACCGGCACAATTGATTCTGGCCCTGTTTCTTACCATGCTCCTGTTAAAAAATACGGTGTTTCATAAAACTCTTCGGGCAACCTTTTATATTCCGTATGTATGTTCCATGACTGCCATTAGTATTTTGTGGTCGATGTTGTTGAATGCAAATTCCGGAATGCTTGCTTTTTTGCTGCGGAAGGTTGGAATCGTGATGCCAAATCTGTTGAACAGTACGACATGGGCTCTTCCTGTAGTTGCGATGGTAACTGTGTGGAAAAATTTTGGATATACCGTAACACTTCTGTCAGCGGCTGCACTGGATATTCCGGCAGCATTGTATGAAGCCGCAGATCTGGATGGAGCAACCGGTTTTAAAAAATTTATTTATGTAACGATTCCGTCCATCAAGAATACGATCAGCTTTTGTCTTGTTACAATTCTTATCGCGGCCCTTCAGGCATTTGATCAGATCTATGTTATGACTGGCGGCGGTCCGCTGAACAGTACGGAGACACTCGTGTCTTATATATACGACAGAGGATTTCAGACGACACATGATCTGGGATATGCGTCTACTATTTCAGTTTATCTGTTCCTGTTAATTGCCATTATTACATTTTTAACACGGCGTTATACATTCCAGACGGAGGCAGATGAATAGTATGAAGCATCAACATAGAAAATTTAGATTCCATATCGGGAATGTTGTTTTGATTCTGGTGGCATTACTGGTGTTATTGCCGATCATCTGGCTTTTTGTCTCATCTTTTAAAACGGATGCAGATGTAATCAGCTGGCCGCCGGCCTTTCTTCCCAAGAAATGGGTTTTGACGCAGTACCAATATGTAATCAGCGTGATTCCCGTTATGAACATGTTGAAAAATACAGTAATCTTTGCAGGATGCGTGACAGGAATCAGTCTGGTCATTGATTCACTGGCTGCATATGCTTTTGCGAGAATGAATTTTAAAGGAAAAAATGTTATTTTTGGAATTATACTGATGACCATGATGGTTCCGTTTCAGGTTATTATGATTCCTTTGTATATGGAAGAATATCTGGGCGGTATTCTGAACACCTACGCAGGACTGATTCTCCCAAGAATTGCCAGCGCATATGGTATATATTTGCTGTCATCTTTTTTCATGGGGATTCCGAAATCATTGGAAGAAGCAGCCCGGATTGATGGCATGACAGACATTCAAATATATGCAGAAATTATTGTTCCATTGTCCAAACCTGCATTTGTCAGCCTGGGAATCTACCACTTTATGAATAACTGGAATGATTTGCTGTACCCGATGATGCTGACCAGTTCCGTTGAAATGAGAACGTTGTCTGCCGGATTGGCAATTCTGGTGGGAAATCATTCTATCAAATACGGACCTACATTAGCTGCAACTGTAATTTCTGTTACGCCATTGCTTATTTTATTTTTAGCGGGACAGAAATTCTTTATGGAAGGTATTGCAACAACAGGAGTGAAGGAGTAACAAATTGGATACTATGAAGATTCTTATTCATTCGGCTTTCAAAAAAGCAAAGATCAGTCCGTGGATTTATGGCTCTTTTGTGGAACATATGGGCCGGGTTGTTTATTCAGGAATTTATGAGCCAAACAGTATTTACGCGGACGAAGATGGTTTTCGCAAAGATGTTCTGGACAAAGTAAAGGATATGGGAGTCACCTGCGTCCGGTATCCGGGTGGAAATTTTGTGTCTACCTATGATTGGAGAGATGGAGTCGGACCGAAAGAAAATCGTCCCCGAAAGAGAGAACTTGCGTGGAAGTCCATTGAAACCAACGAAGTCGGAACAGATGAATTTATGAAATGGGCTCAAAAAGCAGGGATTCGTCCGATTTTTGCAGTAAACCTGGGAACCAAAGGCATTGAGAATGCAATGTCTTTTTTGGAATACTGCAATCTCCCTGCGGGCACTTATTATAGCGATATGCGGGCACATAATGGTCACATGGAACCGTATCATATCCCCATCTGGTGTATTGGAAATGAAATGGACGGTACATGGCAGATGGGACATAAAACAGCAGATGAATATGCCAGACTGGCAACGCAGACAGCTCATGCCATGAAAGCACTGGATGCCAACATTCAGACTGTTGTTTGCGGAAGCTCTTCAACATCAATGGAAACTTACACAGATTGGGAGCGAATTGTTCTTGAGGAAGCATATGACTATGCTGACTACATTGCACTTCATCAGTATTATGGCGGTCAGGAAATGGGAACGGCTCGATTTTTGGCTCAATCCCTGGATCTGGAAAACTATATTCATACGGTTTCAGGGATCTGCGACACGGTCAGAAGTAAAAAACACGGGCATAAACAAATAAACATCAGCATTGATGAGTGGGGTGTATGGGAAATTCCGGGAACAGATGTTGAAAACGATGTAAACAGTCGTGACTGGGAGATTGCACCGGCCTTCAGCGAACAAATTTATACGATGGAAGATTCGCTGTTGTTTGCAAGTATGCTCATGGCGATGGTAAGGAATGCAGATCGGGTAAAGATCGCCTGCCAATCCCTTCTGACCAATATCAGTGCGGCAATTATGACAGAAAAAGGTGGGGGATCCTGGGTTCAGCCGATTTATTATCCATTTTCCTATATGTCAAAATATGGAAGAGGAACTGTCCTGGAGAGTGTAAATCAGGTGGGAGCCTATGAAGCAGATGGAACTCAGGTTCCGGAAGTGGATTCACTTGCCATATATAATGAGGAAAGAGAAGAAGTAGTATTCTTCTGGGTGAACCGTGTTGACAAGAAAAAGGAAATTGCTATTGAACTGCAGGAATTTGCAGCAAAGAATGTCATTGAATTTGTAACAATGCATGCGGAACGAACCGCGACAAATCTGAAGCAGCATGACCTGGTTAAGCCGGAAGAACAGAAAAATGTATTTAAGATGACGGGAAATACGGTAATGGGAGAAATACCGGAGTATTCTTGGAATATGCTCAGAATGAAAGTGTAATGTGGAACAGATAAGGGTTGAAATTCGAAGCCGATGCGGCTATGTTGAAAAGACAGGTTTCATTAGAAATGTTCGTTGGCGAAAGGTGAAAGAAGATTATGGAAAAAGTAGAGAAGAATTATACCCCCTGGATCGAACAGAGGGCGGATCCGTATGTAACCTGCGAGCACGGCGGGAAGTATTATTTCACGGCATCGGTTCCTTCCTATGACCGCGTTGTTCTCCGCTGTGCGGATCATCTGGAGGATCTGGCGGACGCGGAAGAGAAAACGGTGTGGACGAAACATGAATTCGGAGATCTGAGCTTCAACATTTGGGCACCGGAGATTCATTATCTGTTCGGCGGCTGGTACATTTACTTCGCCGGCAGCGACAAGGATGACATTTGGAAGCTTCGGCCGTATGTGCTGAAGTGCGAGGGAGAGGATCCGATGCGGGATCCCTGGGTAGAACTCGGCAAGATGAAGCGGTCAGAGGACGACCCGTTCTCATTTGAGGCCTTTTCTCTGGATGCAACGGTCTTCGAGGATGCCGGGCAGTGGTATTATGTCTGGGCGGAGAAGGTCGGCGTCGGCAGGCAGATTTCCAATCTGTACATTGCGCGGATGAAGAGTGCGAACGAGCTTGCAACTGCGCAGGTTCTTCTGACCACGCCGGATTATGACTGGGAACGGCACGGATTCTGGGTCAACGAGGGACCAGGCGTTCTGAAGCATGACGGGAAGCTGTTCATGACCTTCAGTGCCAGCGATACGAGCCCGGCTTACTGTGTGGGGCTTCTGATCGCGCAGCAGGGAGCCGACCTTCTGGATCCGAGATCCTGGGAGAAGCTTCGTTATCCGGTCATGAAGAGCGACAAGGAGCACGGCTTGTACGGACCCGGCCACAACTCCTTTGCAAAGGATGAAGAGGGAAGAGATGTCATTGTCTATCATGCGCGGATAACGGACAAGCTGATCTGCGAGGATCCGCTGTACGATCCGAACCGCCACGCAATGAAGCGTGTGGTGGAGTGGGATGAGAACGGCATGCCGGTCTTCCAGTAAAAAGTTCAGAAAAGCGGCGGAGCCTTTCGGAAACGGGAGGCTCCGCTATTTTCATGTAGAAAGAGAACGGGCCCGGGTGCAGACAGATCCGAACGAGTGGCATTATTTGCAAAGCCCTCTGCGGACCGATATAATAAAGATTTATCAGTATACTTTATAGAGAGAATTCGCCTTCTCGAAATTCTCTCTGGTATCGCGAATTTTGCTTCAGTGGGGTAGAAGAATGTCTAACAAAAAGAATCCCAAAAAGATAAACCGGCAGAAGAGAAGACAGATCATCGCAGCGGTGATTGCGATTATTCTGGCAGTTGCCATGGTGGTGCCGCTCCTGGTTGTGACGGTATCCGCAGCAGAGGTCGGAACGACAAAAGAGCAGACGGAAACGTCGGACGATGTCGTAAGAAGCGGAATCTCTCTGGACGGGGTGGACCTCTCGGGACAGAGCCGGGAGGAAGTTCAGCAGACCGCGGATGAAATTCTGTCGAAGCTGAAAAATGCGGTGATCACGCTCCACGGGAATACCGATGACGAGAATGTGACCGTCAGTGCGGGAAACCTGGGACTGTCCTGGACCAATGAGGATGTGGTGGACACGATTGTGAACTATGGCCATGCCGCCAACATCATTGCGCGCTATAAGCAGGAAAAGGATCTGGAACAGAACGGAGCGGCGTTCACGATTGATGTGGACTTCAATGAGGACCAGATCCGTACTTTTCTGGAGAACAACTGCACGGTCTGGGATGTGGCGGCAACCGATGCATCCATGACCCGCGTGAATGGCGGATTCCAGTATACGGAAGGAAGCGAAGGCGTGAGCGTGAATCTCGATAGTTCCACGCAGCAGATCTATCAGTATCTGACCACGCAGTGGGACGGAAATGACGCGACCATCAATCTGGATATGGAGGTCACGGAGCCTGCGACCACGGTGGAGGATCTGCAGAAGCTGACCTCGGTTCTGGGAACCTTTACGACCTATTATTCCACATCAAATGCAGCCCGCGCGAAGAACATCAGCAACGCGTGCGGCATGATCAACGGAATGTCACTGGCGCCGGGAGAGACGTTCTCCATGCTGAAGACGATTACTCCCTTCACGGAGGAAAACGGCTATCAGCTGGCCGGTTCGTACTCCGGCGACGAAGTGGTGGAGAGCTTCGGCGGAGGAATCTGCCAGGTATCGACAACGCTGTACAATGCGGTGATCCGGGCGGAGCTCCAGGTGAACGAGCGATACAATCACTCCATGATCGTGACCTATGTGGATCCGTCCGCGGATGCGGCGATTGCGGAGTCGTCCGGAATGGACTTCCGCTTCACGAACAATCTGGACAGCCCGGTCTATATTGAAGGCTACACGTATAACGGTTCCATCACCTTTACCATCTATGGAGTGGAGACCAGACCGGCGAACCGCAAGATTTCCTTCGTCAGTGAGACGCTCTCGGAGACGCCTTCGGAAGGAACCAAGATTAAGGAGGATCCTTCACAGCCGGTCGGAAGCGTTCAGACGACGGCGGGACATACCGGTTACACCGCAAGACTCTGGAAGGTTGTGACCGTGGACGGCGTGGAGAAGAGCCGTGATGTATTCAACAACAGTACCTACAACATGACCCCTACCTATGTAAAGGTGGGCACAGCGGGCAACATGACGCAGGAGCTGAAGGATGCCATTGCTTCACAGGATGTGGATGCGATCAAGAAAGCGGCGGCGGATGCGGCAGCCGGAGTGGATTCCTCGAAGAGTGATGATCTGACAGCCAAAGCACAGGCGGCGGCAGATGCGGCCTATGCGGATGCACTGGCGCAGGGACTGGACACGACGACGGCGATGCAGAAGGCACAGGAAGCGGCGAATGCAGTGGTGTCCGGCGGTTCCGGAGCATCTTCGTCCGCATCGGCATCGGACAATGCCGGAGACGGCACGGATGCCGGAAGTGCTGCCTCGGATGCAGTAGGAGAGCAGACAGGCGACGCGGCGGCAGGCACGGATGCCGGAGGAGCACAGTGATTCTTCGAAATGGGGCCATTGACGATAACGTATACGAGCGGTCCGTCCGGAAAAGGCTTCAGGGAGTCCAGGTTCCCGGGAACATGCGGCCCTCCGTTTCGGGAAATCCGGTTTCCTTCCGGACAGCGCATGCGGGCTTTCTGTCTGTCGTGAATGCGGTGAATGATCTTGCGTCGGAAGGAATCCGCTCAGAAGAAATCCGGGTGACGATTCTTCTTCCGGAGGGAAGAGGGGAGAGTATTCTTCGCGGCATTACGGATGAAATCTGCGAGACAGCGAAGGCAGCGGGAGTCCGGGTTTCGGCCTGCTGCGCACAGACGAGCAGCGCGGTGACGCGGCCTGTGGTTTTCACACAGGCGCGGGGGAGAAAATCGTTTTTTGCCGAAGGAGCGCAGATTCCGAACCGGGCAGAGAGGACACCGGAGAAAAGGCCGGGATCCGGTCCGGCTGTGCGGGAGATTCTGATGCTCGGGCGGGCCGGCCTGGAGGGAACCTTTCTTCTTGCCACGGAAAAGCGCGGGGAGCTGGAGACCAGATTCCCGGTCCGGATGCTGGAGCGGGCGGCCGCGATGAAGGAGCTGCTTCTCATGACGCCCGCCGTGGAGGCACTGGGAGAGAATGGAATCTGCCCGGCGTATCTGGTAAACGGAGCGGGAGGCGGCGTTCTGGCGATGCTCTGGGAGCTCTCGAAGGAGAGCGGCTGCGGAATGTCGGCAGAGCTGCCCGCGATTCCGATGTTCCAGGAGACGATTGAAATGACGGATTATTATGGGATCAATCCGTATCAGATGAGCTCTGCGGGGTGCATGCTGGCAGTGGTGCCGGACGCGGAGAACGCATCGGCGCTTCTGGCGGAGAGCGGGATCTATTCGAAGCCGGTCGGCAGACTGACCGAAGGACGGGACAAGCTCCTGATGAACGGGGAAGAGCGACAGAATCTGAACCGCCCGGAGGCAGACGCGCTGCTGCCGCTGCTGGGGTAGGCGCATCTGCAGTGGCAGAGGGACTTTGCCGGAAATGGAAAGCGGTCTGTTCTGCCGGTGGCAGGTATCTGTGCAGGACGGCGCGGCAGGATGAATGCAATGCAAGGGACCAGGTCCGGAGCAGAACAGTGATTCTTTGCAGGGAAAAATAGAGAAGACAGAAAATAAATGATAAGGAGGCTGAACGAAATGAATACGCTGAAGGAAAGAATTCTCACGATCATCGAGAAGAACAGCCGGATCGATCTGAAGGAGCTGGCGATCATGCTCGGGACGGAAGAGACTGAGGTCGCGAATGCACTGCAGGAGATGGAGACGGACGGCATCATCTGCGGTTATCACACGATGATCAACTGGGATAAGACCGGGATTGAGAAGGTGACGGCACTGATTGAGGTCCGTGTGACTCCGCAGAGAGGACAGGGCTTTGAGGATATTGCGGAGCGCATCTACAAGTATCCGGAGGTCAGCAATGTCTATCTGATGAGCGGCGGATACGATCTGATGGTCATTCTGGAGGGGAAAACCCTGAAAGAGGTGTCGGGCTTTGTCACCAACAAGCTGTCCACGCTGGATACGGTGCTGGGAACCACAACGCATTTCATTCTGAAGAAGTACAAGGACCATGGGACCATCATGGATAAGAAGGAAGAGGACATTCGGGAGATTGTGACGCCATGAGAACAGATCTGATTGCAGACAAGGCAGCATCGCTGCAGCCTTCCGGAATCCGGAAGTTTTTTGACATCGTTGCGGAGATGGAGGATGTCATTTCTCTGGGTGTCGGCGAGCCGGACTTTGACACGCCGTGGCATATCCGGGACGAGGGCATTTACTCTCTGGAGAAGGGAAGAACCTTCTACACGTCGAATTCGGGTCTGAAGGAGCTGCGCATGGAGATCGCGGCTTATCTTCAGAGAACACAGGGCCTGGATTATCACTATATGTCGCAGATCTTCGTGACGGTCGGCGGTTCCGAGGCGATTGACCTGGCGATGCGGGCGATGATCAATCCGGGGGACGAGGTCCTGATTCCGCAGCCGTCCTATGTCTCCTATGAGCCGTGTGTCGTGATGGCGGACGGAAAGCCGGTCATCATTGAATTAAAGGAGGAAAACAAATTTCGTCTGACGCCGGAGGAGCTGGAGGCGGCGATTACGCCGAAGACGAAGATTCTTGTGATGCCGTTCCCGAACAATCCGACCGGCGCCATCATGGAGCGCGAAGATCTGGAGAAGCTGGTGCCGATTATCCGGAAGCATGACCTGTTCGTGGTATCCGATGAAATCTATGCGGAGCTGACGTACGGCGGGAAGCGGCACGTTTCGATTGCATCTCTTCCGGGGATGCAGGAGCGGACGATTCTGATCAACGGATTTTCCAAGGCCTATGCCATGACCGGCTGGAGACTGGGCTATGCGTGCGGTCCCAAGGAGGTAATCCGGCAGATGGTGAAGATTCACCAGTACTGCATCATGTGTGCCCCGACGACCTCGCAGTATGCCGCGGTGGAGGCACTCCGAAACGGTGACGAGGATGTGAGCAGGATGCGGGAGTCTTATGACGAGAGACGCCGGTTCGTTCTGCATACGCTGCGGGAAATGGGACTGCCCTGCTTCGAGCCGGAAGGGGCCTTTTATGTATTCCCGTGCATCAAGGAATTCGGCCTGACGAGTGACGAATTCGCCACCAGCCTCCTGAAGGAAGAGAAGGTTGCCATCGTTCCGGGAACCGCGTTCGGAACCTGCGGTGAGGGGTATCTGCGTATTTCCTATGCGTACTCGATCGAGAGTCTGAAGAAGGCGCTGAAGCGTCTGGAGAATTACGTTCAGAAGCTGCGTGGGAAAGAGTTATAAGGATAACGGCAGCCGCTGCATTTCCAATCAGACAGAATGCAGCGGCTGTTTTTCAGTTTTTTATCCGGCTTTTCAGCCTTCATTCAGTTTGTCAATCTTCATCCAGCTTGTCGTTCAGATCCGAGCGCTTCAGGGTAAAAATGAACTCGGAGCCGACGCCTTCGGTGGAGATGACATTGATGTTTTCATTATGGGCGCGGAGAATTTCGCGGACAATGGACAGGCCGAGACCTGTCCCTTTTTTGTCCTTGCCGCGGGAGAGATCCGTCTTGTAGAAACGCTCGAAAACCGCATCCTGTTCGCCGCGGGGGATTCCGATTCCGTGATCCTTGACGGAGACGAAAATGTGGCGATGCTTTTCATAGGTTTCCAGCCGGACGGAGGTGCTGGCGCGGCTGAACTTGATGGCGTTGTCGATCAGGTTGTAGAGGACCTGCTGAATGCGGTCCTGATCCGCGTTGACGTAGAGAACATCGCCGGTCAGAATCAGCTCCAGTGTGATCTCTTTTTTCAGGCAGGTCTGCTCAAAGGAGGCGGCGACCTGACGGATGGTCGCATTGATGTCGAAGTCCGTCCGGTTCAGGATCATTCCCCTGGTGTTGAGATTGTTCAGCGTCAGAAGATCGTTGGTCAGCTTCGTCAGGCGCTCGGTCTCGTTCAGGACGATGCCGATGTACTTCTCATGCATCTCGGGCGGAATGGTGCCGTCGAGCATGGCCTGGAGAAATCCCCGGATGGAAGTGAGCGGGGAGCGGAAATCATGTGAGACGTTGGCGATGAATTTCTTCTGATCGTCCTCGGAGCCTGCGACCTTCTGTGCCATGTAGCCGAGGGAGGCGGCGAGGTATCCGATCTCGTCATCGCTGTCGACAGAGAGTTCATAGTGCATATTGCCGGCGGCGTACTGCTCAGTGGCCCGCGTGATCCGGCGGAGCGGAAGGTACACGATTTCCGTGAAGAAAATCAGGATAATCATCGATAGCAGGAGGATGATCAGGAGCTCCACATAGGAAATGTTGAGAAGACGGTCTGCCTCCTCACGAAGATCCGCTTCCTCGTAATGAATGGCAACATAGCCGTTTGTCTTGTAATTGCTCGTGATGGGAGCAAGGACAGAGAGCTGCTCGGTGGAAAAATAGTTCCAGAAATTCCCTTCCACGTACAGATTTCCGGCAAAAACAGAAGGATCGAATCCGTCCACACGGATTTCGGTTTCCGGATCAATCCGCGAGCGGCTGTCCACGACGATCCGTCCGGAGGGATTCAGCACCATGATGTCCGCATCCAGATAGGAACCGAGGGCGTTCAGCTGCTTGTACACGCTGTCGATGGAGGTCTCGGAGCTGTAGAGCTCTGCCGCATAGGAGTTGGCGATGGTGGTCGCCTCACGGTACAGGCTGTCCGCCTCCTGATGGCGTACCTGGTCCAGCGTCATGTTGGAGACAAAGGTGGCCACCACGATGAAACCGAAGACGGCAAAGAGGGCATAGGCGAGAATGAACTTCAGATAAAGCGTTTTCTTCATAATAAATAAAAAGACCGGCGCTAGGGCCGGTCAAGGGTTACACGGTGGCCTCGAATTTATAGCCGATGCCCCAGATGGTTGAAATCTTCCAGTCGGCGCTGTCGTGGATTTTCTCGCGGATCCGTTTGATATGAACATCCACGGTGCGGGTATCGCCGATATACTCATAGCCCCAGATCTGGTCCAGCAGCTGCTCTCTTGTGAAGACGCGGTTCGGCTGGGAGGCAAGAAAATATAAAAGCTCCAGCTCCTTCGGCGGCATATCGAGGCTTCGTCCCATGTAGGTGACGGAGTAATTGGTGAGGTTGATGGAAAGATCCGGATAGGTGACAATTTTGTCGCCGGATCCGGCGGAAGAGACCGCGTTCTGCGGAGCCTGGTGCGTTCTCCGGAGGACCGCCTTCACGCGGGCAACCAGTTCCTTGGAGTCGAACGGTTTCTCCATGTAGTCGTCGGCGCCCAGCTCGAGCCCGAGAACTTTGTCGAACACCTCGCCCTTGGCGCTGAGCATGATGATCGGGGTCTGGGATTTCGTGCGGATTTCCCGGCAGACCTGATAACCGTCAATTCCCGGCAGCATCAGATCCAGAAGAATCAGGTCCGGGGCGTAGGAGGAGAACTGCTCCAGAGCCTCCTCGCCGTCCGCCGCAATCTGTGTGTCATAGCATTCCTTATTCAGATACAGACTGATGAGCTCGGCAATGTTGGCGTCATCGTCCACGATCAGAATTTTCTGTTTGTTTACAGCCATAGATCAAATTCCTGTCTTATCGTTTGGCGTATTTGTTCAGGGCATCTCGAATTTTCCTGCGAAAATCCTCGATGTTATCGGTCAAAGCCCCTTCGGGCCTGACCGCATGCCAATTTCCAATGTAAATATGTCCGCAAGCGGACAATTTACCTTAGAAATTGCCATGTGCTGAACAATTACAAGTTTACAATTGTTACCCCGGCGTCGCCCTCTCCGAAGTCTCCGGAGCGGTAGGAGCGGACCCAGGACTGCTTACGCAGATAGTTCTGCACGGCATTTCGAAGAGCACCGGTGCCTTTCCCGTGTACAACGCGGACGGTATCAAGATGAGACATCCGGGCATCATCCAGGTACTTGTCGAGAGCCATCAGCGCCTCATCGGTGGTCATGCCGAGAAGGTTGATCTCCGGAGAGATATTCATCGCGCGGGAGAGATCCAGGCCGCCGCTTTCCATCGTGTGCGAGCGGTTCTCGTAGGCGCGCTTTAAAGCGCTTGCGGTTTTCTTTTTTGCATGAGAGTCGATGGTCATGCCGGTATCTTCGTCAATGAGGGCCAGATCCTTCAGAGGAATCTGTGAATTCATGATGCCGCACTGAACGCCGACCTTGTTCTGACGGTCGGGGAGCTTGGTGACGGTTCCCTGCATGCCGAGGGAAAGAACTCTGACCATATCGCCGATATGCAGATCGGCGGGAGTAAGCTGTGAGGTGCGCGGCTTCTTCTCTTCGGGCTTCTGGAGACGGCGGTTTTTCGCTGAAACCTTCTCGCGAAGGCTGGTTCTCGTCTGCTCCATCGCAGTCATGTCGGCACCCTTGCTGCTCTTGCGGATTGCGGAGATGGCGCTGTCCGCCTGGTCCTTGGCATCCTGCAGGATGTTGCGGGCCTTTTCGTTGGCCTGATTCAGAATTTTCTGACGGCGTTCCTCCAGGGAGTCCTCGCGCTGCTTCAGCTCCTTCGCGCGGCGTTCCAGATCTGCCTTCATTCGGTCGAGCTGCTCCTGTTCCTTCGCCGTGCGTCGGCGGGAATCCTCGAGTTCGGACAGGACATCCTCAAAGTTACGGGTTTCCTGACTCATCTGCTCCTTCGCCGTTTCAATGATGTATCCGGGAAGGCCGAGCTTCTGCGAGATGGCGAAGGCGTTGCTCTTCCCGGGGACACCGACGAGAAGCCGGTAGGTCGGCTGGAGCGTCTCCACGTCAAACTCGCAGCTCGCATTGACGATACCGCTCGTGCGCATTGCATAGAGCTTCAGCTCCGCGTAATGCGTGGTCGCAAGCGTGGTGATTTTCCGCGTGTGCATGAAATTCAGGATGGAGATGGCGAGTGCCGCTCCCTCCGTGGGATCCGTTCCGCTTCCTAGCTCATCGAACAGGCACAGACAATTCTTGTCCGCGCGCTTCAGGATATCCACGATGGACGTCATGTGGGAGGAGAAGGTGGACAGACTCTGCTCAATGCTCTGCTCATCGCCGATGTCCGCATAGACCTCACGGAACAGGGAGAGCTCACTGTGTTCTCCTGCCGGGATGTGAAGCCCCGCCATGCCCATGAGCTCGAAAAGACCGACCGTCTTAAGCGTCACGGTTTTGCCGCCGGTATTGGGGCCGGTGACGATGATCATGTCATAATCTTCCCCGATCGTCAGATCAATGGGAACCACCTTCTTCGCGTCAATCAGAGGGTGCCGCCCCTTGTGGATCCGAATGATATGATCCTCATTGAAATCGGGACGGGTTGCGTTCTCATCGAGGGCAAGACCCGCCTTGGCGAAAATAAAATCCAGCTGCGTCATGTTCGCGCAGTCGTCACGGAGGGCGGTCAGGTGGTCGGACAAAAGAGCGGACAAAGAGGCCAGAACCTTCTCCTCCTCCTTGCGCTCCTGCACCTGAAGTTCGCGGATGGTATTGCCCATCTCGACGATGGCGGCGGGCTCAATGAACAGCGTGGAGCCGGTGGAGGACTGGTCGTGCACGATGCCGCGCACCTGTGCCTTGTATTCGCTCTTGATCGGCAGACAGTAGCGGTCGTCGCGGACCGTGATGACATTATCCTGCAGATAGGAGGAATAGGTCTGATTCAGCATCTTGCCGAGCTGGGCATGGATTCTGTCATCGGTAAGGCCGATCTCGCGCCGGATTTTCTTGAGCTCCGGACTGGCGTCATCGGCAATCCGGTCCTCCGCAATGATGCAGCGGCGAATTTCCGAAGAGACCGGGCTTAAGGGAACCAGACAGTCGAACAAATCGAACAGCGGATCCGATTCCTCTCCGGGACCGGCACTTCGGATCCGCGCGACGTTCTCCAGGAAGCCTGCAAGCTGCAGAAGCTCCGGGAGAGAAAGCGTGGTACCGATGTGCAGAGCCTGAAATGCCGCAGAAAAATCGCGATTATTTCCAAAGCTTAAGGAACCGCTCCGGAACAGATATCCGAGCGCGGATTCCGTCTCCTCCTGGGCCTTGATGATGTCTCCGAGATCCGTCATGGGAGAGAGCTCGCGGCAAAGAGCCCGTCCGGGATCCGAAGTTGCATGCTCCGCAAGGAGCGCAGTGATTTTGTTAAATTCGCAGATACGCATTACTTTTTCATTCATAATATAAGAAGTATAACACGTTCCGTTTCCGACGTGGTCATTTAGCTATGGTATACTATATCTGCTCAGCACAAGCTTGGTTTGCAGACGAATTGACCGCTTGCGGGCATATTCGCCTGCAAACCAAGCTTGCGGCCAAGGTCCGGAGGACCTCTGGCCGTCTGTATCGAGGATTTGCGGAGCAAATTCGAGATACAGATGCTGAGCAGGAGAAACTCAAGGTCCGGAGGACCTCTGGCCGTCTGTATCGAGGATTTGCGGAGCAAATTCGAGATACGGATGCTGAGCAGGAGAAAACAACGAGGCGGTTTGGAATGAACGATAAACATCAGGAAGACGGATCCGTCCCGGAAAAGAAGAAAACGGATTCAACCGGGAGGGAAACAGCGGATACAGGAGCCGGACAGGAAATCAACACGGATTTCATGAAGGAAGAAATCCGACAGCGCCCGGTGAACAAGAAAAGGCTTCTTCGGAGAACTGCGATTACCGCTTTTCTGGCGGTGCTGTTCGGTGCGGTGGCCTGCGCGGTGTTCCTGCTCCTGGAACCGGTGATCAATAATGCCATCAATCCGTCGGAGGATCCGGCACCGGTGACTTTTCCGGAGGAAACTACGGATGAAGAGATGTCGCCGGAGGACATGATTGCCAACGACGAACAGATTCAGGAGGCGGAAGCGGAGAAAAAGGCGGCGAGCCTTGTCGATGTGGACGCGATCCGGGACGAGGTTCTCGCAGAGGTCAGAAAGGACCTTGCCGCGGAGAACAAGAAACAGGATCAGGAGATTTCGGCTTCCGAATATGAACAGGTCTATGCGTCGTTAAGCGAACTGGCGCAGGAGGCCCAGCGCTCCATGGTGACGGTGACGGCAATCACGTCGGATTACGACTGGGCGGGAGATGCGTTTAACAGCGCAGGTTCGGCCAGCGGCCTGATCATTGCGGAACACGGAAAGGACATCCTGATTTTATCGGATGACAACGGATGTGCGAAGGCAGAAGAAATCCGGGTAACCTTTCATGACGGGCAGCAGGCCGATGCGTCGATCGTGTCGCAGGACACGGTGACCGGATTTACGATCCTGAAGGTTGAAGAGAGCAGCCTTTCGAAGACTCTGGCGGAGAACGATGAGATTACGGTTGCAAACCTCGGCAGCAGTGAAAAGAATTCGCTGACGGGAAAACCGGTGATTGCGGTCGGAAGTCCGACGGGGACCGCGGGCTCTGTGAATTACGGGATTGTGACGAATGCGGGACTTGCTCTGGATGTAGCGGACAGCGCGTATAAGCAGATCACGACCGACATTTACGGAAGCACACAGGCGAGCGGCGTTCTGACAGATCTGAATGGAAATGTCATCGGCTGGATTGATATGAAGCACAGCAGGTCGGATTCGCCGAACCTGATCAGTGCGATCGGCATCACCGGGATGAAGTCACTCATTGAAAAAATGTCGAATGAGATCCGGATGGGGTATCTTGGCATTCACGGGACGGAAATTCCGGAGCAGGTGCGGACAGACGAGGGCCTTCCGGAGGGAGCCTACATTCTCCGAACCGAGATGGACAGCCCGGCCATGGAAGCCGGGATCCAGAGCGGTGACGTCATTACCGCTGTCGGAGGAAAGCGCGTAACCAGCTGGAGCAGCCTGGTGGATATTCTGCTGGAGTCAAGATCCGGGAGGCAGCTTTCCGTTACGGTCATGCGGCAGCAGGGAGACGGTTATGGTGAGGTGAACCTCACAGCCAACCTGACGGCAAGGCTGACCTTCGGAAGCAAGTGATTGATGTTTTATCACATCGGAGAATTCGCCTTCGCGAAATTCTCCTCGTGTCGCCGCAGACAGGCTGCGGCGGGAAAGGTAAAGTTTGAAAGTGACATCGATATGTCGCTTTCAAACTGCAGCATCGGTGCTGACGCATTCGGCAAAACCGCCTCCGCGGATTTTGCCTCAGGGAGGTAAGAAATGCAGTACATCAAGGATTTAAAAGAAGGCGACAATGTAAGCAGTATCTATCTTTGCCGCAAAAAAAACGAACTGACAGCTAAGAACGGACGTGCCTATGACAGTCTGATTCTTCAGGATAAAACGGGCAGTATTGACGCAAAAATCTGGGAGCCCGGGAGCGTCGGTATCGAGGACTTTTCGGAGATGGATTATATCGACATTGTCGGAGAAGTCACGGTTTACCAGAAGAAGTATCAGCTGAACATCAAGCGCGCACGCAAATGCCGTGAGGGGGAATATGAACCTTCGGAATATGTGCCGGTTACCAAGAAAAACCGCAAGGAAATGTGGGATGAGATGATCCGTCTTGCCAACAAAGTCAAAGAGCCTCATCTTCGCCAGCTGATCATCAAATTTTTCGTGGATGATAAGAATTTCGTTCATTCGTTTCAGGTTTCCTCTGCGGCCAAAACGGTTCACCATGGCTTCATGGGAGGCCTTCTGGAGCATACACTCGGCGTGATGAAGCTCTGCGATACGTTCGCGGACAATTACCCGTTCCTGAATCGCGATCTGCTCCTTACGGCGGCGATGTTCCACGATATCGGCAAGACCAGAGAGCTCTCCCGCTTCCCGCAGAATGATTATACGGATGAAGGACAGCTGATCGGTCATATCATCATCGGTGTGGAGATGATTGATGAGAAGATCAAAGAGATTCCGGATTTTCCTCCGGTCCTTTCCGCGGAGCTCCGCCACTGCATTCTGGCTCATCACGGCGAACTCGAATACGGTTCCCCGAAGAAACCGGCTCTGGCGGAGGCGGCGGCGCTGAATTTTGCGGACAATACCGACGCAAAACTTGAGATTTTCAAGGAAATGCTGGAAAAGGGAACGGAGGAAAATTCCTGGCTCGGCTGGCAGCAGCTTCTGGATTCCAATATCCGCAAGACGGAGATCTAAGTATGAAAACACAGTTTCAGAAAGATGATATTGTAACTGTTACCATTGAAGACATCAGTGCGGATGGGGACGGAATCGGAAAAGCCGACGGCTTTACGCTTTTCATCAAGGACGCGGTCATGGGCGACACCGTGACGGCGAAGGTCATGAAGATCAAGAAAGGCTACGGCTATGCCAGGCTTCTGAATATCGTAAAACCCTCACCGTTCCGAACGGCACCCCGGTGCGAACTCGCGCGGAAATGCGGCGGGTGTCAGATTCAGGAACTGGCCTATGACAGGCAGTTGGAATTCAAGGAGAAGAAGGTTCACGATGTTCTTGTCCGGATCGGCGGTTTCCCGGAAGAGGAAGTGACAAAGGTTTCCCACCCGATTGTCGGAATGGAGGATCCGTACCGTTTCCGGAATAAGCAGCAGCTCCCGGTGGGAGAAAAGGACGGAAAGCCGGTGACGGGATTTTACGCGAGCCATACGCACTGCATCGTCCCGGTATCGGACTGTATGGTCGGCGCGGAAGAGAATCAGAAGATCACGGCAACGATTCTGGACTGGATGAAGCAATATGAAATTCCGGCTTACAACGAAGAGACGGGAGAAGGTCTTGTAAGACATATTCTGATCCGTTCCGGCGTGTATTCCAGAGAAATCATGGTCTGTCTTGTGGTGAACGGAACGGAACTTCCGCATGAAGAAGAGCTGGTGGAGGAGCTTGCGGTTCTGCCGGATATGACCAGCATTTCGATGAACACCAATACCGCGAAGACGAATGTCATCCTGGGGAAAAAAGTCCGTACATTGTGGGGAAAGGATACCATTGAGGATTCGCTCCATGTTTCGGACGTGGAATACAGGGGTGGCAGGGCCTGTTTCGAGGAGGCGCACCGGCAGGTGACCTTCCAGCTGTCTCCTCTTTCCTTTTATCAGGTCAATCCGAAGCAGGCAGAGCGCCTCTACAGCCTCGTCCGCTATGATGCGAAGCTCACTGGCAGAGAAGTGGTGTGGGATCTCTACTGCGGTGTTGGAACCATCGGGTGCTTCCTCGCTGCGGATGCGAAAGAGGTTTACGGTGTTGAGGTGATACCGGACGCCATCCGCGATGCCAGAAAGAACGCGGAAGAGAACCACATCAACAACATTACCTTTCATGTCGGCAGGGCAGAGGAAGTGGTTCCGGAGTACGTGGAAAAGCGTGTGAAGGCGGAGAACCGCCGCAGCAGAAAGGGTCTTGTGGATGTTGTGATCGTGGATCCGCCGCGCAAAGGCTGCGACGAGAAGTGCCTTCAGACCATCCTCGAAGTGGAACCGAAGCGTATTGTCTATGTCAGCTGCGATCCCGCAACGATGGCAAGAGACTGCAGAATGCTGGCGGATGGCGGCTATGAGCTTGCATCCGTTCAGCCGGTCGATCAGTTCTCTCACAGCGTGCATGTTGAGACGGTAGTACTGCTCACTAGGAAATAATGGAAAAGCGACTGGAAACCGCGTAAACACAGCACTTTTGCGACCCTTGTCTTACTCCTTGTGGAGCAGGGCAAGGGTCGTTTTTGATTCACCAATTAACGTTGCAAATATTTATAAAATGGCAAAAATTGACACGATAACTTGAAAATAACGACCTTAGAATGTATGATGGCTGTACAGAGAGGTGAAGTTTGAAAGTGACATCGATATGTCACTTTCAAACAGCAGAATTGGTGCTGACGCACCGGCTGCCACATTCGGCAAAACCGCGCACTCGAAGATGTCTGATGACATCTTCTCCTGCTTAGAGTGCCGCTTGGCGGCACTCTGTACACAGAGAGAATTCGCCTTCGCGAAATTCTCTCTGGTATCGCGGTTTTTGCCTCAGTGAGGAATAAATATGAAGCTATATAAACGCGAAAAGTATTTATCCAAAATGCGTGCATTTTTTCATGATGATGACCTTATTAAAGTGATAACCGGGATACGTAGATGTGGAAAATCCAGTCTTATGGAAACCATAGCTGAAGAACTTAAAGAAGGCGGTGTTGCAGAAAGCAATATCATTTACATTGATCTCGATAAACGTGGATATAAAAACATTCGAAATACGGATCAGTTAGAGTCACTAATTGAATCCACTACACAAATGAAAGGAATGAAATACCTTTTTATAGATGAAATTCAGAATGTTGAAGGTTTTGAAGAGGTAATCAATGGATTTAGATCAGAAGGGGGTTATTCAATTTTTATCACAGGTTCTAATTCTTATTTGCTTAGCGGAGAACTCGTAACGAAATTGACCGGCAGATATCTTGAATTTGAAATGTTTCCGCTGACATTTGATGAATATGAAGATATGAAGAGGTTTTATGGACGAGATCTTAACGCCAATACTGAAATAGAACTGAATAACTATATTTTGGAAGGCGGATTTCCGCGTGCTGTTAAAATTGACAGCCTTTCAGATAAGCGTACTTATGTGAGGGGAATTATTGATGAAATTTTTGAAAAAGATATCAAGCGGAGAGTTAAAATAAAGGATGTTCAGTCATTTGAACTGGTTCGAAATTATATTATTAATAATTTTGGAGCAACGACAAGCATTAATAGTCTACATGAAGCACTGATCAAAAATGGTATGGTAATTAGCCGTGCAACGGTGACTCGGTATATAAAAATACTGCTTGATGCTAAGATCTTGTATGAGTGCAAAAGATTTGATATGAAATCGAAAAAAGCACTCTCAGGAGAACAGAAATATTACATTGCTGATTTGAGTTTTTACTACGCACTGAATACGGATAATCGGATCAATTATGGACCGGCATTGGAGAATATCGTGTATCTGTATACCAGAAGTCTTGATTATGCAGTAAGTGTGGGTCGTATTGGAAAACTGGAATGTGACTTTATTCTCCGAGACCATGATATGGATTATTCCTATGTACAGGTGGCTTATAAGATGCTGCAGAATAAAGGTACAGAGGACCGGGAATACAGACCGTTAGAGAGCATACGGGATAACTATAAAAAATATGTCGTGACAACAGATTATATGTTGCAAAAGAGAAATGGTATCCTTCATGTCAATTTGATGGATTTCATAGGTGAAGGTAAGCGGTTTTAAGTGAAGGGTTTATTCATCAAAGAAGATAAAAATCTATTAACAAATTGGAATTTTGCTAAGGGGTGGCTTATGAAAATTACCGCAGTTGCAGTTGGAACAAGAGGTGATGTGAATCCGTTAGTTGAATTGGGTTCTGAAATGGTAAAAAGAGGTCATGAATTTCGGATACTGGCACAGGAAGAATTTCGTCCGTTAATAGAAAAAAAGAATGTAACCTATCTTCATTTAGACGGAGATGCAGGACATGTCATGAAATATCTGGTGACCGATTATAAAAACAGTATGGATTTTATGATTGGCTTAATGAAGCTGAAGAGAGAAAATCCTCTGTTTATGGAACAGACATTGCAGGCACTGGAAGGATCAGATGTGTGTATGTACGGTACATGCTCAGGATTTGTGAGAGATGCTGCTGACAAACTAGGAATTCCATGTATCCGTTATTTCTATAGCCCATATGACAGAACGGAGTTGTATTCGTTATACTCATTGGAGCACAATACTCCGGCAGTGGGTAAGAGCTATGACGCTATCACCGGTGGAATGCCAATGTTGTCAAATCTTCTTATGGGAAAATGGAGAAAGCAAAATGGAATTCCACCAGTGAAAAGTTTTAAACATTACACGGAGCAAAATGGCAGGAAAGTACTTACTTTTTATCCGGTAAGCCCGATCCTTATGCCGAAGGATCCGAAATGGGAAGAACATATTCATGTTACGGGATACTGGTATCACCCGGAAGAAGATGCAGCAGGATATAAAATTGATCCGGAGTTGGAGCGCTTTTTGACAGAGGGAGAGAAACCAATATTTATTGCATTCGGTAAAGCTGAGTCAAAGAAATTGGCAGAGCTGCAGATCCGGGTGGTTGAGGCATTGAAAGAGACTGGGATCAAAGCGGTAGTACAGGCATTTCAGATATCAGCGCCACAGAATACAGAAAAATTATATTTTGTAGGAAAAATTCCGTACAGTTACATATTTCCACGTGTGAAAGCAGTGGTTCATCATGGCGGCTGCACAACAAATGGTATTGGAATATGGGCGGGCTGTCCGACGTTGATCATCCCACTGGCATTGGATCAGTGGTATTATGGCAGAACGGTACATGAACTGGGAATAGGACCGGAGCCATTGTATATAAGAAAAAAACTCTGTACAAAAGAGCAGATAAAGGATGCTTTCAATGATCTTGTCAGTGGAAAGTACGAAAATCGAGCTAAAGAGCTTTCCAGGCAGATAAGGCAGGAAAATGGTATAGAAGAAGCGATTCAGGCAATCGAAGATTATGTGAATTAAAGAACGAAGAAACGATTCATACCCTTGGTGGAAAATAATATGAATTTGGAAAAATATCTTAGAGAAACACGTATGCTTGATTATTCAAATTCGTCCATTCAGGAACTCATCAAAAGCAGAGGCTGGAAGGAAACAGAGGACTTTGAACGAATCAAAAGTATCTACAATTTTGTCAGAGATGAGATTTTGTTTGGATACAATATTGATGACGACATACCCGCTTCCAAGGTCCTTTCTGACGGTTATGGACAATGTAATACCAAGGGAACATTGTTTATGGCACTGCTTCGTGCCTGTGATATTCCGTGTCGAGTACATGGCTTTACAATCGATAAGAAATTACAGAAAGGTGCTATGACGGGACTTGTTTATAAAAGAGCACCGCAGAATGTCTTCCATAGCTGGGTTGAAGTATACTTCGAAGAAACCTGGTACGAACTTGAGGCCTTTATATTAGACAAGCAATATCTTGAAAGACTGCAGGCTATGAATGCAGATTGTGTCGGTGCTTTTTGTGGTTATGGTGTTGCCGTTAAGGATTTTCAACATCCGGTCATCGATTTCAACAGGAATCATACATATATCCAGAGTGAGGGAATCAATCAGGATTTTGGCGTCTATGATTGTCCCGACGATTTGTTAAAAGAACATCATCAGGAATTATCATCGATAAAGAAATTTGCCTACAGGCATTACGGCAGACATATGATGAATAGGAATGTGAGAAAAATCCGAAACGAATAGTACAGATTCAAACTTAAAGAGGTGATTTTACACGGTAGATTACCATACAAAAAGCCCCGGACGACTGTCGATCTGAATCGCCTCCAATCGTTAGATTTTGGGTCTGACAATTGGGAATCACCTCAATCAAGACAGCTGCCGGGGCGCCGCTTCGCACTTTTTTACAGAACCGTTCCTTCCGGGAACGCGGTGCGGAACACTTTGCGGACGAGAGGACCTGCTACAAGAAGCTGGAACGGCAGTGCCATCACGAAATTCCTGGGGATGTTCGTGAGCCAGGTCAGGAGCAGGGGCTGGAAGTTTCCGCCTTTTGTAAGTGTTTTTTATGATTTGTCACTGCTTGGCACAGAGCAATTCCGTGAGGCTTCTCTGATACGCGAAGTGAATTATGAAGCAATCCACTTCAAATGTCAGGGACTCTGGGCGGAATCATTGCTACTGCTTCTCGTACACGGGCGTGCAGGTCAGGTGCATGCCGAGACGCCGGAAGACGGTCTCGTCCACATCCGAGAGGATGACGGAGGAATGAACCTCGTTGCCGCGAAGGCGGGGGAGCTGCTCCATGGCGAGCTTCGCGTGCGGGTTGGTAGCCGCACTGATGGAAAGTGCGATCAGGAGCTCATCGGTGTGCAGGCGCGGATTGTGGCCGCCGAGATAAACGGTCTTCAGCTGCTGAATCGGTGCGATGGATTCCGCGGAGACGAGCTTCTCCTCGTGCGGAATACCGGCATATTCCTTCAGAACGTTCATGATGGCGGCGGCGGAGGCCCCGAGGAGATCACCGGTCTTTCCGGTGATGAGAGTGCCGTCTTCCATTTCAATGGCGGCGGCGGGAAGGCCGGTTTCCTTTGCGCGTTTGGTGGCTTCCACGGCGACCGGACGGTCCTGCGGCGTGACGTCGGCCTGCTTCAGCAGGAGCTCCTGCTTATAGAGCTCCTCCGGCTCGGCCAGTCCCTTGCGGACATTAACGGCACTTGCGTAATAGCGGCGGATGATTTCCTGCTGGGACGCCCTGCGGCAGACCTCGTCGTCACAGATGGCGAAGCCCGCCATGTTCACGCCCATATCGGTCGGAGACTTATAAGGGCATTCGTTCATGATGCCCTCGAAAATCTGCTGCAGAACTGGGAAAATCTCCACGTCGCGGTTGTAGTTGACGGTGGTCTTGCCGTAAGCCTCGAGATGGAATGGATCAATCATGTTGACATCGGCAAGATCCGCGGTGGCAGCCTCGTAGGCAAGGTTGACCGGGTGCTTGAGCGGGAGATTCCAGATCGGGAAGGTCTCAAATTTCGCATAGCCCGCCTTTACGCCGCGCTGGTGTTCCTGGTAAACCTGGGAAAGGCAGGTCGCCATTTTGCCGGAGCCGGGGCCGGGAGCGGTGATGACGACGAGCTCACGGGTGGTTTCAATGTACTGATTGCGGCCATAGCCGTTTTCGCTGAGGATCAGCGGAATGTTGGACGGATATCCCTCAATCACGTAATGGAGGTAGCAGCGGATGCCGAGCTGCTCGAGACGCTGACGGAAATGATCGGCGGCGGGCTGTCCGGTGTATTTGGTGATGACGATGCTGCTGACATAGAATCCGCGGTCCTCGAAAGCCTTCTTCAGCCGGAGAGCGTCTTCATCGTAGGTGATGCCGAGATCGCCGCGGACCTTGTTCTGTTCAATGGCGTCCGCACCGATGACAATGACGATTTCGGCCTTGTCCTTGAGCTGTTCCAGCATCTGCAGCTTGATATCCGGGGCGAAGCCGGGAAGAACCCGGGCCGCGTGATAATCATCGAAGAGTTTGCCGCCGAACTCCAGATAGAGCTTCCCGAAATGGGACATCCGCTCCTTGATGTGTGCGGACTGGAGTTCCAGATAGCGTTTGGAATCAAAACCGATTTTTGCTGACGTCATTGCCATGCCTCCTGTGTTGTATTTGTTTTGGTGCAGTCATTCTGCACCTGTCGAAGTTCTCTTCGGAAATCTATGATGCTGTCGGCGGAAGTTCCTTTGTGCCCTGGCTGCCTGCCAATTTCAAGAGTGAATCAATCTGCGGGCAGGTCGCATTGAAAACCGCCGGGGCGGAACAGTTACCAATTATCAGCAGTTCCCTGTCATCGTATCATGCGGGTTACTGCGTCCACTTCTCTACATTCTCAACGAACCCTTCGCCCATGGCCTCCGTGACATCATTGATGATGAAGAATGCCCGCGGATCGTAGTGCTGGACGATGTCCTTGATCTCCACGATGTCCTTGTTGTTGCAGATGCAGACCAGAATCTTCTTGTCGTTTCCGGAATACATGCCGGTGCCGGAGACGCTCGTGACGCCGCGCTCGAGATTGTTCAGAATGTCGCGCGCGATCTCATCCGAGCAGTCCGAAATGATCATGGCACACTTGGCGGTGCGGCCGCGGGCGAGAATCCAGTCCGTGATTTTGCCCATGATGAAGACGGAGATCAATGCATACAGCGTGTGCTCCACGTTGAAGACCACCGCACCCAGAATCACGACGATGCCGTCCAGAATCTGGATGAGCCGTCCGACGCTGTACTGGCGGAAGTACCGGTGCAGGGAATTGCCCAGCATATCCGTGCCACCGGAGGTTGCCCTTGCCATGAGAAGAAGGCCGGTTCCGGCGCCGAAGCAGATTCCTCCGTAGATGGAGACGAGCAGAAGATTGCCGGACACCAGGTCGTATTCCGGGAAAACCGCAAGCTCCGCAGTGATGATCAGCCAGGAGAGACCGGTGCGCACGATACTGCGGAACCCCTCCGTCTTCCAGGCAAACAGGAAAATCGGAATGTTCACCAGAAGGTTGGATACCCACAGGGGAATCTGAAGGGCGGTGTAGTGCCCGGTCAGATATTTGATGATGATGGCAAGGCCGGAGACTCCTCCGGTGACGAGCCCTGCCGGATCAAAAAAATACTTCGTCGCGGCGGTCGTTATGGTGCTGCCGAGAAGAATCAGCAGGATATCCCCCGCACGAAGCTTCAGCGTCTGTTTCATGTGCTCCTTTTCCGCCGCAGACGGACTGCGGCAACGAGAAAATCCGTAAGACCCTTAAAAATCAGAATTCTCAGCCCTCCTCAGAGAGCGCGCGGAGAATGGCTTCTTCAGAAGCCATCACCGTACCCTGTACCATTTCGGGTTTGCCGCCGCCGCGGGCCTGAAAGGCACTGCGGAGAATTCCGTTCGGAATGCGGGCATCTGCGCCCCGGCCTCCGATGAGATATTTCCAGCCATCTGTGTCACTGCCGACGAAGACGCCTGCGTACCGCCATCCCATCTCGCACAAGGCATTCATAAAGCTGCGCTGGGAGAGAACGGAAAGGTCCTGCTCGAACAGGTACAGATTTTTCCCGGCAGGAGAAGCCGTGTCGGAGAACTGTGCGCGGATCCGGTCCAGCCGGGCCTCCACATACTGCTGCTCTCTGATGCGGATGGTTTCCTTCAGTGCTGCAGTCTCTTCAAGGAGCCGCTGTACACCGGAAGAGATGCTCTCCTGCGGTTCATTCATCAGGTGGGAGGCCTTTTCCAGCTGCTGCTGTCTTCTCTGCATTTCGAGAAGCGCACGTCTGCCGCATACGATGGTAAGGCGGGTGGAATCTTTGCTGCGGTCCGCGGCAAGAATCTTGATCAGGCCGATCTCGCCGGTCCGTTTCACGTGCGGTGCGCAGCAGGCGCAGACATCAATGCCCGCAATGGTGACGATGCGGATCTTTCCGTCGATCTCCTTTTTGCTGCGGTAATCGAGGCGTTTCAGAGCCTCTTCCGAAGGGTATTCGCACGTGATCGGAACATTGCGCCAGACCGCTTCATTGGCCTTTTCTTCAAGAGAAAGAAGTTCGTCTGCAGAGAGAACGCCGCTGGTGTCCAGTGTCACGGTGTTGTCACTCAGCCGGAAGCCGACATTCTCATAGCCCCACAGGCTGTGGAGAAGGCCGGAGAGAATGTGCTCTCCGGAATGATTCTGCATATTGGAGTAGCGGTGCTCCCAGTCGAGAATCCCGTGGACGTTCTGACCGGGGGCGAGGAGCGTGGCAAGAGCGGTATCCGTCTCCTCCGGATCCACCCGAAGTGTGTGTGTAATGATCCGGTCTCCTGAAATCTGCACATCCGTCACCGGAAGTCCGGCGAGTGTGCCGCGGTCCGGAGTCTGTCCTCCTTCCTCCGGGAAAAAGAGCGTGGCAGACAGAACGACCAGGATCTTTCCGGGAGCTTCCTCGTGGGAAGAGAGGACGGTGGTATCAAATTCAGTATCGTAGGGCTGCGTATCATACAGCCGGATGGTTTCTTCCATAATAAATAATATCTCCTATCAGACATCAGGCATATCCTTTAGTATACATGAAAGCGCACGGCGCCGCATGAACTCTTCAGACTTTTTTCATATTATATGTGTTGATGCCTTTCAAAGGCATCATTATAATGAGAAGCAGTGTTTTTATGCAAAAAAGCCTTACATACGGAGGGGCGAATGATTAACGGAAATAAAAATAACGGTGGCAGGAATACAGGAGGCGGGAACGAAAACCGGAATCATCAGAATCTTCTGATGCTGGTGATCATTGCGTTCTGTGTTCTTCTGTTCATGAGTTATGCCATGCGCGGATCCTCTGCGGCAACGCAGATCACCTATTCGGAATTTGTTCAGATGCTGGAGGACGGCAAGGTTGCCCGTATTGAGCTGTCGGGCGATCAGATCAACATTGCGCAGAAGCAGTCGAAGGTGGCGGACAAGGATGCGCCGTACCGGTTTTATACCGGCAAGGCGGAGGATGATGATGTCGTGACCGCAAGAGCCCTGAAGGCCGGTGCGATTGTGGACAGCGAGGTCTCGGATTCGTCCGGGATCCTGATCTCACTTCTTGTCAATTATATTCTGCCGATCCTCCTGTTCTGGGGGCTTATTACGCTGGTATTCCGCAAGATGGGGCACGGCGGCGGTGTGATGGGCGTCGGCAAGTCCAATGCGAAGGAATATGTGCAGCGGGATACCGGAGTGACCTTCAAGGATGTCGCCGGTGAGGACGAGGCAAAGGAATCGCTGGTGGAGGTGGTGGATTTTCTCCACAATCCGGAGCGGTATGTGAAGATCGGCGCGAAGCTTCCGAAGGGAGCACTGCTCGTCGGACCGCCCGGAACCGGTAAGACGCTCCTGGCCCGCGCGGTTGCCGGTGAAGCGCATGTGCCGTTTTTCTCTCTGACCGGTTCGGATTTCATCGAGCTCTATGTCGGTGTCGGCGCCAGCCGCGTGCGTGACCTGTTCAAGGAGGCAACGAAGAACGCGCCCTGCATTATTTTTATTGATGAGATTGATGCCATCGGACGAAGCCGTGATTCGAAATACGGCGGAGGCAATGAAGAGCGGGAGCAGACGCTGAATCAGCTGCTGTCGGAGATGGACGGCTTTGATTCCGCCAAGGGAATTCTGGTACTGGGAGCGACCAACCGTCCGGAGATTCTGGACAAGGCGCTGCTGCGTCCGGGCCGGTTCGATCGCCGGATCATTGTGGATCGGCCGGACCTCAAGGGCCGCGTGGAGATCCTGAAGGTTCACGCGAAGGACGTCAAGATGGACGAAACGGTGGACCTGAATGCCATTGCCCTTGCAACGAGCGGAGCAGTCGGCTCGGATCTTGCCAATATGATCAATGAGGCTGCCATCAATGCAGTCAAGAATCACCGGGAATATGTGAGCCAGAAGGATCTTCTGGAAGCAGTGGAAGTGGTTCTGGTCGGCAAGGAGAAGAAGGACCGCGTCATGAACGAGCATGAGCGGAAGGTTGTTTCGTATCATGAGGTCGGCCATGCGCTGATCAACGCGGTTCAGAAGAACGCGGAGCCGGTTCAGAAGATTACCATTGTTCCGCGCACCATGGGAGCGCTCGGCTATGTCATGCAGGTCCCGGAGGAAGAGCACTATCTGAACTCGAAGGAAGAGCTTCATGATATGATCGTGGGCCTTCTGGGCGGCCGCGCTGCGGAGGAATTGAAATTCCGGTCGGTGACAACGGGAGCCTCCAACGATATTGAGAAGGCAACCGGACTCGCGCGGGCAATGGTCACGCAGTACGGCATGAGCGACCGGTTCGGATTGATGGGACTTGCCACGGTGGAGAGCCAGTACCTCGACGGGAGAGCAGCGATGAACTGTGCGGATGCCACGGCAGCGGAAGTGGACGAAGAAGTCCGCAAAATGATGGAGAGCTGCTATGAGGAGGCGAAGAAGATTCTGTCCGAGAATCTGGACGTCATGGATGTCATCGCGGATTATCTCATTAAGGAGGAAACCATCACCGGCGAGCAGTTCATGAAGCTGTACCGCAGGGAAAAGGGAATCCCGGAGCCGGAGAAGAAGCCGGACGGGTCCGCAGCGCAGCAAACGCCGGCGGACAGTGCTCCGGCAGGCGAGAAGGAAGCGCCGGAACCTTCCGCGGCGGAGAAATCTCCGGCTTCGCAGGAGGCAGAAGCGGACAAGCCGGCGGAGACAGACGCTTCGGCGAATTCTTCCGCGGCAGATGAGCAGGCGGCACCGCAGGCAGCGGCAGAAGATTCCGGGAAGACGGGTTCGGACAGCGCTGCGGCAGAAGAAAAGAACGACGAGGGCAGGGTCACGTCCTCACCGCAGGATCAGGATGAGAATGTGCCGCGGGGACGTTTTTCCAATGTTCCGATCAGCCACCTGGATGATTCGGATCGCCAGTGACAATCATTGAAATAGAAGTTAAGCGGGACCTCTGAACCGGGAGGCCCCGCTTTTGCGCAACAGATATGACAGAGAAAAAGAAAAGCACAGCCACCGGCTTCCAGATTCAGGAGGAGCTTGCGAAGCTCCCGAAGAAGCCGGGCGTCTACATCATGCACAATGATCAGGACGCGATCATTTATGTCGGAAAAGCCAAAATCCTTCACAACCGGGTCCGGTCCTATTTTCGCAGCAACATCGGCCGGGGCCCGGCCATTGATCAGATGGTGAAGCAGATCGCATGGTTCGAGTATATTGTCACGGATTCGGAGCTGGAGGCGCTGATTCTGGAGAACAATCTGATCAAGGAGCATCGTCCGAAGTACAACACGCTCCTTGTGGATGACAAGACCTATCCCTATATCAAGGTGACGGTCGGAGAGGAATATCCGAGAATCCTTTTTGCCAGAATCCGGAAAAAGGACAAGGCCAGGTATTTCGGCCCTTTCACCAGTGCGAATGCCGTGCACGACACCATCGAGCTGCTGAATCGGATGTACGGCCTGCGCGACTGCGGGAGGAACCTGCCGCGCGACATCGGAAAGGAACGCCCCTGTCTGAATTATCATATGAAGCGCTGCAGCGGTCCCTGCGTTGCGGGCGGCATTACACCGGAGGCATACCGTGAACGGGTGGATCTGGCCGTGGAATTCCTGTCCGGCAATTACGGACGGATTCTGAAGGATCTTCAGGGCCGGATGGAACGTGCCGCAGAGGCGCTGAATTATGAAGAGGCGGCACACTATCGGGATCTGATGGCCAGCGTCCGGCAGGTTTCCCAGAAGCAGAAGATGTCAGAGGGCGTGGGTGAGGACCGCGATATCATCGGAATTGCCATGGACCAGGAGGATTACGATGCGGAAGCAGTCCTTCAGACGTTCTTCATCCGCGACGGCCGGCTGATGGGACGGGAACATTTCTATATGAATCATGTCGGCGGCAAGACAAAACCGGAGATTGTATCGGAATTTCTGAAGCAGTTCTATGCCGGGACGCCGTTCATACCGAAGGAAATTATGATTCCGGAGGATGTGGAAGACCGCGCAGTCATCGAGGAATGGCTGACGCAGCGGCGAGAGGGCAGGGTCTCGATTCTGGTTCCGCAGCGCGGACAGAAGGAGAGGCTGGTGGAACTCGCAGCAGAAAATGCGGCGCTTCTTCTGCACAAGGATAAGGAACGACTCAAGCGTGAGGAAGGCAGGACCATCGGAGCCGTCCGGGAAATTTCGTCACTCCTTGGCCTGCAGAAGGCGGACCGGATGGAAAGCTATGATATTTCGGATATCAGCGGCTTTGCCAATGTCGGCTCCATGGTCGTGTATGAGAAGGGAAAGCCCAAGCGCAGTGATTACCGGAAATTCCGGATTAAAACGGTTGCGGGGCCGGATGATTACGCCTGCATGCGCGAGGTCCTGATGCGGCGGTTCACGCACGGACTGCAGGAGGCAAGGCAGCTGCGGGAGGAGAACAAGGACGAGGAGCTGGGAAGCTTTACGAGATTTCCGGACCTGATTCTGATGGACGGTGGCCGGGGACAGGTGAATATCTGCCTGGCGGTTCTGAAGGAGCTCGGCCTGGAAATTCCGGTCGCCGGCATGGTGAAGGATGACCATCACCGGACCCGCGGACTTTATTTCCGGAACCGGGAGATTCCGATTGATACGCACAGCGAAGGCTTCAAGCTGATTACCAGAATTCAGGATGAGACGCACCGCTTTGCGATTGAGTATCACCGGTCCCTCCGCTCCAAGGCACAGGTTCATTCCCGCCTGGACGAGATTCCGGGAGTGGGACCTGCGAGAAAGAAGGCCCTGATGCGGACCTTCCGATCGGTGGAAGATATTATGAAGGCAAGCCGGGAGGAGCTGGCGGAGATTCCGGAAATTCCGGAGGAGACGGCGGACAGTATTTTCCGGTATTTTCATCCGCAGGAGCCGCAGGGAGACAGCCTGGCACTGTCCGGGGGTTCTGCAGGGCAGGGACATATGCTACACTGAACAAAGAGAGTTTTGCAGACAAAAGGTCCTGCTCTGCGGCTTCGCGGACAGGACCGGCTGCTGAATCAGAAGGGGCCGCAGCAGAATGCTGCGGCAGAAAGGTTTCAGAGATGGCAAGCGTAAAACTGAGTGAAGTAATCGAGAAGGAAAAACTGATCAATCTGACGCCGGACATTGATATCACCAAGATCAAGATCAAGCAGCCGGACATCAACCGCCCGGCCGTGCAGCTGACCGGATATTTTGAACACTTTGATGCGGCGCGCATTCAGATCCTCGGCTTTGTGGAGTATTCCTACATGGAATACATGAGCCCGGAGCGCAAGGAAGAGATTTATGACCAGCTGTTTGCCATGGGGTGTCCCTGTTTCATTTTCTGCCGTGAGCTGCAGCCGGATGCGATTTTCCTGAAGTATTCGGCAAAGTACGGAATTCCGGTGTTTCAGACGAAGCAGTCCACGTCCGTGTTTATGGCAGAGCTGATCCGCTGGATGAATGTCCGACTGGCCCCCTGCATTTCGATTCATGGCGTTCTGGTGGATGTCTATGGCGAAGGCGTCCTGATCACTGGTGAGAGCGGCATCGGCAAGTCAGAGGCGGCTCTGGAGCTGATCAAGCGCGGACACCGTCTGGTCAGCGATGATGTCGTGGAGATCCGGAAGGTTTCCGAGGAGACGCTGGTCGGATCGGCGCCGGATATTACGAAGCACTTCATCGAGCTTCGTGGAATCGGAATCATTGACGTGAAGACCCTGTTCGGTGTTTCCAGCGTCCGCGACACGCAGAATATTGATCTGGTTATCCAGTTGGAGGAGTGGGACAAGGACAAGGAGTACGACCGCCTCGGATTGGAGGAGGAATACACGGAGTATCTCGGCAACCGCGTGGTCTGCCACCGGATTCCGATTCGTCCCGGACGGAATCTCGCAATCATCTGCGAGTCGGCGGCGGTCAATCACCGTCAGAAGCAGATGGGCTACAACGCGGCGCAGGAGCTGTACAACCGTGTGCAGAATGCGCTGATGCACAAGCACGACGAGGATGATGAGTAAAGCGGACCGGGAAGGGTCCGCCTGAAATTCGTCTGTATTCTCCGGGGAGTGCGGGCAGGCGAACTTGTTTCGGCTCATCCGGAAAAGAAATGACAGAACAGCAGGAAGAAGATCTGCACGGACTGCGTGCGGAAGAAAACAGACAGGAAGAAAATTCATGACAGATCAGGAAGTTTACCGGCTGCGGGAGCTGCTGGGAGAAGAAAATGTCCGGGAGCAGGAGCCGATGGCGCTGCACACGTCGTTCCGGGTCGGTGGTCCGGCGGACCTTTTCGTCCGAGTGGACACGCTTGCCCGTCTGGAGGAGGTGCTGGCTCTTCTGAATGAGAGCGGCACGCCGTGGTATATGCTCGGAAAGGGGACGAATCTCCTGGTCGGAGACCGGGGCTACCGCGGGTGTGTGATCACAATGAATGGAATGCAGGAGAAGCCGGTGACGGATACTGCGCAGGAAGAGCCCGGTGAAGATGCGGCGGAGGATCTCCGGAGAATCGTTGTGGAGGACTGCGTCATTACGGCAGGAGCCGGCGCGTCTCTTGCGCAAACGGCCCAGACGGCCAGACGGAACGGGCTGACCGGTCTGGAATTCGCCGCGGGAATTCCCGGCTCCGTCGGCGGCGGTCTTGTCATGAATGCAGGGGCTTACGACGGCAGCATGGATCTTGTGGTGGAGGAGGCCGTGCTCCGGATGCCGGACGGAAAGGTGATGACGGTTCCGAAGAGAGATCTTCGTCTTGGTTATCGCAGAAGTGTCCTGAAGGAGATCTCGGCGGTCGCCCTTCAGGTGAAGATGAGACTGCAGAGAGGCGATCCGGACGAGATTTCGGCGAAGATGCAGGATTTCGCCGAAAGGCGGCGCAGCAAGCAGCCGCTGGAGTATCCGAGCGCGGGCAGCACCTTCAAGCGGCCGGAGGGAATGTTTGCCGGGAAGCTGATCATGGATGCGGGGCTTGCGGGTTTTTCCATCGGAGGAGCACAGGTTTCAGAGAAGCACTGCGGCTTTGTGATCAACAGGGATCATGCAACCGCTGCGGATGTGCGGGCCGTGATTGCCTCGGTTCAGCAGAAGGTCTGGGAGAAGGCGGGTGTCCGCCTGGAAGAGGAAGTTATTTATCTGGGGGATTTCTGACATGAGATTTGTAGTGGTTACGGGAATGAGCGGCTCCGGAAAGGCAACTGCGATCAAAATGCTGGAGGACGAGGGCTATTATTGCGTGGACAACCTTCCGGTCCGGCTGATTGACAAATTCATGGAACTGGTCTTCATGCCGGGAAGCGAGATCTCCAAGGTTGTTCTGGGACTGGACGTCCGTGCGGATCAGCCCTTTGCGTATGTGGAGGAGGTTCTCAGTGCGCTGCGCGGAAAGGGGTATCAGTATGAAATTCTTTTCATGGACGCAAGCGATGAGACCCTGATCAAGCGATACAAGGAGAGCCGCCGCGCGCATCCTCTTGCGCCGGATGGACGGATTGAGGACGGAATCCGGGCAGAACGCGAGATCCTGAAGAACATCAAGGCCAATGCGGATTATGTCATCGACACCTCCCGGCTTCTCACAAGAGATCTGAAGCAGGAACTGGTCCGGATTTTTCAGGAGAACAAGAAATACAACTCCCTGATGGTGTCCGTGACGTCCTTCGGCTTCAAATACGGCATTCCGACAGACGCGGATCTTGTCTTCGACGTCCGTTTCCTTCCGAATCCCTACTACGTGGACGAGCTGAAAACGCAGACCGGGAATGACAAGGCCGTGCAGGATTTCGTGATGTCTTACCCGCAGACGAGAGAGTTTCAGGATAAGCTGGAGGACATGATTTCCTTCCTGATTCCTTACTATGTGAAGGAGGGCAAAAACCAGCTGGTCATTGCCATCGGCTGTACCGGAGGCAGGCACCGGAGCGTGACGCTGGCCAATGATCTGTACAACCGCCTGAAGGACAAGGGAGATTACGGGATCAAACTTTATCACCGGGATATTCAGAACGGCTGACCGGAGAGTCTGCTTTCGCGGAATTCTCCCTGTGCTGCCGCAGGAGACTGCGGGATGAGAAAAAAGACGGAAACAAAGGCTGTATGACGGATGGATGTCTTTCAGGGGGAGGCACATATATTAATATGGAACAACAGGATTTCCAGAGCAGAGTTCTTCAGGAACTGATGCAGCAGGAGCCTTCCTCGAAGAAGGCGGCACGTTCCGAACTGGCGGCAATCCTGGGCTGCATGGCGCAGGTGGAGAGAGACGGCACGAAAACGGCCGTAGTGCTTCGTTCCCAGCGCTCGGAGGCCTGGAATAAGTGCTTTACATTGATTCAGAAAACATTTAATATTACTGTCGAGCTTGGCTCCATTGGCGATCATCTGCAGAAAACGGACGATTTTCTCCCGGGAAGGGAGAGAACATATGCTTTTTACGGGGAATCTGCGAAGCGGATGATGACGCTGATGCAGCTGCCGGAGCGTTTTGAAGCGGATGAGAAATGCGTCCGCGGTTTTTTGGCGGGACAATTCCTGTGCGTCGGGTCCATCCGGGATCCGCAGAAGGAATACTACCTTTCCTGGGAAATCCTGAATGAACCGCAGGCACAGCAGATTGCCCGGCTTCTTGCGAATGCCGGTGCGGTACTGCGGCGGACCGAACATGGCAGAGGTCATGCGCTGGTCACGAGAGATTCCGGAGTCATCGTTGATATCCTGAGCCTTCTGGGGGCTCATGTGTGCATGATGGACATGGAGAATGCGCGGATTATGAAACAGGTCCGCGGCAGGATCAACCGGAAGGTAAACTGTGAAACAGCGAATATCATGAAGACAGTCGCCGCTTCTCAGAAACAGATGGAACAGATCCGTATGATCCGGGAGAGCAGCATATGGGAGACACTTCCGGAGTCCCTGCAGCAGATGGCTTTGCTGCGGGAGAAATACCCGGAGAGTTCTCTGCAGGAACTCGGAGCAATGCTGGAACCGCCGGTCGGCAAGTCGGGAGTGAATCACCGGCTGCGCAGGCTGGCAGCACTGGCGGAAGAGCTGCAGGAACGAAGCACTGATTCGCAGGAGAGGAAACTGCGGATCTCTGAGGAGTGATTCAGGAGGAGAAGATATTATGATGAAGAAGTCTATGACGGTTGCTCTGAAGGATGGCCTGGAGGCTCGTCCGATCGCAGAGCTGGTCCAGGTTGCCAGCAAATATGACAGCCGCATCTACATTGAGATTGGCACCAAGAGAGTCAATGCCAAGAGCATCATGGGAATGATGTCTCTGGAACTGGATAACGGCGATGAAATGACGGTATCGGCGGATGGCAGCGATGAGGAAGAGGCAATCCGTGATATTGAGGCGTTTATCTCTTCGAACAAGAGATAATTCCGGGAGCAGTCATCCGGATTTTTGAAAAGAGCCCTCTCCTGCATGAGATGGAGACGGGCGCAGCAAAGCGGGTAGACAATGGCGTCTTTGGGGGATACCCGAAGGCGTCTTTTTGTTATCAGTCCGGCAGACGGCGGGAAACGGCCGCCTGCGGGCAGCTTTATCCAAGAGGAGGATATTATGAAAAAAAGATTTGCGGCAATAGTCATGAGTGCATGCCTTGGAGGCGCTCTTCTTTCCGGATGCGGAGCATCCGGGGATGCGGGCAGCGCACAGACGGCGGATACGGAGGCGGCGGCCACGGAGTCCGCGGATACGGAGGAGTCCGGGACACAGGCAACCGGCGCGTCCTACAAGGTCGGCATTGTGCAGTATATGGACCACGCGTCCCTGAACCAGATCACGGAGTATCTGGAGAAGGAACTGGATGCAAAGGCACAGGAGCAGAACGTTACGTTTGATTATGAGAATTATTTCGTCAACGGACAGGGCGATTCCACGATCATCAGCCAGGGCCTTGCGCAGTTGAAGGATGACGGCGTGGATGCCGTTGTCTGCGTGGCAACGCCCACGGCACTGACGGCACAGTCTACGTTCGAAGGCACGGATACGCCGATCATTTTTTCGGCGGTGACGGATCCCGTGGGAGCAGGACTTGTGAAATCCATGGAGGAGCCCGGCGGCAGCATCACGGGAACCAGCGATGCCCTGAACACGGATGCGATCATGAATCTGATTTTCGCGCAGAATCCGGACGCATCGAAGATCGGCCTTCTGTATTCCACCAGTGAGGATTCCTCTACGCAGGCCATCGCGGATGCCAAGGCATTTCTGGATGACAAGGGCGTGGAGTATGTGGAGAAGACGGGAACCAACACCAGTGAAGTCAGCCAGGCGGCCGACGCCCTGATCGCAGCGGGCGTGGATGCGATTTTCACACCCACGGACAACACGGTGATGAGTGCGGAGCTCTCCATCTATGACAAGCTCGCGGATGCCGGAATTCCTCATTACACCGGTGCGGATTCCTTCGCGCTGAACGGCGCATTCCTCGGCTTCGGCATCAACTATGCGGACCTTGGAACCGAGACGGCGGATATGGTCTCCAACATTCTGGTGAACGGACAGGATCCGGCCTCCTATGCGGTTGTTACGCTTGGCAACGGCATTGCGACGATCAATACAGAGACCGCGGAGCGTCTCGGCTATGATCTGCAGGCGACGGAGGAAGCGTTCCAGCCGTACTGCTCCGAAATCGTAGAGACAAAGACGGCAGAGAATTTTGACGACTGACGCGGCAGATCTCTTTGAAACGCACGGTGCGCAGCGGCTGTAAATGGTATAGAATAGGATGCAGGCTTTGCAGTGAGCCTGCATCTTTTTTTACAGGGGAACGAGTATGTCATTTGCAATCATTCAGACAGCACTGGACAACGGACTGATCTTCGGTCTGGTTGCGCTGTCGCTTTTTATCAGCTTCACGATTCTGAACATCTGCGATCTGTCCACGGACGGCTGCTACATGCTGGGAGCGGCGGTCGGCGTCGCGGTGACGATTTCCGGCCATCCGATTCTCGCCCTGCCCGCATCGATGGCGGCAGGAATCTGTTCCGGCTACGTGACGGCCCTTCTTCAGACGAAATTCGGCGTTCCGAGCATCCTCGCCGGAATCATTGTGAATACGGGACTGTATACCATCAATCTGATGGCAATGGGGATGAAGACCAGCCTCAATGTCGTCGGCACGCAGACCATTTTTGATTTGTTCAAATCCCTGAACGGAAGTGTGTTCTGGACGACGTGGAGCAGATCCGTTCTGCTCCTGATCCTGGTCGGCGTCCTGTGCATCCTGGTGTACCGCTTTCTGGGCACCAGGCTCGGTCTTTCCATCCGGGCGACCGGCGACAGCATCGCGATGGTTCGTGCGAGTTCCATCAATCCGGGCTTTACCATTACGGTCGGCCTGTGCCTGTCCAATTCGCTGACAGGACTTGCCGGATGCCTCATCGGACAGTACAACAAGAATGCCGAGATCAACATGGGAACCGGCATGGTAACCATTGCGCTGGCATCCCTGATCATCGGACAGACCCTGTTCGGAAGAGGCAGGATGCTGACTAGGATTCTGGGCGTCATTGCCGGCTCTGTCATTTATCGCTTTATCATTGCGCTGGCACTGCGTCTGAATGTTCCGACACAGGCGTTCAAGCTGGTATCTGCGGTTATCGTCGCGGTTGCCATTGCGGCACCGGCGGCGAAACAGCTGATTCTGAACAGGAAGAAGCAGGCGGAGGCCATCCGGGAGAGAAAAGCGGCCTATGCCGGGAAGGGGGAACACCATGCTGAAAATTGAGAATGTTTCCAAGACGTTCCACCCCGGCACCATCAATGAGAAAAAGGCGCTGGATCATGTGAACCTCGTGCTGGAGGACGGAGATTTTGCAACGATTGTCGGCTCCAACGGAGCGGGAAAATCGACGCTGTTCAATGCCATTGCGGGGAGCTTTATCACGGATGAAGGTTACATTGAACTGGACGGGACGGACATTACCTTTATGCCGGAACACCGGAGAAGCCAGTTCATCGGCCGTTTGTTTCAGGATCCGCTGATGGGAACGGCGCCGCACATGACCATTGAGGAAAATCTGTCCGTGGCGTATCTGCGCGCCTCGGGCGTCCGGCAGTCCTTCTGGGGAAGGCTCTCTCAGGACTTCTCCCGGATCAACCGCAAGGAAAAGGAACTTTTCCGGGAGGAGCTGGCTCTTCTGAATATGGGACTGGAGGACCGGATGGAGAGCGAGGTGGGACTTCTTTCCGGAGGACAGCGCCAGGCTCTGACGCTTTTGATGGCAACGGTCGTGACGCCGAAGCTCCTTCTACTGGATGAGCACACGGCGGCGCTTGATCCCGGGACTGCGGGGAAGGTGCTGAAGCTGACGAAGGATATCATTGCGGAACGGAAGATTACGTGTCTCATGGTCACACACAATATGCATCAGGCGCTTGAAATGGGCAGCCGGACGCTGATGATGGACAGCGGACACATTGTTCTTGACGTCAAGGGTGAAGAGAGGAGCCGGATGACGGTGGACTCTCTGCTGCAGAAATTCGCGGAAGGCGCGGGACAGAAGCTGGACAATGATCGGATTCTCCTTTCCCGCTGAAGATTCCGGTCATGATCACAGAAAAGGCATCGCGAAGGACGTTTCGCGATGCCTTTTCTATAAAAAAGTCTCATAAAAAGGGAGGATGCCGGAGACCTTTCGGTTCCCGGCATATTATGAAAAAGTTATTAGTTGTATTGGCTTGTTTCTATGATTTGAGTATAGGAAAGATTCGTGTCCAAAAGATGGTCACGCGGTGAAGTTACGTTGAATAAAATATGAACAAAATATGAAGGCGGAGGAATCATGACCGGAAAGCTGAAAACAGTGTGTTTTCTTCTCTCACCGGAAAGAAAGACCAGGCGGCGGGAGCGCGAGGTAAAGGGAACGGCAGAAAATCTGCGGCTGGATGGACTGGAAGTGGAAGTCCGCATGTTTCCATCCGGCAAAACCGCCTTCGCGGATTTCGCCTCAGCGGGGTATAAAAACAGATTCGAGAACACTATGGAAACTCTGTATCTTGCAGACAGCGCAGAGGGATACCGGGAGCTGACGGCAGCCGGCTGTCCGGCGGCCGTATATCTTCACGACGGAAACGAAGGGGAGACATTTCCCGGGGCAGATTATCTTCTGGAGCAGCCCGAGGAGGTGGACACGGATTCCTACGTGAAAATCTGGCAGAGACTCACCGGGCGGCCCTGGACCATCGCGGTCACGAAAAGACTCGTGATCCGGGAGGAAACACCGGAGGATCTGGACGGGCGGTACCTTCTGTATGATGAGACGGCGAGAAGATTTCTGGAGCCGCCGTCCGGAGACAGAGAAAAAGAACGGGATATTCTGCAAGCTTACATCCGGAAGGTCTATGGTTTCTGCGGCTTTGGCATGTGGGGAATTTTCGACCGGACGAGCGGGGAGATGATCGGAAGGATCGGTTTCGAGCCCTATCAGGGAGCGGGAGCGGCCGTGGATTTCGGGTATCTCATCCGAAAGGACCGGCGGGGAGAGGGACTTGCAAAGGAAGCAGGGATGGCGGTGCTGCAGTTTGCGGCAGAATCCCTCGGCCTGGAAAAAGTCTGCATCCATACGGCAGAAGACAATACCGCATCCATTCATCTTGCCCTGCAGCTCGGCTTTCATGAGGAACAGGAGGAGCGGAGCAGAGAGAGCGAGGATAAAAACTCTGCGGAAAGCATTGTGTTCAGGCAGCCGGACTGCAGCGCAGCGGTGCGGACCGGCGGAACGGTTGACGCGGGTCAAAAAACAGGAATAAGATATTTTGTAAAAGATCTGCAGATTCCTGTGAGGGAAGATTGAGAAGAATCCGGGAAAACACGTCGGGCAGTGCTGCACGCAACGGCTGCCTCAGAAAGGTATAAGAATATGATTAATGAACATTATCTGGAAATGCTGGGTCATAAGTCCGTGATCCGGGAACTTGCGGAGTACGCAACGGCGCGGGGAAAGAAAATCGGATACGAGAATGTTTTTGACTACAGCCTGGGTAATCCGTCGGTACCGGCTCCGGAGAGCTTCACGAATGCGGCAGTTCAGCTGCTGCAGAACGAGGAACCGGTGAAGCTTCACGGGTACAGCCCGACACTGGGCATCCCGGAGGTGAAGGATGCGATTGCGGCTTCCCTGAACCGGCGCTTTGGCATGAATTATACAGGAGGACATATTTTCCCAACCTCCGGCTGCGCAGGTGCGGTGGCACATGCACTTCGCGTGGTGACCAAACCCGGGGATAAGGTTCTTGTGCAGGCTCCGTTTTTCCCGGAGTATATTCCATACATCAACGATACCGGCGCGCGCATCGAGATCATTCCGGCGAGAACAGAAGATTTTCAGATCAATTTTGAGGCGCTGGAAGAGATGCTGCAGCCGGGCGTTTCGGCACTTCTGATCAATTCGCCCAACAACCCGTCCGGTGTGGCCTATACCGAGGAAACGCTCCGGAAGCTTTCTCTGCTTCTATCCAGGAAGTCGGAAGAGCTCGGCTACAACCTGTTCCTGATTTCGGACGAGCCGTATCGCGAGATCGCGTTCGGCGGCCGGACAATTCCGTATCCCGCGAGATTTTATCCGCATACGCTGACCTGCTATTCCTTCTCCAAATCATTGTCTGTTCCGGGAGAACGGATCGGGTATGTCGCGGTCTGCCCGGAGTGCGAGCACGCAGACGACATCGTGCCGATATGCGGACAGATTTCCCGCGGAATCGGACACAACTGCCCGTCTTCTCTGATCCAGCTGGCTGCGGCGAAGGCAGTGGACGATACGGCGGACCTTTCTGTCTATGAGACGAACATGGAACTTTTGTACGGGATGTTCCGTGAACTTGGCTTTGAGGTGCAGAAACCGGACGGAACCTTCTATATCATGCCGAAGGCCCTGGAAGAGGATGCGGTGGCATTCTGCAAAAAGGCGCTGAGCTATGATCTGATCCTGGTTCCGTGCGAGGCCTTCCATGCGCCGGGGTATTTCCGGGTTGCTTACTGCATTGACACAGAGAAAGTGAAGCGTTCACTTCCGGTGTTCCGCAGATTCGTGGAGGAAGTATACCGCTGAAGCCCGCCCGGGGCTTTTATGGATTCTGACATTTACAGGAACCGGAAAGCGCGGGAACTGTTGGTGCAAGAAAGGCCGCGAGGCCGGCTGTGGAAATGCAGCGGAAAGGAAAACTATGTTAGAGATTTTAAAGGCGGTGCTGTTCGGCGTTGTGGAAGGAATCACGGAGTGGCTTCCCATCAGCAGCACGGGGCATATGATCCTGCTGGATGAGTTCGTGAAGCTGGATGTTTCAGCAGACTTCTGGGATATGTTCCTCGTTGTGATTCAGTTCGGCGCAATTCTGGCAGTCATTCTTCTGTACTGGAAGACCATCTGGCCGCTTGGAATTTACCGTCACCGCAAGAGAACCCGCATTATATGGAAGAAAGACACGCTGAGCCTCTGGGGGAAGACAATCGTTGCCTGCATCCCTGCGGCTATCGTCGGTGTTCTTCTGGATGACTGGCTGAATGAGCATCTGTATAACTGGCTGGTGGTTGCCATTATGCTGATCGTAGTCGGCATTGCGTTCCTCATTGTGGAGAACACGCAGAAGGACCGCGAGCCGGTTACGACGGAGCTGAAGGATCTGACCATCCGGCAGGCCTTGATCATCGGAATGTTTCAGCTGATCGCTGCAGTGTTCCCGGGAACTTCCCGGTCCGGTTCGACGATCATCGGCGGCCTGATGATCGGCGTATCCCGCACGGTGGCGGCAGAGTTCACCTTCATTCTGGCTATCCCGGTCATGGCGGGCGCAAGCCTTTTGAAAATGCTGAAATTCGGCTTTCATTTTACCGGAATGGAAGCGGCAATTCTCGGAACCGGCATGGCGGTTGCGTTTGTTGTGTCCATTCTTGTCATCCGTTTTCTGATGGGCTATATCCGCAAGCATGATTTCAAGCCCTTCGGCTGGTACCGCATCGTCCTCGGCGTTCTGGTCATCGCGTATTTCGGACTGGTCCGCGGGGGAGCGCTCTGAAAAAAACTGTCCCGTGGTGGTGAGTTACTGTTCGCGTCTCATCTCGAATTTGCTGCGCAAATCCTCGATGAGGCCGGCCAGAGGCCCTTCGGGCCTTGGCCGCATGGCAATCTCATTCGTGAATAAATCCGCAAGCGGCTTATTCGCGATGAAATTGCCATGTGCCGAACAGTAACAAATTCACCAAAGATTGGCGGTAATTTTCAGTAAATTTGTTGACAGTCAATTTTGAGTGTGATAAGTTTTACCACGTAATCAAGTAAAGGATCAGATCGCATGCGATCGGAAGGAGATGTTCGGGATGAGTACGGAAAAGAAGCCGATGGCAACCGTAAAGGCAAGTTTTAACTCGAAGGCGGCCGGGGAAGCACATAAGGCTGAGACGGTGAAAGAGGCCGACAAGAAGATTTCCGAAAAGAAACCCGCAGCAGTGAAAGCGGCTGCGAAGGCTCCGGAGAAAACAGCAGCTCCCGCAAAGGGAGCGAAGGCGAAGACAGAAGATACGAAGGTTTCGGTGAAGAAAGAGGAGAAGAAAGTGGAAAAGAAGGTCGAGAAGAAGGCAGAGGAGAAGAAAACTGCACCGGTAAAGGCAGCAGAGAAGAAGGCGGCTCCGGTGAAGGCTGTTGAGAAGAAGGCAGCTCCGGCAGAGAAGGCCGTTGAGAAGAAGGCTGCTCCCGCAGCCAAGAAACCGGCAGAGAAGAAGACTGCTCCTGCAGCCAAGGCAGAGGCAGAAGTCATTCTCCAGTGGAACGGCAATGACTACACCTATGACAGACTTCTTCAGTCTGCAAAGGATGTATGGCAGTACGATCAGGGCAAGAATGTTGCAGACTTCAAGAAGGCGGCTATCTATGTGAAGCCGGAAGAGGGAAAGGCATACGTTGTTGTCAATGACAAGGACGAGCTTTCCTTTGATATCTGAGCCGGATTGATCCGACCGGAACTTTGAAGCGCGAATCCCGCAGGCATCGGCCTGCGGGATTTTTCTGTGGGTGCACCCGGCGGCGCACGTTTCTAACCGCTGCCGAAGAAATGGGTTTTAGAAATTCTTAATTGTTCTGCCCGTTGACATTAATGGGGGGTGGTGTTAGATTATGTTCAGTGATTGTTAGCACTCCAACCGATTGAGTGCTAACAATGCTGACAGGAGAGAGAATGGAACTGCAGGAAAGAAAAATGAAAATATTGCAGGCCATTATCCGAAATTACCTGGAAACCGGCGAACCGGTCGGGAGCAGAACGATTTCCAAGTACACGGATCTGAATCTCAGCTCGGCGACGATCCGGAATGAGATGTCGGACCTGGAGGAAATGGGACTGATCACTCAGCCGCACACATCGGCGGGACGAATTCCTACCGATCAGGGATACCGGGTATATGTGGATGACATGCTGCGGGACGAGAAGAAGAAACTCAGTAATATGCAGAGCGTTCTTCTGGAGAAGCAGGACCGGCTGGAGAACCTGCTGCAGGATGTTGCGAAGCTCCTGGCGACCAATACCAATTACGCGTCCATGATCTCCGCACCGGAGATCCGACAGAATAAGATCAAGTTCATTCAGCTGTCGCAGGTGGATCCGGAGAACATCCTGGCGGTGATCGTGATTGAAGGCAATCTGGTCCGCAACACCATGATCCGCGTGAATGATGTTCTGGATCAGAAGACACTGTTCCGGCTGAACATGATCCTCAACAATGCGCTGTGTGGGATCCCGGTGGAAAAGGTGGATCTCGGAACCATTGCTTCCATTAAGAAGCAGGCGGGAGAGCATGACGAGATCATCGAGAAGGTGATCAATGCGGCGGCACAGGCTGTGCGGCCGGATGACAATCCGAAGATCTACACCAGCGGTGCGACGAATATCCTGAGGTATCCGGAGCTCGCCGGAGACACGACGCAGATGGGCGAACTGATCAGCAATTTCGAGGAGAAGAAAGCGCTGGGGAGTATCGTTCAGGAGAGTCTTTCCGAGAGCGGAGAGAATGGCATTCAGGTTTACATCGGCAATGAGATGCCGATGAACGGAATGCAGAACTGCAGTGTGGTTACAGCGACGTATGATCTCGGAGAAGGAATGAAGGGAACCGTCGGAGTGATCGGACCGAAGCGGATGGATTATGACAAGGTCATCAGTGTTCTGCAGGAGATCATGAAGCAGATGGATGCCCTGTATAAGAAATGATGGAGGAAGCTATGGCAGAAGAATATAAGAACCCGGATACGGGACAGGATAAAAAGGAAGACGCGGTGAACATCCCCGTAGAGGATGCGAAGAAAGCCGAAGAGAAGAAGACATCCGAGGATAAGACAGAGGAAGCTGCCGCAGAAGAGAAAGCGGAGGACGCCGCTGCAGAAGCAGAGGCGGAGCCGCAGGATAAAAAGGGCTTCTTCTCCAGAACCAAGAAGGCAGACAAGGAAAAGGCCGGGATGCAGGAGAAAATTGATTCTCTGGAGGACCGGGTACGCCGCCAGATGGCGGAGTTCGATAACTACCGCAAGCGCACGGACAAAGAGAAAGAGCAGATGTTTTCCATGGGCGAGCGGAGCGTGATTGAGAAGATTCTCCCGATTGTGGACAACTTCGAGAGAGGCTTCGATACCGTGGAGGAAGCGGATAAGGATGACGCATTCGTGACCGGCATGCAGAAGATTTATTCGCAGCTGGTCAAGCAGCTGGAAGCGCTGGGAGTCAAGCCGATCGAAGCGGTCGGTAAGGAATTTGATCCGAATCTTCATAATGCAGTGATGCAGGTGGAGAGCAAGGATTACGAAACCGGAATCGTGGCACAGGAACTGCAGAAGGGTTACATGTATCACGATCAGGTGCTCCGGCACAGCATGGTGGCAGTTGCCCAGTAAGAAGGCAATGCTCCGTAAAGCGAAATCAATCCCCGAAAGGGGTTGATCAATATACAGACAGAAACAGTAACGTGACAGATTGGAATAGATTTTCAGTGCCGTATGGCACAGAAACGGAGAATGACTATGAGTAAGATTATTGGTATCGACTTAGGAACAACCAATAGCTGCGTTGCAGTCATGGAAGGTGGACAGCCGACCGTTATTGCAAACAAGGAAGGCGCAAGAACCACTCCTTCCGTCGTAGCTTTCACGAAGAACGGAGATCGTCTGGTCGGCGAGCCTGCAAAGCGTCAGGCAGTTACCAATGCGGACAATACCGTTTCTTCCATCAAGAGAGATATGGGTACGGATCACGGCCGCACACTCAACGGCAAGAAGTACAGCCCGCAGCAGATTTCCGCAATGATTCTTCAGAAGCTGAAGGACGACGCGGAGAGCTATCTGGGTGAGAAGGTCAGCGAGGCCGTCATCACGGTTCCCGCATACTTCAATGATGCACAGCGTCAGGCAACCAAGGATGCCGGCAAGATCGCAGGACTTGATGTCAAGCGTATCATCAACGAGCCTACGGCAGCAGCACTTGCCTATGGCCTGGACAACGAGAAGGAACAGAAGATCATGGTATACGACCTTGGCGGCGGTACCTTCGATGTTTCCATCATTGAGATCGGTGACGGCGTCATCGAGGTCCTTTCCACCAATGGTGATACCCGTCTCGGTGGCGATGACTTCGATAAGCGTATCATGGACTGGATGGTCAGCGAGTTCAAGACAAAAGAGGGCGTAGACCTGTCCGGCGACAAGATGGCGATGCAGAGACTGAAGGAAGCAGCCGAGAAGGCGAAGAAGGAGCTTTCTTCTGCAACAACCACGAACATCAACCTGCCGTTCATTACGGCTACCGCAGAAGGCCCGAAGCACTTTGACATGGATCTGTCCAGAGCAAAGTTCGAAGACCTTATCAGCGATCTGGTTGAGAAGACCGCAATCCCGGTTCAGAACGCAATGAAGGATGCAGGCCTGACCAATGCGGATCTCGGAAAGGTTCTTCTGGTCGGCGGTTCTACCAGAATCCCGTGCGTACAGGACAAGGTTCGTCAGCTGACCGGCCATGAGCCGTCCAAGAGCCTGAACCCGGATGAGTGCGTAGCAATCGGTGCAGCAATTCAGGGAGGCAAGCTTGCAGGCGATGCAGGTGCCGGGGATGTCCTCCTTCTGGATGTCACTCCTCTGACCCTGTCGATTGAGACGATGGGAGGTATCGCAACTCCTCTGATCGAGAGAAATACGACCATCCCGACCAAGAAGAGCCAGATCTTCTCGACGGCAGCCGACAATCAGACCGCAGTGGATATCAACGTCCTGCAGGGTGAGCGCAAGTTCGCGAGAGACAACAAGTCCCTCGGCCAGTTCCGTCTGGATGGAATTCCGCCGGCAATGAGAGGCGTTCCGCAGATCGAGGTTACCTTCGATATTGATGCGAACGGCATTGTCACGGTTTCCGCAAAGGATCTTGGAACCGGCAAGGAGCAGCACATCACAATCACCGGAGGCTCCAGCATGTCCGATGACGAGATCGAGAAGGCAATCAAGGATGCCAAGGAGTATGAGGCACAGGATAAGAAGAGAAAGGAAGCCATCGACGCAAGAAACGATGCAGACTCCGCTGTCTTCCAGATTGAGAAGGCACTGAAGGAAGCAGGCGACAAGGTCGAGGCAGGTAACAAGGCAACGGTTGAGTCGGATCTTGCAGAGCTGAAGGCAGTTCTGGACCGCACGAAGGATCAGCCGGATATCAGTGATGCGGATGTCGATGCTCTGAAGTCCGGCAAGGAGAAGCTGATGAATGATTCTCAGCAGCTTTTCAACGCGATGTATCAGAACATGCAGCAGAATCAGCAGGCCGGTGGCCAGCAGGCGGGACCGAACCCGGATATGGGCGGCCAGCAGCAGAATGGCGGCAATGCCGATGACGTGGTAGATGGAGACTACAGGGAAGTCTGATCCGCGAATGAGGCGGGAGCGCTGCCGGAAGGCAGACAGTGGCGGCCTCAGAAAACCGGAGACAATGAAATAAAATGGTATAGCCCGGGGCGGGAGATCCGTTCCGGGCCATATCATTGACTGAGAAAAGACAGGAAAATCCGTATGTTACGAGTGCGGAGGAAGCCGCAGAAGCGGTCTGATGATAAGGATTTGAACGACGTATGGCAGAGCAGAAACGCGATTATTATGAAGTGCTGGGTGTACAGAAGAATGCCTCTGAGGAAGAGATCAAGAAGGCATATCGGCAGCTGGCGAAGAAGTATCATCCCGATGTGAATCCCAGCGAAGAGGCTGCGGCGATTTTCAAGGAGGCATCGGAGGCGTATGCGGTCCTGAGTGATCCGAAGAAGCGGCAGCAGTATGACCAGTTCGGACACGCTGCATTTGACGGAACCGGAGGATACGGCGGCGGAGGATTTGATTTTAACGGAGCGGACTTCGGAGATATGTTCGGTGACATCTTCGGGGATTTGTTCGGCGGCGGAAGAGCCAGATCCAACCCGAACGGCCCGATGAAGGGTGCCAGCATCCGCACGAGTGTCCGGATCAGCTTCATGGAATCTGTTTTCGGAACGACGAAGACGCTGAATCTGAATCTGAAGGATCCGTGCCCGACCTGCAACGGAACAGGTGCGAAGCCGGGAACCAGCCCCAAGATGTGCCCGAAGTGCGGCGGCAAAGGACAGGTGGTCTATACGCAGCAGTCCTTCTTCGGAACGGTCCGCAATGTGCAGACCTGCCCGAACTGCGGCGGCAGCGGCAAGATCATCGAGGAGAAGTGCACCACCTGCGGTGGCAGCGGATATACCAGCAGCCGCAAGCAGATTGAGGTGACGATTCCCGCCGGAATCCGGAGCGGAATGAGCGTCCGGATTTCCGAGAAGGGAGAACCCGGAATCAATGGAGGTCCGCGCGGCGATCTGATGGTGGAGGTCCTCGTGGAGGAGGATCCGAACTACTACCGTCAGGACAATGACCTGTACAGCAACGTGACGATCTCCTACGCGATCGCAGCTCTTGGCGGAAGCATTGTCATTGATACCGTAGACGGCAAGGTCGTCTATGATGTCAAAGAGGGCACCCAGACGGGAACCCGCGTACGCCTGAAGGGCAAGGGAGTTCCGAGTCTGCAGAATAAGAATGTCCGCGGCGACCAGTACATCACATTGACGGTGGAGACGCCGACGAAGCTCTCCCGTGAGGCACGTGAGCTTCTGGAGAAATTCGACGAGGCAACCGGCGACAGCCTCCATGCGGCAGAGCGTGTTCAGGAATCTGGAGAGGCTCCGAAGGAAACCGTGAAGGGCAAGCGCAAGAAATTCTGGAAATAAAAGAAAGATAACTATTCAGGGTCCGCATTCCGGAACCGGCAGTCTGGCTGATTTGATCAGGACTGCTGATTCCGGAATGCGGCATTGTTGTGTTATCATACATCTGAATGCGGTCGTGATGAGAATTGGCGGGACCAGGGAGCTGATTTCGAAATCTGCCGCAGAATATTGTTCTGACAGCAGACAGCAGAGGAGCCGCGCAGGCGGTTTCTTCTATTTATGAGAGGTATACTTTATGAAATGGATGCGGTTCCGGGTTCGGACAACAGCGGAGGCAGAGGACATTCTGATCAGCGCCATGCAGGACATCGGTCTGTGCGGCGCGCAGATTGAGGATCATGTTCCGCTGACTGCGGCGGAGAAGGAGCAGATGTTCGTGGACATCATGCCGGAGGAACCGGCCGGTGATGACAGCGCGGTTCTGAGCTTCTATGTGGAAGAGACGGAGGACGGACGGCTCCTTCTGCAGGATCAGGAGGAGAAGCCGGAAGAGATTCGCCGGAAGATGGAAGAGCAGATCCGCGATCTTCGTCAGTATTCGGACACCATTGGAGACGGCACGGTTACGATTGAAGAGACGGAGGACATTGACTGGGTGAACAACTGGAAGCAGTTCTTTCACCAGTTCTGGATTGACGATATTCTGGTGATCCCCTCCTGGGAAAAGCCGCAGGTGACAGACAGGGAGCCTGCGCTGACGTTTCATATTGACCCGGGAACAGCCTTCGGGACAGGAGCGCATGAGACAACCCAGCTGTGCATTCGTGAAATCCGCAAATATCTGACAAAGGACACGGAGATTCTGGATGTCGGAACCGGAAGCGGAATTTTATCGATTCTCTCACTGATGCTCGGCGCGAAGTCTGCGGTTGGAACGGATCTGGATCCCTGCGCGGCGCCCGCCATTGCGGAGAATCTGGAAGCCAATGGCGTGGAGGCGGACCGTTTCGAGGTCATTCTCGGAAATCTCATTGATGATCCGAAGGTTCAGGAGGAAGTCGGACAGAACCGCTATGACATCGTTGTCGCCAATATCCTTCCCGATGTGCTGATTCCTCTGACACCCGCCGCGGTGCGTGCGGTGAAGCCGGGCGGAGTCTTTATCACGAGTGGAATTCTGGAGGGAAAAGAGGAATCCGTGGCACAGGCGATGAAGGCAGCCGGGCTGCAGATTGAGGAAATCACTGCGCAGGGCGAGTGGCGCTGCGTGACCGGACGGAAGAACGGCTGACGCCGTTGCTGCGTTCGCGGGACGCCGCGGAAGGAAGGAAAATTATGCTGCATCTGTTTGCAGATCCGTCCGATGTACAGGGGGATCTTCTGACCATCACCGGACCGGAGGTCAATCACATCCGCAATGTCATGCGGTTAAAGCCGGGCGAGGAAATCAGCGTCAGCATCGGCGGAGACGGAAGAGAATACCGGTACGGAATCGAAGAATACGAAGAGGATGCTGTGGTGTGCAGACTCCGCTTTGTCAAGGAACACGAAGTGGAGCTGCCGGTGAGGGTGCTCCTGTTTCAGGGACTTCCCAAATCCGATAAAATGGATCTGATTGTGCAGAAGGCCGTGGAGCTCGGAGCGTCGGAGATTATTCCGGTCAGCATGGAGCGCTGTGTTGTGAAGCTGGATGCCGGAAAGGCGGCAAAGAAAACCGCAAGATGGCAGACCATTGCGGAGTCGGCGGCCTCGCAGTCAAGACGGGGAATCATTCCGAAGGTACTGCCGCCGATGAGCATGAAGGAAGCGGTGGAGTATGCGGAACGCGAGACGGACTTCCGTGTGATTCCCTATGAACTTCAGGAGGATGACGGCTCCACGAAGGAATATCTGGAGAGCATGAAGGCCGGACGGTCGGTCAGCATCTTCATTGGTCCGGAGGGCGGCTTTACCCCGGAAGAGGTGGATCTCGCCAGGAAAGCGGGGATCCGGCCGGTTTCCCTCGGAAGGCGGATCCTTCGCACGGAGACTGCGGGACTTGCTGTTTTATCCTGGCTGATCTATATTCTTGAAATCCACTGAGGAGATCACGGGAGGTTGGATATTTGCGGATTTTGCCTCAGCGAGGTGTGAAAACGTCCGGAACGATAACAGAACGGCAGATCGAAAGAAAAGAAGGCAGAAATGGAAAAGAAACGGGAAATTTATCTGGATAATTCGGCAACGACCAGGGTGTTTCCGGAAGTGGTTCAGCTGATGGACACCATCTATCTGGAAGAGTACGGAAACCCTTCGAGCATGCATCACAAGGGCGTTGAGGCGGAGAACCGCATCCGCACGGCGAAGAAGATATTCGCGGACATCCTGAAATGTTCGCCGCAGAACATTTATTTCACTTCCTGCGGAACGGAGTCGGACAATATCTCCCTGATCGGTGCGGCAAGGGCCAATCAGAGAAACGGCAGACACCTGATCACGACGGCCATTGAGCATCCCGCGATTCTGGAGACAATGAAATATCTGGAATCCGAGGGCTTTGAGGTGACGATTCTTCCGGTGGATCACAACGGACAGGTAAGTCCGGAAGCCGTGGAGGAAGCAGTGCGCGAGGACACGATTCTTGTTTCAGTGATGCACACGAACAATGAGATCGGCGCACTGGAACCGGTTGAGGAGATTGGCCGCAGAATCAAGGAGAAGAATCCGAATACACTGTTCCATGTGGACGCCGTGCAGGGCTTCGGCAAGGCAGTGATCCATCCGAAAAAAATGCACATTGATCTTCTGTCTGCCAGCGGACATAAGATTCATGCGCCGAAGGGAATCGGCCTTCTGTATATCGGAGATCATGTGAAGATCACCAACATCATGTATGGCGGCGGCCAGCAGAAGGGCATGCGCAGCGGCACGGAGAATGTCGCGGGAATTGCGGGAATGGCTCTTGCGGCGCAGATGCTGTATCAGCATTTCGATGAAGAGATGGACCGGCTGTATGCGATGAAGGAGCAGTTCATTCATGATGTGACGGCGATTGACGGCGTCCATGTGAACGGCCTGACCGGGCGGGACAGTGCGCCGCATGTCATTAGCCTTTCTGTGGAGGGCGTGCGCGCGGAGGTTCTGCTGCATGCACTGGAGGAAAAGGGAATCTATGTGTCGGCGGGAAGCGCCTGTGCGTCCAACCACCCGCATATTTCGGATACGCTCCTGGCAATCGGGACACCGGAGGAGTATCTGGACTCAACCCTGCGCTTCAGTCTGTCGGTGATGAATACGCCGGAGGATCTGAAGGACGCGGCGGCGGCGCTGGCAGAGCTGCTGCCGTTCCTGAGAAAATACACCAGAGGTTGAAACACTCGAAGCCGGCAGATGTCGGCTTCGGGCATTTGATCGCGCCGCGGGCTGCGGCACGGATTTTGTCTCAGTGAGGTATAACCATGAAATATCACGCATTTTTAATCAAATACGCGGAGATTGGCATCAAGGGCAAGAACCGCGGCCTGTTCGAGGAACAGCTGATCAACCAGATCCGGATTGCATTGAAGCGGTGTGAGGGACATTTTACGATTGACCGGACAAGCGGACGGATTTTTGTCAACTGCCTGAGCGAGTATGATTATGACGAGGTGGTGGAGAATCTGAGCCATGTGTTCGGCATTGTCGGAATCTGCCCGACGGTTATCATGCCGGTGGTTCCGGTGGAAGAACTCCGGAAGGCGGCAGGAGACTTCTTCGGTGTGGAGTATGAGAACCGTGCGGTGTCGTTCAAGGTCCATACGAGACGTCTTGCGAAGAGCTATCCGATGGAGTCCATGGAATTGAACGCGGAGATCGGCGAAGAGATTCTGACACGCTATCCGGAGTCGCATGTGGATGTGCATACGCCGGAGGTCCTTCTCAATGTGGAAATCCGCGAGCGGATTTATCTGTACTCCCATATCCTGCCGGGACCGGGAGGCCTGCCGATCGGCTGCAGCGGAAAGGGAATGCTCCTTCTGTCTGGCGGAATTGATTCCCCCGTGGCGGGATGGATGTGTGCGAAGCGCGGCCTGAAGCTGGACGCGACGTATTTCAACGCGCCGCCCTATACCAGCGAGCGCGCTCTGCAGAAGGTCATCGACCTGGCGTCCATCGTGGCCAGATACACCGGCCCCATTTATCTGCACAACATCAACTTTACGGAGATTCAGCTGTACATCTATGAGAAGTGCCCGCACGATGAGCTGACGATCATCATGCGCCGCTACATGATGCGGATTGCGGAGCTGATTGCAAAGAGGACCGAGTGCGAGGCGCTGATTACCGGCGAGAGCATCGGTCAGGTTGCGTCGCAGACGACCAGGAGTCTTGGCGTAACCAACGCGGTCTGCACGCTTCCGGTTTTCCGTCCGCTGATTGCGTTTGACAAGGAAGACATCATCACTATTTCGAAAAAGATCGACACGTATGATACCTCTATCCAGCCGTACGAGGACTGCTGCACCATTTTCGTGGCAAAGCACCCGGTGACGAAGCCGCTTCTGGGCGTGATTGAGCAGCATGAGCACAATCTGGATGAGAAAATAGACGAAATGATTCAGAGAGCGCTGGACACGGATGAGATTCTGATCGTCGGCCAGGACGGTGTCCGCAGACTGAAGGAACGGGAAGATTCGCTGCAGGAAGGCATGTAGGAAAAATCCCTGCGGCCATGCAAAAACGGCCGGTCACCCGAAGCGACCGGCCGTCTGGCCTGACAAGAGAAAATATCAAAATACAGTGGATCCGGTGCTGCATCCGCAGCCGGGTATCCGCCCTTTTACTGGATCAGATACGGCTTCAGAACCGTCATAATCTGGTCAATATTGTCCTCTGCGTGGATGTTCAGATCAATCGGCTTGGAAAGATCCAGAGAGAAGATACCCATGATGGACTTGGCGTCGATGACGTATCTTCCGGATACCAGATCGAAATCGTAATCGAACTTGGTAATGTCGTTTACAAAGGACTTCACCTTGTCAATGGAGTTCAGAGAAATCTTAACTGTTTTCAAAAAATGACCCCCTTTATTCTCTTTGGAGTGATGTAAAAACGGACAGAAAAATTGTCCTATACATCGTTAATAGTAATGACCAAGCGTATAAAAGTCAATGAAAACGAGGCTATGTTATGACGAAAAAAGCTGCGGTTCACAACCTTGGCTGCAAAGTAAACAGCTATGAGCTGGATGTCATGGTACAGCAGCTCAGGAGTGCTGGATATGAGATCGTTCCCTTCGAAGAGCGGGCGGATCTGTATCTGGTCAACACCTGCAGTGTGACGAATATTGCTGACAGGAAGAGCAGGCAGATGCTGCACCGGGCAAAGCACACGAACCCGGATGCACTGGTGGTCGCGGTAGGCTGCTATGTGGAAACGGACCGGAAGCGTCTGGAGGAGGATCCCCTGGTGGATCTGTGCATCGGCAACAACCGGAAGGGGAGCATCGCGGAGATCCTCGGGGACTATCTGGACGGACGAATGAAGGATGGGGAGACGACGGCAAATCTGACGGATCACCCCGCCTTCGAATCCATGCAGCTGAAGACGCCGGGGCGGACCCGGGCCGACATCAAAATTCAGGACGGCTGCAACCAGTTCTGCTCCTATTGCATCATTCCGTATGCGCGGGGCAGAATCCGTTCCCGCGACCCGGAAGAAATCATGGAAGAAGTGCGCCGACTTTCGGCGGACGGAGTGAAGGAAGTGGTCCTCACGGGAATTCACATTTCCTCTTACGGCCGTGAGAAGGGGCTGGAGCCGGAAACGGAGCTGTTGAAGCTTCTGACAAGAATTCAGATGGTGGCGGGAATTGAGCGCATCCGTCTCGGATCTCTGGAACCCCGGATCATTATAGAACCGTTTGCACGGGGCATCAGCCGCCTGTCCAAGGTATGTCCGCATTTCCATCTCTCTCTTCAGAGCGGCTGTGATGAGACGCTTCGCCGGATGAACCGCCACTATACGGCGGAGGAGTACCGGGAAGGCGTGGAGATGCTGCGCAGATTCTACGACCGGCCCGCCATTACGACGGATATCATTGTCGGATTCCAGGGAGAGACGGAGGAAGAATTCGAGAAGAGCAGGGCCTTTGCGGAACAGATCCGGTTCTATGAGATTCATGTGTTCAAGTATTCCGTGCGGAAGGGAACAGTGGCGGAGAAACTGCCGAATCCCTGCACGGATGCCCAGAAGGCGGAGCGCAGTGATGTGCTCCTGGAGCTGACGCACCGGCAGGCCAGACAGTATCGGGAGAGCTTCCTTGGAGAAGAGGAGGAGATTCTTCTGGAGGAGCCGGTGACGGTCGGGGGAATCCCTTATTTTACCGGTCATACCATGCGGTATGTGGAAGGACTGGTTCCGGCGGAGGGCCACACTGCGGGAGAACTGGTGCGTGGAACCGTCCGGGCAATTTCGGAGGACGGCATGCGGCTCATTCTGGGAGCCGGAGAGGAAAACGCGTGATTTTATTCCTCAGCAGTGGCAGAACGGGAGTTTATGCCTGGCGTGAATTCGAGAAGTTCACAGAATATCTGGCTCCGTGAAACAGAGAAATTGCCGGAGACGGTAAAATGGGGTATGATGATATATCAGGTTTTATCGTAACCGTTTTCATGTGAGCAGCCGCGGGAGTATCTGCGGAGAACATACAATAAGGAGTCATTGCCGGGCAGCTGCAGGGAACTGTGCCGCTCCGGATACGGAGGAGACCGTCGGCGTGGGCTTTGACGGGACGTGGTTTCCGGACAGGCCGGGCAATACAGGAAAGAAAAGTTTGAAAGTGACATCGATATGTCCCTTTCAAACTGCAGCATCGGTGCTGACGCACCGGCTGCCGCATTCGGCAAAACCGCCTTCGCGGATTTTGCCTCAGGGAGGTATAGAAATGAAGAGATACAGCGAAGAAGATTTGAGCAGTACACAGTATTTTAAGGTAAAGCCGGATCAGGAGAGCGGAACCAGAAAGGTTCTGTCCATCGTGTACGAGGCACTGACCAAGAAGGGATACGATCCGGTCAATCAGATTGTCGGATACATCATGTCCGGAGATCCCACCTACATCACCAACTACATGGGGGCGAGAAGCCTGATCATGAAGGTTGAGCGCGATGAGCTGGTGGAGGAAATTCTGGAAGCGTACATCCGGAACAATCACTGGAACGAGGAAGCGTAACGGCGCGGCCTTTGACATGGAACCGCAGAGAAACCCGTGAAAGGGGAATTTCTGCACAGCCGCGATACGATGCGGCATGGAATTTGCAGCAATGAGAGTAATGGGTCTTGATTACGGCTCAAAAACAGTTGGAGTCGCACTGTCTGATGAACTTCTGATGACGGCACAGCCTACGGAAACCATCTGGCGGGACCGGGAGGGCAAGATACGGAAAACCCTGGTCCGGATTGAGGAGCTGATCCTCGAATATGATGTCAGACTGATTGTCCTCGGACTGCCGCTGAATATGGATGACAGCGTAGGAGAACGCGCGGAAGCTGCCCTGGCTTTTAAGGAGCGGCTGGAGCGGCGCACCTCTGTGCCTGTCGTGATGTCCGACGAGAGACTGACTACGGTGGAAGCGGATGAAATGCTCGCCAAAATGGAGATCCCGCCACAGCACCGCAAGAAGTATCTGGATCAGATCGCAGCCAGTGTGATTCTTCAGGAATATATGGAGAACCATAGGAAAGAACTGGTACAAATTGGCGGAAAAGAAGAAAACAACTAGAAAAAAAGCAAAGGTATCCGGCCCCAGGCTGAAAATTATCCCGCTGGGCGGCTTGGAGCAGATCGGAATGAACATTACTGCCTTCGAATATGAGGACAGTATTATTGTGGTGGACTGCGGTCTCGCCTTTCCGGAGGATGACATGTTCGGAATCGACAGTGTCATTCCGGATGTCACCTATCTGCAGGACAACATCGACAAGGTCAAGGGCTTTGTCATCACGCACGGACATGAGGACCACATCGGAGCGCTTCCGTATATTCTCCAGAAGGTTAATGTTCCGGTTTACGGAACCAAGCTGACCATCGCGCTGATTGAGAACAAGCTCACGGAGCACAAGATGATGGACACCACGAAGCGGGTGGTGGTTTCCTTCGGGCAGACCATCAATCTGGGACGGTTCCGCGTGGAATTCATCAAGACCAACCACAGCATTGTGGATGCGGCGGCGCTTGCCATCTATTCGCCGGTCGGCGTCGTGGTGCACACCGGCGATTTCAAGGTGGATTACACTCCGGTGTACGGCGATGCGATCGACCTGCAGCGCTTTGCAGAATTGGGGAGAAACGGCGTTCTGGCGCTGATGTGCGACTCCACCAATGCGGAACGGCCGGGCTACACACAGTCGGAGAAGACGGTCGGCGTGACGATCGACCGCATTTTTGCGGAGCACAAGGACACGAGGATCATCATTGCGACATTCGCGTCCAATGTGGACCGTGTGCAGCAGATCATCAATTCCTCTTATAAGTACGGGCGCAAGGTCGCCGTCGAGGGACGCAGTATGGTCAATATCATTGCCGCGGCCAGTGCGATCGGGTGCCTCAATGTGCCGAAAAACACACTGATCGAAGAGGATGAGCTGCGCAATTATCCGCCGGAGAAGACAACCATCATCACGACAGGCTCTCAGGGCGAGAGCATGGCGGCTCTGACCAGGATGGCGGAGGACCAGCACCGGAAGGTGAAGGTCGGCCCCGGCGACACCATTATTTTCTCCTCGCACCCGATTCCGGGAAACGAGAAGTCGGTGACCAACGTCATCAACAAGCTTCTCATGAAGGGAGCGGATGTCATTTTCCAGGATGTTCATGTTTCGGGACATCCGTGCCAGGAGGAGCTGAAGCTGATTTATTCACTGGTGCAGCCGAAGTATGCCATTCCGGTGCACGGCGAATACCGGCATCTGATCGCGCAGTCCAAGGTGGCGGCGGCGCTGGGCATTCCGAAGGAGGATATTTTCATTCTTCATTCCGGAAATGTGCTGGAGCTGAATCAGGATGTGGCGGAAGTGACGGGACAGGTTCCGGTAGGAGCCATCCTGGTGGATGGTCTCGGCGTCGGCGATGTCGGGAATACGGTTCTGCGTGACCGCCAGCATCTGGCGGAGGACGGCATTGTCATCGTGACCTTTGCCATGGAGCGGGGCACCGATTATCTGGCTGCGGGACCGGAGATCGAGAGCCGCGGGTTTGTATATATGAAGGAAGCGGATACCCTGATGAAGGAGGCGGATCTTGTCGTGCAGGAAGCACTGGCGGACTGCCTGGATCATGGTCAGGATGATCCCGTGAAGCTTAAGAACAGCGTCCGGTCGGCTCTGAGTGACTTCTTCTGGAAGAAGACGAAGCGCCGTCCGATGATCCTTCCGATGCTGATGGAGATTTGAGGAAGACATTCATGAAATCCGGCAGATATCCCCAGTATGAACAGGAATACAGAAGAGAACCCGGGAGGGCGTCCGGCCGCGGACGCTCTGCCTCGGATCGTCCTTCGCGCAGTTACGGAAGGCCGGCCCGCGGGCACAGACCGGTTCCGCATCTGAAGGACGGGCAGGGAACCCTGGACTGGATCGGTGATGTGATCAAGGTTGTTCTGATCATTGTGGTGATTATGTTCTGTGTCAGCATGTCGCACCGCGCCTATGAGATCGGCTATAACATTTTCTACGAAAAGGCTGTGGACGAGAAGGGAAGCGGGCAGACGATCGAGGTGACGATCACGGACGGAATGACGGTGAATCAAATCGGGAAGCTTCTGCAGGAGAAGGGACTGATCAAGGATGCGGAGGTCTTCTTCTATCAGGAGAGATTCTCTTCCTATCATGGGAAGATTGTTCCGGGCACCTATGATCTGTCAACGGAGATGACGCCCAGCGAGATGATCAAGAAGATGGCGGCGAACTACAAGGAGAAGGATGACTCCGGCGAGGCCTCTTCGGCATCGTCCGGTCAGAGCGGAACCGCTGCCTCTGCGGAAGGCAGTTCCTCCGAGGCCTCTTCGGCGGACACGGCGGAGGGCGCGTCGGATTCTTCGGAGCAGAGCCAGGAAGGGCAGCAGGCGGAATGAGAGACATTGATACCGAAAAAGAAGAGCGGATTCTGACGTTCATCGAATCCATGGCGTCGGGAAATACAGAATTTTTGAATGCGTTGGAGAAAGAGGCGCTGGGTGAAGGGATCCCGATTATCAGGACTCAGACCCAGAGCCTCCTTCGTTTTCTTCTGGAACTTGTGAAGCCGGAGAAGATACTGGAGGTGGGAACGGCCACCGGATTTTCTGCCTGCCTGATGTTGAATTATGCACCGGAGAAGGCGTCGGTTACGACGATTGAGAGGGACCCGGAAAGGATCGTGAAGGCCAAAGAGCACTTTGCGATGATTGATGAGGCTCCTTCCCGCATGCCGGGACGCCGGAGCAGGCAGATTACGCTTCTGGAGGGAGATGCCGCAGCGGTTTTGAAGGAGCTGGAAGGCCCGTATGATTTTATTTTCATGGATGCCGCGAAGGGGCAGTACATTCACTTCCTCCCGGAAGTGATCAGACTCCTTGCACCGGGCGGACTCCTTGTATCCGACAATGTTTTCAAGGACGGGGAAATCCTGGAATCCCGCTTCGCGGTGAAGCGCAGGGACCGCACCATTCACAAGAGAATGCGGGAGTACCTGCAGGCACTCACCGGAAGGGATGATCTGCAGACACTTCTTCTGGAAGAAGGAGACGGCGCTGCGCTCAGCATTCGGAAAAAATAACGGAAATGCCGGGCCGAAGACTGCTGAAAGCGATACAATGCCCTGCAGGAGGCAGGAAGTTTGAACGTGACATCGATATGTCACGTTCAAACAGCAGCATCGGTGCTGCCGCGTTCGGCAAAACCGCCTTTGCGGATTTTGCCTCAGCGAGGTATAAAAATGAGCCGCCTGTCGGGAAAAGCAAGAAAGGAACAATTATGGAGACAAATCTGACCGGAAAGAAGCCGGAGCTTCTGTGTCCTGCCAAGGATCTGGAGGTTCTGAAGACGGCCGTGAATTTCGGCGCGGATGCGGTCTATATCGGGGGAGAGGCGTACGGCCTTCGGGCGAAGGCGAGAAATTTCTCTCCGCCGGAGATGGCAGAGGGAATTGAATACGCTCATGCACATGGAGCAAGAGTACATGTGACGGCGAATATTCTGGCCCACAACGCGGATCTTGCGGGGGCCGCGGCGTATTTCCGGGAGCTGGAAGAGCTGCGGCCGGACGCGGTCCTGATCGCGGATCCCGGCATGTTCGATCTGGCGAGGGAGAACTGCCCGGACGTGGAAATTCACATTTCCACACAGGCCAATAACACGAACACGGGGACCTTCCGGTTCTGGCACCGGATGGGAGCAAAACGGGTCGTCTGCGCGAGAGAGCTGAGTCTTTCGGAAATCCGGCAGATCCGGCAGGAGACGCCGGAGGATCTGGAAATCGAGGCCTTCGTGCACGGAGCCATGTGCATTTCTTATTCCGGCCGCTGCCTTCTCTCCAATTATTTTACCGGAAGAGACGCCAACCACGGAGCCTGCACACATCCCTGCCGCTGGAAATACGCGGTGATGGAAGAATCCCGCCCCGGCGAATATCTGCCCATTGAGGAGAATGAGCGGGGAACCTTTATTTTCAATTCCAGGGATCTGTGCATGATCGAGCACATTCCGGATCTGTGCCGCGCGGGAATCAGCTCGCTGAAAATCGAAGGCCGCATGAAGACGGCCCTGTATGTGGCGACGGTTGCGAGAACCTACCGGCAGGCAATTGACGACTTCTATGAAAGCGAGGAGAAATACCTCTCGAGAATGGACTGGTACCGGGATGAAATCCGCAAATGTACCTACCGGCGCTTTACAACCGGTTTCTATTATGGGAGACCGGATGAAGAGTCGATGGTGTATGATAGTAACACCTATGTAAGTGAATCCATCTGGCTCGGAATCGTGGAGGATGTGAAGGACGGACGTGTCCGCTTCATGCAGCGCAACAAGTTCAGCGTCGGCGATTCCATTGAGATCATGAAACTGGATGGACGGGACATTCCGGCAACCGTGCTCGGTTTCGTCACCGAAGAGGGAGAGCGGGTCACCAGTGCACCGCACCCGCAGCAGATTCTCTACGCGGAACTTTCCGCCCCGGCGGAAAAAGGAGATATTCTGCGGATGAACGGAGCAGGAGAATAAAAAGAGCAGAACAATTGTCAGAAGAGGAGAGTATGTCGAATGGAAGCAGAAAGAACAAGACTGGAGCAGCTGTACGGCAAGAACGTCTTCACCATCAGCAGGATGCGGGAATGCCTTCCCAAAAGCGTCTTTAAGAATGTGAAGAATGTCATCGACAACGGGGGAGAGCTCTCCCGCTCGGACGCGGATGTTGTGGCCAAGGCGATGAAGGACTGGGCCATGGAGAACGGCGCGACGCATTACACGCACTGGTTCCAGCCGCTGACCGGCATCACTGCGGAGAAGCACGATTCGTTCATCTCAACGCCGGATGAGGAGGGCCGCATGGTGACGGCGTTCTCCGGCAAGGACCTGATCAAGGGAGAACCGGATGCCTCGTCTTTCCCTTCGGGAGGACTGCGTTCCACCTTTGAGGCCAGAGGGTATACCGCGTGGGATGTGACAAGCCCCGCATTCCTGAAGGAATCCGGAACCGGCGTGACGCTCTGCATCCCGACGGTCTTCTGCTCCTATACGGGAGAGGCACTGGACAAGAAAACACCGCTCCTTCGCTCCATGGAAGCGATCAACCGGCAGGCCCTGCGGATTGTGCGGCTGTTTGGTGATACCACGGCGACAAAGGTGACGGCTTCCACCGGAGCCGAGCAGGAATATTTCCTTGTGGACAAGAAGAAGTTCCTGCAGCGCCCGGACCTTATTTTCACGGGAAGAACCCTGTTCGGTGCCCCGGCTCCGAAGGGACAGGAGATGGAGGATCACTACTTCGGCGTCATCCGTGAGCGCGTCGGAGAGTACATGAAGGATCTGAACGAAGAGCTGTGGAAGCTCGGCGTTCCCGCGAAGACCCAGCACAATGAGGTCGCACCGGCTCAGCATGAGCTGGCTCCGATCTATGAGACCGCCAATCTTGCGGCGGATCACAATCAGCTGATCATGGAGGCCATGAAGCGTGTGGCGGATCACCACGGTCTGCGCTGCCTTCTGCACGAGAAGCCGTTTGACGGCGTCAACGGCTCCGGCAAGCACAACAACTGGTCCCTGACAACGGATACCGGCGTGAACCTGATTGATCCGGGCGATTCCCCGGAGCGCAATGTCCGCTTTCTTCTGGTGCTGTCCTGCATTCTGAAGGCGGTTGACACGCATGCGGACCTCCTGCGCCAGAGTGCATCGGATGTCGGCAATGACCTGCGGCTGGGAGCCAATGAGGCGCCGCCGGCCATCGTATCCATTTTCCTCGGACAGCAGCTGGAGGATGTGGTCCGTCAGCTGGTTGAGACGGGAACGGCGGAGAATCACATCGAGGGCGGATATCTCCGCACCGGTGTCTCGACACTGCCGGATATTGCGAAGGATGCGACGGACCGCAACCGCACTTCACCGTTTGCCTTCACCGGCAACAAATTTGAATTCCGCATGGTCGGTTCGGCGGATTCCATAGCCGGGTCCACGACGATTCTGAATGCGATTGTCGCAGAGGCGTTCTGCGAGGCCGCGGACATTCTGGAGAAATCGGACAACTTCGAACTGGCTGTTCATGATCTGATCAAGAAGAATCTGAGCGAGCATCAGAGAATTATTTTTGACGGAGACGGATATTCCCAGGACTGGGTGGAGGAAGCGAAGAAACGCGGCCTTCCGAACATCCCGAGCACGATCGAGGCGGCGGAGGTCCTGACCACCAGAAAGTCCGTGGAACTGTTCGAGCGGTTCCGGATTTTCACGCGGACAGAGCTGGAGTCCAGACAGGAAATCACCTATGAGACTTACGCCAAGACGATCAACATCGAGGCGCTGACGATGATCGACATGGCATCGCGGCAGATCATTCCCGCCTGCATGAAGTACGAGAAGGATCTCGCGGACACCATCATTGCCGTGCAGAAGGCGGGAGCCGTCTTCAATGCCGAGGCGGAGAAGCTTCAGACGATTGCGGACGAGATTGACCAGGCACAGCGGGCTCTGGATCACCTCCGCGAGATAGAGGCCAGCGCCTCTGCGCTTCCGGATGGAAAGGAGCGGGCGTTCTTCTACAAGGATGAGGTGAAGCCCGCCATGGCGGCACTGCGCAAGCCCTGCGACCGCCTGGAGAGTATCGTCAACAAGGACGCATGGCCGTTCCCGACCTATGAAGACCTGATGTTTGAGGTTTAGTGCATTCGAAGATGCCGATGGCATCTTCTTCTGCCAGGAGCGAACACACTGCGTGTGTTTGCTCCCGCATCGGAGAATTCGCCTTCGCGAAATTCTCCTCGCGTGCACTCGAGATGCACGATTGCATGACAGTAACAATATATGAGGAGTGGATAGCAGACAATGCGTATTATCGTGGTTGGATGCGGAAAAGTCGGAGAGACGATTGTCAAATGTCTCTCCAATGAAGCACATGACATCGCCGTCATTGATGTGGATCCGGGTGTCGTTGAGGACATGTCGGATCAGTTCGATGTGCTCGGCGTAGTCGGAAACGGAGCGAGCTACTCTGTTCTCCGCGAGGCCGGCGTGGAAGATGCGGATCTTCTGATTGCGGTCACGGATTCGGACGAGCAGAATCTCCTGTGCTGCCTGTTCGCCAAAAAGGTGGGCAACTGCAGCACGATTGCGCGTGTGCGGAATCCGGTGTACAGCGAGGAAATCGGCTACATCAAGGAAGAGCTGGGCTTGTCCATGACGGTGAACCCGGAATACGCAGCCGCGGAGGAAGTGGCACGACTTCTGCGTTTCCCTTCCGCCATTAAGATCGAAACCTTCGCGGGAGGGCGGGCAGAGCTTCTGCAGTTCGTGATTCCTTCCGGTTCTATCCTGGACAATACGCCGCTCAAGGACCTGCCGGGGAAGCTGGAGGCCAAGATCCTCGTCGGAGCCGTGGAGCGCGGGGAGGATGCCATCATCCCGGACGGCTCCTTCGTGCTGAAGGCAGGAGATACCATCAGTCTGGTGTCGGCTCCGCGCGATGCCAAGAAATTTTTCCTGAAGCTCGGGGTAGATATCCACCGGGTCAGCAACGCCATGATCGTCGGCGGAGGCAAAATCGCATTTTATCTTGCAAAAATGCTGCTCAGCTCCGGGATTCACGTCAAGATCGTGGACAACGACAAACAGCGCTGCCAGGAGCTCTCGGATGCACTGCCGGCGGCTCTGATCATCCACGGCGACGGCTCGGATCAGGACGTTCTCCGGGAAGAGGGAATCGAAACCTGTGAGTCCTTTGTTTCCCTGACGGGGATTGACGAGCAGAATATTTTCATGTCGCTGTTTGCCAAACAGGTAAATCCGCGGGCGAAGATCGTCACGAAGACGAACCGCATCAACATGAATTACATCCTGGACAAGCTGGAACTGGACAGCCAGATTCACCCGAAGGACATCACCTCGGAGACCATCGTCAGCTATGTGCGGGCGATGCAGAACTCCATCGGCAGCAATGTCGAGACGATGTACAACGTCATTGAGGACAAGGTTGAGGCACTGGAATTCGTGATCCGGGAGAAATCACCGGTAGTCGGAATTCCCCTTGCCGAATTGAAGACGAAGAAAAATGTGCTGGTGGCGAGCATCATCCGTCACGGAAGCATCATCATGCCGAACGGAACCTCGACGATTGAGGTCGGAGACAGCGTGGTTATTTTCACGACGGCAAGAGGCTTCGGAGACATCACGGACATCCTGGAGGAGAACTGAACCGATGCATTATTCGATTGTTCGTTACATTCAGGGACAGATTCTGAAAATCGAAGGCACCCTGCTCCTGGTGCCGGCACTGACCGGCGTTCTGTACCGGGAACGGGAGGCTTCTTCGTATTTCCTGGTTGCACTGATCTGTGAGGCCATCGGTATTCTTCTGGCACATCGGAAACCTGCGAAGTTCGTTCTCTATGCGCGGGAAGGCATGGTCAGCGTGGCGCTGGCGTGGATTGTCATGTCACTGTTCGGAGCGCTCCCGTTCGTTCTGTGCGGGGATATTCCGTCCTTTTCCAACGCGCTTTTTGAAATTATTTCCGGCTTTACAACGACGGGAGCGAGCATTCTGGAGAATGTGGAGGCACTCTCCCACGCGAGTCTGATGTGGCGGAGCTTCTCGCACTGGGTCGGCGGTATGGGCGTCATCGTCTTCATGCTCGCCATCATTCCCATGGCGAGCGGCTACAACATGCAGCTGATGAAGGCGGAGAGCCCGGGACCTTCTGTCGGCAAGCTGGTGCCGCATGTCAAGGAGAGCGCGAAAATTCTGTATCTGATCTATATCAGCCTGACGGGGATTCAGCTGGTGCTGCTCCTTCTGACCGGAATGGCCGGGTTCGATGCGATGTGCATTACCTTCGGCACGGCGGGAACGGGCGGTTTCGGCATATTAAACAGCAGCTGCGGCGCTTATACCAGCCTGCAGCAGAATATCATTACGATCTTCATGCTGGCCTTCGGCGTGAATTTCAATGCGTATTATTTCCTGCTCGGCAGGGACCGGAAGCAGATTCTCCGGATGGAGGAGGTGCGCTGGTATCTCATCATTGTTGCAGCGTCGATTCTGCTGATCTGCTTCAACGTAAGAGGGATGTTCCACACCTGGCAGGAGGCCTTTCATCATTCGGCGTTCCAGGTTGCCTCTGTGATTACGACAACGGGCTACAGCACCGTGGATTTTGACCTGTGGCCGATGTTCAGCAAGATGATTCTGGTGGCGCTGATGTTCTGCGGGGCCTGCGCGGGTTCCACCGGCGGAGGCATCAAGGTTTCCCGCATCCTGATCCTGTTCAAGGCGGTGCGGGTGGAGATCCGGCACTATATGCATCCGCGTGCCGTGACCACCATGAAAATGGATGGAAAGGCCGTGGACAAGTCGATTTTCCGCGGTGTTCTGGTCTATCTTGCGGCGTACACCTTCGTCTTTGCGGCATCTCTTCTGATTCTGGCACTGGATCCCAGCCAGAATTTCACGACGGACTTCACCGCGGTGGCGGCGACCTTCAACAACATCGGTCCCGGCCTGGACGCTGTGGGTCCTGCCATGAACTTCAACGGCCTCTCGATCCTGTCTAAGTATGTCCTTATGTTCGACATGCTGGCGGGACGCCTTGAGCTGTTCCCGATGCTGGTATTCTTCCTGCCCTCCACATGGAAGAGGAATGTGTAAGAGAGAAGTTTGCCTCAGCGAGAGATGGATAAGTAAAAATTATACCCCGTTATACCCTTAATTGCGAGTATAATGGGGTATAATTCTGCACAGAACAGGATTCCGGAGGAGGCGTGTTATGAAATTGTCTGAAGTTCAGATTCGTGCGGCTGAGCTGGAGCAGCAGATTGCAAATCTGCCTGCCGGTTCCATTACGAAAAAAAGGGTCAATGGAAAGGAATATTTTTATCATCGCTGGACAGAGAACAAGAAGCGGCGGGAAAAATATATCCCTGCGGCCGAATTGGAGAATTTACGCACTCGGATTGAGCAGCGGAAGGCGCTGGAACAGGAGCTGAAGGCGTTAGGAAAACGTCTGCCCCAAACAAAGACCACAGAGACTCCTGCATTTATCACCAATGTCTGCACCGGAGAGTCACTGCGTTCTTTCGCGGCATCCGTCTGTGGCTATCGCAGGCGTGAATGCTTCCAGCAGCTGCATGATTATATTTATGGCGGGCTGCAGGATAAAGTATTCATTCTCTATGGCCTGCGTCGGACGGGTAAGACAACAATGATCCGCCAGATTTTTGCGGAAATGAACAGCGCGGAACTGGCAAGGGCAGCGTTTATTCAGGTCACAGCCGGGGATACGCTCGCGGATGTAAACCGTGATCTCCGACTGCTGGACGCGCAGGGCTTTCATTATGTGTTTCTCGATGAAGTAACGCTGATGAAGGATTTTATCGAAGGTGCGGCACTGTTCTCTGATGTGTTCGCAGCCTGCGGGATGAAGATCGTGCTCTCCGGCACGGATTCGCTGGGATTTCTCTTTACTGAGGATGAACAGCTCTATGATCGCTGCATTCTGCTGCACACCACCTTTATTCCCTACCGCGAGTTTGAGTCTGTTCTTGGCATCTGCGGTATCGACGAGTACATCCGCTACGGCGGCACCATGAGCCTCGGCGGGGTCCACTACAACGAGAGATCCACGTTTGCCAGCAAGAAAAGCGCGGATGAATATGTGGATACGGCCATTGCCCGCAATATTCAGCACTCTCTGTGCTGCTACCAGTACGAGGGACACTTCCGTCACCTGCGGGATCTGTACGAGAAGAATGAGCTGACCAGTGCCATCAACCGCGTTGTAGAGGACATTAACCATCGTTTTACATTGGAGGTGCTGACGCAGAATTGGAAATCTCATGACCTTGGCATTTCCGCCGGCAATCTGCGCAGAGATCGCAAAAATCCCACGGATATTCTTGACCGCATTGACCTTGCAGCCGTTACCGACAGTTTGCGGAAATTGCTGGAGATTCGCAACAGGGAAGAGCAGACCGTAGAGCTGAGTCATGCCCACGCGGCGGAAATTAAAGAGTATTTGGATTTGCTGGATCTGACTCGGGAGATTGATGTGCTGCACCTGCCGGATGTTGGTACAAAGTCCAGCCGCACGGTGATAGCACAGCCCGGCCTGCGCTATGCCCAGGCGGACGCATTGATCCGCAGTTTGCTGCTGGATGAGACATTCAGCGCGCTGTCTCTTCCGGAGCGCACTGCCGTTCAGGAACGTATCCTGACTGAGATCCGGGGACGAATGCTGGAAGACATTGTCCTGCTGGAAACCAAACTGGCAGCCCCGAAAAAGCAGGTGTTCGTTTTACAGTTCCCTGTAGGAGAGTTTGATATGGTGGTGTTTGACCAGGAGGCGGGTTCCTGCCGGATTTTCGAGATCAAACACAGCAAAGAAGCCGTTCCGCAGCAATGCCGTCATTTGCTTGATGAGGAAAAGTGCATTCAGACGGAACACCGCTACGGCCCGATCACCGGGAAGTTCGTTCTCTATCGCGGAGAAAATCAAGTGGTGGAGGGTATTCAGTATCAGAACGTGGAAGAATATCTGCGAACGCTTGCCTGAGCGTTCACAAAGGTTTCGCTGCTTTCGATTGAAAAGCAGCGAAACTGCCATACCTTGAAATCCTGTATTCCAGGGCTTTTCGCTGACCCATTTACTGACCCACTTACTGACCCAATTCGTCCCGTTTATAGGCGTTTTCGTATGGTTTCCCATGAACCGTGATAACGCCTAGTTATGTTCGGAAAACGTTGAAAATACGATAAAAAACGGCTCTCACTGAATCTCAGTGAAAGCCGATAAAATGAAGCTGGGCTAGTTGGATTCGAACCAACGAAATGACGGAGTCAGAGTCCGTTGCCTTACCGCTTGGCTATAGCCCAATATTCTGCAATCCTCAGATCAATGTATCTTTCTGCTGATCGCTACGAGTAGTTATCCTACCAGATACTCTGGATGATTGCAAGATCTTTTTTCAGATTTTCAAAAATTATGTTAGGATAAAGCGATACTGCAGGATACTGCGCATCTGAAACAAAAAGCACAGTAAAGGAGTCTATAGGGCAAACATGTATATAAAGGAAGTGGAGAGAACTTAACATCAATGGAAAACGAAATTTTTGAGCGAATGCCGATTCCGAAGGCATATTTTAAGATTGCATTACCGGTTGTCATCGGCATGGTGGTGAGTCTGATTTATAATCTGGCAGATACCTGGTTTATTGCAAGGACGGGAAATACCGCACTGGTGGCGGGAGTTTCGCTGTGTGCGCCGATTTTTACTCTCATGGTCGCGTTCAGCGATATTTTCGGACTCGGCGGGAGCAATCTGATTTCCAGACTGCTGGGGCAGGGAAGAAGGGAAGCGGTATCCCATGTCAGTGCGTTCAGCCTGTTTGGCGCACTGGGTTTTGGCGTGGTGACTGCGGCGGTGATGCTCCTTTTCCGGACTCCGATCCTGAGTCTTTTGGGAGCATCCCCGGAAACCATGTCATATGCTTCGTCGTATTATTTCTGGCTGGCACTGGGGGCACCGGCAATTATTCTGAATGTCGTTCCGGGAAATCTTCTGAGAACGGAAGGCCTGTCTGAACTGGCAATGGTATGCACGGTGGCGGGCGCGGTACTCAATATTGTACTGGATCCGATCTTTATTTTTTCTCTGGGAATGGGGGCGGCAGGAGCGGCCCTTGCGACGGTGCTCAGCAACGTGATGTCGGACCTGTTCTTTCTGGCCGTCATGCGGAGAAAATCAGAAGTACTCTCCATTCGGATACAGGACAGCAAAATCAGTGCGGCTATGCTCGGCAGCATTTTGTCGATTGGAATACCGGCCTCTGTGACCAATCTGATGCAGTCCCTTGCGGTACTGCTCACCAACCGCTGCCTTGTCGGTTATGGAACGGACAAGGTTGCAGCTCTTGGAATTGCGATGAAGGTGAACATGGTCTGCATGCTGATTCTGGTGGGATTTGCGTTTGGCGCACAGCCGGCACTGGGGTACTGCTATGGAGCCGGGAATCAGAAAAGACTTCGGGGGTTCCTTCGTTTTGACGTTCAGGTGCAGCTGATACTGTCGCTTATCTTTATTGGAATCGTCTTTCTGTTTACAGAGCCGATTCTGCAGATCTTTATGAAGGATCCGCAGGTTGTGGGAGCCGGGACGGCCATGCTGCGCTGTCTGACGATTTCAGCACCGGCGGTGGGCCTGATCCTGGTTATGACAACGCTGTTTCAGGCAGAGGGCAAGGCCGTTCCGGCGCTGATCCTGGCGATCAGCAGACAGGGAGTGGTGCTGGTCCTGTGTCTGTTCATCCTTCAGGCGGTGCTCGGATACACGGGAATCCTGATCGCACAGCCTGCTGCAGATGTGCTTACATTGGGAATTGCAGGGATACTGCTGAAGAAGAACTCCCTGACAGCAGAAACCTGAACGAATTTTGTGCAGAGTCAGATCGTGTGGAAAAGAAGGGAAGGGCACACGCTTACGGATCCTGTGCCGCCTGCGGGAGAACCGCATGGGACGATCCTGCAAAAGCGCCTGACTTTTGGAATACAAGGAAATTTATCGCAGGGCCGGAGATGGCCAGAGAAAGGCGAAGGTCAGGCCCGGAATACGGGAATTTCAGCAAAAGGAAAAAATAAAATGTCGGCAGAAAAGGTAAGAGAATATCTGAAAGAACGCGGTCTGGAAGACCGGATTACAACACATCAGGAAACCATCGACACGGTGGAACATGCAGCGCAGCAGATTGGCTGCAGCGAGGGCGAGATTGCGAAGACGCTTTCGTTTCTGGTCGATGAAAAGCCGGTGATTGTCGTGATGGCCGGAGATACCAGAGTGAACAGTTCCAAATTCAAGGCGCAGTTTCACCAGAAGCCTCATATGATCCCGAGGGACGATGTAGAGAGAATTACAGGCGATCTTCCGGGCGGTGTCTGCCCGTTTGCGATTCCGGAGGGAATTCCGGTCTGGCTCGATGTTTCCCTGAAAAGGTTTGAATCGGTGCATCCAGCCGGAGGAGATGCATTTACCTCCGTGAAGATCACTCCTGCAGAGCTGGAGCAGGCCTCCGGAGCGGTCGGCTGGTGCGATGTGTGCAAAGACGGTCAGGGGTCCTGATAATCATCTGTGCATGCCATCCGGCAGGTGCCATTCCCGTTACCGTTTTTATAACCCGCTGAGGCAAAATCCGCGATATCAGAGAGAATTTCGCGAAGGCGAATTCTCTCTGTATACAGAGTGCCGCCAAGCGGCACTCTAAACAGGAGAAGATGTCATCAGACATCTTCGAGTGTAGCGGTTTTGCCGAATGCGGCAGCCGGTGCGTCAGCACCGATGCTGCAGTTTGAAAGTGACATATCAACGTCACTTTCAAACATACATATCTGAAAAATATCCTGAACAAGCCCCGCAAACGTGTTTCCTATCGCGTCTGCGGGGCTTACATATTTCCGGGACTGTCAGCTGCGGCCTTCTGCCGTCTGTTCACCTTTGCGCGACAGCTGGGAATGGTACATATTCCGGAATTGCCTCGGAGTACAGTTCATGGCAAGCTTAAATGCCCGGTTGAAGTTGGAAATGCTCTGGAAACCGGACTGGTAGGCAACATCCGTGATGGAGACGTTGTCGCTGCTGAGAAAACGGATTGCCTTGTGGATTCTCTGCGAAGTCAGATAATCACTGAAAGACAGCGTGGTGTATTCCTTGAACAAACGGGAGAAGTAGTAATGGCTGAACCCGGCGTAATCCGCAACCTCGATCTGTGACAGGTCGCGTTCGCAGTTTTCGGCAATGTAGGCACAGGCTTTCCGGATCTTGTGGTAGGTGGCGCCGTTGGAAGAATTCGCGTCCGGAATGTTTTTCTGCCGGGACAGCTCATCCCGCGCAATCAGCATCAGAATTTTATAGATGTTGATTTTGACGCTGGTCTCCAGAAAAGGATCCCGGGAACAGAATACCTCATAGGATTCGGTAATCAGCTTTGTGATCTTCTGATTCAGTCCATTCCTGTCGTTGGCAGAGATCAGGTGCCTTGTCTGAAGGAGAGGAAGATAGGCACTGATGTCCGCGCTGGAATCAATGACGGAAGAAGAGAACTGCAGCAGCAGAGAGGAATTTTCCGGTGTTCTGACGGTGCTGTGAAGTTCAGCAGGCCAGATCAGGAGCAGATCTCCCTGGTTGATATGGTAGGTGTCTTTACCAATGGTATAGGTGCAGTCGTCCTTTTTCGCAAGGATGAATTCTGCAGACAGATGCCAGTGTTCTGGAAAAGAAGTGGGGGCCAGGGCGGAATCCGTCATGGTCACGGAGTTGTAGATGTAGTGAATCTGTTCGCGTACCTGAGGCCTCGTTTCCTTGCTCATTCATATCTCCCTTACGATAAATCGCAATAAAATAGAAGTTTTTGAAATTTATAACAAGTCATTAATTGAGCACAAAATGCACAACAAAATTTTACAACAACGGTGCGATAAGTGCAATAAAACGAATAAAATACTGAAATACAGAGAAATATGAGTTAAAAGACAGCAATAAATTGGAAATCAACGCAACAAAAAATAAGCATATAGTGCCTCCTGCTGATAATCTGTAATCCATCAGGGACGTCACTGGAAGGGTGAATCCCGGGGGAATTGTTTTAAGACTTTAAACAGTCTGCATGACAGGAGGGTACAAATGAAAGCGAAAAAGTTGGAAGCAATGGTTCTGACAGCGGCGATGGCAGCAACGCTGCTGGCCGGATGCGGGAACACGGCAGATACAGCCGCGGATACAACGGATTCCGCGGCAGCAGAGAGCACATCTGCAGAGGCGGCAGAGGATGCCGGAGCAGAGGAAAAGGGAACGGTTACGACCAAGACGGTACATATGGGAACCCGCGAAATCGAGACCGAGGTTCTGGATCTCGGAATCAGCGGAGAGTTCGAATACTGGTCTGCGTTTACCGGAGATTCGGCGACCTGGGATCAGGAACGAGTTGCAGCGTTCAATGAGGCTTATGAAGACCTTGGAATCAAGTGCAACATGCAGTCGGTACCGGATGGCGCGGGAATCAATAATGGAAAGCTTCTGTCCGCAATCAGCGGCGGTTCTGCTCCGGATCTTTTGATTACGGATAATGCGACTTCCGCATATCAGTACGCCGCAGAAGGCTCCTTTATGCCGCTGGATGACATTCTCACGGAAATCGGCGTCAGCACGGATGATTTCTTTGCGGGCTGCAAGGATGTCATGTACTACGACGGGGCCTGCTATCTGGTTCCTCAGGACACCAACGTGATTATGCTCTACTATCGCCCGGACATTGCAACAGAATGCGGACTGGATCCGGATACTCCTCCGACCACGCTGGAGGAACTCGATCAGTGGTCGGATGCAATGACGGTAGCAACCGGAAGCGGATATGAGCGTTTCGGCCTGATTCCGTGGCTGGATTCCGGAAATGATGCATTTGTGGTTCCTTATATTTTCGGAGCGAATCCCTACGATGCAGAAACCGGCAAGATCAGCCTGACCGATGATCAGATGCTGACATACATGAACTGGGTACAGGATTACGCCAAGAAATACAATCCTGAGAAGATCAATGCGTTTACTTCCGGACTCGGCGGAATGTTCTCCCCGGATCACCCGTTCATGACTGGAAAGGTCGGCATGACGATTACCGGCAACTGGTTTACGGAAGCTCTTGCCCAGTATGCACCGGATGTGGAATACAGAGTATGCGCGGTTCCGGTGCCGGACGGCGGACGCGCGAACAGCACGACCTTCGGATGCAATGTCTTTGCAATTCCGCAGGGGACGGATGAGAAGGAAGCGGAACTGGCCTCTTTGTTTATCCGCTTCTGCATGCAGGGCTCGGTCAATGATGACAACTTCACACAGTGGAGATCCATCCCTGTTATGGATTCTGCGTTTGACGATGTCACCATGACCAAGAACGGCGATGAAATCTATGCACTGGAGCGCAAGATTGCGAACTCCTCCGAGAACGGCATCCCCGCGCTTTGCGCAGTATCTGCGGAGCTTTCCTCTCAGTTCCAGACCATTCGCGAGTCTCTGATTTATCACACGGATCTGGATGTTCAGACGGAGCTTCAGAAGCTTCAGGATCAGATGCAGGCACAGCTTGATACCAAGTAACCTGGCTTCGTGACTTTCTTGCATTCATGACTTTCTTGCCCGGACAGGCATGAAAAAGCCCGTCCGGGCAACAATTTCAAAATGTGCGGAATGGAGATTTCTATGAAAAATCACACTTTGTATAAATTCGGTATTTATTTCAGAAGAGTGTTGATTTACATCTTTCTTCTGGCATTCGCAATGATGTTCTTACTGCCGTTTTTCTTCCTGTTCACAGGATCTTTCAAGACAACAAGCGAACTCTTTTCGGTTCCGTTCCACTGGCTTCCGAAGCACTTTACTCTGGACAATTATAAACAGGTCTTTACACAGATTCCGTTTTTCAGATATCTTCGCAACACCCTGATCATTGTTGCATTTACCATTCTCGGCTCCGTCATTTCGAATTCGCTGATCTCATACGGCTTTTCCAGACTTCGCTGGCCGGGGCGCGATAAGATCTTCATGATTGTCATTGCAACCATGATTCTTCCTTATCAGGTGACGCTGATTCCTGTCTACATTCTGTTTACGAAGCTGGGCTGGATCGGAACCTTCCTTCCTCTGATTGTTCCGTGCTTTTTCGGAAATGCATTTTATATTTTCCTGATGCGGCAGTTTCTGATCGGAATTCCGAAGGAGATTACCGAATCGGCACGGATTGACGGAGCAAACGAATTCAAGATTTTCCTGCGGGTGATTATGCCGATTTCCAAACCGGTTATTACGACGGTAGTCATCATGTCCTTTATGAAGGCGTGGAATGATTTCCTCGGACCTCTGGTATTCCTCGCAAACGATAAGCTTTATACGCTGTCTCTTGCGGCATCCATGCTCCGGTCCAATCTGGATCCGAACTGGGAACTGCTCCTGGCGCTTGGAGCGCTCATGGTAACGCCGGTTCTTGTTCTGTTCTTCCTGCTGCAGCGCTATTTCATCCAGGGCATTACGATGGGCGCAGTCAAGGGATGACGGCGAAAAGGAGGCATGTTTGAAAGTGACATCAATATGTCACTTTCAAACTTCAGCATCGGTGCTGACGCACCGGCTGACGCATTCGGCAAAACCGCCTTCGCGGATTTTGCCTCAGCGAGGTATAAATATGAGCAAAAAAACATCCGGTAAAACCGTAAAAAATTCCATCATGGCGAGAAAAGAGGCAAGAAATGGACTGCTCTTTGTTCTTCCGTGGATCATTGGCTTTCTGGTATTTACCTTATATCCGATTATCGCATCGTTTTATTATTCACTTTGCAACTATTCGGTCATCAAGGCACCGCGGTTCATCGGACTAGCCAATTATAAAGCCCTGTTTATGGATGATACGTTCCTGGCGTCCTGCAGAAATACGCTTTATATGATCTGTCTCGGCGTTCCGATCACGACATTTGTACAGGTGTTGGTTTCCATCCTTCTTAACAACAAGAAGATCCGTGGAACCGGCTGGATGCGGGTCATCTTCTTTATTCCGACGCTGGTGCCGACAGTTGTTGCCTGCCTGCTCTGGATCTGGGTGATGCAGCCGGATACGGGAATTGTCAACACGGTTCTGGGCTATCTTGGCATTCAGGGTCCCGGCTGGCTGTCGAGCGTTCACTGGGCAAAGCCCGCATTCATCATGATGATGATCTGGACCTGCGGCAATGGAATCATTATTTACCTTGCCGGTCTGCAGGATATTTCTCCTTCGCTGTATGACGCGGCAGCGATTGACGGAGCGGGATTCTTCAAGCAGTCCATCTATGTGACGGTTCCGCTTCTGAGCCCGACCATTCTCTACAATGTCGTCACGATGATCATCGGTGTATTCCAGTGGTTCGCGGAGCCGTACATCATGACAGAGGGCGGACCGAGCAACGCGACCATGTTCTATTCGCTCTATCTTTATAAAAATGCATTTTCGTATTTCAAGATGGGATATGCATCGGCCCAGGCATATATCATGCTGATTGTGGCAATGATCATTGTTTTTGTTCTCTTCAAGGTCTTTAAGTTTGGCGAGACAGAAATGGAGTAATTATGGCAGACAGAACAGTCATCGGAATCATCGGATGCGGGGTCATCAGCAAGGTTTATATCAGAGACATCCAGCGTCTGTTCCCTTCCGGACTGGAGATCCGGGCCGTTGCGGATGTGGATGTTTCAAGAGCGGAAGCGCTGGCGGAGGAATTTCATATTCCGATTGCGTGCAATGTGGAAACACTGCTGAAGGATTCGGAAATCACACTGGCGGTGAATCTGACGCCGCCGCAGTTTCACACGCCGGTCAACCGACAGATTCTGGAGGCGGGCAAGCATCTTTTCTGCGAAAAGCCGTTTGCGCTGACACTGGAAGATGCGCAGGACATTCTTGCTCTTGCGAAGAAGAAAAATCTTCGCGTCGGCAGTGCGCCGGATACTTTTCTGGGAAGCTCTCTTTGTACGTGCAGGAAGCTCCTGAAGGATGGCTGGATTGGAAAACCGCTGTACGTCAATGCCAATATGATGTACTCCATTGTGGAGACCTGGCATCCGTCACCGGAAGCGTTTTACCGCAAGGGAGGCGGGCCGATCTTCGATATGGCGGGCTACTATATCACGGCTCTCGTGAGCATGTTCGGCTCGGTGACGCAGATTTTTGCCGTCGCGAAGACCGGATATCCGGAAAGAACCATCTACGTGGGGGACCGGCGGGGAGAGCATATTCCGGTTGGAACGCCGACCTTCTATGCCGTCATTCTGGAAATGGAAAATGGTGTGACGGTTACGATGAACTTCAGTTTTGATGTGTGGAAATCGACGCTGCCGCTGTTTGAAGTTTACGGAACCGAAGGAACCATGATGGTTCCGGATCCGAATAACCATGGCGGCATTCCGAAGGTTTATCGGAAGGAGCAAAGGCTTGCGGAATGCTTCGGAGGACGGGATACCGGGAACGGAGAAGCGTTCGCACTGCCGGAACTCGCACAGGATGTCGGAGAATATGTCAGGGGGCTTGGCGTCATGGACCTGGCAGAAGCGATTCGGAACGGCACGAAGAGCCGTGTAAGCGGAGAACTCGCACTTCACGTTGTGGATGTCATGACCGGAATCATGAAGTCTGCAGAAGCGGGAGCAATGTATAAGACGGTAACGAGGGCTCCTTCTATGGAATGATACGGAGGCATGATTTTGCCTCAGCGAGGTATAAAGATGCGAATCGGATTGTCGGCACCCCTGGAGCATGAAAATGCAAAGCAGTGGGCAAGGAAACTAAAATCACTCGGCTGCGGAGCAGTGGTATTCCCGCTTGACCATACCGCACCGGAAGCAGAGATTGCAGACTATGCGGATGCTGCAAGGGAAGAGGACCTTGTCATTGCAGAAGTCGGGATCTGGAAAAATGTTTTCGCAGCGGATGCTGCGGAGCGGGAAAAGGCCGTGACATATGCAAAGGGCCAGCTGAGACTTGCGGATGAGCTCGGAGCGCTGTGCTGCGTAAATACATCCGGAACCTGGGGAGGCCCGCAGTGGGATGGCGGATACCGCGAGAATTTCAGCAGGGAATGCTGGGAACGCGTGGTCAGATATACGCAGGAGCTGATTGATGAGGTGCATCCGACACGCACGAAGTACAGTCTGGAACCGATGCCGTGGATGATTCCGACGGGACCGGATGAATGCCTCCGGATCATGCAGGATGTTGACCGGGAAGCGTTTGGATTCCATATGGACCTGATCAATATGATCAATACGCCGCAGAGATATTTCTTCGTGGATGATTTTATCGATGAGTGTTTTGACAAGCTTGGAGATCAGATTCTGAGCTGTCACCTGAAAGATATCCGGCTCCGCCAGGAACTCACGTTCCAGCTGAAGGAAACCCGGTGCGGAGAGGGAACTTTCCCGATTGAGCATTACATCAGAAGAATTAATGAATGCAATCCGGATATGCCGGTCATTATTGAGCACCTGACAAGGGATGAGGAATATATCAGCAGCCTTCATTATGTGCAGGAAAGGCTCGGAAAGGTATAGAAAGAAATGAAAATTCTGATCATCGGAGCAGGAAAGGGAGTAGGCAGGACGCTTGCCGGGATGCTTGCACAGCGTGGACATACCGTGATTGCCGGTCTTCATTCCATGAACAGCGTTCCGGATACGCAGGGGAAAGAGCGAAAGAAGGAAGAACCGGAAGATGGAATCCGTGAAAACGGAATCTGGTATCTGCCGATGGATGTAACGAATGAGCAGCAGATGCAAAGGGACGCCGGAATCATTGAGAAGAAGGAAGGTCTGCTCGACTGCGTGGTCAGCGTTGCCGGAATTCTGCTTCCCTCTGACCGGACCTGCTCCCTGCTGGATGAACCGATTGAGGATCTGCGGCGGCAGATGGATGTGAATGCCATCGGACTTGTCGCGGCGTTTCGGACATTTGCACCGCATATGAAGGATGGCAGCAGGTACTTTGCGGTAACGAGCGAAGGCGGATCCTTTACACTTGCCGGAACGCTGTTCCCGGGGTATGGCGTATCCAAGACGGCTGCAAATAAATTCGTGCAGGTTCTCCGCATGACGTGCGGGAAAGATCATGTGGATCTTCTGGCTGTTCATCCGGGACGCGTCAATACGGAGATGGGAAGGACGACCGCACAGATCGAACCGGAAGAATCCGCAGCAGGATTTGTGGATCTGATCGAAGGACGAACCCCGATTGATTCGGACAAAAGCTGGTTCATTGATTATCTCGGCAGGCCGATGCCTGTCTGAAAGAAAAGCCTGCAAAAGCGCAGCAGAAGGAGGACACAATGTCAATTGGAACAAAACGGGCAGTTCATATTTCCTTCGTTGTCAGGGACATTGACAAGGTTATGGAGAACTGGGCAGCGCTTCTGGGAGTGGAAAAACCGGAGATCATTTACATTCCGGGACCGGATGTTGCCCCGACATTGACGGATGGAGAGCCTCAGCTGTATCACAGCTGCCGTCTGTCAACCATTCAGCTTGACAACCTGGTACTGGAGGTCTGCCAGCCGGGGGAGGAGCCGAGCCCATGGAAGACATTTCTGGAAAAGCACGGGGAAGGTCTGATGCATGTTGCATTCCTTTCTCCGGATGAAAAAGAAGCGGAGGATGCCATCCGTTCGATCGGAGCATCCGGCAGGCATTACCACATCGGCTATTATCCGGAAATGTCCTATGCCTTCTACGATACATGGGATCAGCTGGGAATCGAACTGAACATCAAGATCAAACGGGACAATGCGGAGATCATGAATGAGATCCGTGAGAAAATTGCAAAGGAGGAGAAACAATAATGGGACTGAAGGAAATTCTCAGACAGTCAAAATTTGCACAGGTAGGCTTCGTTGTCAATGATATTGAGGCGACCAAGAAGAAATATGCGCTTCTTTTTGACTGCGCGGAACCTGCGGCGAATGATGCCGGCAAGTATGAAATTACCCAGACAAAGATTTACGGAAAACCGGCGCCGCTTGCGGCAAGCCGACTGGCATTCTTTGACCTGGTGCCGGGAGTTCAGCTGGAGCTGATTGAGCCCAATCATGAGCCGTCGGTATGGAGAGACCATCTCGACAAATACGGAGAGGGAATTCATCATATCGCTTTCTGCGTAGAAGACGCCGATCAGGTGGTCGAACAGCTTCAGAGAGAATTTGACGCGGTTGTGGAACAGGAAGGCAACTACGGAGACGGATCCGGCAGATATATTTATCTGAATCTCCAGAAGGAGCTGAAATGCCGGATTGAGCTTCTGGAGAGCTTCCGTAAGTGACGGGCAGACGGGAGAACAGAAGGCGCAGCGGCCCTGCAAACACCGCTCCCGCAGACAAGCGGAGCTGGCGGAGAGATACATCAGGCAGGAGCCTTTGGACAAACAAGCACAAAGAAAAGCAGAGAGGAAACAACGATGTCGGATATTGTAAAAGGAATTGCACACGGAGCATTCAATGTGAAGGATATGGATGCCACACTGAAGTTCTACAAGGACGTTTTCGGATTTGAACGGGCCTTTGACATGGCGGATCCGAAGACCGGAAAACCGTGGATTGTATACGTCCATGTTGGAGGAGACCAGTTCATTGAGCTGTTCTATGATGGAGTGAATGCCATCCCCTACAGCGATGCCAATATTGGATTTTCGCACCTTTGCTTTGAGGTCAATGATATTCAGGAAACCGCAGAAGCAATCCGCAGGGCCGGCGCACCGCTGGATGCGGAGCCTTCCGAAGGAATTGACGGAAACTGGCAGTGCTGGACGCATGATCCGGATGGAAACCGCATTGAACTGATGCAGATGGGCAGTGAATCCCTGCAGAACCAGTTTCTTCGTGCGCAGCAGTAAAGAGGAATCACATGAATACACCGCTGAAAAAAGAAAAATTCATTCAGATTAACATTGTGGTAAAGGATATTCAGAAGGCGGCTGCAGCGTGGGGAAAGATTCTTGGGATTGAAACGCCGCAGATTCGTGAGAATCATCTGGAATCTTCAGAAGAATATAAATATACTTACCGCGGGCGGGAAGTGCCCTGCGACCTGCTCGTCTGTGACATTCCGATGGGGCAGTTTGTCATTGAACTCCATCAGCCGATGGGAGGAGCCAGTTCTTTCCAGGAATTCGTAGAAAAACATGGAAATGGTGTTCATCACCTTGGCTTTGAAGTCGGAGATGATCGGGACGAAGTTCTCCGGGAACTGAAAGATATGGGGCTGGATGTGGACCGGACGGTCGGTTATTATCCGGGGAGCAGCTGGACAATCGTCGATTCTGAGGATGTGCTTGGGGTAAATTTGAATATCAAACCGGTTCGGTGAGCTTTTCGCCGGACGGTAAAACGACTTCTGTGTAACAGGGACTGTGGAGAAGAGAAAGCTCTTTTCTTCACAGTCCCTGCTTTCGTGTGATTCGCCCGGCGGAAGCTTTCTGTAACAGCAGCATCGGTGCTGATGCATTCGCGGATTTTGCCTCAGCGAAGTATAAATATGAAAGATTAAGTTAATTAAATTAGAACAATAAAAAAGCTAATTTTTACAAAAATAATTGCAAAATCCGATCGACAGACCTCTTCGTTCGCGGTAGGATGAAAAGAGAAATGTTCTGAAGCGGGGACTTTGGAGAAAGCGTTTTCAAGAACACAGTCGTTTTTATGTAATGGAGGGATAAGATGAAACAGCAGATTTTATCACAGGGATGGACGCTGACCATTCCGGAGGACAATGTCTACCACATTGGACCGGACCCGATTCCGGCGACGATCCCGGGAAGCGTGTATTCGTGCCTTCTCGAGAACGGACTCATGCCGGATCCGTACTGGCGGGACAATGAGCTGGATGCACTGAAGCTCATGGAGAATGACTTCGTGTTCACGGAGCACTTTGCGCCGGAGGAAGGGCTTCTGTCCTCGGATCGTGTTATTCTCCGGTTCGACGGAATCGACACCATTGCGGACATCTTCCTGAACGGAACGTTCCTCGGCCACACGGAGAACATGCACCGGAGCTTTGAGTTCGAGGTGAAGGACTTTCTGAAGGACGGGGAGAATGAGCTTTCCGTGAAGCTCTATTCTCCGACGAAGTTCATCGCAGCCTGCCATGAGAAGATCGGGAACATGGAGAGCACGGACGCGATGCCGGGTTATCCGCAGCTTCGAAAGGCTCACTGCATGTTCGGCTGGGACTGGGGCCCGCGCCTTCCCGATGCGGGGCTTTACCGCCCGGTGCGGCTCCTTGGCGTGAAGAAGGCAAGACTCTCTGATGACATCCGCGTGATGCAGGGGCATGAGATTGAAGAGACCGGAATCCACGGAAACGTGGTAAAGAGCGTGGTGCTCTCCGTGACGGCGCAGACGGATCCCGCGGAAGCGGCAGGCGTGCACGCCGAGATCACGCTGACGGATCCGGACGGACAGGAGAAGAGCTTTGCCGTAGAGGGAGGTCTTGGCGGAAAGCTTACGGTGGAGAATCCGAAACTCTGGTGGCCGAACGGATACGGCGCGCAGGATCTGTACACGATGACGGTGCGCCTTGTGGACGATGCGACCGGGGAAGAGCTGGACAGGACACAGAAGAGAATCGGCCTTCGGACGGTGACGGTGGATACGTCGCCTTTCCCGGAGGAGGAGAGGGATCCCCATGTCGGTCCGCAGGTCCGGGAGGACCGGAAGGAAGGCCGGCATTTTGACTTCGTGGTGAACGGCCTGCATATCTTCGCGATGGGCGGAGACTACATCCCGGAGGACAACATCCTGCAGCGGGTGAACCGCGGCCGGACGGAGATCCTTTTAAGAGATGCGGCAGAAGCGCATTACAACTGCATCCGGATCTGGGGAGGCGGCTATTACCTGGATGACTTCTTCTATGATCTCTGCGATGAGTACGGCCTTCTGGTATGGCAGGACTTCATGTTCGCCTGCGCAAGCTATGAACTGAGCGACGCGTTCGAGGAGAACCTGAAGGCGGAATTCGTGGAAGTGGTCAGACGTCTGCGCCATCACGCGTCCATGGGCGTGTGGTGCGGCAACAACGAGATGGAGACGGAGATTCTGGAGGACCACGAGAGCGGCAAGTTCAACGAGCAGGTCCCGGGAATGGGAGGAATCCGTCCCGTCCACAAGGCTTCGAACAAGCAGTTCTACGACTACATCAAGCTGTATGAGTACATCCTCCCGAAGGTGATGAAGGAGGAGGCGCCGGAGGCCTTCTACTGGCCGTCCTCCCCGTCGTCGGGCGGCAACTACGAAGATGCCTATGAGGAGAACATCGGCGACGCGCACTACTGGGGCGTGTGGCACGGCGGAGACCAGTTCTCGGACTACAGGAAGCACCACTTCCGTTTCCTGTCAGAGTTCGGGTTCCAGTCGTTCCCCTGCATGGCGACGGTCCGTTCGTTCACGGAGCCGGAGGACCGGAACGTGTTCTCGGAGGTGATGGAGATGCACCAGAGGAACACGGCGGCAAACGGCAAGATCATGAACTACCTGTCGGCGACCTACCGGTATCCGAAGGACTTTGATGAGCTCCTGTACTGCTCGCAGATGCTGCAGCTGGATGCGATCCGGTACGGCGTGGAGTATTTCCGGAGAATCCGCGGGACCTGCATGGGCACCGTGGTGTGGCAGCTGAACGACATCTGGCCGGTGGCATCGTGGGCGTCCATTGACTACTACGGAAGATGGAAGGCACTCCATTACGGAGAGAAGCGGTTCTTCGCACCGGTCTCCATCACCTGTGAGGAGCACGGGAGACTGGATCAGAAGCCGTTTGTGAATTCGCTGCCGATTCCGGTGGAGTACTCGGCGGCCCTCCATGTGGCGAACGAGACGAAAGAGACGGTGAAGGGAACGGTCCGCTGGCAGCTGCGGCGTCCGGACTCCTCGGTCATCCGGGAGAATGAGAAGGACATCGAGGTGGCACCTTACAGCGGAACCTGGCTGGAGAAGGAGATTTACAACGGACTGGCGGACGAGAGAGACATGCACCTGTACTATGAATTCGTGCAGGATGGAGAGGTGGTCTCCTCGGGAACCGCGCTGTTCGTTGCGCCGAAGCACTATCATTTCACGGATCCGAAGCTCTCGGTGAAGTCGGAAGGGGACACGGTGACCGTGACCTCGGAGGGATATGCAAAGGGCGTGTGCATCGAGTCGGAGGACGGGAACCTTCGCCTTTCGGACAACTTCTTCGATATGGAGAAGGGAGAGAGGACACTCCGGATCATCGGGAAGAAGCCGGAAGGAACCTTCCGGGTCCGCAGCGTGTACGACATCGCTCCTGTAGAACAGTAAAATGCCACCCGTGGCAGAAAACTTTTGAAAACGTTTTTGGATGGGATTCTTCGGAATTCCATCCTTTTTTGACGGGGTTTTGATAGAAAATGAATAGAAAACCGGCGAAAAGAAAGCGTACTGTCGTAGGAAATTGTGAAAGAAAGCATTTATTTAACTAAATTTAAGCCTACGAAAAACGTAAACGTTTAAGCAACGAGGGGAAAGATCTAAAAATATGCACAAAAAGAGAACGACAATTTTGAACTAAATTCCTAAAAATGAACTGTACGTCAATGAAAACGGAAAAAGGCATTGATCTTTTATGCAAAAAGACATACCATACTGCTAAAAGATACTTAAATGAGACGAAAGGTCTCACCAATGAGTACAAAGTACAGGAGGGAACAAATGAAGAAAAAGGTATTAAGTGTATTACTTGCTTCGACCATGGTAGCAGGCATCCTCGCAGGATGCGGCTCTTCCAGCTCGACCGAAGCTCCGGCAGCAGACGCTTCTACCGAGGCAGCAGCGGCAGACACTGAGGCAGCTGAGGATGCTTCTACCGAGGCAGCAGATGCAGAAGATACTGAGGCAGCGGACAGCGCAGATCTGGCTTACACGGGCGAGATCAACCTGATGCACTACAGCACTTCCGAGGAGTCCGAAGGAAACGGCGGTTCCGATGGATTCCGTACCATGATCGCAAACTGGGAAGAGGCTCATCCGGACATCACCCTCAACCAGAACGTTCTGGCAAACGATGAGTACAAGACTCAGATCGCTACGATGGCAGCAGCAGGTGACCTTCCGGATGTATTCCTTCTGCAGGGCATGAACACCAAGTCCTGGGCAGCGCAGGGACTGATCATGGACATGACCGATATCATCAAGGAGTCCCCTTACTACGCTGATTACAATCAGGATTACTTCACTCCTTTCAAGGATGGCGACAAGCTGTACGGCCTTCCGGTTTTGACCGGCGGCACCTGCACCGTTGTAATCTATGACAAGGCTGCATGGAAGGATGCCGGATTTGATTCCTTCCCGGACAACTGGGATGATGTCAAGAAGGCAGATGAGTACTTCAAGGCAAACGGCTATGACGGAACCATCGCATTCGGCAACGGCGGTCAGTGGCAGGCGAACTCCGATTTCCTGAGCACGCTTGGTGATCGTTACACCGGCAAGGAGTGGTTCCAGCACATCATCGACGGCGACGGCGAGGCTTCCTTCACGGATGATTCCTTCGTAGCTGCTCTGCAGTTCACACAGGATATCTTCCAGAGCGGAATCTTCAACTCCGACTTCAACAGCGTAACCAATGAGGACGCTCGTGAGTACTTCATCGCTGGCGACTATCCGGCATTCATCGGCGGCAACTGGGATGAGTCCTACATCGCAGCTACTCTGCAGGCAGATGATGAGGATGCTTACAACAACCTCGGCTTCGCAGTTCTTCCTCAGCCTTCTGATGCAACGGAAGATCCTGATTCCCAGAACATCGGACTCGGCTACGCAATGGCAATCAACTCCAAGGTTGCGGATGATCCGGACAAGCTTGCAGCATGCATCGACTTCTGTGAGTATGTAACCGGACCGGAGTTCGCTTCTTATGTAGCTGAGAACTATGCACTCGGCGGACTTACCAAGGTTGCAGATGTAGATCTGTCCGGCTTCGATGAAGTTACCCAGGCATTCTACAACTACTCCTATGTTGACACGACTCCTTGCGAAATCTATGACTCTTATGTAGATCCCGCTGTATGGTCCGTATGCAACACCGGCCTTCAGGAACTCATGAACGGCACCGGCACTGCTAAGGATCTGGCTGCAGACATCCAGGCAGCATACGAGGAGAACTACCTCAAAAAGTAATTCCTGAATAAGGAGCACAAAGAGATTCTCTTTGTGAAATCGTATGAAATGGGCCTCGCGGTTTACCCCTCGGGGCCCTTTTTTAAAACAAAGAGTTAGGGGGTTTCGTCCATGCTGAAGGCTATCAAACCCAAAATGAGTACCGTCGTCGCACTGTTGTTCATTCCGGTCGTATGGTACGTGTTTTCTGTATTTGTTCCACTGGTTACTGCACTGTTTTACAGCTTCTTTGAATGGAAAGGCGGTCCGAACAAGACATTCACCGGACTTGCCAACTACAGCAGACTGGTCAATGACGCGACGTTCTGGCAGTCTGTATGGCACAATCTTCTGATCGTGCTGGTTTGTATCATCGGACAGGTCGGCATCGCGTTTATCCTGGTGCTGATGGTTCAGTCCAGACTTGCAAAATGCAAGGGAATTCACAGAACATTTGGCTTCTTCCCGAGCACCATTTCAGCCGTTTACATCGGTCTGATCTGGACAATGATTTTCGATTATAAAAGAGGAATTCTGAACTGGTTCCTGGAAGTGACCGGACACGCGGATGCCGTGAAGGTGTGGCTGAATGAACCGAGCCTGGTTCTGGGGTGCGTGAGCGTACCGCTGGTATGGCAGTATATCGGCTACTACATGGTCATCCTGTTCGCGGCAATCGCTGCAGTAGACAAGGAAATCTTCGAGGTAGCGGAGCTGGACGGCGCCAATGCGTTCCAGCGCGCGGTTTACATCGTTCTTCCTCTTATTAAGAATATGATCATGGTCTGCCTGACGCTCTGCATCTCCGGCAACATGAAGGTATTCGATCATATTTACACAATGACTGCCGGCGGCCCCGGAACCTCTTCGATGGTTATGGCGCTGTACGGATACAAGGTCTCCTTTGAACAGTCCAACATGGGTTACGGTTCCGCGATTTCCGTCGGCATCTTCGTAATCAGCCTTGTGGTTATTCAGGGAAGCCGTGCCCTTGTGAACTTTTTGACAAAGGATAAGGGGGTAGAATAATGGCTAAGCAGAAAGAATTTGAAATGACGAAAGTCAAGAGCGCGAGGACTCCCGCGCAGAGATTCGGAACCGGCGTGCTGGCTGTTTTCATCAATGCAGTTCTGTGGATCTTCTCCCTTTCCTGCATTTTCCCGCTGGTCTGGATGTTCTATTCTTCCCTGAAGAAGAAAAGAGAATTCAACGCGGATATCATCGGGCTGCCGCACAATCCGACCTTTGACAACTACGTCAAGGTGCTGACCAACAAGGACTATCACCTGGGAAGCTCCATGATGAACAGTGTCCGCACGACCGTTCTCTCGGTTGCGCTGATCCTGATTTTCGGCTTTGTCATCGGATACATCCTTGCGAGAATCGACTTCAAGATGAATCGCCCGCTGTACGCGATTTTCCTGATGGGACTTCTGATTCCGGTGCACTCTCTCCTGGTTCCGATCTACGTTGTATTCAACAAGTTCGGATTTGCCAACCAGTGGTATACGCTGATCATCCCGTATGTGGCGTTCGGCATACCGATTGCGGTGTTCCTGATCGAGAGCTTCATCAAATCGGTTCCGGTGGAACTGGAAGAAGCGGCGGCCATTGACGGAAGCTCGTTTATGAACACGCTGATCAAGATCATCCTTCCGGTCACGAAGCCGATCCTGACGACGGTGGCAATCATCCAGTCCTTCAGCTGCTGGAATGAGTTCTCCTTCGCCTTGGTGCTCTGCTCCAGGAATCAGAAGCTGCAGACGGTTCCGCTTGCGATGACCAACTTCAAGGGCCAGTTCGCATCGGACTACCCGAAGATCATGGCGGGCATGCTGATCACCATGCTGCCGATCGTTGTGCTGTACTTCGCATTCTCCAAGAAGATCATCGAAGGTATGGTCACCGGCGCAGTCAAGGGCTGATTCATCGCATAGGTTTTATGCAGGAACAGGGCGGATGGGATACAGATGCCCTTGCAGGAATTTGCAGATGAATGAGACGGCAGACAAGCTGGATCTGCAAAAAGAGAATAAGAAAAGAAAACGCTCTCTCCGGGTATCGGAGGGGGCGTTTTTTAATGGGTGCATGCCGGGTGGCGGCTTTTTTATGCGGAATCATGCGTGCAGCGCAGGCTTTCCGTTCGTACAGAACCGAGATTCTGTCCGGTCGGCTCAGCCGCTTTTTTCACGCTGCCGAGCCTGCACTGGCGGCGGTATTCCGACGGACTCTGCCCGGAGACTGCACGGAAGACACGATTGAAATGCGTGAGGTTGGAGAAGCCGGTCAGCGCCGCCACCTGTGTGACATTCTTGTCGGTTTCCATGAAAATCCGCTTGGCATTCATGATGCGGGTGCGCTGCAGGTATTCGATGATGGTGCGGTTGGCATATTTCCGGAACTGGCGGCAGAGGTAATATTCACTCATGCCGAAGCGCTCGGCAAGGCCCGGGATGGTAATTTCGGAGGCGTAATTTTCGTGAATATAGCTGATCACCTCGTTGATTCGGTCACCGCCGGAGAACTTTTTGATCTGGGTCTGGCGCAGCACGAGGATGAGAATCATGTTCAGAATGGAACGCATCTGCGCCCAGTGGTAATCCTCCGGGTGTTCCTGCTCATCGAGCATGCCGTAAATCAGCCGCCGCAGTTCCCGCAGCATTTCCCGGGAAGGACGGTAGACATGAAACGGATCGGAGAGTGCGGGGAGCATCTCATCGGAAGCAACCATGTCGGGACGGAAATAAATGACAACCCGGGAAAACGGAACATCCAGATTGCTGAAGGAGTGATGCATCGTGAGAGGCGGAAAGAGAATGAAGTCTCCCGAGGTGGTCAGAAAAATCTTGTCGTCAATGGTGTGATAGCGGTTCCCGGAATCCAGAAAATACAGCTCATAGTATTCGTGGAAGTGGGACTTGGACATATTATCATTGACGCTGCTGATCTGTTCCAGGGCGATGGGAGCGCCTGCATCCATCGATGCCTGTGCCTTGTCTATCATGCTGCCTTCCTTCTTTCGTCCGCAGGACGGTCGTTCGGGAAATAAAATACCGGAGCTGTCGGAACTTTGAGATCAATATAGGACAAGATATGTAAAAAATCAAACAAAGCTGTGCAGGATATGTGTGGATTCTCAGAACTGTTTTTCCTAAAATTTTATGGAACCGCGGGAAGAGATGTTTCCGGTGCAGATGTATGGCCGGGAAGTCTGCCGCGGATTCGTATGCAGTGCAGAAAGCGTGTTGTTTTTGCCTGAGAAGAGCCGGAAGCACCGGATGCGGTTTCCGACTGCGGAAGGACCGCGGCGGGATCAGGCGCGAAGAGATAAAAGGGAGAACGAGATGAAGGTATGTTACAAGGCCGGGGCAGTGACGGCGAGGGAAAACTATTACTCCATCGCGGCAGATGCGGTGGAGATCCGTCTGTGGTTTCTGACGGATGACATTCTCCGGATCCGTGCGGGATTCGACGGGGACTGGGATGAGGCTTCTTACAGTTTGGTGATGACCGCGTGGGATTCGAGAACCGACGATCTGATGAAGGATTACCGGAAGAGAGTGGAGACGGCAGAGGCAGTCCTGACCGACGGTGCGGACAAGGCCGTGATCCAGGGAAGAAGGCTTCGTGTGGAGGTTGAGAAGGACCCGTTCCGCATCTGTGTCTATGACGCGGACGGAACACAGATTCACGCGGACATTCCGGATCTTGCGTATCGCGAGGATTCCAACAAGAGGCGTCTCCATTCCAGCCAGATTGAGGCAGAGGACTGCTTCTACGGCTTTGGTGAGAAATCCGGGGAAATCAACAAGGCGGAGAAGTTCATGAACATGGCTCCGGGTGATGCCATGGGCTACAACCCGGCCGAGACCGATTCTCTGTACAAGCACGTTCCTTTCTATATTAAGCTGCAGGGACAGACGAAAAAGGCGGTCGGCTATTTCTATCACACGACTTCCGAGTGCACCTTCAATATGGGGCGGGAAAAGCGCAACTACTGGCACCGCTACTCCACTTTCTGTGCGGACGCCGGTGACCTTGACCTGTTCTTGATCGCGGGACCGTCCATCCGCGATGTCGTGGAGCGCTACACGGATCTGACAGGAAAATCCGTGATGCTCCCCAGAGCGGCGCTCGGATACCTCGGATCCTCCATGTACTATCCGGAGCTTCCGAAGGATTCGGATGATGCGGTTCTGGAATTCATTGATACGACCCGTGAGGAAGACATTCCGGCAGACGGTTTCCAGCTGTCCTCCGGCTACTGTGCGGTGAAGACGAAGGAAGGCATCAAGAGATGCACCTTCACATGGAATCACGATCGCTTCAAGGATCCCGCGGACTGGTTCGCCCAGATGAAGAAAAGAGGAATCGTTGTTTCCCCGAACATCAAACCCGGCATGCTCCTGGTTCATCCGCTCCTTCAGGAGATGGAGGACAAGGATATGTTCGCGAAGGACAGCACCGAGGACAAGCCCGGTGTCGGAACCTGGTGGGGCGGAAAGGGATATTTTGTCGATTTCACGAAGGAGTCCACGAGAAAGCACTGGAAAGAGTACATTACGGAGAACCTTCTGAAATACGGCTGCGAGTCGATCTGGAATGACAACTGCGAGTACGATTCCATGGTGGACAAGGACTGCCGCGTTTATTACGAGGGAAAGGGCAGCACGATCGGCACGATGAAGCCGGTGATGAGCAACCTCATGTGCCAGCTCTCCAACGAGGCGATCACGGAGTATAACCCGGACGTGCGTCCGTTCTCGGTCTGCCGTTCCGGGCATGCCGGCATTCAGCGCTATGCGCAGGTCTGGGCCGGCGACAACCTCACCTGCTGGGAGGCACTGAAGTACAACATCGCGACGATCCTCGGATCGGGACTTTCCGGAATGGCGAATACGGGCTGCGATGTTGGAGGCTTCTATGGCGTGTCCCCCGAGCCGGAGCTGTTCGTGAGATGGGTGCAGAACGGTATTTTCATGCCGCGGTTCTCCATTCATTCCACCAACATCGACAACACCGTGACCGAGCCCTGGATGTACGGAGACAAGAAGCAGTACATCAAGGCGGCGATTGACCTTCGCTACCGGATGAGCCCGTACCTGTATTCCCTGATGTACCGGGCGCATGTGACGGGACTGCCGCTCATGGAGCCTGTTTTCATGGCGTTCCAGAAGGACGCAAAGACCTGGAATGAGGGCATCAACTTCATGTGGGGCGACAGCATTCTGGTCGCGAACGTCGTCGAGAAGGGCGCGGAGACGAGAAAGGTTTATCTGCCGAAGGCAGAGGATGAGAAGGTCCGCTTCTATGATTTCTGGACGAGAACTCCGTACGAGGCGGGACAGGAGATCGAGATTCCAGTGGACATTGCTTCCATTCCGATGTTCGTGAAGTCCGGTGCGATCGTTCCGATGTCCGGCAACCGGCTGATGAATCTGATGACGGAGAAAACAAAGGATCTGGAGATCCTGATGGCTCCGGATGTGGATTCCGAGTTCACACTGTATGAGGATGACGGTGTCAGCAACGATTACCGGAAGGGACAGTACCTGACGACGGTCATCGCGGTCAGGGCGGGTACAAGAACCGAGATTTCCTTCACGAACGAGGGTGACTACGAGACGGCAGTGGAGACGATCTCTCTGGATGTCATCCACCGTGAGAAGGCGCCGTTCTATGTGCAGGTGGATGGAAAGGAAATTCCGCATTTCCTTCACCGCAGGAAGTATGAAGAGGCACCGGAAGGCTGGTATTACAGCCAGAGACTGAAGTCCGTACAGATTCATTACGCAAATCCGAAGAAGGATCACAAGGTTCTGATTTCGTTTGAACAGTTCGACCTGATCGGGATGTGAAAATGATCTGCACCTCACGATTCCGGGGCGAATCAGGCTGTCTACAGGCTGAGGACGGAATGGGATCGTGCAGATTATTTGGAAATAAATACAAACAAATACGATAAAGGAGAAAAAGCATGTTAAAGAAACTTGCGGCATTTGCTGCGGCGGGAATTCTGGCCGTATCTGCCCTGACCGGCTGCGGCCAGACGCAGAACAGCGCGATGACCAGTGATGAGGCAACCGCGGAGAACCCGATGGTGCTGACACTGGCGCACGGTCTGTCGGAAACCCACACAGTACACATTGCAATGACCCAGTTTGCTGAGGAAGTCAAGGAGAAGACCAACGGTAGAATCGTCATCGATATCTTCCCGAACGGACAGCTCGGCTCCGAGACGGAGAATCTGGAGCAGCTTCAGGCAGGCGTTATCGCCATGACCAAGGTGTCCGCACCGGGTCTTGCAACCTACAACGAGGCCTACAACGCATTCGGACTCCCGTATCTGTTCGACGACGAGCAGGATTTCTACGATGTCATGGATTCTCAGGAGATGAGAGATTTCTTCCTCTCCACCGAGGACGACGGCTTCGTGGTACTGACCTATTACACGTCCGGCGCCCGTTCCTTCTACACGAAGGACAAGGCAATCCGCGAACCCTCTGACCTGAAGGGTCTGAAGATCCGCGTGCAGGATATGAAGACACAGACCGACATGGTGTCCGCACTCGGCGGAACGCCGGTTGCAATGTCCTACGGCGATGTGTATACCGCGCTGCAGACCGGCATCATCGACGGAACCGAGAACAATGAGACCGCCCTGACCACAGGAAAGCACGGCGAGGTCTGCAAGGTTTATTCTGAGGATCAGCACGCCATGATTCCGGATACCCTCGTCATGAGCTCCAAAGTCTGGAACCGGATTTCTCCGGAGGATCAGCAGATCATTCTGCAGGCGGCGCACGATTCCACGGATGCACACAAGGTGATGTGGGACGAGGCGATTCAGACGGCCATTCAGGAAGCAAAGGATGAGATGGGCGTAACCTTTGTGGAAGACATCGACAAGCAGGCCTTCCGTGATGCGACGGCAGACATGGTTCAGAAATACCGGACGGAGTACCCCGGCGTTGACAACCTCCTGAACATCATTGAGGCAGTGCAGGCGAAGGAGGACAAGTAATGAACAAAGAACAGGTAAAAAAAGTACTTGGCGGAATAAAGCTCTGGATGGACCGGATTCTCGCAGTAGCCTGCGCGATTCTTCTTTCCTTCATGACATTTCTGGTTCTGTGGCAGGTTTTCACCCGCTATGTCCTGAACAATCCGGCGGCCTTCACGGAGGAACTGGTAAAGGATTCTCTGATCTGGACCGGATTCATCGGCGCGGCTTATGCGTTCTCCACGAGAGAGCACATGTCGCTGACCATCATCCGGGACAAGCTGACCGGTACGCCGCACAAGATCCTGATGGTTGCCATTGATGCCCTGATTCTGGTACTGGCAGTTCTGGTCATCACCATCGGCGGTTTTAAGCTGGCAATTTCCGCGAAAATGGAGTACTCGGCACTTCTGGGAATTCCGAGAAGCCTGGTGTATTCCTGCGCGCCGGTGTCCGGCATTTTCATTATCCTCGCCCAGCTGATCAATCTTTTCGAAGATATTACCGGAGAAAAGGTGGATGCCGGTGAAGCACAGAACGAGGCAAAAGGAGGCAATCAATGAGCATAGGAGTTACAACAGCACTGCTGTTTATCGTTTTCGGCGTTCTGCTGTTCCTGGGAGTTCCGATCTCGGCCAGCATTATCATCTCTTCCATCGTGACGGTTATGTCCTCGCTTTCCTGGGATCAGATCACCTTCATCACGATGCAAAAAATGAATTCCGGCGTAGAGAGCTTTTCGCTTCTCGCCATCCCGCTGTTCATTCTGGCGGGCAACATCATGAACAACGGCGGCATTGCCAGAAGACTGATTGCGTTTGCACAGCTTTTTGTAGGCAAAATTCCCGGAAACCTTGCACAGGCAAACATCCTCGGCAACATGCTCTTCGGCGCACTTTCCGGATCCTCCGTTGCAGCGGCATCCGCAATGGGCGGCTGCATCAGCCCGTCCGAGAAGGATCAGGGCTATGATCCTGCGTTCAGCGCGGCGGCCAACATCGCTTCCGCACCGACGGGACTTCTGATTCCGCCGACCTCGGCATTCATCGTGTACTCCACGGTTGCGGGCGGCGTGTCCATTTCGACACTGTTCATGGCAGGATACGTTCCCGGAATTCTGATGGGCGTTGCCTGCATGGTGGTTGCATTCATCATGGCAAAAAAGGCCGGCATGAAGGCCACCGGACGTGATAAGGAGAAGAGCGTCGGCAGAATTATCTGGGATGCAGTGCCTTCGCTTTTTCTGATCATCATTGTAATCGGCGGTATCGTCTCCGGTATCTTCACGGCTACGGAGGGCGCAGGCGTCGCGGTTCTGTACTGCCTGATTCTGTCGATTATCTACAAGAGCCTGACGCTGAAGGGCTTTATGAAGATCCTGCTGGATTCCGCCAAGACCTCCGGCATCATCCTGTTCCTGATTTCCGCTTCCTCCGCGATGAGCTTTGTCATGGCGTATGCGGGAATCCCGGCGGCAATCAGCAATGCGCTGATGAGCATCTCCGGCAACAAGTATGTCATCTTCCTTCTGATGAACGTCATCCTGATGATAGTCGGCATGTTCATGGATATCACGCCGGCCATCCTGATCTTCACTCCGATCTTCCTGCCGATTGCGCAGAGCCTCGGAATGAGCGACATTCAGTTCGGCGTTATGCTGATCTTCAACATGTGCCTCGGCAACATCACGCCGCCGGTCGGATCGGTACTGTTCGTCGGCTGCGGCATCGGCGATGTTTCCATCGAGAAGGTGACCCCGAAGCTGGTTCCGTACTTCATCGTATTGTTCGCGATGCTCCTTCTGGTGACCTATGTACCGGCGCTCTCTCTGGGCGTTCCCTCTCTCATGGGCCTGATCAAATAAAAACAGATAGAAGAGCTGCAGTTATCAAAAGCTCCCCGGCGGATGAAACCGGGGAGTTTTGTGTTATCATGTGGAACAGAAAAGATCGGCAATGTGGACAAGGAGCGAGGTATAAGCATGTATACTTTTTCGGGAAGAGTGCGGTTCAGTGAGACGGATCCCAACGGGGATCTGAAGATGGAATCGCTGATTGATTATTTTCAGGACTGCTCCACGTTCCAGTCCGAAGATCTTGGCGTCGGCGTGGAATATCTTCAGAAGGATCATCTCGCCTGGCTGGTGAATTACTGGCAGATTGACATTCTGGAACTGCCGCATCTGGGAGATTCCATTGTGGCAGGAACATCGCCTTATGAGATCAAGGGATTCATGGGCCTTCGCAATTTCATGCTGGAGACCGCAGACGGAAAACGACTGGTGAACGCGAACTCCGTCTGGTCGCTGATTGATATGGACAAAGGGCTTCCCACGCGGGCCAGCGAGGAGATTGTGGGGGCTTATGAGCTCTTTCCGAAGTTTGACATGGAGTATCTTCCCCGCAAGATCCGCGTGCCGAAGGAAGGCGGAGAAGAGAAGGAGCCGATCCGGATTACGGAACAGTTCCTCGACAGCAATCACCACGTGAACAACGGGCAGTATGTGCGCCTGGCCATGGCGTACGGACCGGAGAGCGCAGAGATCTCGAGGCTTCGCGTGGAATACAAGAAGCAGGCTTATCTGGGCGATGTTATTCTTCCGCGGGTTTATCCGCTGCAGGAGGACTGCACCCTGATTGCGCTGAACAATGCCGTGGGAGAAACCTATGCGGCGGTAGAGATTACGAAAGGACGGAAATGACATGCTGAGAATCGGAGAAAAGCAGACGCTGGTTGTGGAGAAGGCAGTGCCCATGGGCGTTTATCTGAAGGAGAAGGAAACCGGGGAGCAGCAGGGCGGGAGTGAAGAGCATGTCCTGCTCCCCCGCACACAGGTTCCGGAGAACGCGGAAATCGGCGACGAGGTGGAGGTTTTTCTTTACAAGGATTCGGAGGACCGCCCGATTGCGACCAGAAAGGAGCCGAAGCTGACTCTGCATGAGGTCGGCTATCTGACCGTCAAGGACGTCGGAAGAATCGGTGCATTTCTGGACTGGGGACTGGACAAGGACCTGCTCCTTCCTTTCCACGAACAGCCGCGGGATCAGAGAGTGCAGAAGGGACAGAGCATTCTCTGCGCCGTCTACCTGGACAAGAGCGGCCGACTTGCGGCGACCATGAATGTGTACCCCTGGCTCTCCCAGGACAGCCCGTATCACAAAGGCGATGAGGTCCATGGAACCGTTTATGAGACGAGCGAGAATTTCGGCCGGTTTGTCGCTGTGGATGACCGGTATTCCGGACTGATTCCAAAGAAGGAGCTGGTGCGTGATCTGAAGGTGGGAGACAAGGTGACGGCAAGAGTCCGTCAGGTTCGTCCGGACGGGAAAATTGATCTGACGCTCCGGGAGCCGATCGCGGATCAGATGAACACGGATGCACAGATCATCTGGAAGCGCATGCAGGAAAACGGCGGAAGCCTCCCGTTCACGGACAAGGCGGATCCGGAGCTGATCCGCAGCAGAATGCAGATGAGCAAGGCGCAGTTCAAGCGCGCTGTGGGGCATCTTCTCAAGGAGGGAAAGATTTCCATCGAAGAGGACGGCATTCATGCAAAATAAAACGGGAGAGCTGTCGGCAAAGCGGGCGGGAAATCTGTTCTTTCTTCTTGCTGTGGTACAGATTGTGGGAACGCTGGCATACGGAATTGTCGGCCTTTTCCTGCCGGGGCTCTATGAATTCGCGGCTTCCACGGTTTACAGTCAGGCTCTGATGCTGGTGCCGACGCTCCTTGCTGCTGCCTGCTCTCACGCGGATTGGAAGGAACTCTTTCCGCTTCGCCGCATCCGGCCGGTTCTGATCCTGCTGGCGCTTCTGATGACGGTGGCGGTGTTCCCGTTTTGCAGTCTGCTGAATACCCTGTCGTCACTGCTCTCTGGAAACACCGTGGAACAGATGAGTGGAGAAATCGTCCGCAGCCCGATGTGGGAGATGGTGCTTCTGATCGGTCTGATCGGCCCGCTCTGCGAGGAACTGGTATTCCGCGGGTATTTGTTCCAGAACCTGAAAAAGGAAAACCGGATGGTGTCCGCAGCGATTCTCTCCGGGCTTTTGTTCGGTCTGCTTCATCTGAATTTCAATCAGTTCGTCTATGCGGCGGGAGTGGGAATCCTGTTCGCGCTGGCGGCGGAGGCGGGAGAGAGTCTCTGGATTTCGGTGCTGATGCATCAGGCATTCAATACCGCAGAGGTGTGGATGATGTATCTGCCGGGGAACAACGCCCGGAGTGCGGAAGCGGCCGCGGATCCGGCGGTCACGGGAGCCCTGGCGGGGACGGGCGCGGCGGGAGCCATGACGGTTTCTCCTGCGGACCTTCTGCTGAGCGTATTCCGGGCGGCAGCAGGGCTGGCGGTGTTCTTCCTGCTCCTGAAACAGATGCGGAGAATTTCCGGGAATCCGGCAGAAGAAGCCGGTAAGGTCCGGGCGGAAAAGGAACCGGCAGAAAGAGCAGCCGCAGAGGCGGACACGCAGAGAAAAGGGCGGGAGGAGAGAACGGGCAGGTGCCGCTTTTCCGCACTTGGAACCGTGGGAATCCTGATCGCTGCGGCGTACATGATTGTTACGGAGCTGCTTCTTTGAACTGAACAGATTATACAAATCATTTCCTGCAGATTTATGGATTTTTTTGTGTCTGTGCTTTAGAATAATTCTTAATGGGGTTGTTACGGAAATGTTTCGCCGGATTTCCGGTCCGGGGAACGACTATCTGAGAAAGAGTGTGGGGGCATGATTTCAAATCAGGTTTTACAGAATACCATTGACGGGATCAAGGACATCTCGCATCTGGATGTCTGCGTAATGGACGCGGAGGGACACGAGGTCGTGTCCACGCAGCCGGTGTTCCGGGAAGCGGCGGCAGCCATCCCGGATTTTGCGGTTTCTCCGGCGGATTCGCAGTCGGCCGGACCGTTCCAGTTTTTCAAGGTGTTTGATGAGAATCAGCTGGAGTATATTCTGGTGGTGAACGGCAGCACGGACAGTACGCTGCTCGTCGGCCGCATGGCTGCCTACCAGATTCAGGGACTTGTCGGTGCGTTCAAGGAGCACTACGACAAGGACAGTTTCATGAAGAACCTCCTGCTGGACAATCTCCTTCTGATCGACATCTATGAGCGCGCGAAGAAGCTGCACATTCAGGCGAACAGTCCGCGGGTGGTGATGCTGGTGGAGACGCAGCGCGACAAAAGCCGCGACAAGGATGCGCTTATTATCCTGCAGGAAATGGCGGGGGCAGGCACGAGTGATTTCGTGACGCAGGTGGATGAGAACAATGTCGTCATCATTCACAGCGCGGAGAGCGAGTATGCAGATGAGGCCATCCGCCGCTATGCGGAGGGACTTCTGGAATATCTGCAGGGAGCCGGCGTGCAGGATGCACGGGTCGCGTACGGGACCGTGGTCGGAGAGCTGAAGGAGATCAGCCATTCCTACAAGGAAGCCAGAATGGCACTGGATGTATCACGCATTTTCTTCGAGGAGAAGAATGTGATCGCATACAACCAGCTCGGAATCGGGAGACTGATCTATCAGCTGCCCATTCCGCTGTGCAGGATGTTCATCCGTGAGATTTTCAAGGACAAGCGCCCGGATGAATTTGACGAAGAGACGCTGACGACGATCAACAAGTTCTTCGAGAACAATCTGAATGTCTCGGAGACGTCGAGGCAGCTGTTCATTCACCGCAATACGCTGGTGTATCGTCTGGACAAGCTCCTCAAGAGCACGGGACTGGACCTTCGCGTGTTCGAAGATGCGATTACCTTCAAGATCGCACTGATGGTTGTGAAGTATATGAAGTACATGGATCAGGAGAATCAGTAATTCATGAGAAGAAATTCGTACAGGCCCGCAGACGATGTGGTAATCTCCCTTCGGAATGTGAGCAAACAGTATTCGAAGGATGCACCAGGCGTCATTGACGCCAACCTGGAGGTGCGGGAGGGTGAATTCGTCTTCATCACAGGAGAAACCGGATCGGGCAAATCGACGCTCCTGAAAATGATCATGCGTCAGCTCCGGCCCACCGAAGGCTCCATTGAGGTGCTCGGTTATGACCTGAACCGCATTCGTCACAGCAAGATATCCAAGTTCCGCCGTAACATCGGCATCGTGTTCCAGGACTTCCGTCTCCTGAAGGACCGCGATGTGTATGAAAACGTTGCCTTTGCGCAGCGCATTCTGATGGTTCCGAAGAATCAGATGAAGCACAACGTCACGAGTGTTCTTCAGATGGTCGGCATGGCGGATAAATACAAAAGGCAGGTGACGCAGCTTTCCGGAGGTGAGCAGCAGCGTGTCGCGCTCGCTCGCGCTCTTGTGAATAAGCCGCTTCTGCTTCTCGCCGATGAGCCTACCGGCAATCTGGATCAGGATACGGCCTGGGAGATTATGCAGCTGATCGACCGTGCGAACCGCGAAACCGGGACCACCGTTCTGGTCGTCACGCATGACCGTGGGATCGTGGACCGGATGCATAAGCGCGTGATTGAGATGAAGCGGGGCGAGATCATCAGTGATACGGCACAAGAGGACTACTCCGATTATGAGGAAGAGCAGTACGAGTATCAGGATGTAGATTCGGACGGGTACGATTATTATGAGGATTAGTAATATTTTTTATGCCATCGGGCAGAGCTTCCGGAATATGGGGAAGAACAAGGGTTACACCATCGCGTCCATCGCGACGATCTCCGCGTGCCTGTTCATGTTCGGCCTGTTTTTCTCGGTTCTGTTCAATCTGCGCTCCATTATGAATACCGCGGAGCAGGGCGTTTCGGTGACGGTGTTCTTCCAGGAGGGAACCACAGAGGATGAGATTCTCCAGCTGAAGGTTGCCGTGGAGGAGAGACCGGAAGTTTCCAAGGTGGAATATGTTTCGGCGGATCAGGCGTGGGAGAGCTTTGCACAGGATTATCTGCAGGGCTATACGGACGGCTTTACGGAGAATCCGCTGGCAGATTCGGCGAACCTGGAAATCTATCTGTCGGATGTATCGAAACAGGCGGACCTTGTCAGCTATCTGGAGGGTCTGGATCAGGTGCGCGAGGTCAACCGTTCGGAGCTGACGGCAGATACGCTGTCCGGCGCGAACACGCTGATCATGTATGCGTCCATTGCGATTATTGTCATGCTCCTGGTGGTTTCGGTTTTCCTGATCAGCAATACGATTGCCATGGGCATCACCACGCACTGGGAAGAGATTTCCATCATGAAATACATTGGCGCAACGGACCTGTTCGTCCGTGCTCCTTATGTGATTGAGGGTGTTATGATCGGACTGGTGGGGACGATCATTCCGCTGATTCTGATGTACTGGCTGTACAACAAGGCAGTGGAGATCATCACCGGGAAATTCTCCATTCTGATGAACTTTATCCAGTTCCGCTCGGCAGGAGCGGTCTTTCACTATCTGCTTCCGGTTTCCCTTGTTCTGGGTGTCGGCATCGGATTTTTCGGCAGTATTATCACGGTAAGGAAGCATTTGCATGTCTGAGAAGAGAAAAGAAAAACGGCAGAGATCCGGAAAAATATTCAGCAAATTCACCCGGCGGTGCGCAGTCAGCTGCGCACTGCTTTTTGGCTTTATAACGACGGCGCAGCCGCTCTCCTTTGCCGTGCAGGCGGATACGGTCACGGAGGCTTCGATCAAGGAAAAGGAGAACCAGATTGAAGCTGCCAAAAAGGAGAGGCAGCAGGTTCAGAGCAGCATCAGCGACCTGAAGAATATGAAGGCCAGTCTGGAGAGCAAAAAAGCGGATCTGAACACTTATGTGACGCAGCTGGACTCCAAGCTGACAGAGATTCAGCAGAACATCGACAGTCTGAAGCAGCAGATCGAGGACAAGGAAGCGGACATCACGAAGACCGAGACGGAGCTTCAGGAGGCGGAGGACACGCAGCAGGAGCAGTATGAGAACATGAAGAAACGCTGCCAGTTCATCTACGAGAAGGGGGACACCTACATGATGGAGATCCTTCTGAAATCCGCAAGCTTCGGCGACCTTCTGAACAAGGCGTATTACATTGAACAGCTCTCCAACTACGATCAGAATCTTCTGAGCCGCTACAAGGAGCAGACGAAGCTCGTCGCGGCGACTAAGGAGGCACTGGAAGAGGAGAGACAGACACTGGATGACGAGAAGAAGGCCGTGGAAGAGGAAGAGTCCAACATGACGGCCCTCATCTCGGAGAAGAAGCAGCAGATCGCGAGCACGGAATCCGAGATTGCGGAATCCGCGTCTACGATTGAGGAATATGAGGCACAGATGAATCAGCAGACCTCCGCTATCGCGGCACTGGAAGCCTCTGTCGCGGCGGACAAGCAGGCACTCGCCAACCAGCGCAGATACAGCGGCGGCGCGTTCACCTGGCCCGCACCGTCCTACACGTACATTTCTTCGGAATTCGGCTACCGCGTACACCCGATTTACGGAAGGACGATTTTCCACAGCGGACTGGATCTTGCGGCGCCGAGCGGCGCGCCGATTCTGGCCGCGGCAGACGGCGTGGTTGTGGCGGCTACCTATGAGTCCTCCATGGGCAACTATGTCATGATCAATCACGGCGACGGCCTGTATACGATTTACATGCATGCAAGCGCCCTGTATGTATCCACAGGGCAGGAAGTCAGCGCGGGCCAGCAGATCGCGGCGGTCGGCAGCACCGGCAATTCAACGGGGCCGCATCTGCATTTCTCCGTGCGCCTGAACGGCTCCTATGTAAGCCCGTGGAATTACCTCGGACAATAAAGGAACGGGAGATCTGCCGGAACATCCGAACGGATTCCGCAGGAACGTGCGGAATGATTCCGGAAAGTGAAACGGTTTGGAAGAATACAGAAGATTGATTCAGACGGGACAGGAAATGGCAGGAGAGAACAGAAAAGACGAGGAACAGCAGAAAGGAACCGAAAAGAAAAGAAAAAGACGCCGGAGCGCCGGACTTTTTCTCGGAGGCGCTGCCGCGGGAGCTCTTCTGATGGCGGCGGGACTGAATGTGCGGAGCGGCGGAATGCTGTTCTCCGGGGGAATTCTTTCCGGGCAGACGGCTCAGAAGGTCAATGTCCTGAAGCAGCTCATTGACCAGCACTATTACAAGGCGGATGAGGTCACGGACGAGCAGCTGGAGGAAGGCATCTACAAGGGACTTCTGGAATCTCTGGATGATCCGTATTCGGTTTATTACACGCCGGATGAGGTGGAGAAGCTGAATGAGACCATCAGCGGAACCTACACCGGAATCGGCGCTTATGTCTCCAAGGACGCGGCCACGGGGTATCCCAAGATCGCGGGAGTGATTTCCGGAGCCCCGGCGGAGAAGGCGGGACTCCAGACGGACGACCTTCTCCTGGAGGCGGACGGAGAATCGCTGCAGGACCTGGATCTGGATATGGCGGTCAGCAGGATCAAGGGAGAAAAGGGAACGACGGTTCGCCTGACCATCAGCCGGGACGGGAAAAAGCAGGAAGTGGATGTGACGCGGGATGAGGTTCACTCGGAGACGGCAGCGGGCAAAATGCTTGAAGACGGAATCGGGTATCTTCAGATTGCGGAATTTGACGATGTGACGCCGGATCAGTTTACAGAGGAACTGGAAAAGCTGCAGGATCAGGGCATGAAGGGGCTGGTCCTGGATCTCCGCAACAATCCGGGTGGGACCGTGGATGCGGTGACATCCATTGCGCAGTATCTGATCCCGGAAGGACTGGTGTTCTATATGCAGTATCCGGACGGCAGCCGCAAGGAGTACAAGGCGGACGGGACGGACTGGATCGATCTTCCGATTGCGGTTCTGGTGAACGGCAACTCAGCCAGTGCCTCGGAGATCCTCTCCAGCGCCATTCAGGATTCCGGAGCCGGAACGATCATCGGCACGCAGACCTATGGAAAAGGCGTGGTGCAGACGGTTTATTCGCTGCAGGACGGCACGGAGGTGAAGCTGACGATTTCGGAATATTTCACCAGAGACGGGCATGAGATCAACAAGATCGGCGTGACACCGGATCAGGAAGTGGAGTTTGATTCGAAGGAATACCAGAAGTCCGGGACGGATAATCAGCTGGAAGCGGCGGTCGAAACGATTAAGTGGAAAATTAAGTAATTGTAAAGCAAACAGAACTTACCGCAGAAGAACAAAAACAAAGATCGGACAGAAAAAGAAAATCCCCGCGGAGTGCAGGAAATCACGCATTCCGCGGGGGTTTTCTGCACTGCGGAAGGAGAAAACGCCGGGAATGCAGATGCAGCAGATGAGATCAGTGATCAGAATAACTGAACGAAAACGATTTATATAAATGACACGGATTTGGCAACAAAAACAGAGAGCACAGTAGAAATAACAGACAAAATGAGGCCGCTGATTTTGTTGGAACCTCACAAAAATATAAGATATGCACAACAAAACAAAAAAAACACTTGATTCCATGTGAAAAATGATCTATAACAAAATCACGAAAACGTTTAAGGGACACGAGAGGTCCTGAAAAGCACAAACGGAGGGAAAGATAATTATGAAGAAAAGGTTAGTAAGCGTTTTACTTGCTTCCACAATGGTGGCTGGCATGGTAGCAGGCTGCGGCAGCTCTTCTTCGAGCACCGATACAGCAGCAACGGAGGCAGCGACAGAGGCAGCTGCTGAGGAGACCACAACCGATGATGCAGCTGCGGCTGAGACAGAGGATGCAGCGGCAGAGGAGACCACGGATGCAGCAGCGGATGAAGGCAAGGTTCTGAACATCCAGTGCTGGAACGAAGAGTTCAAGAGCCGTCTGGAAGATCACTATCCGGGATATGAGAAAGTGGACGACACCACCGGCAAGATCGGCGATGTAACCGTGAAGTTCCATATTACCCCTTCGGATGACAATGCATACCAGAACAATCTGGACAGCATTCTTCCCGGAAATGCAGATGCAGCAGCAGACGATAAGACGGATATCTTCCTGATCGAGGCTGACTACGCACTGAAGTATACGGATGCAGATGCAGATGTTGCCATGAAGCTTTCGGATCTGGGCATCACTGATGCAGACCTTTCCAAGCAGTATCAGTACACCAAGGACGTTGTTACCGATGCAAACGGCGACCTTCGCGGCGCTTCCTGGCAGGCTTGCTCCGCAGGACTGATTTACAACCGTGCAATTGCAAAGGAAGTTCTCGGATCGGATGATCCGGCTGATGTTCAGGAAGCTGTTAAGGACTGGGATACCTTCGGCGAGACGGCAGACACCCTGAAGAAGGCTGGCTACAACATCACCTCCACCGTAAATGATACCTATCGCGTATACTCCAACAACGTATCCGAGAAGTGGGTATCCGATGACGGAAAGGTTCAGATCGACGACAACATCAAGAAGTGGGTGGATGATTCCAAGGCTCTCGTAGACAAGAAGGAAACCACAACGGCTGAGCTGTGGAGCGATGACTGGAGCAAGGGCTTCTTCGAGGATACGCCGGTATTCGCATACTTTGGACCTGCATGGTTGATCAACTTCTCGATGCATGCTGACGAGGAAGGCTCCACTGCAAACGCAGGCGGCTGGGGACTGGTAGAAGGACCTCAGGGCTTCTATTGGGGCGGCACATGGATCTGCGCAGCAACCGGAACCGATAACCCGACTCTGGTTAAGGACATTATCCTGACCATGACCACGGATGATGATGTTATGAAGGACATCGCAGTCAAGGATTCCGACTGTGTCAACAACAAGGACGTCCTCGCGGATCTTGCAGCAGATGATTCCTTTGGAAGCCCGGTTCTTGGCGGACAGAATCCTTACGAGATGCTGGCAGCAGGTGCGGAGAAGGTTGATATGAGCAACATCTCCATCTATGATCAGGGCTGCAACGAGGAGTTCCAGGGTGCCATGAAGAACTACTTCGACGGCAACGCTTCTTATGATGATGCTCTTGCACAGTTCAAGAAGGCAATCGTTGAGAAGTATCCTGAGCTGACAACCGACTGATCCGGAATCATTCGGAACAGAAGCATAAGAAATACAGATTGACGAAAAGCGCCTGTCCGGTATGGCCGGGCAGGCGCTGTTTTCCTGAATTTCAGTTCCTTCTCCGGGCTTCTGCATGAGGGGGAAGATGGAAGAGTTTTCCGCAGAAACGCGGAGCAGGTACTGAAATAACAAGGGGAGGGCAATGATGGAAAAGAAAGACAACAAAACGGTGGTTTTGAAATCGAACAACGTGACAAAGGTGAACCGGTGGGGCTATATCTTCCTGATTCCGTTCTTTGTTACCTTTGTCATCTTTCAGCTGATTCCGCTGGTATCCACCATTTACAACAGCTTTTTTGAGAACTACATGTCCGGCCTGAAGAAGATCGGCCCGAATTTTGTCGGCCTGAAGAATTACATCAGCCTGTTTCAGACCGGGGATCTCGGAACCTATACCGCCAACACCATGATCATGTGGGTGATGGGATTTGTTCCGCAGATCATTGTTTCGCTCCTTCTCGGCGCCTGGTTTACCAATCCGCAGCTGCGTCTGAAGGGACAGAGATTTTTCAAAACTGTCATCTATCTGCCCAACCTGATCATGGCATCGGCATTCGCCATGCTGTTCTTCACCCTGTTTGCAGATTCCGGCCCGATCAATTCGATGCTGCTGCAGGCGGGAATCATCAAGGAGCAGTACAGCTTCATGTCCCATGTCTGGAGTGTGCGCACACTGGTCGCCTTCATGAACTTCCTGATGTGGTTCGGCAATACGACGATCCTGCTGATGGCCGGCATGATGGGAATCGACCAGAGCCTGTTCGAGGCGGCCGAGGTTGACGGAGCGACATCGAATCAGATTTTCTTCAAGATTACACTTCCGCTTCTTCGCCCGATCCTGGTATATGTGATGATCACCTCCCTGATCGGCGGTCTGCAGATGTTCGATGTTCCTCAGATCCTGACCAACGGCAGCGGCGATCCGATGCGGTCCTCCATGACGCTGATCATGTATCTGAACAAGCATCTGTACAGCAAGAACTACGGCATGGCCGGTGCACTCTCTGTCATGCTGTTCATCATCACCGGCATTCTGAGCCTGATCGTATTCAAGTTCACGAACGCCAAGGAAGTCAAGTAAGGGGGAGAAGACGATGGCAAAGAATATGAAAAACAATCCTGCGGCCATGGACGAAGAGAATACTTCCAGCCTGAAGGCGAGAAGAACCGGCTGCTACATCGTTCTGATTCTGATCTCGTTCCTCTGCCTGTTCTGGTTCTATGTGCTGTTCATCAACGCAACGAGGAGCAATTCCCAGCTGGCGAAGGGCTTTACGGCAGTTCCGAGCACGTATCTTCTGACGAACCTGGACAACCTGTTCAAGGGAACCCTGCCGGTTGTCTCGGGACTTCTCAATTCCCTGTTCGTGGCAACCTGTACGGCAGTGCTCGCGACCTATTTCTCAACGATGACGGCATACGCCATTCATGCGTATGATTTCAAGCTCCGGAAGGCGATGTTCACCTTTATTCTGGCGGTCATGATGATTCCGACGCAGGTTACGGCGCTGGGTTTCATTCAGCTGATGACGAAGATGAACCTGATGGACAACTTTGTTCCGCTGATTGTTCCGGCGATTGCATCCCCGGCGGTGTTCTTCTACATGAAACAGTACATGGATTCCGTACTGTCGAAATCACTGATCGAGGCGGCGAGAATTGACGGCGCGGGCGAGTTCCACACCTTCAATGCCATTGTACTTCCGCTGATGAAGCCGGCGATTGCCGTGCAGGCGATCTTCTCCTTCGTGGCGAGCTGGAACAACTACTTCACACCGGCCCTGATTCTGCATAAGGATACGATGAAAACCCTCCCGATCCTGATCGCACAGCTGCGTGCCGCAGACTGGCTGAAGTTCGACATGGGCCAGGTGTACGCGATGATTGCGTTCTCAATTTTCCCGGTCATTCTGGTCTATCTGTTCCTCTCGAAGAACATCGTCGGAGGCGTGATGATGGGCGGCGTCAAGGAGTGACGAAACGAACGTTTTTTCGGTGCAGGCTGTCTTCCGGAGGCAATCACCGGCTGGAATGGACAGCGATAAAATAAGGCATCCTCTAACTCTTTATGCGAATCCCGCAGCGCGCAAATGCGTTGCGGGATTCCGGCGTTTATGAAATAATTGAGCGTGAAAACGGTTGATTTTAGGGAAAATAGGGAAAATCAGCCGCATTCAGATTGGAATGGTTTCTGTACAGAATCTGCGGAGACAGCCGCAGAAAAGGGGGTACCAATGGGACTTTTACAGGTAGGAATCGGTGCAGCATCTTCCGTACTATCGGATCAGTGGAGAGAGTATTTCTACTGCTCATCCCTGGATGAGAAAACGCTGGCCGTAAAGGGTGAGAAGAGAAAACAGGCGCGTTCTCACAATCATGGAAGCGACAATGTCATCACGGACGGTTCCATCGTTGCGGTGAATGACGGACAGTGCATGATGATCGTGGAACAGGGCAAGATCGTGGAGGTCTGCGCAGAACCCGGTGAGTTCGTCTATGACAGCAAGACATCCCCGTCCCTGTTTACCGGAGGTCTGTGGAAGGGCATTCAGGATTCGTTCCAGACCTGGACCAAGCGCGTCGGTCTCGGCGGAGACACCGGCGTGGATCAGAGAGTCTACTATTTTAATACCAAGGAGATCATCGGTAATAAATACGGAACGGCGAATCCGGTTCCGTTCCGGGTGGTGGATGCCAACATCGGACTGGATGTGGATATCTCCATTACGTGCTTTGGCGAGTACGCATACCGGATTCAGGATCCGATTCTGTTCTATAAGAACATCTGCGGCAATGTGGACGGCGCGTACACGAGAGACAAGATTGATTCTCAGCTGAAATCTGAGCTTCTGACCGCACTGCAGCCCGCGTTCGCGGAGATTTCCGAGAAGGGCGTGCGCTACAGCGCAGTTCCGGCCCATGCGGACGATCTGGCTGCGGCATTGAATCATGTCCTGTCGGATTCCTGGGGCAAGACCTATGGAATCGCCATTTCTTCGTTCGGTGTCTCGAGCATCAAGGCAAGCGAAGAAGACGAGAAGATGATCAAGGAACTGCAGCGCAATGCCGTGTACCGGAATCCGAATATGGCGGCGGCGACGCTGACTGCGGCACAGGCGCAGGCGATGCAGGATGCAGCGAAAAATGCAAACGGCGCGATGATGGGCTTTGCCGGAATGAACATGGCGCAGCAGGCGGGCGGCATCAACGCGGGACAGCTCTATCAGATGGGAGCGCAGCAGAGCGCGGCACAGCAGGCACCGCAGATGCAGCCGGCGTCATCCTCCGGCTGGACGTGCCCTTCGTGCGGACAGACCGGCAACACCGGGAAGTTCTGCGGCAACTGCGGAAGTCCGAAGCCTGCGGCAGACGGTCCCTGGACGTGCCCTTCGTGCGGGCAGGCCGGCAACACCGGGAAGTTCTGCCAGAACTGCGGAAAACCCAGAGCATAATATATAGAACAGACAGGGGGAACGGATGGCACAGCAGGTTACCAGCTATATCTGCCCGAACTGCGGCGGACCGGTGCATTTCGATGCGGCGACCGGCAGGGTGAAGTGCGATTACTGTGACAGCATCTTCACGATTGAAGAAGTGAAGAAGTACTACGAGGAGAAGAACCGGAAGGCGAAGGAGGCGGCCGGAGACAAAGAGGAGAACGCTGCGGCGCCGGGGGCGGAGGATCTCGGGGCTTCGGCACCGAACGTGGAGACCGCGGCCGGAGACAGCTGGGGCGGCGATGCTTCGAAGCTGAAGGTCTATCACTGCGGAAACTGTGGCGCGGAGCTGATTACGGATGAGACGACTGCGGCGACAACCTGCCCGTACTGCGGGAATCCGACGATCATTCCGGGACAGTTTTCCGTGGGACGAAGGCCGGATTATGTCATTCCGTTTGCCTGTGAGAAGGAACAGGCGCTGCAGAAGCTTCAGGAGTACTACAAAGGCAGGAAGCTCCTGCCGAAGTCCTTTACTTCCGGGAATCACCTGGAACAGATCAAGGGAGTTTACGTTCCGTACTGGCTGTTCAGCGGGAGCGTGGATGCCGATATGACTTTCGAGTGCGGCAAGAGCAGGACGACAAGGGAGGGGGATTTTGATGTCACGAGAACCCGGCTGTATCATGTGCACCGTGCCGGAACCATGACCTTCGAGAAGATTCCCTGTGATGCTTCCAACAGCATGCCGGACGATCTCATGGATTCCGTGGAGCCGTATGATTACAAGAGCCTGCGCCGGTTCGAGCTGGAATATCTGCCCGGATATCTTGCAAACAAGTATGACGTCGAACAGAAGGATGTTCAGAAGAAGGCGGATGAACGGGCGGCTGCGACGGCTTGCGATGAGCTCAGGAGCAGCATTTCCGGTTATGACCGCATTGAGGAAAAAGGACGAAACACCAGGGTGCACCACGGCAGGACGGATTACGCCCTGATGCCGGTGTGGCTTCTTTATACGAAGTGGAACGAGAAGGATTTCCTGTTCGCCATGAACGGACAGACGCAGAAGATGACCGGAAATCTTCCGATTGCACCGGGAAAGGCGGCTGCCTGGTTTGCAGGTGTCAGCGCGGCGGTTTTCGCGTTTCTGACCATTATCATGCTCCTGATGACAGATTCGGGGAGCAGCGGAACCTCCCTTCTGGTATCTGCCGTTCTCGCGCTGATCGTGGGCGGGGTTACCGTCGGAATCATGGCGGGACAGATGAAACCGGTCGCGGCGGCGACGCGGGCGGAGCAGTATCTGAAACGGGATCAGTCGAAGATCTTGGTCCGCACGGATGACTACATCCGGACGGTTGAGACCAGAACGCCGGTCAGCCGTGAAGAGAATCGTCCCGGAACGGTAAGGAAGAACTAGAGCGCTGCCGGATCAGCCTGCGGTTCCTGAGGAGGAAGTGCATGGCGGCAGCCCTGAAGATTTGATGAATGTCTGGTGAATGCCGTCAGCGGCACGAAAGATGCAACATGAACAATAATTCAGGGAAAAAGAAAATCGGGTTTCTGATGAATCAGACGGCATCCGGGTATACCGGAGCCCTCTGCCGCGGCGCCCAGAAGGCGGCGCAGGAGCGGAATGCGGATCTGTATGTGTTCTCGGGGTCGCTGGAGCGGACACCGAGCAGCAGCGATCTGGACCGCACGGCGTTCCAGAGAAATGTCCTGTATGAGTACAGTCTGAAGCTGGATCTGGATGCGGTTGTCATTGCCTATGACGGTGTCAAGCAGAGCAGTGAGCCCAGGGCCTTCGCCCGTTATCTGGAGGAAGCGGAGCAGATTCCGTGTGTCTTCATGGAGACGGAGATTCCGGGGAAGCGCTGCATTCAGTCGGACCAGGAGAGCTCGGTGCGCTGTATTCTGGAACATATGGTGAAGGAGCACGGACTGCGGAAGATCGGGTGTCTGCGCGGGCCGGTCGGCTCTCCGGATGCGGATGTGCGCTACCGCGTTTACGAACAGTTCATGAAAGAGAACGGACTGGACTGCGCGGAGGATTACACGGTGACCGGAACGTTTTCCGGAGAATCCGGGGACAATATCCGGATTCTTCTGCAGAATCATCCGGATCTGGAAGCGGTGATCTGCTGCAATGATCTGGTGGCCATGCGCGCGGAAGAGGTCCTGTGGGAACTGGGACGCCGTCCCGGTGTGGATATTGCCGTGGCAGGCTGCGACAATGTAGAGGCGGCCTCGCGGTGCAATCCCCCGCTTACCACCATTGAGATGGATGTGAGCTCCATCGGCTACCACGGCGTGGCGGAGGCCATCCGCCTTTTGAACGGAGAACCGCAGGAGGTCTGCTATGTCCCGAGCAGAGTGATTTTCCGGGAGTCCTGCGGATGTCCGCCGCAGGCGCAGGAAAAGAGAGAGCCGGAGTACTGGAGCCGGACAGCAGGCCGCTATGAGAAGCGCCTTTCGGAATTCGGGGCCAATGCGCTGATCGCCGCGACTCTGACGGATGCGGCACTCGGACAGACGACCGTGAACCGAGAGGTTTTAAGCCGGGTCGCCGAGGGACTGCGGGAGATGAAAATTGACAACGGAGTGCTTCTTCTTTTTCCGGAGCCGGTTCCGATCTATGATGAAAAAGGCAATTTCAACTGCGCTGCACAGGCACGGCAGGCCCTCCGGTTTCATGAAGGAGAAGTGATCATCCGGGAACCCTGGGAGAGTCCGTATCTTTCCGTGGGAGAGGTCCTGCAGAATGTATTCGGCTACGGCGGGAGACCGAAGGCCAGAATGGTGTTCGTGCTTCAGTGTGAGCAGGATCAGTTCGGACTGTTTATCTGCCGCGGGGATGCCGAAGGAATGGCGGCCCTGTACATGGCGTGCTACCAGCTCGGCAGCATGCTGAAATTTATTTCGCTTCAATCGCAGCACTACCAGCTGGAAGAAGAGCTGCACGGCGCGGTCAGAACCATTACGGAGAAGAACGATATTCTGCAGAAGCTCTCCAATTATGATGCGCTGACACAGGTCTACAACCGGCGCGGGCTGATCGAGGCGATGCAGGAGGCACAGGAGAAGCACAGCGGCGAGAAGGCAACACTCCTGTTCATGGATTTGAACAGCCTGAAGCAGATCAATGACATTTTCGGGCACAATGCGGGAGATTATGCCATCTCCAGTTTTGCGGAGATTCTGAAGGAGGTGCTGCGCAAGGAGGACATCATCGGACGCTTCGGCGGAGACGAGTTCATGGCGCTTCTTCTCGGAATGGATTCTGTCCGGGAAGAGGAAATCCGGGAACGGATTCAGAACGCCTTCCGCATCTTCAATGAGAAGTCGGAGCGGCCGTTCTATGTGGAGGCATCCATCGGGCTGTGCTCTTTCCGGATGGGAGACAATGTCAGCATGGAGGCCCTGTTCGATTCGGCGGATCAGTACCTGTATCTGGATAAACAGAGAAAGCGCAGGGATGTGCGCAAGCAGGCGTGAGAATTTCCGGAGACCTGGCGGGGCTTCCGGACGAAAAGCGAACATACTTTCGAAAAAGAATGGACGAAATCAGGAAACTGCGGTACAGTGTTTGTGCCGCAGTTTTTGCATGAAAGAGCCGGATTGTGGCTATGACACCGCCTCCGATGAATGAACTTTGGAAACCGGTTCGTGCACGCGGAAGGCAGCCGGGACTGCTGCAGAAAGACAATGCAATGGATCATTTTGTACTTCATTCTGAATTTCAGCCGACAGGCGATCAGCCGCAGGCCATCCGTGAGCTGGTGAAGGGCTTCCGGGAGGGCAATCAGTTCGAGACCCTCCTCGGTGTCACCGGTTCCGGCAAGACTTTCACGATGGCCAATGTCATCCAGGCGCTGAACAAGCCGACGCTGATCATTTCTCACAACAAGACACTGGCGGGACAGCTCTACGGGGAGATGAAGGAGTTCTTCCCGGAGAATGCGGTGGAATATTTTGTCTCCTACTACGACTATTATCAGCCGGAGGCCTATGTGCCGCAGACGGACACGTACATTGCCAAGGATTCGGCGATCAATGATGAGATTGACAAGCTGCGCCTTTCGGCAACCGCGTCGCTGTCCGAGCGCCGGGATGTGATCGTCGTCGCCAGCGTTTCCTGTATTTACGGACTGGGTTCACCGGATGAATTCAAGGGAATGTCCATTTCGCTCCGGCCGGGCATGCAGAAGGACCGCGATGATGTCATCCGCGATCTGATTGCCATCCAGTACAAGCGCAACGATCAGAATCTGGAGCGCTGCAATTTCCGGGTTCATGGAGATACGATTGAGATTTATCCCGCGCAGGGAAGCGAATACCTGATCCGCGTGGAATTCTTCGGGGATGAGATTGACCGGATCTGCGAGGTTGAGATTGTGTCGGGACGCGTGCATGCGAGTCTGGAACATGTCATGATTTACCCGGCCTCCCACTATGTGGTTCCGCAGGAAAAGATCAATCTCGCCTGTGAGAACATCGAGAAGGAGCTGGAGGAGCGTGTCCGCTATTTCAAGGGAGAGGACAAGCTGATTGAGGCGCAGCGGATCTCGGAGCGGACGAATTTTGACATTGAGATGATGCGGGAGACAGGCTTCTGCTCCGGCATTGAGAATTATTCGCGGCATCTGAATTTCATGCCGCCGGGAGCGGAGCCGCTGACGCTGATGGATTTCTTCCCGGATGATTATCTGATCATTGTGGATGAGTCGCATATGACGATTCCGCAGATCGGCGCGATGTATCATGGGGACCGCAACCGCAAGATGACGCTGGTGGATTACGGGTTCCGGCTGCCGTCTGCGCTGGACAACCGGCCGCTGAATTTCGGGGAATTCGAGCAGAAAATTGACCAGATGCTGTTCTGCTCGGCAACACCGGGCAAATATGAAGAGGAGCATGAGCTTCTGCGCGCGGAGCAGGTGATCCGGCCGACCGGACTCCTGGATCCGGAAATCGATGTGCGTCCGGTGGAGGGACAGATTGATGATCTCATCGGAGAGATCCGGAAGGAAGTAGAGAAAAAGAACAAGGTCCTTGTGACCACGCTGACGAAGAAGATGGCGGAGGATCTGACCGACTATCTTGCGGAGGCGGGAATCCGCGTGCGCTATCTGCATTCGGACATTGACACGCTGGAGCGATCGGAGATTATCCGGGATATGCGTTTGGACGTATTCGATGTGCTGGTGGGAATCAACCTCCTTCGGGAGGGCCTGGACATTCCGGAGATTTCGCTGGTGGCGATTCTGGATGCGGACAAGGAAGGATTCCTGCGTTCGGAAACCTCCCTGGTTCAGACGATCGGACGTGCTGCCCGCAATGCGGACGGCCATGTCGTGATGTACGCGGATACTATTACGGATTCCATGCGCAGAGCCATTGACGAGACGAAGCGCAGGCGCGCCATTCAGGAGGCATACAATCAGGAACACGGGATAACGCCGCAGACCATCCGGAAAGCGGTGCGTGATCTGATCGCAATTTCGAAGGAAGTGACCCAGGAACAGGTAAGATTCGAGAAAGATCCCGAATCCATGTCGCAGAAGGAACTGGAGAATCTGATCCGGAAGACAGAGAAGCAGATGCGCAGGGCAGCAGCGGATTTGAATTTCGAGGCGGCTGCGGAGCTTCGCGACCAGATGACGGAATTGAAGAAGCATCTGCTGGAGCTGACCGGCGGAAAGTAAGAGATAAAGGAGCACTATGGCAGTAAAAATCAGAAAACCGGACTATTGGCCCGCGCTGAAGGAGGCAGAGCTTCTGGCGCAGGGACAGAAGAAACGCGATGAGAAGCGGCGCAGCCAGCTTCGTGAGGAGGACTGCATCCGGATCACGGGAGCCCGGGAGCACAATCTGAAGAATGTTGACGTTACGATTCCGCGAAATGAGCTGGTCGTGCTGACCGGATTGTCCGGTTCCGGGAAATCCAGCCTTGCTTTTGATACTATCTATGCAGAAGGACAGCGGCGCTACATGGAGTCCCTGTCTTCGTATGCCAGACAGTTCCTTGGGCAGATGGAGAAGCCGGATGTGGATCAGATTGAGGGCCTTTCACCGGCCATTTCCATTGATCAGAAATCCACGAACCGCAATCCCCGGTCAACCGTAGGAACGGTGACGGAAATTTATGATTATTTCCGTCTGCTGTATGCACGCATCGGAATCCCGCACTGTCCGGAGTGCGGACGCGTGATTGAGAAGCAGACCGTGGACCAGATGGTGGACCGTGTGAAGCTTCTTCCGGAGGGAACGAAGATTCTGGTACTCTCCCCCGTGGTCCGCGGCAAGAAGGGACGGCATGAGAAGGTTCTGGAGAGAGCGAGAAGAGCCGGATATGTCCGCGTCCGCGTGGATGGAAGCCAGTATGATCTCACCGGAGAAGAGATCCAGCTGGACAAGAACATCAAGCACAGCATTGAGATCATTGTGGACCGCCTGGTGGTCCGTGACGGCATGGACCGGCGTCTGGCGGACTCGCTGGAGAATGCACTGGAACTTGCGGACGGACTGGCCCAGATTCAGGTGGTGGATGGAGAACTGCTGCAGTTTTCGCAGAATTTTGCCTGCCCGGACTGCGGAATCAGCATTCCGGAGATTGAGCCGAGAAGTTTTTCCTTCAACAATCCCTTTGGTGCCTGCCCGGGCTGTGCCGGTATCGGCTATAAGATGGAATTCGATCCGGATCTGATGATTCCGGATAAGAGCAAATCCATCAATGAAGGAGCCATTGCCGTGATCGGCTGGCAGAGCTGCATGAAGGACGGGAGCTGGACCAACGCGACATTGGTGGGACTCTCGAAGAAGTTCGGCTTTGATCTGGACACTCCCTGGAAGGATCTTTCGGACGAGGCAAGGGATGTTCTCCTGAACGGATCGCCAGAAGAGTTTGAAATCATGTACAAGAGTCAGTCGAGCGTCAGCAAGGTGGCTTACCGCATTACGTTCGAGGGACTGATGGAGAACACCTACCGCCGCTACAAGGAGACGGGGGAGCGGATGCGCCAGGAATATGAGCAGTTCATGCGGATCAGTCCCTGCAAGGTGTGCGGCGGAAAGCGTCTGAAGAAGGAATCGCTGGCTGTGACGGTCGGCGGACGCAATATCTATGATGTCACCTGCCTGTCAATCCGTGACCTGCTCACCTTCGTGCAGAATCTGGAGCTTTCTTCCCAGCAGAGGATGATCGGGGAACAGATTCTGAAGGAGATCCGAAGCCGTGTTTCCTTCCTCAGCAATGTCGGACTGGACTATTTGTCTTTGTCGCGGGCGACGGCGACGCTCTCCGGAGGCGAGGCACAGAGAATCCGTCTGGCAACGCAGATCGGATCCGGCCTCGTCGGCGTCTGCTACATTCTGGATGAGCCGTCGATCGGCCTGCACCAGAGAGACAACGACAAGCTGCTCCGGACGCTGAAGAATCTGCGCGATATGGGGAATACGGTGATTGTCGTCGAGCATGATGAGGACACCATGCGGGCGGCGGACTATATTGTGGACATCGGACCGGGAGCAGGATCGCACGGCGGAGAGGTGGTTGCCTGCGGAACCGCAGAGGAGATCATGCGCAATCCGGCTTCCGTCACCGGTCAGTATTTGTCCGGGAAGAAATATGTTCCGATTCCGGCTGCCCGGAGACAACCGACCGGGTGGCTCACCGTGCGCGGCGCGGCGATGAACAATCTGAAGCACATTGATGTGAAGTTCCCGCTGGGAGTTCTGTGCCTGGTGACCGGCGTTTCGGGATCCGGAAAGAGCTCGCTTGTCAATGAAATTCTGTACAACCAGCTGGCAAGAGATCTGAACCGCGCGAGAACCATTGCGGGACCGCATGACGGCATCGATGGGGAGGAGCAGCTGGACAAGGTGATCAACATCGATCAGTCTCCCATCGGGAGAACGCCGCGCTCCAATCCGGCAACCTACACCGGTGTTTTTGACATCATCCGGGACCTGTTCGCCGGAACGCCGGATGCCAAGGCAAAGGGCTACTCCAAGGGAAGATTTTCCTTCAATGTGAAGGGCGGACGGTGCGAAGCCTGCTCTGGCGACGGCATCATCAAGATCGAGATGCATTTCCTGCCGGATGTATACGTTCCCTGCGAGGTGTGCGGAGGAAAACGCTACAACCGCGAAACACTGGAGGTGAAGTACAAGGGAAAGAGCATCTACGACGTTCTGGATATGACGATTGAGGAGGCGGTGCATTTTTTTGAAAATGTTCCGGCGGTCCGCGACAAGATTCAGACGCTGTACGATGTGGGACTCGGCTATGTGAAGCTGGGGCAGCCCAGCACCGAGCTTTCCGGAGGAGAGGCGCAGCGCATCAAACTGGCGGCGGAGCTCTCGCGCAGATCCACCGGCAGGACGATTTACATTCTGGATGAGCCGACAACCGGACTGCACTTCGAGGATGTCCGGAAGCTGACGCAGATTCTGCAGAAACTCGTCGACGGCGGCAACAGCGTGGTGGTCATTGAGCACAACCTGGATGTGATCAAGACGGCGGACTACATCATCGACATGGGACCGGAAGGCGGAGACGGAGGCGGCGAAGTGGTTGCCTGCGGAACACCGGAGGAAATCGCAAAGGCACACTGGTCATATACCGGATATTATGTGAACAAGATGCTGGAGCAGGGAAAATATCTTTGAAAACTGCAGGTCCGTAGTCTATACTAGGGGATGCCGGGGAAACGGCATCCCCCTTTCGGTTTGTATGGAAAACCGGTAGGAATGTTTCCGGAAGCGGAATAAAATCCGCGGATGGAAGCAGCGGGATCATTTGGGAAAATTCAGGAAAATTGCGGCAGTCTTCCTGGAGACTGCGTGAATCGGATACAGATAGGGGTTTATTACATGGCACTGCAGCATTCAGATATCGGAATTGATCTGGGAACCGCCAGCGTACTGGTATACATCCGGGGACGCGGCGTGGTTCTGAAGGAGCCTTCCGTTGTAGCATTTGACCGTGACACGAATAAAATCAAGGCAATCGGCGAGGACGCGCGCCTGATGCTGGGCCGCACGCCCGGCAATATTGTAGCTGTTCGTCCGCTTCGCCAGGGCGTCATTTCGGACTACACGGTCACCGAGAAGATGATGAAGTATTTCATCCAGAAGGCAGTGGGGAAGAGGACCTTCCGTAAGCCCAGAATCGCGGTCTGCGTACCGAGTCAGGTGACGGAGGTCGAGAAGAAGGCCGTAGAGGACGCAACCTTCCAGGCGGGAGCGCGTGAGGTATACATCATCGAGGAGCCGATCGCGGCGGCAATCGGCGCCGGCATTGACATCTCCAAGCCCTGCGGCAACATGGTCGTGGATATCGGCGGCGGAACGACGGACATTGCCGTCATTTCCCTCGGCGGAACGGTTGTCAGCACCTCCATCAAGATCGCAGGGGATGACTTTGACGATGCACTGGTCCGCTATATGCGCAAGAAGTATAACCTTCTGGTCGGCGAACGCACGGCGGAGGACATCAAGATCAAGATCGGCAGCTGCTATCCGACGGTGGAAGAGGACTACATTGAGGTGCGCGGACGCAACCTGGTGACAGGACTTCCCCGGACGATCAAGGTTTCTTCCGGAGAGACGGAGGAGGCACTGAAGGAATCCACCAACCAGATTGTGGAGGCGATTCACAGCGTTCTGGAGAAGACACCGCCGGAACTTGCGGCGGACATCGCGGACCGCGGCATTGTCCTGACGGGCGGCGGCTCTCTTCTGAACGGCCTGGAGGATCTGATCACGAGCAAGACCGGCATCAGTGCCGTGACGGCGGAGGATCCGATGACGGCCGTGGCCATCGGCACAGGCAAATACGTAGAGTTCATTGCAGGAGAGAGCACCATCGAGGCGTGATCCTGCTGTCTTGGACCGGGCGGAAGCTTTCCGTCCGGTTTTCTTATCTTCTGGCTCATCTGAACCATCCGATCCGATTATGGAAAATATAAAGGGATACATTTCTTCGGTTATTTACCGGAATAAAGACAATCTGTATACGGTTTTCGAGGTCTGCGACGAAGGGGAGCAGATTACCTGCACCGGCTATCCTCCGGCAATTTCAGAGGGAGAGAGCGTGGAGCTGGAGGGAGAAGTGGTCACGCACCCGGTGTATGGCGAGCAGTTTAAGGTACGGGAGTACCGCGTTGTGGAGCCGGAAGGTGCCCAGGCGGTCTACCGCTATCTTGCCTCGGGAGCCATCAAGGGGATCGGCGAGACGCTCGCGGCCAGGATTGTGAAGAAATTCGGTGAAAATACCATGCACATTCTGGATGAAGAGCCGGAGCGCCTGGCCGAGGTCAGGGGAATCAGCGAGCGGATCGCCCGGGAGGTTTCGGTGCAGCTTGCCGAGAAGAAGGATATTCGGGATGCCATGATTTACCTGCAGCAGTACGGGATCGGCGGAAGAAAGGCCCTGAAAATCTGGGAGACCTACGGGGAGAACATGTATGCGGTCCTGAAGGAAAATCCTTACCGCCTTGCGGAGGACATTACGGGAATCGGCTTCTCCACGGCGGACGAGATCGCAGAGAAAAGCGGCATACGACCGGATTCCGACTATCGGATCCGGAGCGGCATCCAGTATGTTCTGTCGGGAAGCCTGCAGGAGGGAAGCAGCTATCTGCCGGAATCCGTGCTTCTTCGCAAAGCGGAGGAACTCCTGCATGTTCCGGGAGAGGTGATTGCGATTCAGCTCCAGAATCTCGCGCTGGACCGCAGGATCCGGATCCGGGTGCCGGAGGAGGATGAAAACGGGAACCGCAGCGATCCGCAGGTGTTCTCTTCGTATGCATATGGCCTGGAGCAGAACATCGCGAAACGACTGCTGGAACTGGACAGCGTGGAGGTGAAGAGCTTCACGGAGGAAGAAATCTTTCTCCGAATCCGCCATATTGAGGAAAACGAGGATCTTCATTTGGATGATCTGCAGAGAAAAGCAGTGGAGCTCGCGGTGACAAGAGGCGTGCTCCTGATCAGCGGCGGCCCCGGCACCGGAAAGACAACGACCATCAATGCCATCATCCGTTTCTTTCTTGCGGATGTGAAATCGGTTCTGCTGGCCGCCCCGACCGGACGCGCGGCGAAGCGGATGACGGAGGCAACGGGATACGAAGCGGCAACGATTCACCGGCTCCTCGGTTACAAGTCGATGGGAGAAGAGAACACGGAGGAAAACCGTGGGACTGGAGAGGAGTTCTGGCGTTTTGACAAGGACCCGGACAATCCGCTGGAGGCGGACGCGGTGATCATTGACGAGATGTCGATGGTGGACCTGTTCCTGTTCCATGCGCTCCTTCGCGCGATCCGGCCGGGAACCAGGCTGATCATGGTGGGAGATATTCATCAGCTCCCCAGCGTCGGACCGGGAAGAGTCCTGCGGGATCTGATGGAATCCGGGGCGTTCTGTTCCATTACGCTTCAGAAAATTTTCCGGCAGGCCCAGCAGAGCGACATTGTCATGAATGCGCACCGGATTCTGCAGGGAGAGCCGCTGGATCTGAACAATCATTCCCGCGACTTCTTCTTCCTTGAGAGAAGGGATCCGCAGGTCATTTATAAACATATCGTGATGCTGATGCAGCAGATGCTGCCGAAGTATGTGCAGGGAACGCGGGATGACATTCAGGTGCTGACTCCGATGCGGAAGGGTGCGCTCGGCTGCATCCGACTGAACGAAGTGCTCCAGAGCGTTCTAAACCCTGCGGCGGCAGGCAAAAAGGAGACAAGAGCCCATGATCAGGTCTTCCGCGTGGGAGACAAGGTGATGCAGACGCGCAACAACTACCAGATGGAATGGGAGATTCCGGGGAATTTCGGCATGCCGATTGAGAAGGGAACCGGTGTGTTCAACGGAGATTTCGGCGTCATTGCGGAGGTGGACACGGAGAGCGCGGAGCTGGTGGTCCGCTTTGACGAGGACAAGGTCGTGCATTATCCGTTTACGCAGCTGGATGACCTGGAACTGGCCTACGCGATTACCGTGCACAAGTCGCAGGGATCGGAATATCCGGCTGTGGTTCTGCCACTTCTTACGGGGCCGTCCGGCCTGTTCAACCGGAACCTGCTGTACACCGCAATTACGCGGGCGAGAAAATGCGTTGTGATCCTCGGAGAGAGGGAGACCGTCGCGAGAATGGAGCAGAACATCAGCCAGTACACGAGGTATTCCGGCCTGAAGGACCGGATTCTGGAGATGAAGCAGGAGGAAGAGAGCTGAGAGAATTCAAAGGCGGATGCAGGGAGGATATGATCGGAACCGTATTTTCTGTGAAGAACGGAAGGATGAGACAGAAAATGCGGCATGCGGCGCGTTTTACAGCAGATCTTGTGTTCCCGAGGAGATGTCCGGTCTGTGATGAACCGGTGAGGCCGTTCGGAGCGCTGATCTGCACCGATTGCGGGGAGAAGCTTGCAGGAAAAGAGCTTTCGCCGAACCGGGACGCTCTGTGCTGCCGCTGCGGAAAGCCGGTTGCCGCGCCGGAACAGGACCTGTGCCGGGACTGCGAAGAGAGAGAACACTTCTTCCGAAGGGGGAGTGCGGTATACCGCTACCGCGATGTATCCGGTATGCTGTACCGGCTGAAATATGAGGGGCGCGCAGAGTATGCGGATTTTCTCGGGACAAAGATGGCAGAAAGACTGCGGGAGGACTTCGATCCGGAGCAGCTGGACGCACTGGTTCCTGTGCCGGTTTCCGGAGAGCGGCTCCGGAAGCGGGGATACAATCAGGCCGCGCTTCTTGCGAAAGCGGTCGCAGAGGAAACCGGCGTTTCGTTTCGCGGGGACCTGCTGGTCCGGCAGAACCGGACCGCCGCACTGCGGAACATGAGCGCCCGGGAGCGCCGCCGTAATCTGAAAAATGCTTTTATTGTACCTGACATTGATGTAGAATCTAAAAGGATTATGCTGGTTGACGATATCTTCACAACCGGCGCAACGATCGATGCATGTGCCCGGGAGCTTCTGCGCGCAGGGGCGGCGGAGGTGCTGTTTCTTACAGCGGCGATCGGAGAAGACAGCGGGCGGCATGACAAAGGGCGAAATGACGCAGGGACAGACTTATGATCAATGAAAAACGCGTCCGCCGGATGGCAAGGATGGCTGCGTACGAACAGCAGGACGGCATCCGCGATGAGAAGATCAATTCGTATTTTCGCGGGGATTATATTACCCGGCAGGTCCTCCTGACATTCATCAGTGCGACCATCGCATTTGTAATTTTATTCGGCATGTATGGGATTTACAATTTTGAGACACTGATTGTCGAAATTTACAGCATGAACATTCAGTCGTTTCTGGCAGAGCTTCTGCTCGCCTACGCGCTGTTTGTCGGGGGGATGATTGTGATTACCGTCTGGGTATACAGCACCCGCTACAAGAGAGCGCGCCGTCATCTCAATGCATTTTATCAGGACCTGCACAGGCTGTCCGTCAGTTATCAAAGGGAAAAGGAAGACTAACGGCAAATGACAACACTATTGGAACTGCGGGAGAAGGCAATTTCCGTTTACTCCCAGTATGAGAACTATATCAACATGGGGGCGAAGTTTCTGGTCGTTCTGCTGGGACTGATCTACATCAACAGTCAGATCGGCTACCAGACGACGCTTGCCGGGGGGCTTCCGACCTTCCTGATCGCCCTGATCTGCACGCTGATTCCTGCCGGAATGGTCGTTGCCGTCTATGGAGTGATCATTCTGATTCATCTTTATTCCCTTGCGCTGGAGGCTGCCGCAATCGGAGCCATTCTGATTCTGATCATGCTGCTGGTGTATTACCGCTTTACGCCGCGGGACTCCATGCTGCTCCTGGTGTATCCGATTTTCCGGACGCTGGGGATTCCATATGCGCTTCCGATTGCGGGAGGACTTTTGTATTCTCCGGCAAGCGGTGCGACGGTGGCGGTCGGCGTGATTACCGACAGCTTCATCCGCTTTGTTCATCAGAACGAGACGGCCATCAGCAGTGCTTCCGGCACGGATACGGACGGAATGGTGAGCCGTCTCCAGTTCCTGCTGGATGGAATCATGCAGAATCACGGGATGATGATTCGCGTCATTGCCGTGGTTGCGGCGGCTGTTGCGGTCTATCTGATCCGCAGACTTCCGATTCGTCAGGCATGGATCATTGCATCCGGCGCGGGAGCGCTCAGCCAGCTTCTGATCCTTCTGATCGGGGCAATGGCTTACAACACGGATATCAGTATTGTCGGCGTTCTTTTCGGCAGCATCGCCAGCTTCGGCGTGGGAGCGGTGATTTCGTTTTTCCTGTTCAATCTGGATTACACGCGGATTGAGAATACGCAGTTTGAAGACGATGACTACTATTATTATGTGAAGGCAGTTCCGAAGAATGTTTATGCACGTCCGAAGAGAACGGTGAAGACCATCAACTTAAGACACGGAGCGCGTGAATATGCGGAGGACACCCGGACGGCGGACGATCGGTATTATTCCAACGGATCTGCGGGCTGGGAACCGGAATATACGGAGAGCGACCGGGAAGATGGCAGCCTGAATGGAAGATATGAAGAAGCGGCCCGGAACGCGTACCCGCAGGAGGAACGCTACGGAGAGAACGGCTATGCGGAGCAGGAGCCGGAATCGTATTCCGATGATTTTCAGGATGATTTCTGAGGGGATTTTTTAAGGGACAGGGCAGCGCGGGACTCCGGCTGTTCGGCGCAGCTCGAATTTCCCTGAGGAACAGGTGCGCATATTTTGGATGGACATTGAGGACAAATGCAGATACTAAAGAGATTCATTGCCAATTACACAGACGTACTGCATATCCCGTCGGTCGGGTGGACAGATATCGTAGAAATTCTGATCATCGCTGTCCTGGTTTATTACACGATCCTCTGGGTCCGCAATACGAGAGCATACGCGCTCCTGAAGGGATTCCTTTTTATCATTGTTTTCGTGGTTCTGGCGGCACTGTTCAATATGACCACCATTCTGTGGATTGTGCAGAATGTGACGGGCATTGCCGTCATTGCGCTGATCGTCATCCTGCAGCCGGAACTTCGCTCGGCGATGGAGGAACTGGGGCAGAAGAATATTTTCGCAGCACTGTTCCGGGAGGGATCGCGCGGAGGTGACGGCCTGTTTTCGGACAAGACCATTTCGGAAATTGTCCGCGCCTGCATTGCGATGGCAAGGGTGAAGACCGGCGCACTGATCGTGATCCGGCAGAGCACGCCGCTGCAGGAGTGGGAACGAACCGGAATTGATCTGGATGCGGTGGTCTCCAGCCAGCTTCTGATCAATATTTTTGAGAAGAACACACCGCTCCACGACGGAGCAGTGATTATATCCGGCGACCGGGTAGTGGCGGCAACCTGCTATCTGCCGCTGTCGGAGAACAAGCTGGACAAGGATCTGGGAACGAGACATCGGGCGGGCGTCGGAATTTCCGAGGTCACGGACTCCCTGACCATCATTGTTTCGGAGGAAACGGGAAAAATCAGTATTGCTTACCGGGGCGTTCTGGACCGGGATGTCAATTCGGATGAGCTGCGCGCAAGACTTGTGAAGCTCCAGGACAAGGGAATGGGTGATCACAAGGGAATCCTGCAGAACCGAAAGGAAAAAAATCAGGATGAAGGATAAAAAGAACAGGCCGAATATCCTGAACAACCTCGGACTGAAGATAACAGCCCTGTTCGTGGCGGTCATTGTGTGGGTCCTGATCAACAACGTCAATGATCCGGTGAAGTACATGAAGATCACCAATGTGCAGGTGAAGCTCCTGCACACCTCCATGATCACGGATCAGGGAGAGGTTTATACCGTTCAGGATAACAGCGATATTGTTCCGGTGGTCACCGTCAAGGCGAGAAGATCCATCATCGAGGATCTGAACAGGGATGACATCGTGGCGACGGCGGACGTGGAGAATCTCACCAGCCTCAATACGGTGGAGATCAAGTATTATTCCACGAAGTACAACAACGAAATTGAGGATATTGACGGGAGCGTGGACAACGTCATGCTCTCGATTGAGCCGAAGCTGACCGATTCGTTTGTTCTGCAGACGGAGGCAAGCGGCGATGTGGCGGACGGATACGAGCTGGACAGCATTGTGCCGGAGCAGAACCAGATCCGGGTTTCGGGTCCGGAATCGGTCGTCTCCACGATTGCATCCGCAAAGGCAACCATCGATGTCTCCGGGGCGACCGGGAGTATCAGCACTTATTCGGATGTAAAGCTTTATGATGAGAACGGCGGCGTGATCGACACCTCCAATCTGACCATGAACATTACCTCCGTGAAGGTGAATGTGATCATCCTTCCGCTGAAGACCGTACCGATTGAGGTCGGCGTGAGCGGAACGCCTGCGGACGGCTACATCCGCAACGGTGTTGTGACGCTGGATCCGGATACGGTGAAGCTGGCAGGAAAATCCTCCGTGCTGGCGGATATTGAGAAGATTTCCATTCCGGCATCGGATGTGGACATCACCGGCTGCACCTCGAGCTATCAGACGACGCTGGATCTTCGGGACTATCTTCCGGACGGAGTCAGCCTTGCGGATTCGAGCTTTGACGGCATGCTGGATATTACCGTCGGCATTGAGGCGGCAGAGACGGCGGACATCAATGTCAGCATCTCGGATATTTCACTGGAAAATGTTCCTTCCGGCTATAAAGCGCAGATTACCTCGGTCAATGACGGGAAGAAGACGACAGCGGCCACGTCGGAATCACCGACGTTCAGCATCAGTATGACCGGCCTGTCTTCGGCACTGGATGCGATCAAGGTTTCGGATCTGACGCCCTCCATTGATGTGGAGCATGTCATCCGCAGCAGCGGCTCCGGGGATACGGAAGGAGTCTATACTGCACAGATTGAGATCACACAGCCGGACGGAGTCGAGATCAACAATACCGTGACGGCCTCGGTGGAAGTGTCGCCGCAGTCCTCTGTTTTCGGCGGCAGCAATGCCTCCTCTGGAGACTGAGCAGCGGCGGGACTGCAGAATGACAGATCGCATCAGGGAAACCGCCTTCGCGCCGGAGAGCGCGCATAGAAGGATCACATCGGAGAAACCGCTTTCGCGGATTTCTCCTCGTATTATCGCAGCGGAAGCTGCGGTAAAGGAAGGAAGAAAATGAGCAGAATGTTTGGCACGGATGGCGTGCGCGGAGTTGCGAACAAGGAACTGACGGCAGAGATGGCAATGCAGCTGGGGCAGGCGGGAGCCTATGTCCTGTCCAAAGACAACGGCGGAAAACGTCCTCTTATCATGGTGGGATGCGATACCAGACTTTCCGGCGATATGCTGGCGAATGCGCTGATGGCGGGAGCCTGCTCGGTAGGAGCCAATGTCATTTATCTGGGCGTTCTTCCCACCCCGGCGGTTGCCTATCTTGCGAAGACGCACCGGGCGGATGCCGGTGTTGTAATTTCGGCTTCCCACAATCCGATGGAGTTCAATGGAATCAAGTTCTTTGACGGAGAAGGCTTCAAGCTTCCGGACGCGACAGAGGATGAGATTGAGGCCAAGATCCGGAGCGGAATGGCTGACATCAACTTTCCTACCGGAGAGGGTGTCGGACATATCGAATACCGTATGGACGCCTGGCATGAGTATGTGGATCACTCCGTTGAGACGGTTCCGATTGATCTGACCGGCATGAAGGTTGTGGTGGATACGGCGGAGGGTGCTTCTTATCGCTCCAACGTAGAGGCACTTCGCAGGCTCGGCGCTTCCGTGATTCCGATTCATAACGATCCGGACGGCGTGAACATCAACCGCAAATGCGGATCGACGCACATGGGAGAGCTTCAGCAGAAGGTCCTGGAGGAAGGCGCGGCAGTCGGACTTGCCTTCGACGGCGACGCAGACCGGTTCCTTGCGGTGGATGAGCACGGCGAAATCGTGGACGGCGACAAGATCATGGCCATCATCGGGACTTCGATGAAGAAGAAGGGAACGCTGAAGGGCAACACGATTGTGGTTACCGTCATGAGCAACCTCGGATTCTTCATCATGGGCCGGGAGAATGGAATTGATATTGAGAGAACGAAGGTTGGCGACCGCTATGTGCTGGAACGAATGAAGGAGATTCATTCGAGCCTGGGAGGCGAGCAGTCCGGACACATCATTTTCCTCGGAGAGAACACAACCGGTGACGGACTCCTGTCGTGCCTGCACCTTCTACAGGTTATGAAGGAAACCGGAAAGCCCCTGTCGGAGCTGGCAAAGATCATGAAGAAGTATCCGCAGGCGTTGATCAACGCTCATGTGGACAATGCCAGGAAGGAACACTATCGTGACTATCCGGAAATTGTGGAACGAATTGACGCACTGGAGAAGGAATTCGACGGAAAGGGACGAGTTCTGATCCGTCCGTCCGGAACAGAGCCGCTTGTCCGTGTGATGATTGAGGGCGAGGATCAGGAAGTCCTTCAGAAAAAGGCGGAAGAGCTTGCTGATTTTATTGAAAAGACAATGGCCTGATCCTGCCGCAGAGGGTGGAAGAACTTGTCACCAAAGGGAGGATCTGCTATCATACTGGTACGCTTTTGGACCGCGGCGGGCGAGACTTTGACGGGAAGAAATGACCGGCGAAGATTTCGCGGCAGACCGTGTGCTTCCGGAAAGTGATGTCAGAACAGGGTAAACAGGAATTATGGTTAGTCAGAAGGTTACAATTAAAAATCCAACAGGCCTGCACCTACGTCCGGCGGGAATCCTATGCAAGGACGCGATGGAATTCAAGTCTTTGATTACATTTCAGTTTAAGGATACAACGGCGAATGCAAAGAGTGTCCTGTCCGTGCTCGGCGCGTGCGTGAAGTCAGGCGACGAAATTGAGCTGTTCTGTGATGGCCCCGATGAGAAAGAGGCTTTGGCTTCTTTGGTGGCGGCAATCGAGAGCGGACTAGGAGAATAATCAGCTGTGCGAATCAGACCTGCCCGGTGTTGTATCCGGGCAGGTTTTTTGTAAGTGTTCCACACGACTGGTTTCACAGGAAAATCCGAAAGGTCCGGAGCAGTTGCCTGTTTTTGGTCAGCGAGGGAAGTTTGAAAGTGACATCAATATGTCGCTTTCAAACTGCAGCATCGGTGCTGACGCACCGATGCTGCCGCATTCGGCAAAACCGCTGCACTTGAAGATGTCTGATGACATCTTCTCCTGCCTAGAGTGCCGCCAAGCGGCACTCTGTATACAGAGAGAATTCGCCTTCGCGAAATTCTCTCTGGTATCGCGGATTTTGCCTCAGTGAGGTATAAGAACTGCGAAAGGCTTCTTACAGTGCCGTTTCAAGGAAGCGGCAGGAAAGGAATAAAAAGAAATGGAAAAAGTAGAGAGATATCAGAGAGTTCCGGTGCTTCATTATCCGGAAAGAGAGTGGCCGGACAAGGAAATTCAGAAAGCTCCGATCTGGGTCAGCGTGGACCTTCGGGACGGCAATCAGGCGCTGGTGGATCCCATGGTCGTTTCCGAGAAGCTGGAGATGTGGAATCTCCTGATGAAGCTCGGCTTCAAGGAAGTGGAGGTCGGTTTCCCTGCTGCGAGCCAGATTGAGTTTGATTTCATCCGCAAGCTGATTGAGGAAAACCGCATTCCGGATGACGTCCGCATTCAGGTTCTGTCCCAGTGCCGGGAAGAACAGATTGAACGCACCTTTGAGTGCATCAAGGGCTGCAAACAGGCGATTGTTCACATTTATAACTCCACCTCCACACTGCAGAGAGATGTCGTGTTCCACAAGAACCGCGAGGAGATCAAAGCGATCGCGGTGCAGGGCACGAAGTGGGTGAAGGAGCGCGCGAAGGATTTCCCGGGCAGAATTATTCTGGAATACTCTCCGGAGAGCTTTACCGGAACCGAGATGGATTACGCGGTGGAGGTCTGCACGGCGGTGCAGGAGGTCTGGCAGCCGACGAAGGAAAATCCGATGATTGTCAATCTCCCGTCTACGGTGGAGATGACAACGCCGAATGTATATGCCGACCAGATCGAGTACTGCAGCCGACACTTCAAGAACCGGGATACCATTATCCTCAGCGTGCATCCTCATAATGACCGCGGAGAGGGCGTGGCGGCAACTGAGCTCGCACTTCTCGCCGGAGCACAGCGCGTGGAGGGAACCCTGCTCGGCAACGGCGAGCGGACCGGAAACGTGGATGTTCTGAACGTTGCCTATAACATGTTCTCACAGGGAATTGATCCGGAGCTGAATCTGGAGAATGTAAACGAGATCATTGAAATCTGTGAGCGCGTGACGAAGATGAAGGTGGACCCGCGGCACCCTTATGCGGGCAAGCTGGTCTTTACGGCGTTCTCTGGTTCGCATCAGGATGCGATCAACAAGGGCATCACGGCGATGCGGGAGAGAAATTCCAGCATCTGGCAGGTGCCGTATCTCACGATCGATCCCGCGGACATCGGACGCAGATACGAGCCGATTGTCCGGATCAACTCGCAGTCCGGAAAGGGCGGCGTTGCCTTCGTCATGGATGCCTACTTCGGTTTCAAACTTCCGAAGGCAATGCAGCGTGAATTCGCAGATGTCGTGCAGTCGAGAAGTGAAAAAGAGGGTGAGGTTCCGCCGGAGGAGATCATGGAAATGTTCCGGGCCGAGTACCTTGATCGCAAGGAGCCGCTTCATTTCCGCAAGCTTCAGGTTGTGGAGCTCAGCGGAGAGAAAGAGACCGAATTTGACACGCAGGTAACGCTCTCTTTTACGGACTGCGGGATCGAGAAGAGCTTTACGGCAGTCGGAAACGGACCGCTGGATGCGGTGCGCCGCGGCATGCATGAGAATTTCGATTACAACATCCGGATTCTGGATTATGAGGAGCATGCACTGAAATCGGGTTCCGATTCGCAGGCGGCGGCCTATATTCATCTGCTGGATTCCGACAGCGGAAAGACCACCTATGGCGTCGGCGTGAGCTCCAACATCACCCGCGCTTCCGTGCGTGCTGTTTTCTCAGCAATGAACCGTCTGGGACTCGGCACGAAGGAGAGCTTTGCAAACTTCTGACAGGCGCCGGAGCGGGAAATGCATTCCCAGGAGAAACGAAGGACCGCGAATGAGGGCGTGAAACAGGTGAGACCGGCAATGGCTGCCCGAGAGCCTGCCCGGGAAAGGAAACAGATGGATCAGGAACAGCAGAAAACGTTTCTGCAGAACATACCTTATATTCAGTATAATGGGATTGTGATTGACCGGATCGGAATGGAAGAATCCGTCCTGCATGTCGAGATGCGGCATGAGCTGGAGAATCCCTACGGAATGGCTCACGGAGGTCTTCTGTTCACCCTGGCGGATACCGTCAGCGGCGTGACGGCACGGGCGGACGGCCGCAGATACGTAACGCTGGATGCGTCCATTCATTATCTGAAGAGCGGCCGGAAGGGCAGGATTACGGCGACAGGACATACGGTGCACAGAGGCAGGACCGTCACGGTGGTTGAGGCTGCAGTGACCGATGACGAGGGAAGCCTTCTGGCAAGCGGTACGGTGACGATGTTCTGTCTGGACGCGGACGAGAAGCCGGCAGAGTCATAGAAAATCGGAGATTCCGGTATTTTCCGGAAAGGAAGAGAGTTTTGAAGAAGCGGGAAAGGCGCTGCTTCTTTGAAATTTCCGGGCCTTTTACGGCGCGGAGGGAGCATAAATGTTTCTCTGCCACGGACCGCGCATGGTGCGCGGCGACGCAGAAGAAGCGCAGCAAAAAGAGGAGAACAACATGGCAGATCAAAAGAAACTGGTTGCTGAAATTACCTCAATGGACGAGGACTTCACCCAGTGGTATACCGATGTGTGCACCAAAGCGGAGCTGATCGGGTATTCCCACATCAAGGGCTTCACGATTTTCAAGCCCGCAGGTTATGCGCTGTGGGAGGCAATTCAGGCGCATCTGGACAAGCGCTTTAAGGAGACCGGCGTTCAGAACGTGTATATGCCGATGCTGATACCGGAAAGCCTCCTGGCGAAGGAAGGCGAGCTGGTAAACGGCTTTGCACCGGAAGTGGCCTGGGTGACCGCAGGAGGCACGGAGCCCCTGACGGAGAGACTGTGCGTGCGTCCGACATCGGAGACGGTATTTTCGGATTTCTATAAGGATGATGTACATTCCTACCGTGATCTGCCGCGTCTGTACAACCAGTGGTGCTCCGTGGTCCGCTGGGAGAAGGAGACCCGTCCGTTCCTGCGCTCCAGAGAGTTCCTGTGGCAGGAAGGCCATACGATTCATGCGACCAGGGAGGAGGCAGAGGAGAGAACGCAGCAGATGCTGAACGTCTATGCGGATTTCCTTGCGGAGGACATGGCCATCCCGACGATCAAGGGACAGAAGACGGAGAAGGAGAAATTCGCAGGAGCGGTTGCCACCTACACGATTGAGGCCCTGATGCACGATGGTCGTGCGCTTCAGTCCGGAACCAGCCACTTCTTCGGTCAGAAGTTCGCGGAGGCCTATGACATCACCTTCACGGATAAGGACAACAAGCTGAAGTACGTATGGCAGACCTCATGGGGGATGACCACCCGTGTCATCGGCGCCATGATCATGGTGCACGGCGACAATCGCGGTCTGGTGATTCCTCCGAGAATCGCACCCGTTCAGGTCTGCATCATTCCGATTCAGCAGCGCAGGGAAGGCGTGCTGGATAAGGCGTATGAGATCCGTGATATGCTCTCGAACTTCCGCGTGAAGGTGGATGATTCGGACAAGAGCCCGGGCTATAAGTTCTCCGAGCAGGAGATGCGCGGCATTCCGCTTCGTGTGGAGATCGGTCCCCGCGATATCGAGAACGGCGTCTGCGTCGTGGTGCGCAGAGACACTTCGGAGAAGATGGAAGTCCGCATCGATGAGCTGGCAGAGAAGATCGGAACTCTTCTTCCGCAGATCCAGAAGGATATGTATGACCGTGCCAAGGCTCTGATGGACAGCAAGACCTATGTGGCACACGATGAGCAGGAATTCGCGGATACCTTCGCACACAAGACGGGATTTGTGAAGGCAATGTGGTGCGGCGACCGGGCCTGCGAGGATGCCATCAAGGAGAAATACGGCGTTACCAGCCGCTGCATTCCGTTTGAGCAGGAAGAGATCGCAGGGACCTGCGTCTGCTGCGGAAAGCCCGCGAAGAAGATGGTTTACTGGGGCAAGGCATATTAAAGAGAACGCAGCACGGGGAGATTCATGTACAGAACAACCGAGCTGAAAATTGAAATTCCGCAGGGAGCAGCATGGGTTCTGGAGAAGCTTCATGCAGCGGGACAGGAAGCCTATGTTGTGGGCGGATGTGTCCGCGACAGTCTCCTCGGGCGCAGGCCGGATGACTGGGATATCACGACCTCGGCAAGGCCGGAGGAGACGAAGGCGCTTTTCCGAAGGACAGTGGACACCGGGATCCAGCACGGAACCGTCACGGTGATGGTGGGATCGGAAGGCTATGAGGTGACGACCTACCGGATTGACGGAGAGTACGCGGACGGACGTCACCCGGACAATGTCACCTTTACGGCAAGCCTTCTGGAGGACCTGAAGCGGCGCGATTTCACGATCAATGCGATGGCATACAGCCCGGCGGAAGGTCTGGTGGATGAATTCGACGGCATCGGCGACATTCGGCGGCACGTCATCCGTGCCGTCGGCGATCCGGTGCAGCGGTTCACCGAGGATGCACTTCGGATGATGCGGGCGATCCGTTTTTCCGCGCAGCTGGATTATCGGATTGAGGAAGCCACCCGGGAAGGAATCCGTCTCCTGGCTCCGAATCTCCGGAAGGTGAGCGCGGAGCGCATCCGTGTGGAGCTGGAGAAGCTTCTGATGTCGGATCACCCGGGAGAGCTTCGGGAGGCCTGGGAGCTGGGGCTTCTGGAGGAGTTTTTGCCGGAGCTTGCCGTGTGCATGACCTGTGAGCAGAGGAACCCGCATCACTGCCATACGGTCGGGGAGCATATTCTTGCCGCGGTGGCAGCCGCGCCGCATGACAAGGTTCTGCGGCTTGCGATGCTGCTGCATGACATTGCCAAGCCGCTTGTGAAGACAACGGACGAGAACGGAACGGATCACTTCCGGGGGCATGTGGAGAAGAGCGCGCAGATGGCGGACCGGATCCTGCGGGATCTGAAATACGACAATCAGACGCGGGAAAAGACGGTCCGGCTGATAGCGTGGCATGACCGGAAGCTGGGAGATTCACTTTCGAAAATCCGCCGCAGCATCGCGGAGCTTGGCGAAGAGCTCTTCCTTCCGCTTCTGGAGGTGAAGACGGCGGACGTCCTGGCGCAGTCGGATTACCAAAGAGAAGAGAAGCTGGAGAAAATCGCATTCTGGCGCGCTGCATATGAAGAAATCCGCCGCGCAGACGACTGCCTTTCCCTGAAGGATCTGGCCGTTTCCGGCAGAGATCTGATTGCGGAAGGAGTCCGGCCCGGGAAGCAGATGGGGACAATTCTTCACGGGATGCTGGAAGATGTTCTGGAAAATCCGGAGCACAATACCAGGGAATACCTGCTCGCAAAATGGGCGGAAGGATTTCCGGAGAAAGGCTGAAAAGTGTTGAAAATACGTGCCTTTTCTTGACAAAGCATGGGAAAACACGTATATATAGTCTGGTACGTTAGAAAAGGGCATATGCCCAATTTTGGATTCAGGAGGATGTTTATCATGAATAAAACCGAACTGGTAGCTGCGATCGCAGAGAGAGCAGATCTTTCCAAGAAGGATGCGGAGAGTGCGGTAAAGGCTTTTGCAGATGTCATCGCAGAAGAGCTTAAGAACGGCAATAAGGTTCAGATTGTTGGATTTGGTACTTTTGAGGTTTCCGAGAGAGCAGCCAGAGAGGGACGCAATCCTCATACCGGCGAGACCATGAAGATTGAAGCTTCCAAGGCTCCCAAGTTTAAGGCAGGCAAGGCACTGAAGGACGCTGTCAACGCATAATCTGCGAGTCGGCGGACTGAAACAGGACAGACAGAAATTGCCCGGGGGATTCCCCGGGCATTCTTTATAAGAAGAGACGAACGAAGATGCGCTTAGATAAATATTTGAAGGTATCCAGACTGATTAAACGTCGCACGGTGGCCAATGAGGCCTGCGACAACGGCCGCGTCACGCTGAACGGAAAGGCGGCGCGGGCGAGCGCGGAGGTAAAGCCGGGGGATGTCATCGGAATTTCCTTTGGCGATAAGGAAGTCCGCGCGGAGGTTCTTGCGGTGCAGGAGACCGTCCGCAAGGACGCAGCGGGCGATCTCTTCCGTTATCTGTGAGCTCTGTGATAAGATAAACACAGAGAATCCGGACAGCGGATGTGCGGATGAGTTGGCAGCAGATGAGGCAGAGTGGAATGGCAAAAGCCAGGCGAAGATTCGTATACCGTAAAAAATCACAGAACCGCTTCAGTATGGCGCTCGCGATCACGGTGATGCTCGTAATCCTCGGCGCGGTATCCGTGCGGGGACTGCAGCTTCAGAAGAAGCTGGAAGGCTATCAGGCCCGGAAGGAAGAGCTTCAGCAGCAGATCGCGGACGAGGAACAGCGCACAAAGGACATCGAAGAGTACTCCAAGTACACGAAGACAGACGAGTATGTGGAAGAGGTGGCGCGCGATAAGCTGGGGCTGGTGAAGAAGGGCGAGATCATCTTCAAGAACACAGGAAAATGAAGAAGGATCGGACAGAGGGACTGTCCGGTCCTTTTGCGTCGGTGCGTTCGCGGGAAGCGGCTGCGGCCGGGACGACATCCAGTCCGCCTTTTTATGCCGAGACGCCTGAGAGCGTGAGGGAGACAACAAACAGGCAATGCAGCATCAGAATCTGAAAGAACAGGTCCGCCGGACGGTTCGGGAATTTCATATGATCCGGAGGGGAGACCGCGTTGTGACCGGGGTCTCCGGAGGGGCGGACTCCGTCTGTCTGCTGCTTCTCCTGAAGGAGCTGGCCGGGGAGTTCGGCATACAGGTCTATGCCGTTCATGTGCATCATGGCCTCCGAAAGGCGGCGGAGGAAGATGCGGCTTTTACTGGGAGACTGTGTGAGAGATTGGAAATTCCTCTGAAAATTTATCACGTTGATGCGGCCGAAGAAGCCGGGAAGCGGGGGCTTGGTGTGGAAGAGGCGGGGCGCGAGCTTCGCTATGAGCTTTTTGACCGGGCCTGCAGAGAGTGGGAAAGAGAAGAAACGAGAGAGGTCGAAGATCCGGGCACCCTCGTGGAGAAGGGAAATTCCGAAGAGGCCCTCCCGACCGTCCGCTGGAAAATTGCGGTGGCGCATCACCGCGAGGACAGCGCGGAGACGGTTCTGATGAATCTGTGCAGAGGTGCTTCTCTGACGGGACTTTCCGGGATTCGCCCGGTGAATGGGAAGGTGATTCGCCCGCTGATCCGCTGCAGCCGCAGTGAAATCGAGGCGGAGCTTCAAAGGCGCGGGCAGGACTGGCGCACGGACGAGAGCAATGACAGCCTAGATTACACTCGCAATTATATCAGGAATCGGATTCTCCCGGAGCTTTCCGAGCGGGTGAATGCAAGAGCAGCCGAGCATATCTGCAGGATTGCGGAGGATCTCGCCGGGGCGGATGCCGTTCTGGAGGATCTGGCGAAGGAGAAGAGAGAGAGCTGCCGGATTCCACGGGAGAAAGAGAGCTATTCTGTTCCTTCCCTTCTCGCACTTCCGGTGTACCTGAGGAACCGGGTGCTGTATGACATTCTGGCAGAAAGCTGCGGGAAAAAGGATCTTGCCTCGGAACACGTGGAGCTGGTCGGCCGTCTCCTTTTGGGAGGCGGAACGCATTTCGCGAATCTTCCGGGAGGTGTCCGGGCGGAGAAGGTATATGACCGTCTTATATTTTTACACGAAGAGAGGAAAGAAAAACTCCAAAGGAAGAACGGCGCCTGCGGACCGGTAAAAGAGAATCCGGCGCAGGAGAATACCGCCTTTCCGGAAGAATATGCCGGGACCCGGAATATCTGGCCGGAGCGGAAGGAAGACTACCGGATGCGCGTCTTTGCCTACAGCGGAAATCCGCAGGACATCCCGGCGGATCCATATACGAAATGGCTGGATTATGATAGAATATCTTCGTTTCTGACGTTCCGGACGAGAAAAGAAGGCGACTGCATTGCAATCGACATCCGCGGGGGAAAAGGCTCCGGGGAGGCTGCGGAAGGCGGGCAGCCGGAGTACTGCCGCAAGAAGCTGACGAGGGTCATGATTGACGAACGGATCCCCGCGGCGATTCGCGGCCGTATGGTTCTGCCGGCAGACGGGAACCGGATCCTCTGGGTTCCGGGTTACCGGATCGGAGCGGATTACAAAATCAGTGGTGCGACGCGGATGGTGCTGGAACTCTCCCTTGAAGGAACCGGGCCCCACGTTACAGATAGAAATCTGAAGCGGCAGGGGCAGACCGGGATTTCGGGATGAAATTCCGGATGCCGGGCCACTTCGGCAATCACAGGCATTCATAAGAAAAGAGGTAGGAAATGGCTGAGAAGATTACTGTACTGATTCCGGAAGAAGACATCGACAAGAGGGTTCGTGAGCTTGCGGCACAGATTTCGAAGGACTATGAGGGACGCAAGATCCGCATGGTCGGTATCCTGAAAGGTGCGAGCTTCTTTATGTGCGAGCTGGCAAAGCGCATTACGGTTCCGGTTTCCATTGACTTCATGCAGGTGTCCAGCTACGGCGGAGCAACGGAATCGACGGGTACGGTCCGGATCCGCAAGGACCTGGACGAGTCGATTGAGGATCTGGATGTCATCATCGTTGAGGACATCGTGGATTCCGGACGCACACTTGCTTTTCTCGGTGATTTCCTGAAAAAGAAAGGCGCGAAGAGCATCCGCTACTGCACGCTTCTGGACAAGCCGGAGCGCCGCGTGGTGGATCTGAAGGCAGATTATTCCGGCTTCACCATTCCGGACAAGTTCGTTGTCGGATATGGAATGGATTATGATCAGGAGTATCGGAATCTGCCCTACATCGGCGTCGTGGAACTCTGATCCGATACGGATTTTCCGTGCGATGAGGGCGCTCTGGTGAGAAAGCACTTTGAACGGTGTTTTCTGGGATGGAGCAGGAGCGAAGATACAGCAGTCAGTGTGACCGCGGCCCTGCTGCGGTGAGAAAGGCATAGTTTGGATAACAACGAAAACAGAAATACAGGAAACCGCATGGTGATCGGCCTTGTGGCGATCATGATGGTTTTTATCCTGATCCAGTTCGTGAGAGGCACCTACGGACAGCCGCAGAATCCCTATACGCAGGGTTCTTATGAGAAGGATCTTACGGCCGGAAATGTCACATCCGTGGAGATCGTTCCGAATCAGGAGACACCGACAGGATCCGCAATCGTCACGCTTGCGGGCGGAGCCGTGCGGACGCTCTATGCGACGGACATTACGAAAATTGAAGAGCTGACCCGGGAGAACGGCGTGGAGCCGGTGGTGGACGATGTTCCCCGGGAGAGCTGGTTTATGACGAGCGTCCTTCCGATGCTGCTCGTCGCGGCTGTGTGCCTTCTGTTCTTCTATCTGATGAGTGCACAGCAGATGGGAGGCGGAGCGAATGCGCGGATGATGAATTTCGGAAAGAGCCGCGCACAGCTGGCCGACGGGAAGGACCGGGTAACCTTTCAGGACGTGGCGGGCCTGGAAGAAGAAAAAGGAGATCTGGAGGAAATCGTGGATTTCCTGAAGGATCCGGCCAAGTATACGTCTCTGGGCGCGCGGATTCCGAAGGGCGTTCTTCTGGAGGGAGCTCCCGGAACCGGCAAAACCCTTCTGGCAAAGGCAGTGGCGGGAGAGGCCGGCGTTCCGTTCTACTCCATTTCCGGATCGGACTTCGTTGAGATGTTCGTCGGTGTCGGCGCGAGCCGTGTCCGCGATATGTTCGAGGAAGCGAAGAAGAACTGCCCCTGCATCGTCTTTATTGATGAGATTGACGCAGTGGCGAGACGCCGCGGAACCGGTGTCGGCGGCGGTCATGATGAAAGGGAGCAGACGCTGAACCAGCTCCTGGTGGAAATGGACGGCTTCGGCGTCAACGAAGGAATCATCGTGATGGCGGCAACCAACCGCGCAGACATTCTGGATCCCGCGATTCTACGGCCCGGCCGGTTTGACCGCAAGATCACCGTCTCCCGTCCGGATGTGAAGGGAAGGGAAGAGATTCTGGCGGTTCACGCGAGGAAAAAGCCGCTCGGCGATGACGTCAATCTGAAAGAGATTGCACAGACCACAGCGGGCTTTTCCGGCGCGGATCTGGAAAACCTTCTCAATGAGGCGGCGATCCGCGCAGCGAGAGAGGACCGCAGATACATCGACCAGAAAGACATCCGTGCGGCATTCATCAAGGTGGGAATCGGCGCGGAGAAGAAAAGCCGCGTAATCTCCGATAAGGAGAAGAGAATCACGGCCTATCATGAGAGCGGTCACGCCATTTTGTTCCACGAACTGGAAGATGTCGGACCGGTTTATACCGTTTCGATCATTCCGACCGGAGTCGGGGCTGCCGGATACACGATGCCGCTTCCGTCCCGGGACGAGATGTTCGCGACAAGGGGACAGATGCTGCACGAGATCATGGTGGATTTCGGCGGACGGATTGCGGAAGAACTGATTCTGGATGATATCACGACCGGAGCCTCCAATGATATCCAGAAGGCAACGGCAACGGCACGGAGTATGGTGACGAAGTACGGCATGAGTGCCAGCATCGGTGCCATCAACTACCAGCAGGAAGAAGAGGATGTCTTCCTCGGCTATGATTTGGGCCACAGCTCCCGCAACAGTGAGTACATGGCAGGCGAGATCGACAAGGAGGTCAAGGCCATCATTGACCGCTGCTATGCGGATGCCAGGGCCATCATCCTCGCGCATGAAGACGTGCTTCATGCCAGCGCGAAGCTTCTGATGGAGAAGGAGAAGATCACCGGTGAAGAGTTTGACGCTCTGTTCCATGCGGACGCGAAGGCTGAAATCGAGGAGAATCGTCAGACTTCATTGTGATTTTGCACAAAAACGAGGGATCGAATTTGTAAAATTCGTGTAATCAGCGAATTGCTGGAAAAGAGGGGAACTGCTACTATACTACTTGTAACCCCCCAATACATTATAAGTTTTTGCTATACCCCATTAGAAGTTTTACCTTCTCAAAAACGACGGCCCCCCCAAGCACCGTCGTTTTTGCTTGTCTATAAGTCTTTTCAGACATTTTCTGTTCCAATTTCCCTGTAGGTGCGTTATAATTGCAATCGGTAACATTGTTGATTTTTTATCAATCAAGGTTTCTATTTCAGGGAAAGGTGGTATTGGATATGCCTATCGTTACTAGTACAGAACTGTTCAAGAAGGCTTATGACGGCGGCTACGCAATCGGAGCTTTCAACATCAACAACATGGAAATCGTTCAGGGAATCACTGACGCAGCAGCAGAGCTGAAGAGCCCCGTGATCCTTCAGGCTTCCCAGGGTGCAAGAAAGTATGCGAATTCCGTATACCTTGTAAAGCTGGTTGAGGCAGCAGCAGAGCTTCATCCGGAAGTTCCGATCGTTCTTCATCTGGACCACGGCGCTGATTTCGAGACCTGCAAGGACTGCATCGACAACGGATTCACTTCCGTTATGATTGATTACTCCGGCCATCCGTTCCAGGAGAACATTGAGGTTTCCAGAAAGGTTGCCGAGTACGCACATGAGCACGGCGTTGTTGTCGAGGCTGAGCTGGGGACTCTGGCCGGACAGGAAGATGCTGTATCGGTAGAGGCAGACAAGGCTTTCTATACTCATCCGGAAGAAGTGGAAGAGTTCGTTGAGAAGACCGGCGTAGATTCCCTTGCAATCGCAATCGGAACCTCTCACGGCGCATATAAGTTCAAGCCCGGCACCAAGCCGCAGCTTCGTCTGGATATCCTGGATGAGGTCGCTAAGAGACTTCCCGGATTCCCGATCGTTCTTCACGGCTCCTCTTCGGTTCCTCAGGAATATGTCAAGATCATCAACGAGAACGGCGGCAAGCTGGTTGACGCAATCGGCGTACCGGAAGATCAGCTCCGTGAGGCTGCAAAGCGCGCAGTCTGCAAGATCAACATCGACTCTGACCTTCGTCTGGGCATGACCGCAGGCATCCGCCAGCATTTTGTAGAGCATCCGGATCACTTCGATCCCCGTCAGTACCTCGGTGACGGCCGTGCAAATGTCAAGGCTATCGTTGAGCACAAGATCAAGGATGTACTTGGTTCTGACAATAAGATCTGAGAATTTCGGAACGGAGTTTCCCGGATTTCGGAACTTTATACAGAATGATTCTGAAAGATCTGCAGCGTTTCGCTGCAGATCTTTTTCGTTTACGATATGATGGTGGTGACGGGAAAAGGCAGAATCATTTCTGACCGGAGAAAATTCAGGAGAACAAAGTCGGAACGTGACATTGATATGTCATGTCCAAACGGCAGCATCGGTGCTGATGCAACGGCTGCCTCAGTGAGGTATCAACATGCAGACAGCAGACGGCATCAGCATAGTGAAGGGAATTGCCATCGGCAGAATACAGTGCCGCAGCAGAAAGAATTACAGCGTCGGCGGACCGCTCCATGGCGAACCGGCCCGGGAACTGAAACGCTTTGAGGAGGCAAGAAGGCAGGTACAGCACCAGCAGAGGGAGCTGTATGAGAGAGCGGCGGAGACGGCGGGAGAGAAGTACGCGGAGATTTTCCGGCTGTATGCGGAGATCCTGGAGGATGAAACGCTTCTGTCGGCAATCCGCCGAAGAATCGGTGAAGAGAAGCTCACGGCACAAAGCGCCGTGCGGCAGAGCCTGGATGAAATCGGAAGGCAGTTCCGCGAGATGGAGGATCCGTATTTCCGGGCAAGAGAGACGGATATTCTGGATATCCGGAACGCGCTTTTAGAGAATCTCTCGCATTCTCCTGACGGGGAAGAATCGCAGCCGGAGAGACCCGGGGAACCGGTGATTCTCGTCGGGGAGGACTTTACGCCTTCGGAGACCATCCGCTTTGACCGCACTGCCCTGGCCGGACTGGTCACCCGGGAAGGAAGCGTCAACTCGCACACGGCAATTCTGGCAAGATCCATGAATCTCCCGGCACTCGTGCAGTGCGGCGGAGTGTCCGCAGACTGGGAAGGCAAAATGGCGGTTCTGGACGGCTATGAGGGAAAAATCTACCTGGATCCGCCGGAAGAATTTCTGGATTCTGTGAGGAAACGCAGGCTGGAAGACGAAAAAGAGCAGACATCCCTGCTTGCACTGAGAGATGAACCGACGGTTACCGGGGACGGAAAGAGAATTCTGCTGGGAGCGAATATTGCGGTTTTGTCTGATGTGAAGAAGGCAAAGGAAAACGGAGCAGAAAAAATCGGTCTGTTCCGTTCGGAATTTCTGTACCTCAATGCCGCGAAGGAGCCCTCTGAGGAAGAACAGTTTCAGGCATACCGGAAAGTGCTGGAGGAATTTGCACCCGGGAAAGTCGTGATCCGGACCTGTGACATCGGAGCGGATAAGAGGGCTCTCTACATGAAACTGGACCCGGAGGAAAATCCGGCGCTTGGGCTTCGGGCGGTCCGGATCTGTCTGAAGCGGAAGGATTTTTTCCGGCGGCAGCTCCGTGCGCTGCTGCGGGCTTCTGCATATGGCAGTCTGGAGATTATGATTCCGATGATCACATCGGTGTGGGAAATGCAGGAATGCAGAAAGCTTCTGAAGGAGTGCCAAAGAGAACTGGAACAGAAAGGAATTTCGATGGCGGAAAGGGTTCCCCTGGGAATGATCGTGGAGACACCGGCGGCGGCCCTCTGCGCGGAGGAGCTTGCCGGGGAGGCGGATTTCTTCTCGATCGGAACGAATGATCTGACACAGTATACCTGTGCGGCGGACCGCCAGAATCAGAACCTCGGAGATTTCTTTGATCCGCGCCACCCGGCGGTCCTGAAGGAAATCCGCATGACGGTGGAAGCGGCACACCGTCACGGCATCCGCGTCGGCATCTGCGGCGAGATGGGATCTGATCCGCAGATGACGGGAATGCTACTTCGGATGGGCGTGGATGAACTTTCGGTGAATCCGTCCGCCATCCTGCCTCTCCGGAAGAAAATCAGAGAAATCAATCTCAGGACACCGGAAGAGCCACCTCTTCAATGAGATTCAGAACGATGCGGTTCGAGTTGGTCTGGGAGCTCTTCTCCATGGCGGCGATGTACTGCGCACGGTTGTCATAGAGCTCCTGGATCTTTTCCAGAAGGACATCCGGAAGATCATCGTCCTGCACCACGATGCTGTAGCCCTGCGCCTCGAAGGAGGCGGCATTGAGCTTCTGGTCACCACGGCCGGTGGGAAGCGGAACCAGGAGGTTGGGTTTCTTCAGAGCGAGCAGCTCGCAGATGGCATTGGCTCCCGCGCGGGAGAGAACGATGTCTGCCATGGCATAGAGATCCTTCAGATCTTCCTTGACGTACTCGAACTGGCGGTAGCCGGGACGGGTCAGGAGAAGATTGTCCATCTTGTCCTTGCCGCACAGGTGAACGATCTGGAACTTCTCAAGGAGTGCGTCCAGATTGTCACGGACGGTCTTGTTGATGGAGGATGCACCGAGAGATCCGCCGATGACCATCAGAACCGGCTTTCCCTCTTCAAAGCCGCACAGCAAGAGGCCGCGGCTGCGGTCTCCCTTGAAAAGCTCGTCGCGGATCGGGGTTCCGGTCAGAACGGCCTTGGAATCCGGGAGATCCTTCAAGGTTTCCGGAAAGTTGCAGCAGACCCTGGCCGCGAAGGGAGTACACAGCTTGTTGGCAAGTCCCGGCGTCATATCGGATTCATGAATGATGCACGGAATATGAAGGGAGTGCGCGGCGTGCACGACCGGCACACCGACATAGCCGCCCTTGGAAAAAACCACGTTCGGCGCGAATTCCTTCAGGAATTTGTGCGCCTCCTGATAGCCGCGGATTACGCGGAACGGATCGGAGAAATTCTTCGGATCAAAATAGCGGCGAAGCTTCCCGGTCTCTATGGCGACATAGGGAATGTCATAGTCGGCGACAAGCTTCCGCTCAATTCCGTTAATGGATCCGATATAGGCAATTTCGTATCCGGCTTCTCTCAGATAAGGAATCAGGGCCAGATTGGGAGTGCAGTGACCTGCCGTTCCGCCTCCGGTCAGTACGATTTTCTTGCTCATGGATGATTCACCTCAACCTGAATCTTAGTTTACTTCATTTCCGCAAGTGCGGCCTGGATGGCATGAGAAAGCTGATCAGGACATGAAGTATTCTTGAAGCCGCAGGTGGTTCCGGCCAGAAGGTCTGCAACCTCCTCTGCCTTTCTTCCTTCTACAAGGCGGCTGATGCCCTTCAGGTTGCCGTTGCAGCCGCCGGTGAAGGCCACCTTGCGGATGATGTGATCGGCATCAATGTCAAGTTCAATCTGAGAGGAGCAGGTGCCGGTTGTTTTATAGATCATAAAAGTCTCCTTTGCTTGTGTTCGTATTCAATGGGAAATGGCCGGGCGGGAAACCCCGCTGACCGTCAAAATTTAATTATACGCCGGAAATCTGTTTTTTCCTATCCGTCTTTCTCATCCTGTTATCCCACCTGAAGTGAAAAGTAACTTCCACGCCATGGGGGCAAAGTGGAAATTACTCTTTCACTTCCGCTCCGGCGGGCGCGGCAGGTATTACGGACGGTGGCTCTGCTCCGGGCGGCTTGCATTCGCTATTTCAGGCTGATAAACTATTTTCCGGTGCACTGCGCTGCCTGGCCGGGGGAGAAGGCCCGGGAAATCCGGACAGACAGAGGGGAAAGATGTGCGGTGCTGCCACATTCGGCAATCAGGGTCCGGGCACGAGGAGGTATCGTCCAATGGCAAAGGTTACATTTGATTATTCCAAGGCAAAGGGGTTTGTCAGGGAAGAGGAAGTTAAGAATATTGAGAGTCAGGTTCTTGCAGCGAAGGAGCTGCTGGTGTCCGGAACCGGCGCCGGCAATGATTTCCTGGGCTGGGTGAATCTTCCCGTTGATTATGACAAGGAAGAGTTCGCGAGAATCAAGAAGGCGGCTGCGAAGATTCAGAGCGATTCGGATGTTCTGCTGGTTCTGGGAATCGGCGGCTCCTATCTGGGCGCCCGCGCGGCGATCAATTTCCTTCGCCATAATTTCTACAATACAGTTTCCAAAGAGGTCCGCAAGACCCCTGAGATTTATTTCGCAGGCAATTCCATCAGCGGAACCTACCTCGCGAATCTGGTGGATGTGATCGGCGACCGTGATTTCTCGATCAATGTCATTTCGAAGTCCGGCACGACAACGGAAACCTCGATTGCGTTCCGGCTGTTCCGTGAGATGGCGGAGAAGAAGTACGGCAAGGAGGGCGCTGCGAAGAGAATTTACGCAACGACGGACAAGGCCCGCGGAGCACTGAAGACTCTGGCGGATGCAGAAGGGTATGAAACCTTTGTGATTCCGGACAATGTCGGCGGACGCTTCTCGGTTCTGACGGCAGTCGGTCTTCTTCCGATCGCGGTTTCCGGAGCGGATATTGATCAGCTGATGGAAGGTGCGGCAGAGGGAAGAAAACTTGCCATGGAGTCTGCGTATGAGGACAATGACGCGCTGAAGTATGCGGCGCTGCGCAACATTTTCCTGCGCAAGGGCAAGGCAGTTGAGATTCTTGCCAACTATGAGCCGTCTCTGCACTACACCTCCGAGTGGTGGAAGCAGCTCTACGGCGAGTCTGAAGGCAAGGATCAGAGAGGTCTCTTCCCGGCCAGTGTGGATCTGACCACGGACCTTCATTCCATGGGCCAGTTCATTCAGGATGGTGCCCGCATCATGTTCGAGACCGTGTTGAACGTGGAGAAGCCGAAGGCGGATGTCACCATCGGAACGGATGCGGAGAATCTGGACGGACTGAACTTCCTGGCAGGCAAGACCATGAATTTCGCCAACCAGGCAGCGATGAACGGAACGATTCTGGCACACACGGACGGAAATGTTCCGAACCTGATGGTGAAGATTCCGGAGCAGACGGAGTTCTATCTCGGCGAGCTGTTCTATTTCTTTGAGTTTGCCTGCGGCGTGTCCGGATATCTCCTCGGCGTGAATCCGTTCAACCAGCCCGGTGTGGAGTCTTATAAGCACAACATGTTCGCTCTGCTCGGAAAGCCCGGCTTTGAGGACCAGACTGAGGCTCTGCTGGCAAGACTGGCGGACTGAGCGACGACAGGAGGGACGGTGGTACGGAAACGTCCGCCGGATCCGGATGAAAGGTTTGATTTTATGATGAAGATTACCCGAAAAGGAACCAGGGAAACATTGCTGGAACGGGACTTCACGAACAGGGACGGGAGCTTGCTTCCGTCCCTGTATTTTCCCGCTCTGGAAAAAGACGGCATTGCCATGAATCTGATTTCCACCAGGTTCGGAGGCGTTTCGGAGGGACAGTTCTCGTCACTGAACCTGACAAGCGGCCGCGGAGACAGTGAGGAACATGTCCGGGAGAATTTCGCGAGGATCGCAGCGGCGTTCGGAACGGACCTCGCACACTGCGTCTGCTCGCACCAGGTGCATGAGACCAATGTGCGGCGCGTGGGGACAGAGGATGCGGGAATGGGCATTCTGCGCCCCTCCGTGTGGGAGAGTGCCGACGGCATCGTGACGAATGAACCGGGGTTGGTTCTGGCCACTTTCTATGCGGACTGTGTTCCGCTTCTGTTCGTGGATCCGGTGCACCGTGCGGTGGGAGCGAGCCACTCCGGCTGGCGCGGAACCGTCGGAAAAATCGGCGCGAAAACCGTTCGGCTGATGGAACAGGAATTCGGGTCGTCCCCGGAGGATCTCCTGGTCGGGATCGGCCCGTCCATCTGCGCGGACCACTATGAGGTCAGCGGGGATGTGGCGGAGAAATTCCGGAAGGCATTTCCGGGACAGGAAGACCGGCTTCTGGAGTATCGCGGAAACCCGGGACATGTCCAGCTGAACCTGTGGGAGGCCTGCCGGATCACTCTCCGGGAGGCAGGAGTTCCGGAGGAGAATATCTCTGTGACCGACATCTGCACGGCCTGCAACCCCGAGGTGCTGTTCAGTCACCGGGCAAGCGGCGGAAAGCGGGGCAACATCGGCGCGTTTGTGATGCTGAACCGATAAAAAACAGCCATTCAGCACATCGAAGTTTTTCCCACGGAAATCCTGGATGCTGCCGACCAGAGACGCTTCGCGCTTTGGCCGCCTGGCAATTACCAAAAGAAGGGGCGCGGCTTCGCAACTGGCGAAGCCGCGCCCTCTCGCGGTCCTGTATTCAAAACAGGAACAGGTTTTTCGGTTTATGCGTTTGCCACCGCATCGACGAAAGCGTCAAAAGCAGGCTCATCGGCAGCAGAAAGCGCACTGCGGATGGTCAGCACCGTGTCAAGAACCTGGCAGTTCTTAAAGGTTTCCAGCTCGGCACGCATCTGTTTTGCCGTGACAGGCGCCCAGGTTCCGTTCTCTGCCAGCGCGAAGGTGCGGTTCTGAACGGAAAGAGCCTTCATATCCTCAATGAAGCGGGAGATGGACGGATACATTCCGCCGTTGTAGGTGGGGCAGAAGAGAACAACCTTGCTGCAGCGCCATACCTCGGAGATCAGGTAGGAGACATCGGTCTTGGAGGCATCATAAACGACAACGTGCCGGCCGGATTTCTCCTCCAGGGAAGCCGCAAAGCTCTCGGCGGCGCTTGCCGTGTGTCCGTACAGGGATCCGTAAACAACGAGAATGTCATCGGATTCCGGCGTGTAGCTGCTCCATTTCTGGTACTTGTCGAGGAACCATCCGAGGTTCTCTCTCCAGATCGGTCCGTGCAGCGGGAGAATCTCTGCGATGTCGAGTCCGGCGGCCTTCTTCAGAACAGCCTGCACCTGCATGCCGTACTTGCCGACGATGTTGGCGTAGTAGCGGCGGGCCTCATCCAGGTAATGCGCCTCGAAATCATACTGATCCGCGAAGATTCCGCCCTCCAGTGCACCGAAGGTTCCGAAGGCATCTGCGGAGAACAGTGCCCTGGTGGCGTCGTCATAGGCAAGAAGAACCTCCGGCCAGTGCACCATGGGAGCTGCCACGAAGTGGAAGGTATGAGCTCCGGTGCAGAGGGTGTCCCCCTCCTTGACGACCTTCTGCTTGGCAATCACAAGGTCCGGGAAGAACTGGGAGATGAATTTGAAGGTCTGCATGCTGGAGACGACGGTGGTTTCCGGGTAGAGATTCAGAACGGTCTGAAGGAGCGCGCAGTGGTCGGGCTCCATGTGCAGAACGACAAGGTAATCCGGCTTCTTGTCTCCGAGAACGGAGCGGAGATTTTCCAGATACTGATCGGCAACGCTGACATCCGCGGTGTCGAACAGCGTGATCTTCTCATCGAGTACCGCATAGCTGTTATAGGAAACGCCGCAGGGAAGCGGGAACAGATTCTCAAACAGCGCGAGACGGCGGTCGCTTCCGCCGATCCAGACGGTGTCTTTGGCAACAAGCTTTGTATTTTTCATGGTGAAAGCTCCTTTCATTTGCTCTTTGTGTGAATTGGATGTGACAGGTGGATCCTGCGGCAGTCCGGGTTCCGGAACCGGATTTGGGACTGCCCGGGAATCGGTTTTATTGTAGCTCAGGACCGGCGGATTATAAAAGAAATTCCGAAAGAAAAAGCCGCCAAAAAGCCGCACAGATTTCAAAGGGGCCAAAATCCGGTAAGCGGAGGCACCACTGGTTTGCTATACTGGTACCAAATGGCTTGGCAGCTGCCGGCTTTCCGCCGGCTTTTGCCGGATTCTTGCGGGAGAGGCCCGGAAGAACCGGAACACAGATTCCGCAGAGCGGAATCAAGAATGCAAGGAGCATCCGACGATGAGAAAAACAAAAATTATCTGCACCCTGGGTCCTGCGAGTGAGAGCGAAGAAATGATCGGACGTCTGATCGATGCCGGAATGAATGTGGCGCGCTTTAATTTCTCCCATGGAACCCATGAGGAACAGGCACGCAAATTCGAGAGGCTGAAGAAGGTCAGAATTGAGAAGAACCTCCCTGTGGCGGCACTTCTGGATACCAGGGGACCGGAGATTCGTCTCCGTGACTTCAAGGAAGGAAAGGTCATGCTGGAGACCGGTCAGAAATTCACGCTGACGACGAAAGAGATCGACGGAGACAGGGAGCGTGCTTCCGTGACGTATCAGAATCTTCCGAAGGATGTGAAGGAGGGCAGCAGCATCCTCATCGATGATGGCCTGATCGAACTGAAGGTGGATCGGATCTATGGAACGGAAATCGAGTGCACGGTTGTCAACGGCGGTTCGGTGTCCAATCACAAGGGCGTCAACGTGCCCGGCACGGATCTGTCCATGCCGTTCATCAGCGAACAGGACCGGAGCGACATTGAGTTCGGATGTGTCCTCGGATTCGACTATATCGCGGCGTCTTTCACCCGGACGGCCGACGACATCCGTGAGATCCGTCAGATTCTTGCGCAGTACAAGAGCAACATCAAGATCATCGCGAAGATCGAGAGCGTACAGGGTGTGCGGAACCTGGAGAGCATTCTGGAGGAAGCGGACGGCATTATGGTGGCAAGAGGAGACCTCGGAGTGGAGGTCCCGCTGGAAGAGGTTCCCGTTCTTCAGAAGAAGATGATCCGCATGGCGGAGCAGAAGGGAAAAATCTGCGTAACCGCAACCCAGATGCTGGATTCCATGATGCACAATCCCCGCCCGACCAGAGCAGAGACGACGGATGTCGCCAATGCGATCTATGATGGAACGACAGCGATCATGCTCTCCGGGGAGAGTGCGAACGGCGCCTACCCGGAGGAGGCGGTCCGGACCATGGCGTCCATCGCGGAGCGGACGGAAGAGGATGTGGACTATGCGTCCCGGATGGAATCCCGCGGCGTGACGGACAGAAGCGATGTGACGACGGCGATCTCGCACGCGTCCTGCACCATTGCGGAGGATGTCAGGGCGGATGCCATCATTACGGTTACGCTCTCCGGATTTACAGCAAGAAGACTGGCGGCGCATAAACCGGTCTGCCCGATCATTGCCTGCACGACCAACAAGGAGACCGCCTGCCAGATGAACCTTCTGTTCGGTGTCCAGCCGGTGATCATTCCGCAGGAGCCCACGGCGGACCTTCTGTTCGAGGCGGCAATCAATACCGCGAAGCTGGCAGGATACGTGAAGACGGGCGACAAGGTCGTTCTGACGGCGGGAATGCCGCTGGGAGTCTCCGGCAAGACGAATATGATCCGTTTCATTGAGGTGTGGTAATGGAACCGAAGCACAGAATTTTCTGTCTGATGGGGAAAAGCGCGTCGGGAAAGGACACCCTCTACCGGAGACTCCGGGAAAAGGCCCGGGAGAACGGCGAAGAGGATCTTCTCGGGGAAGTGGTTCCTTATACCACAAGACCCATCCGGACGGGAGAGAAGAACGGCAGCACATATTTTTTTGAGACGGATCCGGAATTTGAGGCGGCGAAGGCCGTCGGCAGGATCATCGAGTCCAGGGACTACGATACGGTGTATGGAATCTGGCATTACTACACGAAGGATGACGGACAGATTGATCTGAAAATGAGGAGCTATCTCCTGATTGGAACACTGGAGTCGTACCGGTCCTTTGCGCACTATTTCGGACAGGAAAGGGTCGTTCCTCTTTATATTGAGCTGGAGGACGGAGAGAGACTCCAGCGTGCGCTGAACCGCGAACGGCAGCAGACCCATCCCCGGTATGCGGAGATGTGCCGGAGGTTTCTTGCGGACACGCATGATTTTTCGGAGGAAAAATTACAGGAGGCGGGCATCCGGAAACGTTATGTGAACGAGAATACCGAAGCCTGTGCGGAAGAACTATGGAAGAGCATATGCCGGGAATTGGATTTGAACAGGTAATCGGACAGAAGCTAGCGGTTTTACATCTGCAGAATGCCCTCCGGACAGGCAGGATATCGCAGGCCTATCTGATCAGCGGAGAAAAGGGCGCGGGGAAAATGAAGCTGGCTCTGGCCTTTGCAGCCGCTCTTTTATGCGGGCAGCCAAAGGAGAAGAACGGATATGTGGAACCCTGCGGGGAGTGCCATTCCTGCCTTCAGATCCAGTCGGGGAATCACCCGGATGTCGTGATCGTTACGAATGAACGGGCGGGAATTACCAGCAAAACCGGAGTGCTCGGCGTGCAGCTGGCAAGGTTTGTGCAGGCGGATGCGCAGGTAAAGCCCTATTCCGGCCCCTATAAGATCTACATCATCCCCAATGCGGAGAATCTGAATCAGCAGGCCCAGAACGCCCTTTTGAAGACGCTGGAGGAACCGCCGGCCTATGCGGTTTTCCTGCTTCTTGCGCAGAATACCTCGGTGTTTCTGCCGACAGTCCTCTCCCGGTGCGTATCGCTCGTGCTCCATCCGGCACCGGAGAAGGAGCTGTTGGAGGCTTTGACGTCCGCGGGAGTTTCCGGGGAGGCTGCGGTGACGGCGGCCAGGCTCTCCCACGGAAACCCCGGCAGATGTCTGGATCTCTCCGGGGAAGAGCTTACGGCATTCCGGAGAGAGCTCACCGGATTTCTGGAGAAGCTGAAGGAGACGGACAGCCATGAAATCCTGCAGTTTGCGGAGAAGATCGCGGGCGGTAAGGGGGAAGCACCTTCTCATATGGAAGATTTTCTGGATCTTGGCCGGAGCTGGTACCGGGACATTCTGGTCCAGAAGAGCACGCAGAGCCCGGAAAGCTTGATTTTCCAAGATGAGATAAAGTATATTATAAGCGCTGCGGCGGGCGTTTCTTTTCAGGGGCTGGAGAGAATTCAGGAGGCATTTGACGATGCGGGAAGACGCCGGAACAGCAAGGAAAGTGATACACAGATCGCAGAACTTCTCCTCCTGAAGATACGGAGAATCCTGCGGGAAGCGGCATAGAGAGAAAGCGGTTTCAATGGAAGAATATAAGAAAGCGGAAGCTCTGGAAGAAGAGATGACAGAGGCTGCAGCCGAAGAGACAGTGACTTCTTCGGACATGCAGGAAGAATTGGAGGCGTCTCCGGATCCGGAAGAGACACAGGAGCTGGAAGAAGCGGAGGCTCTGGAGGAAGAGGACCGCGCGGACGAAGCACTGGAAGGAGACGAGGACGAGAACACGGTCTTTCCCGCGGCAGCGGACCCGGATGCGGATGACAGGGATCTGACGGAAGTGGTCGGCGTGCGTTTCCGCACGGCGGGTAAGGCGTATTACTTTGCCATCGGAAATTTTCCGGTGAAGCGCGGAACCCATGTGATTGTGGAGACGGCCCGCGGGCTGGAATACGGAACCAGTGTCTGCGATCCGATGAAGATCCATCAGAAGCAGTTCAAGGCACCTCTGAAGAAGATCATCCGCGTGGCTACGCCTTCGGACGACAACCGGATGCGGGAGAACCGGGAGAAGGAACGGGAGGCATACCGAGTATGCTTTGAGAAGATCCGCCGCCACAATCTGGACATGAAGCTGATTGACGCGGAGTACACCTTCGACAACAACAAGATCCTGTTCTACTTTACCTCGGACGGAAGAGTGGACTTCCGGGATCTGGTCAAGGATCTGGCGAGTGTCTTCCGCACGAGAATCGAGCTGAGACAGATCGGCGTGCGGGACGAGACGAAGATTCTGGGGGGCTACGGGATCTGCGGGCGGCCTTTGTGCTGCCACACGTATCTGTCCGATTTCATTCCGGTTTCCATCAAGATGGCGAAGGAACAGAATCTGTCGCTGAATCCGACGAAGATTTCCGGTGCCTGCGGGCGGCTGATGTGCTGCCTGAAGAATGAAGAAGAGACCTATGAGGCCCTGAACAAGAACCTGCCGAGGCTCGGCGATGAGGTGCAGACCGCAGACGGTCTGACCGGAGAGGTCGCGGGGGTCAATATTCTGAAGCAGACGGTCCGGATTCTTGTGGAAGTGGATGACGAGAAGGAGCTGCACGAGTGCGGGGCGGACGAGATCACGATTCTGCGCCGCAGAAAGCGCGGGCAGGCAAAGCCCAAGATCAACCGGAATGAGCTGAAAAACGGCGGAGGCGCCGGAAAAGGAAGAAGAGAACAGAGGCCCGCAAGAAATCAGGAAGAGAAGGACGCGGGAACGCCGCAGGAGGCCGGAGCGGAGAAGCGAAGAATAAGAGACAGCCGCCCGCTGCAGCAAGAGCGCGGAGAGGGCAGTCCGGTACCGGAGCGCCGGGAAGAGAATCCGAATGCGGGACGGGAACGCCGCGGACGCAGGACTTTTTCACCGGGACAGGGAAGAGACCGGCAGGGAATGGAGCGGAACGTTCCGGAGCGCGGAGGCCGCGGATCAGGAAGGCCCGCAGAGAGAAATCCTGAAAGGAATCCGGATGCACAGCCGCAGAGGGAGAATCTGCCGGGAGGCGCCGGGACGGGCGAGGACCGCGGCGCGTTCCAGGGACCGAATGCTGGCGGGAACCGGAGACGCCACAGGAACAGAAGAAGAAATGGCGGCAATGACAGAAGAAGAGAAGACAAACCTTCTGAAACCGAATGAACGAATCGACGATCTCCAGAGAAGCCACTTGGAGATCATTCAGAATCCGCAGCGCTTTTCCTTCGGGATGGATGCAGTGCTCCTGTCGGGCTTTGCAAAGGCGGCAGAGGGAGACCGGGTTCTGGATCTCGGGACCGGGACGGGAATCATTCCGATCCTGATGAGCGCCAAGACGAAGGCGGAGCATTTTACGGCACTGGAAATTCAGCCGGAGAGCGCTGATATGGCAAGGCGGAGCGTTCTTCTGAACGGCCTGGAGGAGCGGATTGAAATTGTAACCGGAGATATCAGGGAAGCAGGCGCTTTATTTGCGGCTGCTTCTTTTGACGTAGTCACTTCCAATCCGCCGTATATGACGAACTGCCACGGACTGGTGAATCCGAAGGATGCGAAGGCGATCGCGCGGCATGAAATCTGCTGCAGCCTGGAGGAGCTGACCGCTGCGGCGGAGAAGATGGTCCGGCCGGACGGACATTTCTACATGGTGCACCGTCCGTTCCGTCTGGCGGAAATCATGACGGTGCTCCGCAGCCATCATCTGGAGCCGAAGAGAATGCGGCTGGTCTACCCCTACATCGACCGGGAGCCCAACATGGTGCTGCTGGACTGCGTGCGCGGAGGAAATGCGAGGATCACGGTGGAGAAACCGCTGATTGTTTACCGGGAGCCGGGGCAATATACGGATGAGATCTATGAGATCTACGGATACTGACACGCCGGCTGCATTCGGCAAAACCGCTGCACTCGAAGATGTCGGATGACATTGTCGAGTGCTTAAAGTGCCGCCTGGCGGCACTCTGTATACAGAGAGATTTTGCCTCAGCGAGGGACAAAGGACGGCGTGACCGGACGGAGGCGTCCGGAAGAGGAGAGGTATTTTGGCTATGGAAGAGAACGGAAAGAGCACTGCGCAGGGAACTCTGTATCTGTGCGCAACGCCGATCGGAAACCTGGAGGATATTACGCTCCGGGTGCTGCAGACGCTGAAGGATGTGGATCTGATTGCGGCGGAGGATACACGCAATACATTGAAGCTGCTCAATCATTTTGACATTCACAAGCCGATGACCAGCTATCATGAGCATAATAAGTATGAAAAGGCGGACGAGCTGATCGGGCACCTTCTGCGCGGCGAGAACATTGCCGTGGTGACCGATGCGGGGACACCGGCGATCTCGGACCCCGGGGAGGTTCTCGCGGCAAAGTGCATGGAGCAGGGAATCCGCGTGACCTCGCTCCCCGGCGCCTGCGCCCTGATCACGGGACTTACGATGTCCGGCATGCCGGCAAGGAGGTTCTGCTTCGAGGGATTTCTTCCAACCGATAAAAAGGAACGGGCCCATGTTCTGGAGCGGCTCCGGGAGGAAGAGAGGACGACCATCCTGTATGAGGCACCGCACCATCTGCGGGCGACGCTGAAGGAGCTGGAGGAGGCGCTCGGCGACCGGAAGATTGTCCTCTGCCGGGAACTGACGAAGAAGTTCGAGGAGGCGAAGGCCATGTCTCTTTCGGAGGCGCGGGAATATTATGAAAGCAGTGACCCAAGAGGCGAGTATGTCCTGGTCCTTGCGGGAGCGGATCCGGAGGAGAAGAAAAGGAAGGAAGAGGCCGTCTGGAAGACGATGAGCATCGAGGAACATATGGCCTACTACGAGTCTCAGGGAACGGACCGCAAAGAGGCCATGAAGCTTGTTGCGAAGGACCGCGGAGTTCCGAAAAGGGAAATTTACCGGGCTCTGATAAAAGCATAAAAAACAAATGAAATTTGCAGGATTCCCGTTGTTCCTCAAATTCTTTTGTGGTATAACCGTAACAGTGTTAATTTATTAACAGCATGAATTCTTAATGGAGGTTCAAGATACTATGGCAAAAGTCGATTTAAGCAAGTATGGCATTACCGGAACACCTGAGATCGTCTATAACCCTTCCTATGAGCAGCTGTTCGAGGAAGAGACCAAGCCCGGGCTGGAAGGCTACGAGGTTGGCAGAGAGACTGAACTGGGTGCAGTTGACGTTTTCACTGGCGTATACACCGGCCGCTCTCCTAAGGATAAGTTCATCGTAATGGATGAGAACTCCAAGGACACCGTATGGTGGACCACCGATGAGTACAAGAATGATAACCATCCCGCTTCTCAGGAAGCATGGGCTGCAGTAAAGGAAATTGCCAAGAAGGAGCTCTCCAATAAGAAGCTTTACGTGGTAGACGGCTTCTGCGGAGCCAACAAGGATACCCGCATGGCAGTTCGTTTCATCATGGAAGTTGCATGGCAGGCACACTTTGTCCGCAACATGTTCATCAAGCCCACTGCAGAAGAGGAAGAGAACTTCGAGCCTGATTTCATCGTTTACAACGCATCCAAGGCGAAGGTAACCAACTACAAGGAGCTGGGCCTCAATTCCGAGACCGCTGTTGTCTTCAACATCACCTCCAAGGAGCAGGTTATCGTGAACACCTGGTACGGCGGAGAGATGAAGAAGGGTATGTTCTCCATGATGAACTACTATCTGCCGCTGAAGGGCATCGCTTCCATGCACTGCTCTGCAAACACAGACCTGAACGGTGAGCACACCGCAATCTTCTTCGGTCTGTCCGGAACCGGAAAGACTACCCTTTCCACCGATCCCAAGCGTCTGCTGATCGGCGATGACGAGCACGGCTGGGATGACAACGGCG
>CAVKEB010000003.1:0-145808 GCA_963655255.1 bacterium
CTAAATGATTGAGTTTTCAAGGTTCGCAGATATTTCCCGTGTGGGAAGTTTCAGTAAGTAAAAAATCTCTCCGTACCGCTCCGGAAACGAAAACACCGCCGGGCCGCTGTCCCGACGGTAGTTATCATACACTTTCCTTCCTCTGTTTGCCAGTTCTGCCATTCTGCGCACGGCTTACCCGAAAGCTCTTCTCAGAAATCAGTCGCCCCTTCGGCAGGCAATGGCAGTCTCTCCCGCATTTTCCTGCGGTGCCTCAGTCGTTTCCCTTGAGAATCGGAGAGAGCTTTTTATACACCGCGAAGGTAATAATCACATCCAGGATGCCTTTGACAAACGTAAACGGCACATTGAACATCAGAAGGCTCTGGGCGATACTCTTCATCCCCGGAAGGATGGCCTGATACGCCGCAAGGATTGTCTCTTCCGGCATAAACTGATAATAGACCGGATAGACCAGGTACAAATTCGACGGGAAGGAAACAAGGGCCATTGCCACCGTTCCGGCCAGTGATGCCACAAGGGCTCCCTTCTTGGAGCGGCTCCTGCGGTAGATCACTCCCGCGATGCCGACGAACACCGCGCCGAGGACAAAATTGGACAGTTCCCCTACGCCAAAGGACCCTGTCGCAAGCGCCGCGTGCAGGATATTCTTGATGAGCTCGATTACGATGCCGCAGACCGGCCCCAGCGCAAAGCTTCCGATCAGGGCCGGGAGATCCGAAAAGTCGAATTTGATGAAGGTCGGCATCAACATCGGAATCGGAATCTCAATCAGCTGAAGGAGAAAGGCCGTTGCAGAGAGGACGCCGGTCACCGTGATGGCCCGGATCTTCTGCCCCGTCATATCCCCCGCGGTCTGCTTCACCGCCGCTTTGTTGTCTGCATTGATTTCTGTCATAGTAGGTTCCCCTTTCCGCCGCGCATTTGGCGGCACACGCTGCGCTTTTTCATTCGTTCAGAAAGGTGAAAGTCTGCCTCCACGAGGGATAACCATGAAAAAGCCCTGTCTCCTTCTCAGCAAAGGACACAGGGCAGTGCATTCACAGATTAAATCGAAGGATCCGCTTCTTCCGGATGCCGTCTCTCTCATCTTGCCTGATCATTCTTCTTCCATCCAGACTGTACTGTTGGTTTCGGACTCTCACCGAATCAGCCTGCACCGTCAGATTCCGACGCTGCGGGGTCGCGGACTATACCGCCAGTAGGGAATTGCACCCTGCCCTGAAAAACACTCAGCAATTATGAAATTGTCTGTCCGGTGTGAGGAATCCTCCGGATTCCAGATCCGCCGAAACAGTGTTACCGTTGCAACGAAGTCAGTATATCAGCCACTCACCTCTATGTAAAGATATGCTTCCGCCTTCCGGTTCCTTTTCACCATATGTGCCAGAATCCCGGCGGGAGAATATCACGGCTCCGAGCCTTGTTCTTCACCGTGTGCGGCACAGAGCTTCCTCAGCCGACCACGCGGAGATTGAACTCATTGACGGCTCTTCGCTCTTCATCCGCCGTATCCACCTTGGCAATGCAGGCTCCCAAGGCACGGAGCTTCTCCGGAAATCTCTCATACCCGCGCTCAATGTACTGGATGTCATAAATTTCCGAATATCCGTTGGCCGCAAGAGCCGCCGCTACGAGCGCTGCGCCGGCACGAAGATCCGGTGCATTCAGGTTCGCGCCGTTATAGGACGCCACGCCGTCAATGATGGCGGTATTGCCTTCCACCCGGATGGACGCTCCCATCTTGGTCAGCTCATCCACATATTTAAACCGGTTCTCGAAAATACTCTCCGTCACGATGCTCGTTCCGTTGGACAGGCCCAGAAGGACACTGATCTGCGGCTGCATATCCGTCGGATATCCCGGATACGGAAGCGTCTTCACGTTCGTGTGTTCCAGTCTCTTCTTCGCCACGACGCGGACAGAGTCATCGGACTCAATGATCTCGCAGCCGATCTCAATCAGCTTCGCCGTCAGCGACTCCAGATGCTTCGGAATGACGTTGGTGATGGTGACATCTCCATGCGTTGCCGCCGCCGCATACATATAGGTTCCGGCTTCAATCTGATCCGGAATGATGGAATATGTCGTCTTATGAAGCTTCTCCACTCCCTTGATGCGGATCACATCCGTACCGGCGCCCTTGATTCTGGCTCCCATGCTGTTCAGGAAGTTGGCAAGATCCACAACATGCGGCTCCTTCGCCGCATTCTCAATGATGGTGTTCCCCCTGGCAAGGGCCGCCGCCATGATGACATTGATCGTTGCTCCCACCGAAACCACATCCATGTAAATATGGCTTCCGACCAGCTCGTCCGCCTTCGCAACCACCATACCCGGTGATGCCACGCGGACATCTGCTCCCAGGGCACGGAATCCCTTGATGTGCTGGTCAATCGGACGAAGCCCGATATTGCAGCCGCCGGGAAGGGCCACCTCCGCCTTTTTGTATTTGCCGAGAAGCGCGCCGATCAGATAGTAGGATCCGCGGATCTTCCGCACCGCCTCGGTGTCCACCGGCTCATCCTTGATGAACGCGCCGTTGATGATATAGGTATGGACTTCCGGATGCTCCACCACGCCGCCGATCTCCGCAATGGCACCGATAATGGCGCGAATGTCCGACACATCCGGGATATTTTCAATTGTAACAGGCTCATCTGCCATGATAGAGGCCGCAATGACCGCCAGCGCGGCATTCTTCGCGCCCCCGATCTCCACCTCTCCGCAGAGAGGATTTCCGCCTTTCACAACGTAATGCAGCATGCACTGTTCTCCTAAATTTGCTCAGAATGATCTCATGCGCATAAATACGCATAATGCCGTACTAGGATACTCCCCATCCGGTTTTCCGTCAAGCAAGCGCTTCCTGAAGACCATTTCCCGCCGGAGGATCCCCGCAGAATTGCGGGTTCCGGCCCATTCTCATCCGTTCAGATAATTCAGCGGGTTCACCGCCGTGCCGTTCACGCGGATCTCAAAGTGCAGGTGCGGTCCCGTGCTGTTGCCGGTGTTGCCCGACCGCGCAATGACATCCCCCTGTGACACACTCTGTCCGACTCTGACCAGAATCTTCGAGAGATGTCCGTACCGCGAGGACACACCGTTTCCGTGATCGATGTAGACCACATATCCGTATCCGGACTGCCAGCCTGCGGCTGTTACCTTGCCGCCGCTCGTTGCCATGACAGAGGTTCCGGTTGCGACCGCAATATCCAGTCCCTTATGATTCGTGCTCGCCCCCGCCTTCGGCGCCTTGCGGCCTCCGAAGTTTGAGGAAACCCGTCCGTAAACCGGCCAGATATAGGTCGGCGGGTTCTTGGTTCCGACCTCGATGATCTCCGGCACGGCATCCACCGTGGTCTCCTGCTTCACAATCTCGCGGCTCTGCACGGCATCATCCCGGTAATTCACCAGGGCAATGACTCGCCGGTGTCCCGGACTTCCCTTCTGAATCACCTCGGACTTGCTGGTGTACCAGTCGCTGTTTTCCTTGTAAATCGTGTCCGCACTGTAATCTTCTTCGTAATATTCCTGGTTGGTATACAGAACGGTCAGCTTCGGTTCCGCCACAGTGACATTCAGGACATCCCCCGGCCGGATCACCGCATCCTCGCCCGACAGTCCGTTGATCGATATCAGTTCCTGCGTGGTCAAACCATAACGCGACGCAATCCCGGAAAGCGTGTCGCCGCTCGCAACCTCGTAAGTCGCATCTTTGGCCACATCACCGGTCACATCCGCTTCCGCATCCTCGAGCGACGCGATCAGATTGGACGGAAGATACGTCTCCGAAATTTCAATCTTCTCTCCGAAGTCAATCTTCTGAAGTCCCAGAACATAGTCCTCGAAGTCCTTGCCGACCGCCGGCTTCACATCCTCGAACAGTCTGGAAAAGGCCTGTTCAATTCCGGCGGAGGGAAGCTGATTCTGCTTCTCTTCCTTCTTCTCCTGCTCACTGGTTGTCAAAACCTCATATGTCAGCGCGTTGACCTCACGATCGGTATCCGTCAGAATGCTGACAATATAGTCCCGCTCCGGATCATACTGCTCCAGAACATGATTCAGAAGCGACTTGATGTCATCCACCGAGGCCATATTGAAAATATATTCCCCGATTTTCACTGTGTAGCAGTGCTGAAGCGTCAGAAGCTCATGCCTGGAAAGAACCGCCTTCATCTGATCCACAATATCGCGGTCGCTGTCTGTACGGCCCCAGTAGACCTCTTCTCCGGTGATTTCAAGATCAGCATCAATGAAAAGAGGATCCCCGCTCGTCTGGGCAATCTCCCGGCGCGCCCTGCGGAAGCACTCTCTTGCCTCTTCCTCCGATCCGGTAACGCCGACCTCCTCTCCGTTCAGCGAAACGGTGAACATATTGTCCGTTCCGGTCCCGAACGGAACGACATTCGGAAACAGGAGAAGCCCGGCGAACAGGACAATCGCACAGACGGTCAGAAACCAGAATTCAGTTTTCCTGCCATTGTGATGAATCATTTACCACATCAACCGAAGAACATCGAAAGAACGCCGAAGGCATGCAGGGCCTCCAGCACCACACCGGCCAGAACCGCCGCAAGCGTTACAATCTGAACACCGTTTACCGGAGCCTTGGCGGGTTTCTCCTCTTCGTCCATTTTCTCCTTCAGTTCGTCGGTCTGCTTCTTCAGAAGCTGCTCCACGGCAGCCTGCACATTGCGATATACGCGCACGTTCTCCTTGTGGGAAAAATCATCCGACTGCTGCAGAAGATCCGCAATTTTCTGCTCGGATGCCCCGATGGATTCCGTGAGCTTCGTCTCCAGATTCTTCGAGGATTCCTCCATTCCTTTGCGGGATTCCTCCTGCATCTTGCCGAAATCCACGTCACGGAGTGCCGTACTGTTCTCGGAAAGAGCCTGGGCGGATGCCTTCATGACATCCTGCACGCCCTTGGTCGTCTCAATGCTCATCCTGCGCATCTCATCCACCAGAACGCGGTTCTTCTCATAGAGATCCTTCAGCTCTTCAATCTGCTTCTGATAGGCCAGCACCGTCTCCTTCAACGCATCCACCTCAATGGCCTGTGCCTCTTCATTGGCCCGGATCATATCGTCCGCAGCGGCCTCGGCGATGCCGGTTCCCTGGGAAATCTTCCTCTCCAGATCTTCGATGGAATGTTCTTCTTCCTGCACTTCCTGCATAAACTGATCGCTCATTGCAACCCCTCTTCTATTACATCCGAAGGAAGATCCAAAGCGGCATCTTCCCTTTCCGCTGTCAATTTCTCATAGATCCGGCCAGAATCCATGCGGCCTGTCTGCCGCCCGATCCGCACACCCGTCCGCCCGCGGCGCTCATCTGAAAAGCAGCATTCGCAAAACGGAAAATCAGAAATATGATACCATCATCGTTTTCATTTTACAACGAACGCGGAGTCTCCTGTTTTCTGTCATTTTGTCCTGCTTTCTTTTTTGTCGTTCTGCGTATTTGTGTAAAATACACATATGTTCAAGTCTTGTTCATATTTTGTTCATACTTATCTGCTATATTTAAATCATCAAATCGATCGACAGTTTGATAATTTTTTCATAATAAGCCCGGGCACCGGAAGGTGTCCGGGCACTCCTCTTTTTCAGGGGATCCGCTCCCGCTTTCATCTGCCTTTATCCCTCGCATCCGGCAGCCGGTGCGTCAGCACCGATGCTGCAGTTTGAAAGTGATATATTTCAAACTGCACGTTTCAAAAAAAGGATGGACAGCGAAGTTTTCTCTCCTCTGCCGCACCCCTTTCATTGTCTGTCTATATTCCGTGCCCCGTTACCTGCGCTTTTTCTGTTTAATGCTTCTCCTGCGCCGCTTCTTCGATCTTGAATTCCTGAATCTCGTTGTTGAGGGAGAGCATTTTCTCATCCAGATTCGAAACCATCCGGGCACATTCGAGCAATTCCTCCGCAATTCCGGCCGGCACATCTCCCGTAAATTTATACTGGATTTTATGCTCCAGGCTCGCCCAGAAATCCATCGCAATCGTCCGGATCTGGATTTCCACCTTGGTATCCACAATCCGGTCTGACAGATATACCGGAACCGTCACGATCATATGATAACTTTTGTAGCCGCTCGGCTTGGGATTCGCCAGGTAGTCCTTGATGGCCAGCACGCGAATGTCGCTCTGATTGCTGATCATATCCGCAATCTTATAAATATCTGACGTAAAATCGCAGATGACACGCACACCGGCAATGTCATTGCAATATTTCACCATATTCTCCAGCGTCGACGGGTATCCGTGACGTTTGAGCTTGTTGACAATACTCTCCGGCGTTTTCAGCCGGGCCTTGATATGTTCAATGGGGTTGTAGTTGTGCACATGCTGAAACTCATCGTTCAGGATGTTCAGCTTCGTCTGGATCTGCCGGAGTGCTCCGTTGTAGATCAGCATAATCTCTTCGTAGCTGTCCGCACCTTCCCCTTCTACACGTAAATCCATTGTTCCCTTTCTATAAATATCGGCTGTTTTCTGGTTTCCGAGTGCCCGTCGGAGAATTTCGCGAAGGCGAATTCTCCGACGGGGGCGCAGGTTCCCCTGCGCCAAGCAGGAGGAAACGGCATCAGCCGTTCGAGTGTCCGAGGAGAAATCCGCGCAGGCGGTTTCTCCGATGGGGGAGCAAGGCGAATTCGCCTTGCTCCAAGCAGGAGAAATTGCCATCAGGCAATTTCGAGTGCCCGAGGAGAATTTCGCGAAGGCGAATTCTCCGACGGGGGGGAGCAAACGCGATGCGTTTGCTCCAAGCAGGAGAAATTGCCATCGGGCAATTTCGAGTGCACTATTCCACCGTCACCGACTTCGCCAGATTTCTCGGCTTATCCACATCCAGTCCCTTGGACACGCTGACATAATAAGCCAGGAGCTGCAGCGGAATAATCGCGACGCTCGTTGCGAAATGCGGATCCGTCTTCGGGATGTAAACCGTGAAATCTGCCGTATCCTCGATGGCATAATTTCCGTAAGTGGTCAGACCCATCAGATAACCACCGCGGCTCTTGACCTCCACCATGTTGCTGACCGTCTTCTCGAACAGGTCCGGCTGCGTCAGAACGCCGACCACAAGCGTTCCGTCCTCAATCAGAGAAATCGTACCGTGCTTCAGCTCGCCCGCCGCATAGGCCTCCGAGTGAATGTAGCTGATCTCCTTGAGCTTCAGCGACCCTTCCAGCGAGATGGCATAATCAATGCCTCTTCCGATGAAGAAGATGTCCTTCGCATTGCTGCGCTTTGCCGCAAACCACTGGATTCTCTCCTTGTCCTCCAGTGCGCGCTCGATCTTGTCCGGAAGCTCGCGGATCTCCGCGATCAGGGAGGCCTCCTTCTCCTCGTCAATCGTTCCTCTTGCCGCCGCCATCCGGATTGCGAGCACATACCCTGCAATCAGCTGTGTGCTGTAGGCCTTGGTCGTCGCAACCGCAATCTCCGGTCCCGCAAGCGTATACAGGACATGATCCGCCTCTCTTGCAATGGAGGATCCGACCACGTTGACAATGGCAAGGGTCTTCATGCCGTTTTCCTTCGCAAGGCGCAGGGCCGCAAGAGAGTCTGCGGTCTCCCCGGACTGGCTGATGATGATCGCAAGGCTGTTCGGTGCAATGAGCGGATTCCGGTAACGGAACTCGGAGGCCAGTTCAATGCGCACCTGGACCCTTGCAAGATCCTCAATGACATACTGGATGGCGACGCCGACGTGGTAGGCAGATCCGCAGCCGATGATATAGATCTGGTTCAGGTTCTTTAAAAGCTCATCCGTCACACCGATCTTCTCCAGATCAATCTTCCCGTTCTCGTCAATCATGGAGTTGATGGTGTCCTTGACGGCGCGGGGCTGCTCATGGATTTCCTTCAGCATGAAGTGCGGATAGCCGCCCTTCTCCGCGGCCTCTGCATCCATCTCCACGTGCGTGGGTTCCTTCTCGATCTCTTCCTGGTCGATATTGTAGAAGGAGATCTTGTCGGCCTCCAGCACGCCCACTTCCATGTTGTCGATGTAGTAGACAGTCCTTGTATATTTCAGGATGGCAGGAACATCGGAGGCCAGGAAGGATTCTCCTTTTCCGACACCGATGACCATCGGGGCATCTTTTCTCGCGACATAAATCTTGCCGGGATAATCCTTGAACATGATCGCAAGCGCGTAGGTTCCGCGCACGCGCATCATCATGTGCGTGATGGCATGAATCGGTCCGAGGTTGTATTTCTTCATGTAGAACTCGACCAGATTGATCATCACCTCCGTGTCCGTATCGGAATAGAAGTGATAATTATGGCGGAGAAGCTTGTTCTTGACATCCTGATAATTCTCAATGATGCCGTTGTGCACCCCGACTACCGATTTATCATTGCTGATATGCGGATGAGCGTTGTTCTCACTGGGTTCACCGTGAGTTGCCCAGCGCGTGTGACCGATGCCGCAGCAGCCCTGCATGGACAGGCCGTTGTTCGTTTTCTCCGCGAGTCCTTTCAGCCTTCCCTTGACCTTTACGATTTCAAAGTCTCCATCATCCGCACGGACCGCGAGGCCCGCGGAGTCATATCCGCGGTATTCCAGTTTCGACAGACCCTCCAGAAGAATCGGAGCCGCCTGCCTCTTTCCTACATATCCGACAATTCCACACATTGTTCTACCTCCTGCCGCCGTCTGTGCGGCATTCCCGGGAAGCCCGAAAGGCTTCCGCTTATCATCGCATTCGCTGCTGTCTCTTATCGATTCCAGATTGCGGCCCGGAATGACCGAAACTCCAGGCCTGCTCCGCTGTCTCTTTTTATTCCTTATTCCTGCTGCCTCTGCGTCCAGAAACTGCGGTTGGATGTGCAAAGCAGCACCACCCGCTCCGGCAGATGCCGATAGGCCTTTCCCAGGCGGTATCCAGCAAGTCTTGCGGCACACCGGCAGGCAAAGCCCGGAATCCTTCCCGTCTGATTCTCCTTCCGCATTTCCCGGGCCACCGCCTTCACATACTGCATGCCCTCTCCTTCCGAAGATAGTCCCGCAAAAATCTGCGGATTCTGCGCCTGTGATACGCCAAGATCAAAATTGCGGTGAAACTGCTGCGAAGCCGTGTACGAGTGAGAGTGAAACACACAGGCATCCGCCGCGTAATAAATCCGGTATCCCGCCTGCAGTGCCCTGCCGGCATATACCATGTCCTCATTGAAAATGGCTCTTTTCGGAAAGCCGCCGAGCCTTTCCCAGAGACTCTTGCGGTACAGCGCACACACATTGGAGCAAAAATACGCCTTGATGCCCAGCGTCTTCGCATCTGCCTGCGTTTTCCCGCGCGGCTGATCCGGATAATTGAAAGCCCTCGAAATCCGCTCCTCGCAGGAAGCATCCGGATTCGGCAGCTGCCTGGCATAGCTGACCGCCGTTTTCTCGTCCGCTTCCAGCGGCTTTAAAAGTTTCTCCACCAGCATCTCATCCTTCGGAAGAGCATCCTGCGTCATGGCAAGAACATAATCTGCGTCCCCGCACTCCGCAAAAGCCCGGCTCCTGGTCCCGCCGTGGTCAAACTCCTCCACCCGAATGTGTTCCAGAACCAGAAACGGAAAGTGCTCCAGAAGCTGCTGCTCCGTCAGACGCTCTTCTCTCAGGAAGCTCTCAAAGCCGTCCCGTCCGGAATTGATGATCCGTAACTTCCGAACCGGCACCGTCTGCCGCCCCAGGAGCCGGATGATCTCCATCAGGCGCTTCCCCGGACGGAATGTCGGAATCACCGCATCCACGATCACCGTACATTTCTTCCCGTTCTGCTTATTCTCATATAAGGTGTGAGAATCTCCCATTCTTCTACCCCGCTGAGGCAAAATCCGCGAAGACGGTTTTGCCGAATGCGGCAGCCGGTGCGCTAGCACCGATGCTGCAGTTTGAAAGTGACATATCGATGTCACTTTCAAACTTATTCCCCGCTGAGGTCTGCCCGTCGCTGTTCTTCCGCACACTCTCCGTGGAAAATCTCATTAAGACAAACGACCCGAAATATTATACCATACTGCTTTCCTGCGTGCTGTTTAAGAGAGCCGCCGCTCACACTCCGACGTCTGCAGCATCCCGTGAAGCTCCTCTTCGCCATAAAGCGAAAAAGGAGAGGGAACGCCTCCGCTCCCCCTCCCCGGATTCTGTTGTCGTTTGTGATCAGGTGTGATCCGCGTCCGTCATCTCTTCCGGAACCGCGTCACTGGTCATCTCCGCGATATGATCACTGTATTCCTTCACGGTATCAGAGACCTCGTAGTTGTCATCGCCGAACAGGAACTGGTGCAGCCACTGGACATTGTCCGTCAGATCTCTCGGAATGACGCAGTCACCCAGTGCTCCGCCGAGGTTCGCCTGAATCCGGGTGTCCTCCTGCGGGAAACCATTCTGCATCGTGTCAATGCTGTCCTCCGCAATCATATTGTATCCGGCAATTGCCTGCACATCGTTGATCAGGTCGCTGACCTTATAGGAAGTGTAGATCTCGTCCGACACGCTGTTGACGATGTCCGTCAGCTGCCCGACATTGGCCGTCTTCGCCTTGTTCATGACCGCGTACAGAACCGCGCGCTGTCTCGCCGCACGCTTGTAGTCCCAGCCTCTGGTATAACGGATCCGGCAGTACGCCGTCGCCTGCAGACCGTTCAAGGTCTGGCTGCCGGCCTGCGTCACCTCGGTATATCCGTCCTTGCCGAGCTCCTTCGCCATGGTGGACTGATAGTTGTTCAGGTGGGAAATCTCATCCTCCTGCACATCAATGGTCACACCGCCGAGCGCATCCACCACATCGGTCAGGCCGCCGAAGCCGACCGTGACGAAATCCGTGATGTTCATATCAAGGTTCTGGTTGAGCATATTGATGGCCTGCTCCGCACCGCCCTTCGCATAGGCCGCGTTGCACTTATTATAGGTGCCGTCGCCGAGGTTCAGAAGTGTGTCGCGGTAAACGGAAACCAGTTTCACATCTCCGGTATCCTCATTGATGGAGCAGATGATGATGGAATCGCTTCGCGTGTTCTGATCCAGCTCGCCGGTCGTGGAGTCCACGCCGAAGAAGGCAATGTTGCGGTATCCCTTCATCTCACCCGATTCCGTGTTCTCCTTGACGACATCCGCGATGTTGTTCTCGATCTCTTCCGTCGGCAGGTTGACACGCTCCACCTTGCCGATCCTGGTCACAAAGTAAAGAATCAGGAGAACTGCTGCAAGAACCACCAGTTCAATTACAATCAGAACGGTCCGTTTCTTCTTCCTCTCCTGACCGCGTCCGCCGCGGCCGTTTCCGGACGATCTTCCCGCTCTGCTGCCGCGGCCGTACCCGTCATCATAACGGTCATCGCCATAGTCATCTTCATAGTCGTCAGAGTAGCGGTCATCCTCGTATTCGTCTTCTTCGTAATATCTGCCGCGGGCATCCTCCGCGTAGCCGTCACCGTACCGGCCGTCATACCGGTCATCATCGTAGCCGCCCCCCTCGTCATAGCCGTACTCATCGTCGTAGGAGCCTGCTCCCTGGTTCTCATATCCGTCATCGTACCGATCATCATAGCGGTCGTCATAGCGGTCATCGTAACGGTCGTCATAACGATCGTCGTAATCATCATAGTCACGTCTGGACATGGTACCTTCCCCCGGTGAAATTCATAAAGACTTGAACTTTAGAATACTACACTTTCCCCGGCAGGACAAGCACTGTATTAGCCGGGCTAGGACAGTTGGCGGCAGATCAATAGGCGTTCTTATTGATAAAGCCCTTGAATACCGTCAGGAACAGGATCCGGAAATCAAAGCCGAGACTCCAGTTCTCGATATAATAAATGTCATGCTCAATCCGCTTCCGGATGGAGGTGTCTCCCCGGTAACCGTTGATCTGTGCCCAGCCGGTAATACCGGGGCGGACCTGATGCTTCACCATGTAGCGCGGAATCTCCTCCCGGAACTTGTCCACGAACTGCGGCCGCTCCGGGCGCGGGCCGACAAGGCTCATTTTGCCCGCCAGCACGTTAAAAAACTGCGGCATTTCATCAATACTGGTGCGGCGCAGGAAGCTTCCGAACTTCGTGACGCGGTCGTCTCCACGCGTCGTCCATCCCTTCTTTTCCTCTTCTGCCGTCTGCACCCGCATGGTGCGGAATTTATACATCGTAAACGGCTTCGAATGAAGGCCGATTCTCGTCTGCTTGTAGATGACCGGTCCCTTGCTGGTCAGCTTCGTTCCGACTGCCGCAAAGAGCATGACCGGAGAAAACAGGATGATGCAGAAAATAGAGCCGAAGATGTCCACCAGCCGCTTCAGCAGTGCATTCCACGTATTGGTCAGAGGCACATACCGGATATTGATGACGGGCAGCCCCATCAGATCTTCTGTATAGGGTCTCGACGGGAACAGTGAGCCGTAATCCGGAATGAACTTGGTGTGCACGCCGGAGCGCTCACACAGATCCACGATGTGTTCCAGATTGTCATAATCCTCCAGGGAAAGCGTAATGGCGATTTCATCCATCTTGTTCTCCGGAAGAATAATTTCCAGATTGCCGAGCGCCCCCAGGACCTTCACCCCGCGGTAAACCGTTCCCCTCGGGACATGATCGTCCAGAATGCCGTGCACGACATACCCCCACTGCGGGTTGGAGAGAATGCGGTCCAGATAGGCCTCCGCCGAACGGGAATAGCCGACGAGAATGACGTGCTTGAGATTGTTGCCTCTGCGCCGGATGAAATACAGGAATTTGCGCACCATCATCCGGTACAGGAAGGTCAGCGCCGTATTGATGATATAGAACAGGAGGATCAGCGTTCTCGAGAAATCCACCATGCCATCCACACTCGTGGAGAGCAGGAAGAAGCTGATCATCACCAGACCGATTCCGACCGTATTCGCCTTAATGATGCCCGCCACCTCCGTGCGGATCCGGGACGAGCGTTTGGACGAATACAGATTGTAAATGCCGTAGAGCACAAGATATCCGGGCACAATAAAATACAGAGTCCTGAAATAGGTCTCTGCGGAAAGTGCGGTGACGCCCGGCGTGGATTCAGCAAGCGGCGTCAGGAACTTGATGGCCCAGGCGAGCAGGAAGCTCACTACGACCACCAGTCCGTCCAGCACAATGTGCATGCGGTTGAAAAAAATCTGATTGTCTTTAATCATGTTGTCCGGTCACACGCTCCTCCCGGTGGAAAGAGCATGTCTGATTGTTCCGAAAGAAAATGCGGATCCGTCCGCAGCCTCCGGAATCTGTGCGCGATCTATCCGCGAGACTCACGGCGCGGAGCGTCTCCGAAACAGTCCCGCCAGGAGCTGCCCCTGGATGGAGAGATAATTCGGAAGATGTCTCCACTCGAACGGAATCTTCCTCCCCAGATACAGGGGAAGGATCTCCATCAGATCCCCTTCCTGCTCCGGAAGCCCTGCCTCCTGCGGAATCGGGCATTTCTTATACGGAATGTCGTACTCCTTCATCACCGTATATTCTGCCGCGGATGCCTTCAGGAATTCTCCGCGCCGGATTCCGTCCCTGTAGGCTTCCCCCAAGCCCTTTTTGTCAAAATATGCCTTCTTGACCGCCGTTCCGAGCTTCCAGAAGGGCGCGTTCAGCCAGTACTGGAGAAACGGCATGTTTTTGTATAAAAGCAGGGCATTGTTGCCCGCCGTCATAATTTCCTTGAATGCGCTGTATTTGCCGCCCGTTGTGGCGCTTCCCGCGTGATATACCACGGCGTCCGGCTCCAAGAAGCTCCGGTGCCCGAAAATCTGTGCGCGCCAGCCGATATCCAGATCCTCCAGATAGCAGTAATGCCGCTCGTCAAACCAGCCGATTTCATCAAACACGCTCATGCGGTAGAGCGCCGCTCCGGCACAGGCCGCAAAAAGGGGACCTGCCGCCGCCTTCTCCCGCGGTGCGTTCTTATGTCTTGCGAAGGCCCAGCCGAGAGCACTGTACAGATCGCCGTCGTCGTCAATGCGATCCGGCTCTTTCATGGAGAGCATCAGCGCCTGCACGGCAAAACAGGAGGGTCGTTTCTCCATCGCCGCAAGAAGATCTGCCAGGCACTCCCTGTCCACGCGGGTATCATTGTTCAGCAGCATCACATACGGCGTTTTCACCAGGTGAAGCCCCGCATTGACCGCATGGCAGAAGCCGGTGTTGGCCTTCAGCTTCAGGAGAACCGCCTCCGGGTACTGCTCCTCCACCAGCTCGCAGGAGCCGTCCGAAGAACCGTTGTCCACCACGATGATCTGCGGAACAAGGCTCCCTTCCCGAATGGAATCAAGACATTCCTTCAGATAACCGGCCCCATTATAGTTCGGAATGACAACCGATATCAAATCAAAACGATTTCTGTTCATAGACTCTTGTCATCTCCGGATCCCAGACAACAAGATATCCCTGCTGCCTGACCTGACGGCAGAACTCCAGGCTCATTGCCTTCAGATCATCCGTACGCTTCATCACATGTCCCTCATAGGAGGCATTGAACACCGCCTGATAGAGCGGACGGAGCTCATCCCGGATCTCCATACAGCGCACATCCACCGCCGGTGCATCCTGCATGGTGTCCGCGCGGTGCATGGGGCCGCTTTCCATCTCATGCATACCGACGAATTCCACCCGGCCGTTCTCATCCATCATGCCGCCGATGATGCGGCGGCGCTTGTTCAGAAGCTTTCCGCCCACAACACCGACTTCGGGGCGCTGCGTGAAGATATCCGGCCGATAGTTCACCCGGAAAAAGCCGTTGTGTCTCGACTCCGTCACCTCTGCGTCAATTCGGCAGGTACGGAAATACTCCTTCAGGGCAGCCTTGCCCGCCTCATAGGCATAGTTCTTGCTCCCCGGATTCCCCGCCGTAGAAGCCGGGTGGGTCCTCCAGTGGTACAGGATCTTCGGGATGTGTACGATCCCCGACCACGGTGCGCGCAGAAGGAGATCATAGTCCTGCGCCCCGTCGTACTCGGGTCTTAGCCGGAGAGCCAGGAACAGCTCCCTCCTCATGACCAGAAGATGGCAGATATAATTGTTGCTCAGGAAATAATCCGGATTGAAATCCGGCTTGCGGTTCGGCTCAAAGAAGCTTCTCGCCGAAGAGTCGCATTTGTCCTCATCGGAGTAAATGATCTCCGCGTGCGTCCGCTCGATCTTATGTGTCACCTCGAAGACCGCATCCTCCGTCAGAAGATCGTCATAGTCAAGAAGCGCGACATAATCTCCGGAAGCCATTGCCGCGGCTGCATTCGTATTCCGCGAAATACCGCCGTTTTCCTTCAGTGCGCCGTAATGAATCCTCTCGTCGTGAAACGATGCCGCAATGTTGGCCGCAGCCTCCGTCCCGCCTCCATCTGCGAGAATCACTTCCCAGTTGCCGTAGGTCTGCTTCTCCACCGATTCCAGCATCTCCCGGAGGAATCTTATATCCGGGCGGTACAGAGGAACCAGAAAGCTGATCTTCGGAAGGGTCTCGCCCTCCTTCACTCTCTTCTCCCACTGGCTCCGCTGTTCATTAAGACGCCCCAAGGCCGGTGCCTCATAGGTATATGAGGTACCGACCTTGTCATGAATCCGTTCCGCCGCGGCATAACAGGTGTCGCGGAGTCCGTTCCTGCGTGCATATTTGATTGTTTTATTCAGATCTGTCCAGAATGCCATTCATTGTACCCGCAGGAGCTGCACTCCCTCAGATATTCGCCTTCACCGCTTCCGTCAGCTCTTTCACCTTGGCATCGGCATCGGCAAGGCTGCTGCCCTTTACGCCCATATAGAACTTGATCTTCGGCTCGGTTCCGGAAGGTCTTGCGCAGCACCATGCGTCCTGATCCAGTGCGAAGTACAGCACATTCGACTTCGGAAGGCCGGTTGTTCCTTCCTTTCCGGTTGCAAGCTCCAGCGTTTTTCCGGTCTCGTAATCGCGGAATTCTTCTACCTTCCAGCTGCCGAACGTCTTCGGAGGGTTCTTGCGGAGCTTCTCCATCAGCGCTTCAATCTGCGCTGCTCCGTCCATGCCCTTCATCGTAATGGCATACTGTGTTTCCTTGTAGAAGCCGTACTCCTCGTAAATCTTCTGCATCTGATCCCAGAGCGTCAGTCCCTGCTTCTTATAGAAAGCAGCGGCCTCGCACAGCATCATCACCGCGACCGGCGCATCCTTGTCGCGGGAGTGTGTTCCCGCAAGGCATCCGTAGGATTCCTCCAGACCGAAGACATAATTGTAGGAGTGCTCCTGCTCGAAGAGCTTGATCTGCTCACCGATGTATTTGAAACCGGTCAGGCATTCCACATAGTGGCAGCCGTATTTCGTCGCAATGGCCTTCGCCAGATTGGTGGTCACAATGGTCGTCACGAACGCGGGCTTCTCCGGCATCGTGTGCGTCAGCGTTCTCTCGCGGAGGATATACTCGCCGATCAGCATGCCGGACATATTGCCCGTAAAGCCGATGTACTCGCCGGTCTCTGCATCCTTGGCATAGACGCCGAGACGGTCTGCGTCCGGATCCGTTGCCAGAACAATATCCGCATCCTTTTCCTTTGCCAGCTTCAACGCCAGCGTAAAGGCCTTCGGATCCTCCGGGTTCGGATAATCCAGCGTTGTGAAATCCGGATCGGGATCCCTCTGCTCCGGAACCACATAGACATGCTTGAATCCGAGCTCTTCCAGGACTCTTGTCACGGGAACCAGTCCCGCCCCGTGGAACGGCGTATAGACGATGCGGATATCATCCGCCATCTCCTGAATGACTTCCGGATGAATGATCTGCTTCTTCAGCGCCTCCATGTAGGCATCATCGATTTCCTTTCCGAAGTATACGAGGAGGCCCTTCTCCTTCGCCTCTTCCTCCGGCATGGTCTTTACTTCATCGTAGCTGACAACCGCGTTGACATCTGCAATGATCCCGGTGTCATGCGGCGGCGTCACCTGCGCGCCGTCCTCCCAGTAAACCTTGTATCCGTTGTACTCCGGCGGATTGTGGCTGGCTGTGATCTCTACGCCTGCCTGGCAGCCGAAATACCGGAGTGCAAAGGACTCCTCCGGAACCGGGCGGAGCGTATCGGACAGATAAGCCTTGATGCCGTTTGCGGCAAGGCACAGAGCGGTCTCTCTGGCAAACTCCGGGCTCATGCGGCGGCTGTCGTAGGAAATCGCCACGCCCTTCTTCGGGTCTCCGTTCTTGTTGATGTAATTGGCGAGTCCCTGCGTTGCCTTGCGGACCGTATAAATATTCATGCGGTTGGTTCCGGCACCGATCACGCCGCGCAGTCCGCCCGTACCGAAAGCAAGGTCCTTGTAAAAACGGTCCTCCACTTCCTTCTCATCATTGCGCACTGCCAGAAGCTCTTCCTTGGTTTTGTCGTCAAAATAGGGATCGTTCAGCCAGTAATTCAGTTGCTCCTTCACTCGTTCCAGCATGGATTCTGCTCCTCCTTCATTGTGTGGTGTCCGCTCCTTCTCTCCGGTTTCCTGCGGGACCGTTCCCGTCCGGAATTCCGGGGACATGCAGAGCTGACGCCGCTTTGTTTCTCTCCTAATCCTGTACCTTCAGGCTGTAATCACTGCGGTCCAGCGTAAAATTCGGATTGTAATACGGATCTCCCTTATCCAGCACTTCCTTCCATTTCGTCCGGAAATGCTCCGATTCCTGATCATAGCGCTTCGCATTGGCCGAAGACGGATCTGTCACATCCGAGCCGCGGGAGACCGACTCATAATGATACAGCTCCGCAAACGGCGTAAAGACATTCAGATAGCTCTTCTCCCTGCACTTCAGGCAGAAATCGACATCGTTCAGAGAGACCGCAAAGGTCTCGTCCAGGCCTCCTACCTCATCGTAAATGCTCTTTTTCACCATGAGGCAGGCTCCGGTCACCGCCGACACGTCCTGCGTGTAGCACAGCCGTCCCATGTAGCCGAGGTTCTCTCTGCGCTGTTTATAATGCGTGTGTCCCGCCGTCCGGTGCGCTCCGAGCCCGATCACGATGCCGGCATGCTGGATGGTCTTGTCCGGATAATAGAGCTTCGCGCCGACACAGGCGACATCCGGCCGCTGTGCGTACATCAGAAGCTCCTCCATCCAGTTGACGGAAATCACCTCCGTGTCATTGTTCAGGAGAAGGACATATTCCCCCTTCGCCTGCGACACGCCGAAATTGTTTACTCTGGAGTAATTGAAGGTCTCGCCTTCCGCATACTCATATTCTACTACATGTACCCGGTCTTTGTACGGGCCGGATGTAACTTCGCGGTAATAACGCTTCGTCGCCTCTTCCGTGCTGCCATTCTCCACGATGATGATCTCATAATTCTCATACGTGGATTTCTCAAAAATGGAATTGAGGCACCGCTTCAGATCTTCGCTGTGATCCTTGTTCGCAATCACAATGGAGATCATCGGCTCGCCCTGAATCTCATACGTAATCTTGAAAATCGTCTCAAACGCGCGGGTGCTGGTGATCTTGAAGTTCTTGAAGCCATGGCGTCTTAAATGGTCCGCAACCGCGCCCTTGGCCGCCTCGATCGCGTATGTCTTCGCCGCAATATTCCCCGCCGTGGAGCCCGCATGGCTTCTCCAGTAATAGAGGAGCTTCGGCACATGTACAATATTCCGTGCCTTGTCCGTCAGGCGCAGAATCATGTCATGATCCTGCGAACCGTCGAACTCCGAGCGATACAGCTCCTCGCCCTCCAGGAGGGTGCGGTCAAAGCAGGACAGATGACAGATGTAGTTGTTCGCCCGCAAATTGTCAATCGCGTAGTCCGGTTTGAAATGAATCGTCACGAAATGATTCAGATTGCTCTCCCGGAAGGTGGTCTCATCGCAGTACAGGTAGTCCGCGTTCTGCTCGTTGATGGCCTTGACATACCAGTACAGGACCGACGGGTGCAGATAGTCGTCGTGGTCGAACGGCGCGATGTATTCCCCCTCTGCCATGGCGAGACAGGCGTTCGTGTTCTCGGAAATGCCGCCGTTCTTCTCCAGCTTCCGGTAGCAGATCCTCTCCGAAAGCTCCCGGCTCCTTGCGCGGTACTCCTGCACCACTTCGCCCACATAGGCGTGCTCTTCGTCCGAGCCGTCCGCCAGACACAGCTGCCAGTTTCCGTAGGTCTGGTTCAGCACGGAATCCATCATGTCCTTCAGATATTCCTTCGGCGTGTTGTAGAGAGGAACCAGAATGCTGAAGAGAATCTGGCGGGAAAAGCCCGCTGCCTCCTGTGCCTGGCGCTTCCTCTCCGCCTCATCCGGAAAGCTCGCCGTTCCGTATCCCTTCTCCGCCTGTTTCTCACGGATCTTATACTGAATTTTCTTTACGACTCCTCTGGCATCGCCCTGATTGCGGATCCGGTCCGCCTGGCGCTGCACGAAATGATAGGCGTCGCGGGCGGGTTTGGATGCCTTCCAGATTTTATTATTTTTGATCCGGTCCAGCTTGAACTGCAGATCATCCACCTGATCTTCCAGCTGGGCCACCCGGTCCGCCAGAAAAGCCGCCTTGGCCTTTTCCTTTTCAAACTGTTCCCGATAATCGTTCTGACTGTTCGTATTCTCTGTCATGTACACCTTTCCTGCCGCACCTTCCGCCGGGGCCTCCCGGGGAAATGATTCCGTGCCCCGCGCCGCGGGCTCCTCACAATCCGTCTTCAATCATCCGCAGCCGGGATCCTCAGAAATACATCGGACCAGAAGGTAATCCGCTGTCTTGACGTGTTGTCCCGGGCCAGCATCCCGATCTGATACCTTCCCGGCTTCAGTGCATCCTTCCGGAAGGCCGTCATGAATCCGGTCAGCTCGTCATTTTTCTGGTCAGTCAGATGCTCCGCAATATCCGGACGGTATACCCGCTCTGTTTCGATTTCCCAGACCGTCTGCGGATCGTCATCCCTCCGGAATAAAAGCTTTCTGTCATAAACCGCGTTGTCCGCATTGATGACAAACGCATAGCCCTTGACATAGTAGCCGTCCTCTTCTTTGCTCCTCGCATCCTTTCGTCCCATCGGTCCGCAGAGCCAGATGGAAAGAGGGCCCGCATATTCCACACCGAGCCGCAGTACGGGGTCTTCCCAGGCTTCCTTGATCCGGCCTTTTCTCTGCTGCATTTCCAGATAGTGCGGATCCTGCAGAAGCGCATCCTCTGTCGCAATCTTGAACTCGGTCACCGCCGGATCCTGCTCCAGATACTGGTGATAATACGGATCCCGGCGGAAGAGATCCGGGTGACGGCTTAAGAGCCGCTCCTGTTCTCCGGAAAGGCGCAGTGCCTTCACCTTGTCTTCCCGGTCGTCTCCGCGCGAAAGGGATTCATGGTGATACAGGTACATATTGTTGCGGACGACATTGTAATAGCCCTTTTCGAACACCTTCAGGCAAAGGTCAATGTCATTAAAGGCAACCGCGAAATTCTCCGCATCGAATCCGCCCACTTCCCGGAACAGCTCGCTTCGGATCATCAGGCAGGCTCCGGTCACGGCAATCACATTGCGGACGCCCTTGTTGAAGCCGAAGTAATGCTCCTCCCTGTTGCTGCAGTACTGCAGCTTGTGGATCGGTCCCACCTTCACATTCACCACGCCCGCATGCTGAATGATGTCCGAATTGGGATACAGCAGCTTCATGCCGACACAGCCGACATAGGGGAGCTTGGCCTTCTCCGAGAGATAGGACAGCCAGCTCGGCCGCGCGATTTCAATGTCATCGTTCAAAAACAGGAGAAGCTCTCCGTTTGCTTCGGAAGCGCCGAGATTGCACATCGCCGAGAAATTAAATTCCATCGGCTGATAAATCAGGCTCGCGCTTCCGTTTTCATTGTGCTCTTCGAGCAGCTTTTCCACCTTCGCCTTGTTCTCCGGGGAGCTGCCGTTGTCCACCACAATGATCTCATAAGGAGAGTTGTCCGTATATTTCTCGATGGAATGGATGCACCGTCCCAGAATTTCTGGATTGTCCTTGCTCGGAATGATGATGCTGATCAGGCGCTTCTCCGCCGATTCACTGGAATAGCGGCCGGTCAGGGAATCCTTGATCAGATTGCTGTCCCACGGTCTTCCCTTGCGGTATGCGTGAAACAGGATTTCCGGGATGTGCCCGATCGGGAAGCGGTTGTTCTTTCTCCTCGTGAAGCCGCCGTCCGCCTGCGCGATCTTCAGGCAGAGCTTGTCGTAAATCCAGGAGCGCATACCGTCATCCAGATCGTTCTTCCTCGCGTTGGCCTCTTCCTCAGAGTCCTCCTTCGTCTTCGAGCGGGATTCATAGTCCGACGCCTTCCGTTCTCCGGGATTGATCAGATACAGCTCCGAGGAGCGGATCGCAAAGACACTGCCGAAGTAAAACGTCGAGAGGAACGTGTCCGGCGCCCAGTCGGATTTCAGCCACGCGTCCTTGAGCTGCGACTTCTCCGCAAGGCGGTCCTCATCGCCGTACACCAGGTTGATGTCCGGATTGGCCGCAAAATAATCACAGATCATCTTCTCCGCGTAATCCGTCAGCGTCCCCTCATCGTCACAGCAGATGATCACGTCCGGAAACTTCACTCCGGAGAGAAGATAATTGCGAAGATGCGAATAGCGGACCACCTCCCGCGAGAGCTTCTCTCCTTCGGAATGGTCCTCGGCATTCATTCTCTTGTCCAGTTCGAGCTTATGCAGGCGGTACCAGTTGGTATAGCTGTCCACCTTGTCCAGAAGCTCTTTCTCATAACGCTCATCCTGTACCTGTACCAGATGATGCTTGATCTGTTCTCTCAGCATGTATCCTGACTCCTTATCCGCGCTCTTCCATGGCCTGCGCCATTGTGGAGGGCAGCCCCACCATCTGAAGCGTCAGCTCCAGGTCAAAGTCCTCTCCCTCCGGAATCCCGGCTTTTTTACGCAATTTTTTCAGATCCCACTCCAGAGAGGGATCCATGGTCGTATAGACGATGCTGCCGTTGGTATATCGGCGCCCGTTGGCACGTGCCAGGCGGCTGATGGTTTTCCGATCCGCATCTCCCGCGTGTGCCTGACGGATCATGACCATGCAGGGGCAGATTGCAGGATCCACCCGCAGCGTCCTGGCCTCCATGGGAACCGAAACCGTGAAGGTCACCAGCCCCTCCTCTTCATAATGCTCACTGACCCAATAGGATTCCTCTTCCGAAAATCCCCGGCCGGTATCGAAGTAAACCTGAATGGAGGTCAGACTCCGCTCTTCTTCCTCGCGGGCCTTCTGCAGAACCTCCTGTGCCGCTTCTTTCTCTTCTTCCGTCTGAAGCTCGGCGGGTTTGATCACCTGCGTTCCCATCCGGGCCCGCAGCTCTCCCAGCGAAATGACGCCCCCAGTCACCTGGTTCTGGAAGTTCTGCTCCTCCATGGCCAGACGGTTGGCATCCTTCTCCGGCACGCCGATTGTCTTTAAAAGGCGCTCGCTTCCGATCAGCTCCTCACAGCGTGCACTTCTTTTTTCATCTTCCAGATAGTAGACGAGAAGGGAACGGAACAAAAGCTCCTCTACCGGAATGCTCCTCGGCACGGCCCACTCATAGTCAATGGCCGTCCAGGTCTCTCCGTCCACCAGAAGATTGGAAAACGTCATATCATAGTCCGAAATCTGTCTGAGACCCCCCTGTCCCACTCTCTCCCGATATTCATTCAAAAGCGCAAGGAATCGCTCTCCGTCCCCTCTCTGCAGGCTTTCATCCAGAAGGCTCTCCAGCGGTCTGCCCGAAACATACGGAAACTCCACGCCGCCGTCCGCGGTCAGCACGCAGGGTGCAATGCGCAGCGTCTTCGGCATCGGCGTTCCCTGCGCGTCATTGTCTTCCCTCGTCCGATTCATCTCCGGGAGCTTCGGGTGTCCCTCCACGGCTTCTCCGGCCACCGCGTATCTTGCCGCCAGCTGCGCCGCACTGTCCGCCATGCGCAGAACGTGCTCTCCGGCCGCTCTTGTCTGCGGATACTTGCGGACCCTTCCGTCGACCAGATCCAGTTCCGTGCGGATCCGGTACTCCGGCGCGCGGTCATTGGAAAACTTGCAGTAGTCCACCGGAAGTGCCGGCCCCACTACAACCTCAAAGGAATTGGCGAACATCGGATACAGTCCGTCCCGTGTAATTCCCTGATAGGCTTTTTTCTCATCGAAAAGGAGCAGGCGGTCGCGATCAAAGTTGCGGATGTTCTCGTTCAGCTCTCCGGCCTCCGGGAGCCTGCGGTCCGAATACAGAATCGACGTAAACTTATAATCCGGGTACGGATAATAGAAGGAATACTCCGTGGCTCCGTTCTGCAGAAGAAGGCTCTCCAGCGCCGGTCTCGTGAAGGTCTTCGCCGGCTCGTTTTCACCGGAATAGGATTCGATTCCGTCGAAAAAGCGGCCGGAGTGATCTTCCGCACAGCCCGCCCAGTATTTCAGTCCCAGGCGGTTCTCAATGGCAATCACCACACGGCCGCCCGGCTTCAGGTGGGAGAAAACCGTCCGGAGCTCTTCCCCGAACGGATCATCCGAGTGCAGATAGCTCTCTGCGTACTCCAATACACCGATCAAAAAAACATAATCGTAGTCCCGGTCGAGCTCCGGTTCCACATCCTCGAAATTGCCGACATGAATGGTCAGATTCCCGCAGTCTCTGTGACGATATGCATTGATCAGAGACCGTTTTCTGGACAGATCCACGCAGTCCACCTGTCCGCAGCGGCTCGCCAGAACGCCGGTAATCGCTCCCGGTCCCGCTCCGATTTCCAGGGCCTTCTCATTCCCTTCAAACGGAATCCATCCGACAATATTGCCGCGGATGGAAGAGAGATGATAGAGCGTTGGCCAGTCCTTCGCCTCCCGGATGATGGCATCGAATTCCTCTTCCGGGTGATTCTTCGCAATTTCCAGAATCCGGTCCTCTACCTCTCCATCGCAGTACAGATCCTCTCCCGGATAATGAGACAGATCCAGGGTAACGCTCCCGATTTGTTCTCTTCTCGTCTCTTCTGCCATAACTCCCTGCCTTGCCGAAAAGTTGCTGTTCGCTCCATTCACGGATGATGCATAAAAGCCGCACCTGCCACGTGATTTTCGGCGTATCCGCGTCAAAACACCTCACGAAGCAGCGTTTCTTGAACAGCAGTGTAAAAACTACTGCATTCTGCCATCCGTCACCTGAATGGCAGAATTCATATCATAATAGCCCACCGTATTCTTGTCGGACACCACGGTCATGTTCATCACATCATACAGACGATGATATACGGTGAAATTCTCGCCCTCATAGCCGGTCACGCCGAGGGAAAGAAGATATTCTCCCCCCTGCAGATCCACCCGCTGCCGGAAGGAAATCGTTTTCACCTGTCCTTTCGCAACCGGTTCCAGGAAGGCCTTTTCGAACATGGTATTGGTTCCCGTGATTTCCACGCCGTATTTATTCTTGATCGTAAAGGCGAAGATCGGAGCCTTGACATCCTCCAGAAACTCCACGCTCATCCGAAACGTGCACTCGCTCCCCTTCAGAATGGTAGAATTCACCTTCCCGGAGGAATCCAGAATGTCATAGGAAACAATTCTGGCCTTGCCGGAGCCGTATTCCAGCTTGTCCGGGTTCTCGGCAACGCCCCCGCCGGCTGTCTCCCGTTTTTTCTCTTCCGTTTCTTTCTTCTCGTCCGCAGCATTCGGATCGTACTGACCGACCAGAACCTGCTTGTAGATATCGATCATCTCCTTCGGCTTTCCCTCACCGAGTTTCACGCCCTGATTCAACAGGACAACCCGGTCACAGTACTTGCTGATACTGGACATGTCATGGGAGACGAACAGAACGGTTTTGCCCGCTTTTTTGAATTCATCGAATTTATGGAAGCATTTTGCCTGGAAAAAGACATCCCCGACCGCCAGCGCCTCATCGACAATCAGAATTTCCGGATCAATGTTGATCGCGACGGCAAACGCAAGACGCATGAACATTCCGCTGGAATACATCTTGACCGGCTGATATACATAGTCGCCGATGTCGGCAAAGGCAAGGATGTCATCCAGCTTCGCCTTGATCTCATCCTCGCTGAAGCCGATCATGGTGCCGTTGAGATAGATGTTCTCAATGCCGTTGTATTCCATGTTGAATCCGGCTCCCAGCTCCAGAAGAGCCGAAATCCGTCCGTTGACCTGCACATCGCCGGAGGTCGGCGTGAGCACGCCGGTGATAATCTTGAGGATGGTGGATTTGCCGGAGCCGTTGGTTCCGATGATGCCGACCGTCTCGCCCTTGCGAATCGTCATGCTGACATCGTTCAGGGCAAGGTGCTCGGTATAGTGTGCCTTTTTGCCAAAACCGAGTGCATCTGCCACGCGGTCGCGGTTGTGGTTATAAAGTTTGTACTGTTTGGTCAGGTGCGACACCTGAATCGCTGTATCCTGCATGTTTAAATTTATTCTTTCCCGTCCAATGCCTTTGCGTCCATGCGCCTTCCGGTGAGCAAGCTCCCCTGCAGGCGTATGTCCACAAAGGTGCTGTCCTACATGACGTCCGCAAACTGCGGTTTTAATTTCTTGAAGATCAGGGCCGACACCACGAACAGAAGCGCGGTGACGATCCAGAAATAAGTTGAGGAATAAAAATGTTCCCAGAACCACTGGTGTTCATACACCGAACTCCGGTAGCCTTCCACAATATAGGTCATCGGATTGAGCTTGATGAACGGCTTGTATTTCTCCCGAAGCGTATTGATGTTCCACAGAATCGGAGTTGCCCACATTCCGACCTGCATCAGGATCGAGACCAGATTCTGCAGGTCCCGGAAGAAAATGACAATCGCGCAGGTTGCGTAAGACAGGCCCAGAATGAAGACATACTCGCAGAAGGTGTAGTAAAACAGCTGCAGCGTATAGACACTCGGTGCATACCCGTAGAAGGCAGCAATCAGCACCAGCACTACAGAAAATCCCAGATGCACGAACAGTGCCGCCGTCACCTTGATGATCGGAAGGATGCTGACCTTGAAGACCACCTTCTTCACCAGATAGTTGTATTCCATCAGCGAGGTCATTCCGCCCATGACGGCATCCGAGAAGAAGAACCACGGAACCAGTCCTGCCGTCAGGAAAAGGACATACGGAACCTCCCCGCCGGTATAGGTCACCTGGGGCCCCGATCCGAAAATGCGGTCGAACACCACCCAGTACATGGCAACCGTCACAATCGGCGGAACCATCGCCCAGATGGTTCCCAGATAGGAACCCGCATAGCGTTTCTTGAAATCGTTTCTGGAAAGTCTCCAGATCAGTCTCCGGTTCTGATACAGCTCCACGGGGAGCGCCATGACCCTGTCCTGAAACAGGGTAAACAGAAAAACACCGGCGCCCAGCAAAAGGCAGCCGGAGATTTTCTTTAATCTCGCCGTATCCGGATCTTCCAGTACATTATTATGAAGCAGCAGGGCCACTGCCAGAACAGCGGCCACTGCCCAGACGATCACAAGGACCGTCCGTTTCTTTCTGCGGTTCTGATCCATGAATTAGATATTTCTTTCCTTCCTGTAAGCGTCCAGTCCGCCCCACTTCTGATCCTTGTCCGAAAGCGTCAGTGCAGTTCCGTCCTTCAGCGCATAGCCCTCTGCCGACGGTGTTCCATGATAATCTCCCGTCAGTTCCGGCCATTCCACACCGATGGCAGGATCATTCCAGGCAATGCCCGCTTCATCGTTCGGATGCCAGAAATCGTCCACCTTATAGCAGAACTCTGCCTCGTCCGAAAGGACCAGAAAGCCGTGTGCAAAATTCTTTGGAATGAAGAACTGCTTCTTGTTCTCCGAAGAAAGCAGAACGCCGAACCACTTCCCGAAGGTCTCCGATCCGGGGCGCAGGTCCACAGCAACATCAAATACCGCACCGTTTACCACGCGCACCAGCTTCGACTGTGCATACTGAATCTGAAAGTGAAGTCCGCGGAGCACGCCCTTTTTGGAAGACGACTGATTGTCCTGAACAAAGTTCACGTCAATTCCTGCTGCCGCAAAGTCCTTCTGCTGATAAGTCTCCATGAAATATCCGCGGTCATCTCCATGAACCGTAGGCGTAATCACCTTCAGTCCCTGAATGCCGCCGCAGTTATCTTCTACCTGAATCTGTCCCATTTTGTCCTTTCCTGATGCCGCCTTTCTGCAGCACCGTCAACAAAAAAGCGAAGGATGTCCTCCTCTTTCTTCCTCTCCTGTCCGTCTTCTCCGGCATTCTGCGTCTCAGCCGAGTCCGTTGGCAATTTCCACCAGATACCGGCCGTAGTTCGTCTTCATCAGAGGCTCCGCCAGCTTCAGCAGCTGCTCTCTGTCAATAAAGCCCTTCTTGTAGGCAATTTCCTCAATGCAGGAGACGTACAGTCCCTGACGCTTCTGGAAGGTTGCCACGAAATTGGCCGCATCCAGAAGAGAGTCATGGCTTCCCGTATCCAGCCACGCAAAGCCCCTTCCCAGCTGCTCCACATAGAGATTCCCTCTGCGAAGGTACTCGTTGTTGATGCTGGTGATCTCGATTTCGCCTCTTGCGGAGGGCTTTACATTTCTGGCGATCTCCACGACATCATTGTCGTAGAAGTACAGACCCGGAACCGCATAGTTGGACTTCGGCTGCTGCGGCTTCTCCTCAATCGAAATAGCCTTGCCGTTCTCGTCGAACTCCACCACGCCGTATGCCGTCGGATCCTTGACATAGTAGCCGAAAATGGTCGCGCCGCTTGTCCGCTCCGCTGCATTTCGGAGGACTCTCGAGAAGCTCTGCCCGTAGAAAATATTGTCGCCGAGAACCAGTGCGCAGGAATCACCGCCGATGAAATCCGCACCGATGATGAACGCCTCCGCCAGTCCGTTCGGATGTTCCTGCACCGCATAGGAGAAATTCATGCCCAGCTGCGATCCGTCTCCCAGAAGATCCTCAAAAACCGGAAGGTCTCTGGGCGTTGAGATGATCAGCACCTCCCGGATTCCGGCCAGCATCAGGGTGGAAAGCGGATAGTAGATCATCGGCTTGTCATAGACCGGCATAATCTGCTTCGAGATCGCCTTGGTCAGCGGGTACAGTCTTGTGCCGGAACCTCCGGCAAGAATTATTCCCTTCATTTCAGCACCTTCTTGTCTCCGTACATAGTCTCATAGTACTGCTGGTAGTTGCCGCTCGTGATGTGCTCCATCCAGTCCATGTGATCGAAATACCATGCGATGGTCTTGCGGATGCCTTCCTTGAACATGGTCTCCGGCTGCCAGCCGAGATCCCGGTGAATCTTGTCCGGTGCGATCGCGTAGCGGCGGTCATGTCCCTTGCGGTCCTCTACGTACTCGATCAGGTCTTCGCTGACGTTCTTCTTTCTCGGATCGGAATCATCCAGCTCCTCGCGCAGAACCTCAATGATCGTCTTCACGATTTCGATGTTCTGCTTCTCATTGTGTCCGCCGATGTTGTAGGTCTCGAACAGTTTTCCCTTTTCCTGCACAAGGTCGATTGCCTTGCAGTGATCCTCCACATACAGCCAATCACGGACGTTTTTGCCGTCGCCGTAAACCGGAAGCCGCTTTCCGGAAAGGGCATTGTTGATCATCAGCGGGATCAGCTTCTCCGGGAACTGATAAGGGCCGTAGTTGTTGGAGCAGTTCGTGATGTTCGCCGGGAAATGATAGGTATCCATGTACGCCTTCACCAGAAGGTCCGAGGATGCCTTCGACGCGCTGTACGGGCTGTGAGGCGCATAGGGCGTCGTCTCATAGAAGTACGCGTTCGGATCCTCCGGCAGCGATCCGTACACCTCATCCGTCGAAACATGCAGGAACTTCTTCCCTTCCTTATAGTTGCCGAGGGGATCCGGTCCTTCCGGCAGCTCCCATGCTTCCTTGGCACAGTTCAGCATATTCGCCGTTCCCATGACGTTGGTCTTGACGAACAGCTCCGGCTCGCGGATGGAACGGTCCACATGGGACTCCGCCGCAAAATGGATGACGCGGTCAATGTCGTTCTCCCGGAAAACCTTCCGGATGGCTTCCTTGTCGCAGATGTCGGCCTTCACGAACGTATAGTTCGGAAGGTTCTCCACATCCTTCAGGTTCTCCAGATTTCCGGCGTAGGTCAGCTTGTCCACGTTGATGATACGGATGCTGTCGCCGTATTTCTTCAGCATATAATGAATGAAATTCGAGCCGATGAAGCCGGCACCTCCGGTTACAAGAAATGTTTTCATATCCGTTTCTCCCTCTGATCTGCCTGTGCGGCAGGAATGCAAGAAGCTGCCGGTCTCTCGGAAAAAGCCGGCATATCCACAGGAACATCCGGTTTCACCGTCACATTCCCGAACTGTTAACAGAATTTTACAAGCTAGAGTATACCATAAAACTCTCTCCGGCGTTTTTTAATATGAGCGATAGCTGATATTCATGTCCACATCCCCGCTGATTCCGCTTACTCTCCCGGTCGAGCTATACTGCCAGATGTCGTAGCGCGTTCTGGAATAGGTGGGCTCTGCGGCATACTGGGCCAGCCAGATATGATAGCTCGTCAGGGCGCCGGTATTGATTCTCTCCGAGAACCAGTTCGTATTCGCGTACACGCCGGCGGACAGTCCCGCGTTCTGGACCGTCCTGCAGAACGCCGCGATATTGGCCGTTCTCTGACTGGCGCTGATGGCATCGCCTCTTCCTCCGGAGCTCTCCACATCCAGGAAAATCGGAAGTGAGATCCCATAGCTTCTGGCAATCTGAACCGCCATGGAGGCTTCCTCCACGGCCTCGGCCTCATTTACCGCCTGAGAGAAGAAATACAGTCCCACCTTCAGGCCCGCGTTCTTCGCTCCCGTCACATTGGTTCCCACCGCCGTGTCCCGAACCAGCATTCCCGCGGAGGAGCCGCGATAGCCGCAGCGGACAATGGCAAAGGAAATTCCGGAGTTTGCCACCTCGCTCCAGTTGATCTGGCCGTTCCACATGGAAACATCGATTCCCGCCTTTGTATCGCCGACCGAAAGGATTCCCTCCTCGCTGAAAGTATAGGAGACTCCCTGAATGATCTGCGATCCGGTCACATAATTTCCGTTTTTATCATAATAATAAGTAAGACCGTTGATGTGCTGCCAGCCGGTGTATCTGTACTGCTTCTGGGCCGCGGTCTTCCGGTAAAACGTATCATACCGGCTGTAATCCGCCGCAGTCGCCGCGCGGTAATCCTCTCCATCCTTCACATAAAGAGGATTTCCATCGGCATCCTTCAGCGGCGAGCTGTCGTCCGTCCCTTCTGTCACCTTCACGGAAACGCTCTTCGATATCTCCGGATATTCCCGGAGGCCTACGCGGATCTCACAGCTTCCCGCGCCTTCCCCCCGCACGGTTCCTCCATCCGAGACGGTTGCCACCGACTCATCCGAAGAGGCATATGTCACCGTCGCGGCCTCCGCATCCTGAACCGTCACACGAATGCTCTGCGTTTTTCCCCTGGTCAAATGAATTTCCGACGGATCCGTGGAAAGAGAGGGAGTCTTCTCGGAGTCGTCCTCCCCCGAGTTCCCGGCCCCGGTATTTTCCGAATCGGTCTCTCCCGTATTTTCTTCCTGACCGGACTCCGTCCCTTCGGCCGAAGCGCTGTCCGTATTTCCTTCCGCCGAAGCTTCTTCCGTCCCCTGCGCCGCATCATCCACGGAGGAGAGCCGCCGGAACTCCTCTTTTCCCGGAATCCTTGCGCTCGCATAAGGGTCCGGAATGCTGCTCTTGCTCACTTCTTCATAGGAATCTTCCGAATCGTTTCCATCCACCTCGGTGCGGGTAGATTCCACCCATTCCACCGTGTCCCTGATGACGCTCTCGACAGGGGTATCATTCCTGGCAGTATCCTCTCTGGCGGCATTGACCTCCGAAGCACTCTTGACCTCATCCGCAACGTCCACAACCTCATACGCGATGTGATCCGAGACCTCAATCGTCTGCACCTCTTCCGGAATCCGGTAGCGGGAATAGCTCCGGTAATCCGGATCCTCCCGGTAATCGTCTCCCTTCGACTTGATACTCTCCAGATCGATCAGCGGCTCCAGCGACACCTCCCAGGTTCCATTGGAAAGGCCCGTCAGATAGACAATGCCGTCCTGATCCTCATCGGTCTTCTCCGTCACCTTCCCGTCCGGCCCTTTGATCCGGACCGAAAACGGCACGCCGCCGATCAGGGATTGTTCCTTCTTTCTCCGGATCTTCACCTTCAGATCGCTCTGAATGGTGGAAAGAGCGAACTCAACCTGCACGGAGCCTTCCTCTGCCTCCAGCTGCGCATCGGCCTGTGCCTTTTCCCGCGCCTTTTCTTCTTCCCGTGCCTTCTTCTCGTCCTCTTCCACGCGGATTGCCGCAAGCGCCCGCGCGGTGTCGGCATTCAACACCTGGTCTCCGGGAAGCTGATCTCCGACGCTTGCAAGGAGCACCCGCTCCTTCTGAATCTTCCGATTCCCCGCATAGGTAATGCCTCCTCCGATCAGCACTACGGCAATTGCCGCCGCAAGGAATCCAACGACGGCATCCGCACCGGAGAATCTGCCGATGCGCCTTTTCCACTGCTCTCCGGCCCTTTGCAAAAGGGATTCCTTCGGAATGTCAGGAGTTCCCGCATCCTGATACCTCGCTGAGGCAGCCGGTGCATCCGCACCGATGCTGCGGTTTGAAAGTGACGTATCAATGTCACTTTCAAACTTTCCCTCTTCGGAACCACGCAGTTTCTCCCGCGCGGCAGCTTTCTCCAATGGAAGCTCTGCCGGCTCCGTCTCCTCATCCGAAAACCATCCCGCCGGTTCCTCGTCCAGATCGTCGTCCCAGTCTCCCGGTCGGAGCTTCGGCAGGTCCTCGGTTTCTTCCGTCCAGTATGGTTCCGGAACATCATCCGACAACATTTCTGTTTCATAGGCTTTTTCCGCAGCCTTGTTCCGACCCTGCTCGGAGGACAGCGATTCTTCCGGATTTTCTCTCGAACTTTCTCCCGTCAGAGACTCTTCTTTCGAAATGAATTCGGCTGTCTCCCGCTCCGTGATCTTCGGCAGCGTCTCCGTCTCATCCAGCCACTCCGAAGCCCTCGGCAGGGTCTCCGTTTCATAGGATTCTTCCGAAATGTTTTCTGCGCCGCCCTGCTCCGTGATCTTCGGCAGTACATCCGTTTCGTCCAGCCACTCCGAGACCTCCGGCATGACATTCGTATCGTCCAGCCAGCCGGAGACATCCGGAATTCCGCCGGTTTCATCCAGCCATTCTGCGTGCAGATTTTTCCTGTTTCCCTCGTCCGCCATGTTCCTTCTCATCACAGCGCGTCCGCGGCGGAGCAGGAATTCATTCTTCCGCTCTTTTCTGATGCGCTGATTTTATACGTAAGTGCTCTGTGTTTTCCTGTCCAGGATTCTCAGCCGAAAATGAATTTCATCTCACTTTCAAACTAAATCCCGATGAAGTGGAATTTACTTTTTCACTTCAGGCCTTGGATAATCATGCAAAGTATACCTTATGAACATGGATTTTTACAGCAAGGTAGGTTAAAATAGCACCGTTTCCAACCGTCAAAAAACGGTAAGACAACGCCGTCATTCCATGCCGCTGGCTGTCCGCGATATCACGGACCGGTACCGACCGCGCTGTCTGCAAGCTATTTCAATGAAGGGATTTATTCTCATGCCGAATAAGAACAGAAACGGGCTGGATGATCTGGACATTCTCGATCTGGATGATCTGCTCCGCGAAGATGATAGAGAAACCACGAACAAGCAGGAACAGAAAGCTCCCGAACAAACTCCCGTCGGCCCGCAGAAAAGGGAGGGCAGCACCCCCCGGCGTCATAAGCCCAGACAGGCACCTTCCGACAAGGCGGCTTCGGAGAAACTGCCTCAGCAGGAATCCGTCCGTGAAGACTCTGCAGAGTCACAGAGACAGACAGAACCTTCCGCTGAACAGGAGAAGGGTCCTGTAAAAGAGACGGATCCCGCACAAAAGAACAGCGGCCATCGCTCCGCTTCTGCAGAAACAAAAGGGAAGGAAAACGAGCCCGCCTCTCAGTCGTCCGCAGATATGAAGGAGAAGAAAAGCAAGGCCGCCACGCAGCCTGCCGCAGATGCGAAAGAGAGGGAAAACGAGGCCGCCACGCAGCCTGCCGCAGAAGAGGATCTCCCCGACGGAATCAACTTTGTCGATGTGGTTCCTATGGGAGATACGCTGAAAAGGGCTCCCGGCGGTCAGAGTCCGAAGAGACGTGTTCCCGGAAGACCTGCTTCCGGAAAGGACCCGCGCCCAGAAAGTGAAGATAACGGCAGATCCCGGAAAGCACCTGTCGCAGGACGTCCTTCCGGGATTCCACAGAAGAGCGCTCTTCCCGAAGTCTCCGAAGGAGAAACCGAGAGCAGTGGCAGGCGCCGGCTTCCTCTTCATCTGATCCTGCCGATCGTCATCGTGGCCGTTCTGGTCATTGCCGTGGTCCGCTTCATGGTGTGGAGCAAGGGAACCGATCTCCACATTGACAGCTCCGGCAACGCGGACCGCTTCAACATCGAGGTCAACGACAACATGGTCTATCTGCCGGATTCCAAGCTGGAAGGCCATGAGGACGACGGCGTCACCACGATCCTCTGCCTTGGCAATGAGCCGTTCTCGGAAGACACCTCCGACACCGGCCTTGCCGGACAGATCGCGTCTCTCGGAAACTGCAACGTCATCAACGCCGCTTTTCCGGACTCGCAGGTCACCTGCGAGAACGCGGCCTACAGCACCGACAGTCTGGACAGCATGGACGATATTTTCAACCTGTTCTATGTCTCCTACGCCATTTCCATCGGTGATTTTTCTTCGCTGAAAACGGTTGCTTCGGTGCACACGGAGGATCCCACCTATGAACGGTCCGTAGAGGCACTGGAGAACACGGACTTCAGCAAGGTGGACATGATCGCCATCATGTACGACGGCATTGACTACATCAACGGCATGGCAATGCAGAACCCGGACGTTCCGGACGAGCTGACCACCTATGTCGGATCCCTGATCAACTCCTTCCAGCTGATTCAGGAAAAATATCCCTATATCCGGATTGTTTTCCTGTCTCCTTATTATGCGGAATATGACGGAGCCAGCAGCCGGACCACCGATCTCGGCAACGGAACCATTGTCAACTATTTCCAGTGGGCCTACGACACGTGCGGAGACTGCAGTGTTTCCTTCCTGGATAACTATTACGGTTCCATCAACGAGACCAACTACAAGGATTATCTCTCCGACGGCATTCACCTGAATGCAGCGGGCCGCACCAAGGTGGCCGATCACTTCGTGTACAAGGTGCTGCAGGACAACTACGCCGAGTACAACGCACAGACATTGTCTGTCGCGAAGCAGTAAAATCTCACATGCTGCAGCATTCTGAATATCGGATGCGCATTTTCTATGACCGGCGCTGGCTCACAGCGGCCGGTCATTTTGTGAACTATACATCTGAAGTATTTTCTCCATAAATTCCGACACGCCAAAACACACCGGTCCCGGGATGATCCATGCCAGCAGCCGGATGCGCCAGACAAAAATTCCTCCCATTGCCAATATGGCCAGACACAATAAAGTCGTTCCCATATGCTTTACTGCCATGTACACAGAAATTTTCAGATAACCGCCAAATGAATTCTCAAATCTGGACACTGCTGGATAAAAATAAATGCTGATCATAATCAGCAGCGCGAGCACCGCAATGTTCAATACGAGAAGAAACGCCGAAAAATCCGATGTTTCCATCTGATTGACAATTCTCAGATTCCAAACGGCAATCATTCCAATCAATAAAGATAACAGCCATCCAATTGTGGCCGCTTTCCAGTTAATCCGGAATCCATGGAAAAACTCTCTCACAGCGTATCCTCTGTCTTGTCTTATACTTTTTACGAATGCGTAATAGAGCGCGCTGGTTGACGCTCCTGCCGTGACAACAGGAACACAGCATAACAGCCAAAGGCCCCCCAGCAGCAGAGTGTCAAATATTTTTCCAACAATTCTTGTATATCCTCCATCAAAATTCCAGAAGTCTTTCATTTATATACCCCGCTGAGGCAAAATCCGCGAAGGCGTTTTTGCCGAATGCGGCAGCCGGTGCGGCAGCACCGATGCTGCAGTTTGAAAGCGACATATCGATGTCACTTTCAAACTTGTCTCCCTGCTACAGCACAAGGGTTCCTTGACCACACATCAAGGAGCCCTCGTACACATTCAAATTTTCATTTTCTTCCGGCCGGTCACTTCATCATTTCGTCCACGGCCTGTTGATCACAGAGTAATCTCACTGAGTCTGCCATCTCTTGCAAACGCCGGAAGGACATCCTTCGGAGCAGGTACCGCATATGTTTTACCGCCCTCATAGATTCTGTTATCCGCAATGGACCGCCAGGATCCCTCCGGGAAATATACCGTGCGTTCCGTCATTCCCTCATATAAAATCGGTGCAACCAGCAGGTCCGGTCCCAGCAGGTACTCGTCATCTATACTCCATGCCTGTTCGTCCTTCGGGAACTCATAGAACAGCGGACGCATAACCGGATCTCCCTTTTCATGGGCAGCCTTCATGATTTCCCTCAGGTACGAACGGAGCTGCTCTCTCAGTTCCATATATTTTCTGCAGATCCCGTAAATTTCTTCTCCGTAGGTCCAGACTTCATTCTCGGCACCGGACGGGCATTTGCCGCCTTTCACACTGCTCATCGGCTCCTGGATCGGCTCACGGAAGCCGTGCAAACGCATTACAGGGCAAAAAGCTCCAAACTCAAACCATCTGGTGAAAACTTCCCGGAACTTATCATCATAAATATTCCCGCCATGGAAACCGCCAATATCTGTCGTCCACCACGGGATTCCGGCAATTCCCATTGACAATCCTGCCCGGAGCTGATTTCTCAGAGACTCAAAAGAAGAATCAATATCACCGGACCATACCAGAGCCCCATAGCGCTGAGATCCCGCCCATGCGCAGCGCAGGAGGTTTACAACATTCTCCTGACCTTCTCTGGTCATCCCTTCATAAGCCATACGGGCATATTCTCTGGGATAAATATTTCCCACTTCAACATCCGCACCCTTGAAGTAACGATAATGTGAATATTCATACCCGCCGTAGCCCGGCTCGCCGTTTAATTCAGGCTCTGCCTCATCCAGCCAAAAAATATGAATTCCCTTCTCGTAATAATTCTGACGTATCACGTTCCAGACATAGTTTCTGGTTTCTTTGTTAGTAACATCGATGATTGCTGCGTTTCCCAGTTGTCCCAGGCGCTCCCCATGCTCAGAACGGATCAATCCTCCGGACTCTTTCAGGTTCTGATAATTGATAGAATCCTTCTCAACAGTGGGCCAGATGGATACCATGAGATGTATTCCCATCTCCTTCAGCTCTTTTACCATGCCCTCCGGATCCGGCCAGTAATCAGGGTCAAAGGTCCAGTCACCCTCATAAGGCCAGTGGAAATAATCTGCCACAATGACATCAATCGGAAGCTTTCTTCTCTTATACTCTCTCGCTACTTCCAGAATCTCATCCTGCGTCTTATAACGGAGCTTGCACTGCCAGAAGCCAAGGCCATATTCCGGCATCATGGGTGCCTTTCCGGTAGCATCTGCATATGCCTCTTCGATTTCCGCAGGTGTATCCCCTGCAGTAATCCAGTAGTCCATCTGCTTGGTTGAAGCGGCTTTCCATTCGGTGACATTTTTTCCGAATGTCACCTGTCCGATGCCAGGATTATTCCACAAGAATCCATAACCATTGGAAGACAATGCAAATGGAACCGATGCCTGCGAATTCCGATGAGCCAGCTCCAGGACACATCCCTTCATATCCAGATACGGCTGCTGATATTGTCCAAGACCGAAAATCTTCTCCCCATCAACCGGTTCAAAGCGGACAGTCAGCGCGAAATTATCTGTCATCGCATAAGGTTCGAAGGTTCTGGCATAAATTTCCAGTGCGGAATTAAATTCCTTATGTCCTTCCTCCATCATTGATCGAGTTCTCTGAAATTCCCGCAGCAGAACTTTTCCATCCTGATTATAGAATGTCAGCTTACCCGATGCAGACAGTTCTGCCCGGATTTTACCGTTTGTCAGAACCGCTCCGCCTCCTTCTGCAGCTGCAGTTGCCTCTGTCTTCTCCGGATTCGGCAAAAGCGCAGACAGATCTTCATCTTCAAGAAATCCAGAACGCTGCGTTGCTCTGACACGAAGAGAATTTTTTCCCCATGGTTCAATGACAAGCAGCTCTTTATCATAACGTCTGATAACTTTGTTGCCATCAACTGTAATCATATGCACTTTCCTTTACACATTCAGGACATAGCCATTTCTCGTAAAGACCGGGATCTGCTCCAGTGGAGTCTGAACCGTTACGGTCCGGCCTCCTTCCACCTCTTCCCCTGTCCATACGTTCGTCCAGCGGGAACCTTCCGGAAGGTAAACGGTCTTTTCCTTCTCTCCAGCTTCCATAACCGGTGCAACCAGAACATCCGGGCCAAACATGTAGGCAGATTCATTCTCCCATGCTTTCTTATCTTCCGGGAAATCATAGAACAGAGGTCTCATGACCGGATCACCTTTTTCATGTGCCGCAGCCATCTGTTTGCGGATATATGGCCGCATCTGTTCCCTCAATTCAATGTATTTTCTGCAGATTTCGTATACTCCATCACCATAGGACCAGATTTCATTAGGTGCTCCCGATACACAGGCAGCTCCTCCCGTCGTTCCGAGCTGGGGCTGGTAGGGCATCCGGTAGCCGTGCAGGCGCATTACAGGGCAAAAAGCTCCGTATTCAAACCAGCGAACGAATACCTCATGATAACTCTCATCATAAATGTTAGCTCCGAAGAATCCGCCAATGTCTGTGGTCCACCACGGAATTCCGGCAATTCCCATGTTCAGACCGGCACAGAATTGATTGCGAAGGCTTTCAAACGTAGAGTGGATGTCACCGGACCATACCAGTGCACCATATTTCTGCGATCCGGCCCAGGCGCAGCGCAGAAGGTTCACTACATTTTCCTGTCCGGCCTCCTTCATGCCATCGAAAAAGGTCTTTGCGTACATAACCGGATAGATGTTGCCAATCTGTGTATTGGGCCCAAGATGATATCGGTAATTTTCAAAATCATAGACCGTATACTCCGGCTCCGCCTCGTCCAGCCAGAAAATTTTTACTCCCTTGTCATAGTAGTTCTTTTTGCACTTCCCCCAGACATATTCTCTTGCCTCCGGATTGGTCGGATCAAACTGGATTGTATTCCCCTGATAGGTATTATCAATCCGAACGCCCTTCTCCACCCGTGTGAGCAGTCCCTTTGCCATCATTTCATCAAAATTTTCCGATTTATAATCTACCATCGGCCACACGGAAACCATGAGTTCAATTCCCATTTCCTTTAATTCACGAATCATGGCATCCGGATCCGGCCAATAGGTAGGATCAAACCGCCAGTCTCCCTGCTTCGGCCAATGGAAAAAATCCACCACGATAACATCAAGCGGAATTCCTCTCCTCTTATATTCCCTGGCAACCTCCAAAAGCTCTTCCTGCGTCTGATAGCGAAGCTTGCACTGCCAGAAGCCCATCCCGTATTCCGGCATCATGGGAACCTTTCCGGTAGCATCTGCATAAGCATGCTCGATCTCCGCCGGAGTATCCCCCGCCGTGATCCAGTAATCAAGCTTTTTCGTAGAGAAAGCCTCCCAGCTGGTAATATTTTTATTAAAATTCACCTTTCCGATTGCCGGATTGTTCCATAGAAAACCGTATCCCAGCGAACTGATATAAAACGGTACCGATGCCTGTGAATTTCGATGTGCCAGTTCCAGTTCTGCTCCCTTTACGTCCAGAAAGTCCTGCTGATACTGCCCCATGCCATAAATCTTCTCGCCATCATTTCCCTCAAAGCGCATGGTCAGCTGATAGTCACCGCCGATGATCGGCTTGAACTCTCTTCCTTCCACTTCCAGAGAGCTTGTCGTAGCCGCGAACATATCCTTGCGGTTGCGGACATATTCCTCCAGGAGTTTTTCTCCTTTTCCATTATAAAACGTAATCTTACCGATATTATTGATCACAGCCTTGATCTTTCCATTGGTAATGGACGCGCTGTAATCTTCAATTTTAATTTCCGGATTTGTCCTCTTCGGATTTCCTTCGAGTGCCCATAATTCTTCTGGCATTTCCGGTTCTTTGGTGGCACGAACGCGCAGCGCGTTTTCTCCCCAGGGTTCGATGATCAGGCGCTCTGCGTCATAACGATAGGTCAGTGCACCATTCTTTTCTCCAAAATATCCGAGCAAAAATTCATTTGTTGTACGGAAATCACCTGCGGATCCGCCTTCTTCAACAGATACGGTCTTTAATTCAGACATAGTTTTTCTCCTCTATCAATTATTCCTTTACAGCGCCGGCCGTCATACCGCCTACAATATATTTCTGCAGGAATACAAACAGGCAGATAACCGGCAGAACCAGAATTGTTCCATAAGCCATGATGCAGTTCCACTTCGTTCCCCACTTACTCTGGAACTTATAAATGTTCGCGGTCAGAGGACGCATGTCGGCCTGTACGTTAAATGTCATAGAGTATGCCAGATCATTCCATCCGTTCAGGAAAGAAATGACAAGCACGGTAATGATTCCCGTCTTAATGGCCGGAAGCATGATTTTAAAGAAAGCCTGCACCACATTGCAGCCGTCAATTCGCGCGGCATCATCCAGCGACGTCGGGACACTCTTGAAATACGGACGGAGCGTAACCACAATAAAAGGAACCGATCCTGACGAAATAGCGATAGCAGGTCCCAGATACGTCCCCAGCAGATGGAGCTGATTGAAAATCAGATACATAGGAGTCAGCATCAGAGATGCCGGAAGCATCTGTGACACCAGGAAGGTCAGCATGAAGCCTTTGCTTCCTTTTACTTTATAGCGTCCCATTCCATATGCGCAGGTCACTCCAAAGCCCAGCGACAGGAACATGGACAGAAACGCAATGCATAAGCTGTTCCTCAGGGAAGAAATAAACTCCGAATCCGCAAAATTCAAAATCCAGGGCTGCAGAGTGAAATTATGCGGATAATAGGTGACCACCTTTCCGAAGGATTCCGCATCCGTTTTGAACGACATGCTTATCAGCCAATAAATGGGGAACAGAAAAACAATTGCCACCAGAATTGCAACAACGCACATCAGAGCATTTTTTCTTTTTTCTCTGGGAGTCATGTTCGAGAGGCTGATCTTATCCGGATTAAATTTTTCTTTTTTCTTCACGTCCTTTTCGGACAATACTGCTGCATTCGCTGTATTTTTCATTAGTCATCCTCCGATGCTACCATCTTGAGATAGAACAAGCCGATGATAAACAATATGACAAACAATACCATCGCTACGGCAGACCCCTTTGAGAATTCATACTGTTTAAAGGAAAGGTTATATGCGTATGTGCCAAGAACATCCGTTGCATTCAGAGGGCCGCCGGATGTCATAATGAACATCAGATCAAATGCCTTGAAGGTATAAATAAATCCGAGCATCAGCACCGCCATAATAGCCGGTCTCAACAGTGGAAATGTTACATGCCAGAATCTCTGCCACTTATTTGCTCCATCCACTTCCGCCGCCTCCAGGACTTCCTGTGAAATTCCTGTCAGTCCGGATGTCAGAAGCAGCATATTAAACGGAATGCCGACCCAGCAGTTCATGGCAATAACCGCTGCCATTGCGGTTCCCGGCTGCAGGAGCCAGTCCACCGGAGAATGAATAATACCAATGTTCATGAGTAATGAATTGATGACACCACTCGACTTATCGAACATGTTCTTGCCCAGAAGCGCGGTTACCGACATTGGCATCATGTAAGCAATCAGGATCAGTCCACGGATCGGTCCTGCCAGTGTGAATCTTTTGGAGAAAAACAGGGCCATAATGAAGCCAATGGAAAACTGGAACAAAAGGCACCAGAAGGTAAACACAAATGTATTCTTCAGCACCAGCCGGAATGTTGCATTACCGAACAATTCCACATAGTTCTGCAGGCCGACGAACACATCCGTCTTAGACGCAAACGTCTTGACATTGACATTTCGGAAGCTGAGGATCACGTTGTAAACAAGGGGGTAACCGAGAATGACTACCATGTAAATAAAACCAGGAAGAATAAACGCATATCCTTCTCTGTTCTTTTTCTGTTGCATCGTTAGTTTCATGGAGTCCACTTTCCTTTCTGAGTAGCAAAGGGGCTGCCGCCTGCTCAGGCAGCAGCCCCTTTGGCATATCATGCATGTCTTTTGAAACAGCTGACTGCTCTCTTTGGATTGCTATTTCATACTAATTGGTATCCGGGAGCGGTGTTTCTTCCAGAATCGGATCGATTACCGATGCCGCCTGGGCCATCGCGTCCGCCGGTGTGGATTGTCCAAGGATTGCTGCCTGCTCTGCTGTCCAGATTGCCTCCGAAATGGTAGGCCACTGCGGGTGCGGTCCACGGGCAACTGCAAAGTTCAGGGAATCATTGAATACCTTATATCTCTCATCTGCCGTCCAGAAATCCTTCAGTCCTACTGCATCCTTACGAACCGGAAGCTTACCTGCAATTTCGCACCAGTCTGCATTGTTTTCAGCAGTCATCATATATTTCAGGAAATCTACACACTCCTCCACGTGCTTGGAAGAAGAGCAGACGCCAAAGTTCTCGCCGCCGATTACAGTTGCCTGCTTTCCGTTGTTGCTGGGCATTTCAATATACTTGTATTCGAAGTTGACACTGTCCTTCAGCTCTCCATCAAGCTGGGCAATATGCCAGGTCCCCGATTCCAGCATCGCCGCCTTGCCGGCAACAAATGCGTTCAGAGCATCGCCCTGTCCCCAGTTGACGACCTCATTGGACATATATCCTTTCGATTCCAGATCTGCCAGGTAGCTGACTGCTGAAACAGACTCATCCGAATCGATGTCCGCTACAGATCCGCCTGCTCCGTACAGCCACGGAATGAACTGGAACGTGCCTTCCTCATTGGAAATTGCACTCATTGCAAATCCATATACACCGTTTGCACTGTCTGTTGTCTTGGCGCAGACATCTTCGAATTCCTCCCATGTGGTCGGCGGCTCAACGCCTGCCGCATTCAGGATGTCCATGTTGCATACAATAGCGAGGCAGTTGGAATTGTTCGGCAGACCATGCAGGTCTCCATCCGAATCCTTGCAGGAAGAAAGCGGGCCGTCATAAAACTGATCCAGATCTTCCCAGTCCTTCAGATAATCATTGATGTCCGCGAATACTCCCAGAGAAATATAGGAAGACATATCCGGAGAGTCCACCATTCCGATGTCCGGGAGATCACCGGAAACCGCACCGATGGTGTACTGCTTCATCAGCTCCTCACGGGAAACATAGGTAGGAACAACATAAATATCACTCTGTGACTCGTTGTATTTCTTGATTACCGCGTTCAGGGCTTCGGCCTCATGTTCAAAATAGTGCCACAGTGTCACCTGTTCGCCGCCGTTCGGCTCACCGATCTGGTCCGTCGTTGCCGCCGTATGATCCGTTGCCGTAGAATCTGTCGCTTCTGTTGTCGTAGAAGCGGCTTCCGTTGATGTTTCTGCTGCAGTGTCGGTTGAAGTACTGTTTCCACAGCCTGCAAGAAGTCCTCCTGCGAGGATAGCGGAAAGAACCGCCGCCGACATGCGTTTCATAGAACGTTTCATAAAATACCCTCCCTGATGATTGATTATGAACATTGCCTTCCCTTGCTCTTGTTGTGCAACATTCATTTGATGGACCAAGTATATTGTTTTCTATTGTGCATAACAACCAACATTATTAATATTCCGGAACATTTTTATGGCATTATTTTAAGATATGGAAATGAATTTAAGATTTCTTGTACAATAGGTTCATCTGATCTCTCTGTTTTGTACATTCTCAGTCAACATGCACAAAGTCCCGGGAGTCCTTCCGCTCCCGGGACTTTGTGCGTCCAAAACTTTCTTCATTCTTTTTCAGTGATAATTGCTTCTCTCCAGATATTCTCCAACTCCCATACCGGTTTCTTCTTTAAAGCATTTTTGAAAATACTTGTTATCCGAAAAGCCAACCTTTTCGAATACACTGTCCCGTGATGCCTCACCGTTGATCAGAAATTTCTTTGCTTTCTCGATCCGATAGGACCTGAGAAACCTGGCGAAATTGACCCCGATACTTTTTGTAAACAGATAACTGAAGTATTCTGCTGTCACCCCCAGCGATTCTGCCACATCCCGCTGCATCAGTCTGGTCTGATAGGATTCCTCTATGATTTTCAATGCATGCCGAACCAATGGCGGCGCCTTCGGATATCTCTCGATCAGATCAGAATCCTGTTCCCATTGATGTTTTCTGTTCTGCAGTTTATCCAGAAGACGGCGAATATCCTCCTTCACAATTGGTTTGACAAGATAATCACTTACCCCGAGAGAAAGAGCCTCTCTTGCAATGTCAAATTCTTCATAGGCACTGACAATGACAATACGGCAGGAAAAATTCTGTGCACGCATGGAACGAATCAATTCCATGCCGTCCATTCCAGGCATACGAATATCTGTAATCACAACATCCGGAACGTGCAGACGTATCTGATCCAACGCTTCTTTTCCATCGGTTGCAATTCCGAGAATTTCAATTTTCTCATCTTCCTCTTCCAGAAGATTTCGGAGTCCTCTTGCCGCTCTTGGTTCATCCTCCACAATCAAAACCTTCATTCCTCTTCCTCCTCCAACTCCACTGCAGGCAAAGGCATGCTGAAACGAAACACGGTTCCTGTCTGCGGAGAAGTCTGCATCTCCGCATCAAAGGAATCTCCATAAAACATTTTCATTCGTATAATAACATTTAATATTCCGACTCCTACCCGTCCTCTCTGAACTTTGGAAATATCTCCCTTCTCCTTCAAAATCTTCTGAATGACACAGGCTGTCTCTTCCGGCATGCCCTTTCCATTATCCGCGATGACAATCCTGAGCTTTCCATTCGCTTCTTTTGCTTCGATGTTCAGGAGGCCGCCTCTTTTTCTTCCCTCAAACCCATGAAGAATCGAATTTTCCACAAAAGGCTGAAACATCAATTTGCAGCAGGGCCAGTCGCCGTAGCCTTCGTCGTAATCAATATGATAATCAAAGACCTCTTCAAAGCGTTCTTTCTGAAGGTAGAGATATTGTTCAATCCACGAAATTTCCTGGGAAAGAAAAACTTCCTGTAGTTTCCGGTCAAAACTATACCGCAGAATGTTAGACAATTTTTTTATAAGAATCGCCGTTTTTTCATCCCCGGCATCATTAGCATCATAACTGATTGCTCCCAGAGTATTGCAGATAAAATGAGCGTTGATCTGAGATTCCAGAGCCTCCCGCTCCGCATCATAGGACCTTGCCTGATACTCCAAAGATTTCTGATGCTGTTCCTCTACCTTTCTCTGCTGGATTTCCAACTGCTCCACCATGGAGTTGTACTCCTCGGCCAGCTGCCACAATTCATTGCTTCCGCTGATCTTTATGGCATCTCTTCGTCCCTCTTTTACAGACAGAATAGCTTCCCGCATTCTTTTTATCGGTTTCTGAAGAAAAATCCGGAATCCTGCCAGGCAGGATAACATAAAAAATCCAATAATCAGCAGATAAACGAACAGGCCTCTTTGATAAATATCATTGACATGTTTTCTCAGCACCGTCTCATCCAGACGAAATACCAGTTTCCACCCAAAATAAGACAAATCTCTGCCCAGATAGCTGATACTCTCTGCCCGACTGGTGACATCCAGTTTCTCCTGCCCTGTCACAAGACCTGCCTTGACCACAATCGTATTATCAGAATCAACGACATACCCTTCCGCCAGATTGATCTCAGGAAGATCAATGCTGCTCAAAGAGTGCCGAATCTCATTCAAATCGTAAGTTACAACGAGAACATATTTATAGTTTGCAAGACCGGACCCATCCCCTAAAAAAGGATAGGCCACATGAAAAATCTGTTTCCCGTTTCGAAGGGGATGCACATAAGGCTGAGTAAAAACCTTCACCTTCGGATAATCGTCTGCAATTTCCTTTCCCTCCCTCTGCAAAGACATCATCTCTTCGTACATATTATCCAGCAGTTCTCGATTCGAATCGCTCCATAAACTCTTATTCGGTGTCCGGTACAGGTCATATTGCTGAATCAGCCCGGACGGCCCCATAATGGTAATCGCAACCGTTTGAATTGGGTAATCCTTTTTGCTGAGATAATTGTAAAGCGCCGTACCGGCTCCCCGTTCGCCAGCGGCCGCATTAATGATTTTATTTCCGAGCTCTGTATCTGCAGACAGCTGTGCGCCTTGTTCAATATCATCCTCCAACTTGGCATCCAGAGCGCTTGCAAGGGAATTGCATACCGCTACTTCCGTTTCAGTACTTGTCCTGCTCAAATAGTTATAATATTCCACGCGCAGGAATCCCATCAAAAGGCAGATGAAAATCAGTACGAAGATTAAAAATGTCAACACAAAATAACTGGAAAAATGGCCTCTGAAATAGTTTCCAACCTTCCTGCACGCTTTTTTAAACATTTTCCTTCCCCATTGCATAGAGCACGAATATTTCCAGGATTTCTCTCATGGATTCTGTTAATAATGTTCTAAGCCGTATTTAATTATGCCATAAATCATCCTTTGATGTAGAAATGCAAATGGAGAGCCGTGGGAACGAACCTCGCCGTACCCGTTATTATCAATGCTTAATGGATGAACAGGCAACAAAACTGGATGCAGAGACAAGGAGAAATTTTATGGACTTCGAATACACGCGCAGGCTTGACCGCATAGATTCTGAGAAAAAAGGACGTAGAGAAGAGCGTCTGGAGAATTATGCTTCACTGGTTCGGGATGGTCTTCTGCCGCTTACGACTGCCATGGAACGATCCAAACTGAGTGAAGCAGAAATCAAACTATGGATCAGCAGGCATCCCTCCTGAGGCGGAAAGCCTGCCGCTTCCATGGATTTGTCCAATCGGGCGGGAGACGGAGTGAGGGAGGCGGTGACCCAGCCGTCCTCCTCTCACACTTCCGTGTGTAACATTCTTATACCTCGCATTCGGCAAAATCCGCGAAGGCAGTTTTTGCTGAATGCGGCAGCTGGCATTTTACGGCATCAGCTGCATGATATCCTGCGTCAACTGGCTTCTTCTCTCATCCAGGAGAAGGAGCTTGTTGTATTTAAAGTAGGCTTCATTCCCGCAGTCATTGACGAAGGCAACGCTCCGCTGGTCCGCAGACAGCTCCGACAGGAAAATAACCATTTCCTGCCCCTCTCCGAAGCACTTCGCCATGAAGTCGAAGGCATGCGTCAGATGGTCTCCGGCCACGCGGATCTCTTCCTGGCGCTTCTTCTCCCGGCCCTCAAACCAGTTCCTGCAGAGGCTGAAATCTTCTTTCCCTTCCCCGGTTCCCTTCTGAACCAGTTCTTTTTCCAGTTCCCGGAGGGCCGCCAGCGAAAGCCTGCGGTCGTGCGCTTCCTTTCTTCCGAGCATTCCGGCTTCTTCCTGCTTCTTAAGCTCCTCCTCTTCCGACGCTTCCAGATCCCTCAGCGCCTCCGCCGCCTTCGCCCCGCTCTTGATTCTGGCGGTCAGCGTCTGCAGGGTTCCCAGTACCTTCTCCTGTACGTCCTTCTGCTCCGCATAATTCCGGAAGTCCTCCCGCAGGGCATCGATCAGAAGTCCCATCAGGGAAAGCTTCTCGTCAAACGGCGCATTCTTGACCGCAAGTGTCTCCTCGCGGATCGTTCCGTCCAGAATCTCGGGAATGCGGTATACCTTCTGATACTTGCTGTACAGCTCATAATAGTCCGCAAAATCCCGCGCAATCTCCGGATCCTGCAGATACTCGCCGATCAGGTTCTCTGTAACCGGCAGATCCATCTCCTCGTATACCTTCATGACGCGGGACAGATCCTCCCAGCCTCGTGCCGTGACGAAATACCGGTTTTCCACATCCGTCCGGATCGAATAGAAATGATCCTTGCGAATCTCCAGATAGGCCATGATCGCACCGTGGACTCCTGCTTCATAGGCATACTTTTTCCAGGCGGTCAGATCCTCCTGAATGTCGATGCGGCGGATACGGTCCAGCGTCACGATGTCGAACTCCCGGACCGACTTGTTGTACTGCGGAGGGTTTCCCGCCGTCACGATCACAAAGCCGTCCGGCAGATGATGGGTCCCGAACGTTTTATACTGCAGGAACTGCAGCATGGTGGGTGCCAGCGTTTCCGAAACGCAGTTGATCTCATCCAGGAAGAGAATTCCCTCCTGCACGCCGCTCTTTTGAATCTGATCATACACCGAGGCAATGATCTCGCTCATGGAATATTCCGTGACGGTGGTTTCCTTTCCGCCGTATTCCTTCTTCACCAGGAACGGAAGACCGATTGCGCTCTGTCTCGTGTGATGCGTGATCGTATAGGAGATCAGATTGACGCCGCACTCTCTTGCCGCCTGCTCCATGATCGCGGTTTTGCCGATTCCGGGCGGTCCGATGAGAAGAAGAGGCCTTTGCTTCTCCACCGGGATCTGATACTCGCCCATTTCATTTTTGCTCGTATAGGCCCGCACCGTGCGGACAACTTCCTGTTCTGCTTCCTGAATATTCATGTGCCTTTTGTCTGTTCCTTTCGTTTTGCCCGGTATCCGGCAGTTTCCCATGGATGTCAGCTGCCTGCAATCCCACTCATCATATGGTAATTGTTCCATTCCGGGCAATTCTCAATACAGATCGTCCGTTTGCAAAGTGATTCGTATTGCATCATTTTCATAATCATAACTGGCAGTCAGAGGCTTTTACCAGGGGTCAGTCAGCCAAACGGATGCCTGTTCAGCCAGTCCTGTACGGCAGGGTCCGCCGAGGAGACGCTTCCGCCCCGCTCCCGAATCCGCTCCGCCGCCATTTCAAGAAGTTCCTCCCGAACTCCCTTTCCTTCCCACTGCGGCGCGGTGAACACCCGGACAATGCGGTAGTTCCCCCGCGTCAGCTCCGGGAATTCGATCTCCGCCGACACCGTTCCGTCTGCCTCCCTGCGGCAGATCCGGTAACGGCTCTCCGTGTAATTCATCCGATTCTTTCTTCTCGTCTTGTTCTGCAGATACATCGGACGAAGGAGAACCTGCCAGTATTCCGTCCGTTTCACGCCAAGAAGCGGAACGTCCGCTTCTTGCTGGATATGATCAGGAACAAAGCCCAGCTTCTCCTGAACCCTTCTGGACTGTTCATTTCCTTCGTAGTAGCCGCAGATCAGCCGTTCCAGCTTCAGATCCTCAAAGCCATGCTGCACCAGTCTCCCCGCAGCTTCCGGCATATAGCCCTTTCCCCAGAACGGACGGCCGATCCAGTAGCCGAGTTCCGCCCTGCTGTCCGAATCCAGATAACTCTCCAATTGCAGATCCTTCAGGCCGGCACTCCCGAGCACTCGTCCGTCCTCTTTCCGGATCACTGCATAGGTCTCCGGCGCAGAAAGGACATTCCGGATAATTTCCTCCGAATTCTCTTTGCTCGTATGCACCGGCCACCCCGCTCTCGGTCCGACCTCCGGATCCTTTGCCAGTTCATACAGTTCCTCTGCGTCACTTTCCTTCCATGGCCGCAGGAGCAGCCGCTCCGTCTCCAGTTCCATATTCCGATTCCTTTCTTTCTGTCTCTTTCCGAATATTCCGGACCGGGAAATGTTTTCCCCGCCGTTTCCTTCGAAATTCCGCCTCGTTCAAAACGCTTCTGCTTCTGAATGGTCCATTAAATGAACAGCTTCATCGCCCACGCCGGAACGCCGGAAGTATCCGGGGCCTCGTTCTTCACGAACACAAACGCCGTGTCATAATCCGTCTGCTTTTTCGGATAAATTCCCTTTCCATCGGTAAAATACATCAGTCCCCGCGGCTTTTCGATTTTCTTCTGCCTGCGGAGCTCCTCCACATAGGCGAATGCCGGCCGGAAATCCGTGCCGAAGCCGCCCTTCAGGCAGAAGTGCTTCGCATATTCCTCCATCTGCGACAGCTCCGTGATCTCGATGTCATTCTGAACCTTGTCGTCACACTCAATGATGTGAATTCGGGTTCTCGTAAAAAAGTGGTCTCCCCGCAGCAGCATGGCCGCCGTCTCATTCAGGAATTCCTGCACCAGAAAATCCTGGCAGGAGGCGGACGTATCCAGCACAATGATCAGCTGCTCCACCTTCGTCGCCTCCCGGTATTCATTCTCTTCGATCAGGGGCATGTTGCCGTACAGCTGCATCCCGTAGTTGTAGAAGCCGTAGTCAAACGAATCCGGATCAATGAAGGATTCTTCCCGGGTGACCGAAAACCGCTTCAGGAATTCCCGGTAGTCTGTTTTCTGTGAACCGTCGTACTGCAGATAGCGCAAGAAATTCCCGGTTCTGGTCCCGGCCTCTCTCCCCAGGGTCAGCTCCAGCCGCACTTTGTTCGCAAGCTTCTTCCATTCCTCTTCCTTCAGGCGCTTCGTCGCAATCAGCGGGGCAGCGGCTCCCGCTGCCATTTCCTGCTCCCCGGAGTTCTTCGGCTCATCCGGAGAATCCAGCCTCTCCCAGAAGCTGTGATCGTCCATTCCGAACTCCGCTTCCATCGCCGCCTCCTGCGCGTAATCACGCTCCCCGGAGGTAAAATACCGGTACAGACGCTGCGCGCTGAGAACTCCTGCCTCCTTCTGCAGCCTCTCGTACCAGGCGCTTCTCTTCTCGCTGATCGGCCTTGCAATCGCCGGAACCTCCATGGAGTCAATCACCGATTCCACAGCGATGTCGCAGCAGAGGCCAAAGAGCTCGCCGTCTTCCTGCTGCTTCCAGGCAAACATATGGCGGAAGATACAATGCAGGAGCATATGCAGATACACCCGCTTCAGCCAGAAGGGATGCTCGATGTATTTCGTCATCAGGCATTTCGGATTGAAACGGATGTAAGCCGCATCCGTTCCGACTGTCGTTGTGGACAGGTCCATGACAGGCGGCAGGCTCCCCAGCGCGGGCCCCAGAAAATGCATGGACAGATACAGATCCGTTCTTGTCTCCGAGAGAATTCTCTCTCCGATATTGCGCAGTACTTCGCGATATTCCATGGATTCTTCGTCTTTACTCTCTCATAGATACAGCCACATATGGTCCCTTGGCATAGGCGGGGATCCCCGGATGATGATTCCGCGTTTTCACCTGCCAGGTAGAACCTTTCCAGGCACTGTCAGCCTCCTGCTGCCGACTACCACTCGAGGCTGAGAGCGGTCATACCCTGTTCTCTCTTTTGGAACTTTGCGCGGTACTCCATCAGAATGGAGCAAAGGCCCGTCCGTCCCTGATCCGCCGCTTCCTTCAGCGCGGCATCCAACCCGTTTTCTCCAATCAGTCCGCGCTCCGTCATGAGCCTTGTTTCCGGCACGCAGCTTTTCCTCTCGTCTTCATGAACCAGGTACCGCAGTGCCTTCTCGTCGTTCTCCCGAAGAAACGTCTCGTACCCCTCTCTGGCCGTTTCCGAGAGATCCTCCGGATACAGAAGCCGCCCGAACGCAATCTGTGCCGCCACATCGAAGTCATAGTCCGTCAGCCTGCCAAGAAGCCGGTCATAGCCGGCGAGATCCAGGGCTTTCTTGCCCACGCACTCCCGGTATGCCATCCCGGCTCCTTCAATGGAGAAATGGATGGCCCGCGCCATGGTATCCTCCTTCGCCTCATTGACATATTCCGGAAAGGTCAGACGAATCCGTTCCGTTCCCTTCGGATCCAGCAGACGGAACATCAGCGTGACATCCACATCCTGCAGCATGGAACGGACAATGACATAATTCTCCGGCTGGACGCAGCGCACCGCAATTTCCCGGAGAGAAGGACACTGGCGGATGACACCGTCATAATAGTCATCCGTCGTATTATACAGCTCCATTGCCCTCAGCTCCGGGCAGTTATAAAACGCAAAAGGCCGGAGTGTCACAAGGCTTTCCGGCAGCACCACGCTCCGGATATCATTTCTTCCGGAAAAGGCATGCGCCGCAATGCTGCGGACCGGCAGCCCCCCTATTGTTTCCGGAATCGCGAGATCCGGAATTTTTCCTTCATAGCCACTGATCTGAGCGGCTTCTTTTCCCTGATACGAAATTTTTTCCCAGATAAATCCCATTTGCTCTTTCAAACATCCCATATTTTCTTTCGAAAATCCCCGATATCGCCATCCATAGGCGCTTCATGCTCTGACCGCATACTGAAATTGGCTGAATTGACTCGTTCCCGAACAGCGGCGTCTACAGCAGCCGGATTCTCCTTCCCTCCACACGGATCAGTCCGTCCTCTTCCATCCGATGCAGCTCCCGTGACATCGCGCTGCGGTTCAGTCCCAGGAATTCCGCCATTTTGGTTTTGGAGAACGGAAGTGTGATGACTCCCTTGGAGGACGCGGGGAGCGAGGCAAAATAAATCAGGATCCGGTCCCGGACTCCCTTCTGACTGAGGATCCGCACCTTCTCGTTCAGGAATGCATTGGTATGCGCCATATTATCGAGAAGATTGACCAGCATGGTGTGATGATGATAAGGGGAGACGCAGCAGCCTCCGCACTGCCCCCGCCCCAGGAGCGGCTGCAGATCGAACTGCAGACAGACGCTGTCGCAGGCAGCGGAGAGCTGAATGGTACTGATGCTGTCCGGAATGCAGGCGAAAGATTCGCCGAGAAGATCCCCGGGCCAGAACATCTTCAGCGTAATCTGATCAAAGGTCGCCGTCTGAAACGTGCTGACAAGATTCCCTTCCAGAAGATAATAGGCATAACGGAACGGCTCTCCGAGTGAAAGAAGGATGGAGTCCCTGGAAGCATGCAGGACACGCGCTCCGATGCACGCAAAAGCAGCCTCATACTGCTCTTCCGGGACACCCTTCAGGAGAGGACATTTGCGAACCAGAGACATATAAGGCTGCAGCTGCAACATCAGAGACATTGGGAGCCTCCCGGCTGAAAATATTCCTACCGATTCAGCGCATTCCGAATTTCCCTGCGGAAATCCCCGATGCTGCCGGTCAGAAGTGCTGAACCGTTACCATAAAATACGAGAAGGCGGCATCCGCCGCCCTCTGTACATCACTTAGACTTTTTATCGTTTTTCTCTTCGCCGCCGGTGCGGTTTGCACCTTCAATATCTCCGGCGAGGATCTTCTTGCTGATCTGGTTGCGGAAGCCGGCATCAATGAAATCACAGTACTTGCAGAACGGGTACTGATTCCGTCCCTTCGCAACGGCCTTGCGGACAGTGGTCAGCTTCGGGCCGCTCCAGCATTCGCGGAGAGTCTGCGTATTCAGATCGCCGAGATCCGTGACCTCCAGGTTGTCGCAGCAGCAGATGCCGATTTTGCCGTTCGGCGTGATCCAGAGATCCGTGAACGGAAGAAGACATGACTGCGTATATTCCTTCTGGGTTACCTTCTTGTTCGGCGAGGATCCCGCGCGGTTGGTCAGAACCTCCTGCAGATACCGCATCTGGATGACGATCTCGATGTCCTTGAACTCGTCCTCATGCGCGCGGACATACTCATAAATTTCCTGAATGTTATCGTGCAGCTTGTACTCGTTGGCGTAGTTGTTGATGATCAGCTGATCGACATAGGGCTGAACCTCGCGGATCTTGTCGAGCGTCAGGATCAGTCCGTTGGTGGACATGAAAATAAAGCTGTTCGGAAGCTTCTCCCTCGCGTACCGGTGGAGCTCCACGATCCGGGGATCCAGGAGCGGTTCGTTGTTGCCGTACAGCGTCAAGTGCCCCTCATAGCCCCAGTCCGCAAGCTGATCAATGATCGAATGATAGAGATCATCCGCAATTTTCATAAAGGGACGCTTCTCCGCGTGAACATTGGCGGTGCAGAACGCACAGGTGGAGTTGCAGCGATTGATGGTCTCAATGTTCACGACCTGCGGCATCGGAGTTTCCTCCTGCTCCAGGAACCACTTGATATACTGATCCTGAATGGTTCCCCGCGTCATGAACTGCAGCTTCAGATACGCACTGCTGGCCAGATTGGGCGCAATCCTTCTCGCCTCAAATCCGAATTTTCCAAGAAAACTGCTGATACGAATACTCATATCCGTCCTTCCTTTAATCCACTTCCACCGTGTTGTTCTCCTCCACGGCCTCGTGATATTCCTTCTCCGTATTGACACTCCAGACATTGGAGCGGTCCGTGGTCCCTGCCACGATGTCCTTGACCGCCTCGAAGCTGGTGCACATGGAGTGGTCGATGTTGTTATAGCGGTGCTGTCCGTTTCGTCCGACGCAGAACAGGTTCGGAATGGAATCCAGGTACTCCCGGAGCTTGTCCATCTCGTCATAGGTATCGAAATAAGCAGGATATGCCTTTTTTACGCGCTCCACATGATAGTCCAGCACATCGGACTCGCTGGTAATGAGTCCGAGCTTCACCATCTCAGAGATGCCAAGGTGCGCAAACTCATCATCGCTCATGGACCAGAGCTTGTCGCCTTCATTGCAGAAATACTCCAGTCCCATCCAGACGGTATGATCCAGATCCTTTACAAGATACGGGGACCAGTTGTTGTAAATCTGGAAACGTCCCATCGTCACGCTTCTGTCATGCACATAGACCCAGTTATCCGGCACGATGTTGCCGATGGTCTTATTCTTCGTGCGGTTCTCCAGATTCAGATGATCAATGAGCACGCCGACCGTCATGTAGTCACGGTACGGAAGTCCCGCCGCAATTCTCGCGGGATCCTTCGGAACATCATTCATTCCTGCAACAAGGTCGCGGATCGGCATGGAGGAAATCACGTAGTCGCCGTTCACCGTGATCTCTCTGCCGTCCTTCTCATAGACAACGCCGGTCAGTACATTGTCGGCATTCTTGAGGATCCGGGAGACCTTCGCTCCCGTCAGGATGGTCCCGCCCTTTTTGCGGACCTCCTCTGCGGTGACATCCCAGAGCTCGCCCGGTCCCAGCTTCGGATAGCTGAACTCTTCAATCAGCGAGGTCTCCACCTTGCGGTTCTTCTTATGGAACATCTTGCCCAGCGCATCCTTCAGAACCGCCGAAATGGACACGCCCTTGACGCGCTGCGCTCCCCAGGACGGATCGATCTGGGAAGGATGACGTCCCCACAGATTCTCCGTGTAGTGCTCGAAGAACATCGAATACAGCTTCTTGCCGAAGCGGTTGATGTAGAAGTCCTCCAGAGAGTTCTCCCTGCGCGGGAAGAGCCTTGCCTTGATGTAGGAGAATCCGACCACAATGGTGGTGCCGAGTCCCATATTGGCGAAGGTCTCCGGCTTCAGTGAGATCGGATAATCGAAAAATCGGCTGTTGAAGAAAATACGGCTGACGCGATTGCGGCGCAGCATGACGCGGTCGGTCTTCTCCGGATCCGGGCCGCCCTCCATCAGCGTGACATTTCTTCCAAGCTTCTTGTCATCGTAGGCAGGAGCTCCCTGACGGGGGAGCATCTTGTCCCACCAGGCATTGACCTCCGGAACCTTCGAGAAAAAGCGGTGACCGCCCATATCCATTCGGTTTCCCTTGTAATCTACCGTACGGGAAATTCCTCCGAATTTCTCGGATTCCTCAAATACCGTGACCTCGTACTCACCCTCGTGCTGCAGAAGCTCATAGGCCGCAGTAAGTCCCGCAGGGCCTGCACCGATGATCAGAACCTTTTTCATGAAAATGCTCCTTAAAATAATTGACTCTTGTAACATTACAACAAGCTGTTCGGTTCCTCCCCCTGATGCAGTGCAGTGTACCGGACAGTGTTTCCTGATATGAAAAATCCGGGCCGCCTCGCCATCAAAATAAAAACGAAGCAGAGGCGAGGCACCGTTACGCTCATCTTAACATAAGCCCCGACCGGTGTACATCGACATTTTCTCCGGCGTGGGGTAAACTCTTCTTTATGAATGCACTGATGAAATTTATGATGTTTCTGATCTCTGCCGGCGTGATGCCGGTGCTGTCCGGTCTTCTGCCGGTCAGCTTTCTTCCCGCGAAGGAGCGAAGATTTCCTCTGATCATTCTCGGAGGCTATCTTTCTACATTTGCGCTATTCGAGCTGCTCGGACTCCCCGTCCTGATCTGGACCGCAAGCGGGGATTTCCGGCTCCTGACTCTGCTTTTTACCGGAGCGGACCTTCTGTGGATCGCGGCGGGAATCCTCCGCTGCCGCAGGAGCGGCGGCATCCGGCTCCCCCGCCTTTTCCGTGAGCGGAACATCCAGGATCCCGATGCGGCCGTCTGCTGGCTGATTTTCGCGGTTCTTCTGGGTTTCGAGCTGTGGATGTCCTACACACACGCGTCCTTTGACGGGGACGATGCCTATTACGTGGCGCAGACGCTCCAGACCTGGCAGACCGGCACGATGTACTACTATGTCCCGTACACCGGTTTCACCACCATACTCGACGGCCGCCACGCAATGGCTCTGATGCCGATGTGGATCGCCTTTGTCGCAAAGCTGTGCGGAACCCATTCCACCATCGTGACGCACAGCATGATGCCGCTTGTCCTGATCCCTCTCACCGACGTATGTCTTTATCAGGCCGCGGTGGAACTGACCCGTGGGCAGAAGCCTTCCCGGCGAAGATATCAACTCCCCGCCATCATGGTCGTGCTCGCCGTCCTGCAGATCTTCGGCAACACTTCCATCTACACGCCGGAAACCTTCCTCCTGATGCGCACCTGGCAGGGAAAATCCCTGTTCGCCAACTTCATCCTTCCCATGGCGTTTCTGATGCTGCTCCGGATCATCCGGGACCTTGAGGAGGAGAGAACCTGGTGCCTTGTCATGCTGCTTCTGCTGAATATGGCGGCAGGCTTCTGCACCTCGCTGGCGCCTGTTCTCGTGACCGGTGTCCTTGTGCTCGCCGGCGTCATCATTGCCATCCTGAAGAAAAGAAAACACCTTCCTGCCGTCATTCTGCTGACCTGCATTCCGTGTTTTCTCTATCTGATTCTGCTCCTGCGCATGATGAATCCGGGAGCGGTTCCGTTTCTGAAAGGAGGTCGGCTTCCGTGAATGGCATTCTGGGAATTCTGAATGAATATGAGGGCGGGAGGCTCCTGTTCCTGCTGTACCTGATCTGTCTGATCTATCTGGCAAAATACGAAAAAGACCGCAACCGGAAGATTCTTCTGGTCTTTCTGCCGCTCCTGTGCCTTGCGGCTTTCCTTCTGCCGCCCGTGTACCGGATTTACGGAAAAATCGACGGCGTCCGCACGTATTACCGGCTGCTGTGGATTCTTCCCATGTCGCTGACCATTGCCTACAGCGGCGTGAAAATTTTCGCGGCCAATCTCCGTGCCGGCCTCGCCGTCATCTGCGCTCTTGTCATTCTGAGTGGTCAGTTCGTCTACTCGAACGAGAACATTCTGAAGGCGGAGAATCGCCTGCACCTGCCGCAGATGGTACTGGATATCTCTGATTTTCTGATGAATGAAACCGGCGGTGAGGAAACAATGGCCGCCATGCCGGTCGGCCTCGTTCAGTTCGTCCGGCAGTACAATGCCCGGATCCTCATGCCTTATGGACGCGAAATGCAGATGGGTTCCTACTACAACGAGGTCTATGAGGCAATGGAACAGACCTCCCCAGTGAACGCCAGGAAGCTCTGCGAAGCCCTGGACCGCTATGACTGCGAGTTTCTTGTGATCGAGGCGGCGAAGGAAATCGACGGAAGCCTGAAGAATGAGGGTCTGACCTACCTCGCCGATGTCGACGGCTACAGCATCTGGTACTGTCCGTATGCGCAGGAATTCCGGGATGCTGCCGCCCAATATATGGACTGAGCGGGCGATCCTGTCTTCAATCAGAAAAGCAGCAGCCGGCAGCTCTCCGTTCAGCGGCTTTCCGTTCCATCATTTTCCAGACGGTAGACATACAGCGTGTACGGACTCGACTCATCCGTGCACGCACAGACAAGTTCCAGCTGCATTTCTTTCTCATTCGTGATGCAGATGCGGGAGAAGATGTATTGACACCCGAGTTCCCGCAGCGCATCCGGATCAATGGCAAGGGTTCCCTCCGGATGAGGATAATGGCGGACTGCCTCCACAATCGTCGGCTGATCGGCGGAATAAAGGTAACATCTTGCGCCCCACTCATCATAATAGCTCCGCGCGCCTTCATTCATGGAGAGCGCCGGTGCAATGACTTTCCGGAAAGCCTCCTTATAGCTCTGCGGGTAGAAGCCCAGATACCCATCCAGCGTTGCAATCCCGTTGTATTCCAGAACGGCCGGATGAAATCCATAGGCCACAGCCCATTCCCCGTCATAGCCGATCTGCCGGCATGCCTGTCCGAACAGCTCCTCTGAATAGAACTCTCCGTAACTCAGCGTATCCTCCGGCTGGAGCCCCATTGCCTCCCGGAGCTCGCTCTTTGCGGTATGAAGAAGATCATTGTAGGAATTCCCGTACAGCAGGATGGAGAAGATCGCGGCCGCCATGAGAATCCACACGAGGAAACTCTTCTTTCTTCCGGCTCCGCCTGCTCTGTCATATTCTGCCTTCCCTCCCGGTATTTCGGCCTCCTGCCCCTGATTCTCTGCAGAAAGCCGCATTTCCGTCTTTCTCTTCGCCGCCATGGAAACGCTTCCGTTCCCGTTTTCGTTCCCATTCCGGACGATACCGGTTCCTTCGTGCACAAGGTGCACATATAGGCGCTGCAGGGCAATCGTAAACATTCCGTACCAGAGAAACGGATTGAAGAAAACGGTCCGGCTGAACTGAAATCCCTTCAGCGGCGGCACTATTTTCTCCACAAATGTCCGGAACGGCCCGCAGTAATACAGTCCGTATACCACGCTGTTGAAAATCAGGAGCAGCGCGGCCAGATTGTAGATATCATGTAGAGCTTTTCTTCCTTCTTTTCTCCGAACATACCCGGCATTCCGAATCACGAAATACACAAGACACACCGGCAGAACAATGAAACGGTGCGCGCTCTCGCAATGCAGGCCGACTCCGTTCATCAGCACATCCAGAATCCACTGCAGGATTTCCCTCCCGCCAAGGCTCGTCTGCACCATCGTATCACGGATGGTCGGCTCGCTTCCGAGCAGCATCTGCCGGAACAGCCGGTACTCGAACGTCATGTAGCCCAGTGCCAGCAGGACCTCTCCTGCAAGGAGCCGGAAATCCGGCGAAACTCTCCTTCGGCGCACACTGTCCCGAATACTCTTCCAGAGAAAAGCAATCGCAAGATAACCCAGAAGGAAAATTCCAAAATAGGAGAAATACGAAAGAAGCGGATAACAGAAAATTCCAATCAGCCAGAAGATCGTCGTTTTCCCTTCTGCCCTCTCCAGGCGGAGAATCATCCACACGAGAAGCGGAATCGAAGCAAAGGAAATTCCAAAGGACGGAAACAGATTCAGGATGCCATAAGCAAATCCGCCGAGGACCGCCAGATTCCACCCTGCGTTCTTCTCTTCCGGCCCCACGGACAACAGTCCGTGCTCTGCAAGCTCTCCGAAAAGAAGCTCAAAGGAAACGACCGCCAGAATCACCTTGAAAAAGTACATCAGAAGGTAGGCCGCGAGGGACGGAAAAATCCGGTACAGCAGTGCCTCCACGGAGAATTCTCCCGGAAGAAGATCGCGGGAAACGCCGTGCAGAAACGGAGCTGCCGCTCCCTGCGCCGTGAAAGTCTCCGTATTCTTCAGCATCTGGTACTGCGCCTGAAAAAGGTCCAGATTGTCCGCAATGCCGATCTGCGCCGAATCACCCGCCGCAAGATACAGCGCCGCGGCACACAGCAAAAAAAGAGCCACGGGAATCATGGCCCAATGGCTCCTTCCTCTGCCGGTTCCTGACGATCGTCCGTTTCCCTGCTGCTCTTTTCCTGTTCTTTTCATGGTTCCCGCATCCTGCCTTTTTGCATCTATTCTGTTCAGCGCATCTCGAATTTTCTTACGAAAATCCCCGATGTTGACGGTCAGAGGCACTTCGTGCCTTGGCCGCATGCGGGTTTCAGGATTGAATATGCCCGCTCGTGGTCCATTCAATCCTGAAATCCGCATGTGCTGAACAGTTATCGCATAATGTGAAGATTGTTGCGGTCAATCTCAAAGTTCCGCCGGTTGTTGCGCTCCAGATTCGACAGAATCAGTCCCGAGAACAGGGACTGGATCGCGGCCAGCATGACAAATCCGCAGACGATCAGTGTCGGGAATTTCGCCACAAGCCCCGTGTGCACATAATCCGTCAGCACCGGAATAAAAAAGGCCACGGAGAGCACCGCCAGAATCAGAGACAGAATACCGAAAAAGCCGAGCGGCTTATAATTGCGGTACAGATTAAAAATCGTTCCCAGAACGCGGAAGCCGTCACCGAAGGTATTCAGTTTGGAAGTACTCCCTGCCGGGCGGTCACGGTAATCCACGACGACATTCTCGATCTGCATATTGTTGTAGACAGCGTGGATGGTCATTTCCGTTTCAATCTCAAAGCCTCTGGAAAGAACCGGGAAGGTTTTCACGAAATCATAGCTGAAAGCCCGGTAGCCCGTCATGATATCCTTGATCTCGCAGTCAAACAGACGGTTGATGCTGCCGCGGACAAGAGAATTGCCGAGATTGTGGAAGGGCCGTTTATTCTCCGTAAAATAGGTGGAGGACAGCCGGTCGCCGACCACCATGTCCGCGTTGCGGTGAAGCACCAGGTCCACCATCTCCGATGCCTTCTCCATGGGATAGGTGTCATCCCCGTCCACCATGACATAGCACTCTGCGTCAATCTCGCGGAACATTCTCCGGATCACGTTGCCCTTTCCCTGCATGTATTCATTGCGCACCACTGCCCCTGCCTCTTCGGCAAGTTCCGCAGTTCGGTCCGTCGAGTTGTTGTTGTACACATAGATCACAGCCTCCGGCAGTGCTCTCTTCGTGTCTGCCACGACCTTGCCGATGGTCTTCTCTTCGTTATAGCAGGGAATCAATACTGCGATCTTATCCATCCCGCATCCTCTTTTCTAATATTTCTTTAAACCGCCCGCACGCCTCTTCGAATGCCACGAGGAGAATTTCGCGCAGGCGGTTTCTCTGATGTGGGAGCGGGCACACCATGTGTGCCGCTCCAAGCAGGAGAAGAGGCGATCACGCCTCTTCGAGTGCGCTATTCCCTCACATCCCCCTGATATCCGTCTGCCAGGGTAAAGTCCAGCATGTTTCCGATGTAACGCTCCACCGTCTCATACACCACGGTGTCCGGCTCCTCCCGAAGGAGCTGCCCATGCGAATAGTGGTAATAGAATGTCATGTAGCCCGACTGATAATGGCAGGCCAGATACGGCGACATCATCGTTGAGAACGAATCGCCGATGACAAAAAGCTTCCCTCCCGGAGCGGAGCCATCCGTCGTGCGGAAGCGGAACACCTTCCCGCCATCCTCCTGCACCGTCTCCAACGGGTGAGGTGTATAACCGCTCACCACATAATTCGGGCAGTCATTCAGAACATTTCCCAGATGAATCAGGCGGGCAAGATCATAACTTCCCGTGTGGCGATCCTCTACATCCACGTATTCGAGCGGCGTAAAATCAAAGCCCAGAGTCTGCACCAGCCGCTCCGAACCGATGTAGGCCCCGAGATTGTTCCAGTGCGTGTCGTACTTGTAATAAATGTCCGTGTCCGGATTCTCCTTCCGGAATGCCATCAGATCATCATAACCGCAGACCACCTTCAGATCCGTATTCTCGTTCAGATAATCCACAATCTGCTGCATTCTGCCGTATTCCGTCGGTTTTCCGTACATATCGGGCATATATTCGCTGTAAACCCGCTCTTTGTTCGGCGCGATGTAGATCACGAAATCACTTCCACGCGCCGCAAGCTCATCCCGGGCCGCGATAAAATTCGAAGCAATCTTCTGCAGTTCTTCCTCCGTGAAAAGATCCGTTCCCATGTAATCCCCGATCGGATCCTCGTCCGCGACCTGCGCTCCTTTATAGAACAGCCAGCCGTCCTTTCCCACAATCACGCTCTGGGAAGAGGACGTTTTCAGGCCCTTGTACTCCGCCAGGCCATACAGAGTCAGCAGCTGATTCCGGAACGGGAGATGATCGTTGAACCATGCCTCGAACTGAGAAGGAAACGTTTCCAGTGTGGTCACCACTCCCTCGTCCCTCGCCTCCTGCGAATACGGAAGCGGCGACAGAGTGCGCTGTTCATAATTCTCCGTATCTACATGACTCCGGATCACGGCAAAAAAGGCGACCGGCAGCAGAATCATGACTGCCAGCAGCACCAGATACAGCATCTGCACCGGCTTTTTAAGATTTACCGGAGTTGTTTCCATTTCACTTCTGCTATTCTTCAATGTTCTCTCCAAAATAAATCCGCATCAGCGCCCTGCGAGTGTCAGAACCTGAAATAAATAAACGGATTATAGGTATTATTCGCCAGCATCAGGATGCTGACAAAAAGGATCACCGCGCACCAGCAGAACTCCGCAACGCTTCCCTTCCATTTCTCTGCAAGGACCGCCGTCTTTTTCCCGGAGAACAATGCCTGCAGAATGCCGCAGCCAAGGATTCCGGTCACCATGGCAATGACCGCCTCCGTCCCGATCTGGGTTCCGAGAAGGACATCCGTCTGTGTATATTTCCAGGGCATCAGCATGCGGGCCACAATCGAAAAGCCCTGCCGCATATCCTCCACACGGAAGAACACCCAGCCGATCATCACGACCACCATGGTATATACATGAGACAGAATCTTCGAACGCTTCAGCACCTTTCCGAAGCCGATCCTTTCCACGACGCTGAAGAAGCCATGGTACATGCCCCATCCGATGAAGTTCCAGCTCGCCCCGTGCCACATACCCGTTGCGAAGAATACAATCAGAAGATTCAGATAGGTCCGGAATTTTCCCTTCCGGTTTCCGCCGAGCGGGATGTACAGGTATTCCTGAAACCAGGTGCTGAGAGAAATATGCCAGCGTCTCCAGAATTCACGGATGGAGGAGCTGATGTACGGATAATTGAAGTTCTCCAGAAACTCAAAGCCGAACATCCGGCCCAGTCCGATCGCCATATCGGAATATCCGGAGAAGTCATAATAAATCTGCAGCGTGTAGGTCAGCGCGCAGAGCCAGGCCATTCCGCCCGTCAGGGAAGAAGCGTCCAGGCCGTAGAGATTGTCCGCTGCCTGTGCGATCAGATTGGAAATCAGAACCTTCTTGCCAAGACCGTAGACAAACCGGCGGAATCCCGAAGAAATGCCTGCCGCTGTTGCCCGACGGTTCTCAATTTGCACCTCAATGTCCCGGTACTTGACGATCGGTCCCGCAATCAGCTGCGGGAAAAACGACACGTACAGAGCCAGATACAGAAGATTCTTCTGAACCTTGATCTGACCGCGGTACAGGTCAATCACATAGCTCATTGCCTGGAACGTGAAGAAGCTGATTCCGATGGGAAGCGCGATGTTCGCCAATGGAATGGACGCTCCCGAAATCACGTGATTGATGGTATTGATGAAGAAATCCGTGTACTTGAAATACCCGAGAAGTCCCAGGTTGACAAGAATGTCCAGCACCAGAAAAATCTTCGCTTTTCCGCGGAACCGGTCGATGAGAAGGCCGAATACCCAGTTCAGCAGGATGGAAGCCAGGAGCAGGAGAATATTGCGTGGTTCTCCCCAGGCATAGAACAAGAGGCTCGCGGCCAGAAGAAGAATGTTTTGAAATTTCGGTTTCCGGATCAGAAGGCTCAGTACGAAGACAATGGGCAGAAAGATCCAGAGGAATACCATTGAACTGAATATCATGAAGAATTCCTCAAATATAATAACGATTCCGCACATCTCGAATTTCCTCACGGAAATCCTTGATGTGATCGGTCAGAAACGATTCCGCAGAAGGTCCGGTTTTGAAATCCGGCAAGTCTCTCCGATCCGAAGAACGTTTCTGCGGAGCAGCAATACAGTTATCTTACCTTACACGCTCTTTTTTCTCAATGCGAAGACAAAGAGCCCCGTAAGGAGCACAGTTACCGCAGCCATCACCAGAACAAACGCCAGCACTGCCCCGCGGATGCCGCTTCTTACAACAAAGGCAGGAGTCAGCATCAGAGATAGAGCCGCGCCCGCCAGATATGCGAGCGGTATTTCGTTCTGCCGCCTCATAATCGTCAGAACCGCGCTGTAGAATCCGTTGAAGGCAAGGAAAATGCCTCCGACCATGATGAGCAGGAGCTCCTCCCGCAGCGGCGACAGGTCCGTCGCATACAGCCAGGAGAGCACCGGAATGCCGAAAAGCCACGCCGCAAGAAGAATCGGTGCGGAAATGACCGCGAGAGCCCCTGCCAGTTTCCCGAAATAGCCGAGAAACTCTCTTTTTCTTCCGTTCTCCCACGAGGAAGTCATGCGGATCAGCATCGGCTGATACAGAAACATATTCAAAAGCTGAATGACGAACACCGGCATGGCAATGAAGTTATAGCAGGCCTGCGCCGTCTCGTCCATGGCCGCATCGATGGCATATTTCGGTTCATTGATGAGATAAAAGGACAGAAAATTGGCCGCGCAGACAGGAAAGCACGCCTTCATCAGACCTGTAAGTTTCCGGAAGGACCAAGGCGTTCCCGCAAACTCCGCGGTGTCCCGGTATTTCAGAATCATAACGCAGGATGCCGCCAGTGCGAGCACCACCCCGCACCAGGTCGCCGCAAGAAGATCCCGGGTCACAAAGAGCACCGCCATCATTCCGCCGATGCTCACGAGAAGCCGGAACGTCACCAGCTTCCCGGAGCGGTCCAATCTTCCCTTCTGCTGATACCGGCCCTCGAACACCTCTTCCAGGCAGTCCACGGCCTTCAGGGCGCACATGGCAAGGACGCATGAAGTCTTATACGGGGAATATCCGCCCGTTTTCGCGCTCCACATCGTATAAACCAGTGCCGCCGCAAGCATCAGCGCCACCGTACACAGGCGGTGCCGCAGATAGTCGCAGAAGGAATACTGCTCGGAAAGATCCGACACCTGGTAATTGCGCACGCCGTAATTGCCGAGATACAGGAACAGGTTCCCGGTCGCAAATGCAATGGAGAAAATCCCCGCCGCCTCCAGGCCGCAGACCCTTGTAATGACAATCAGGAGGAAAACCGACTGTCCGGCATTGAGCATGCCTCCGACCGCGTTCCAGAGAAAATTCCCCGCATCCTGCCGACTCCCGCCCGTTCGGTTTTTCGCGCTATGCACCCTGTTTTCCCTCCAGTACCCGCTTCAGGACACTGTCATGTGCCGTCTTCTCAAAGCCGTCCGGAAGAGGTTCCAGCACTGCATTTCCGTAGCGGCGCTGCAGTGCGGTTTTCAGAAGAAAATCCGCGAATTCCGGATTCTTCGGCAGCACCGGGCCGTGCGAATAGGTTCCGAATACGTTCCGATAGCGTACCCCCTCCGTTCCGTCCTCTCCGTTGTTGCCGCAGCCCTTCAGGACCGTCCCGAGCGGCTTCACGCCGGAGCCGAGATACGTCTTGCCGCTGTGGTTTTCAAAGCCGACCACCGTACTCCCGCCGGATTCCCCGCCGAGCCGGAACGCATAGTTGTCGATCATCCGGTCGCCTCCGACCGTATAGAAATCCACTGCTCCCAGAAACTCGCACCGGACGCCCTCGTGTGTCTGATAATAATGCCCCATCATCTGGTAGCCGCCGCAGATACACAGGAACGTCCTCCCGTCCTCCACCGCCGCCTTGATCTCCGCGCCTTTCCCGGAGTTCAGATCTTCCAGCAGAACCTCCTGCTCGAAATCCTGCCCGCCTCCGATGAAAAACAAATCATAGTCGTTCAGATTCTTCTTGTCTCCGATCTTCAGCTCATCCACCCGGCAGTCAATGCCTCTCCAGGAAAGTCTCTTGGAAAGGCAGCGAATGTTGCCGCGATCTCCGTATAAATTCAGCACCTCCGGATAGAGGTGACAGATTTTCAGCTCCATACGTTCCTTACCTTATCCTTTCCAGAAATCCGTCCCGCCGGTTGCATCCGAAAGGACCTTGCGCAGAGCCAGCATCGACGTGTAGTTCGGCAGAATAAAGCTCGGAAGCTCACTCTTTTCCATCTCTTCCAGGAGCTTTTCATTGTTGTCTGTCAGCGTGATCCTGTCTTCCGCACAGTCCGCATATTTCAGGCGCAGCTGCATATCCGCCGCGCGGTCCCCGGACACATAGATATGGCGCACATGCGGATCCTTCGTCACCTGCTCATAGTCCGCATCCCAGATCCAGGAAATATCGTGTCCGTCCGCCGTCCTGTCGTTGAGGCAGAACACCAGATTGAAGTCCTCCTCCAGCGAAGCCACGTAGGCAAGTGCCTGGTTGCAGCCCGCCGGATTCTTGACCAGAATCATCTGGACCCGGTTGTTCCCGACTTCAAAGGTCTCCATCCGTCCGAAGCTCGAATGAACATCCGCAAGGGACGAGAGAATCTCCTCTGTGGGAAGGCCGAACGCCGTGTAGGCGCAGACCGCCGCCGCGGCATTGTAAATGTTGTAAACCGCGGGAAGACCGATCCGGACCTGCCTCTCGTTTTCGGCGTCCTTTTTGCTGCTTCCGTCCCCGGAAAGCTCTTCTTTTCCCACTGCAGGTTCCTCTGCCTGCACGGCAAGACGCATTCTTACCAGGCTCCCCTCCGCTGAAATCTTCTCGATCTTCGTCACCGCCACCTGCGTTTTCTCGCGGTGGTAGCCGCATGACGGACAGTAGAAGTCTCCCAGATGCGCATAGGTATGATAATGGTACTGATAAGGCGTTCCGCACCGGATGCAGTATTTCGCATCCGAAACAGCCGCATCCTTCTGCTCCCCGACCGGTGTGTCCAGTCCGTACCAGACCACCTTGTTCGGCACATCAAAGGCCAGCGAAGATACCAGAGAATCGTCCGCATTCAGACAAAGGACCGCCTCCGGCACCTTCTGAATTCCTGCCCGGATCTGCTCCGCCGTGTGCATGACTTCTCCGTAGCGGTCCAGCTGATCCCGGAACAGGTTCGTCACCACAATCACCTTCGGATGAATGAGCGGTACCACCTGCTTCAATGCGCCTTCATCACATTCGATGACAGCGTAATGTGTTTTCGGTCTGCCCGTCCAGGTCGCATTGCAGGTCACCTCCGCCGTGACGCCGGAGAGAAGATTGGCCCCTGATTTGTTGGCAAGACACTCTCTTCCCGCTGCCGTCAGCGCATGCTCCAGCATGCGTGCGGTCGTGGTTTTCCCGTTGGTTCCGGTGACCACGATCATCTCCATTCCGGAGCTCGTTACCTCCAGAATATCCTTTGCAAAAATTCGTGCCGTCTTCCCGGGCAGAGCGGTTCCGCCCCTTCCGGTGATGCGCAGAAGTCCTCTTGTTCCCTTGCAGGCCGCGACAGACAGCACGGTCTGGATCCAGTTTGGTTTGCTCATAATGTATTTTCCCGAATCGTTCTCCACAAATGAAATACGCCGGCCCCTGTGCAGTACGTGTCCGTTTCCCCTGCAGATCAGCCGTGCTTTATTAGTTTATCACACCCGCAAATACCTTGTCCCGAGGACCACCAGCATGTACAGGACCGGCTGATGCAGCAGATAGATCAGCAGCGAATTCCTGCCGAGAAACGACAGCGGAGGAATGTTGATGCGAAGGACGGCGTTCTTCCAGTCGCCCCAGCCCTGCACCAGCTCTCCCAGATACAGGCCGCACCAGAAGAGGAAAATCCACGGAAGCAGTGAAAAATAATCGGTGGAATAAAACGACGGATCCGTAAAGCCCAGCCAGGTCATAACATTCCCATGATACCAGTCCATCGGAAGATTCCAGGTCATCCCCTTCCACAGCTGAAGGCTTCCGCTGTTGATCCAGCGCGTCACATAGAACAAGGCGGCACACACAAGGAGCCCGATCACCGGCGGAATCCTCTCCAGGAAATGTTCCATCAGCGCCGTCAGAAGCATCGCGCTCCCGAGGAACGTCAGAACCCCGAACACCACGCGGTCCTCCGGCAGAAAAACCAGCGTTGCCGCCGTCACAAGAAGTCCTGCGGCAAAAACAAGCGCCCCGCGTCTCCATTTGCGAACCGACAGGGTCATGCAGAAACCGGACAGGAGAATGAAGGTCCAGCAGATCGACTGCTGCCAGTAAAAAGCCCCTTCCGAGTGATACCAGGGCCAGTTCACGCCCGCCAGATAAACAAGATCCCAGGCCCCGTGATAGGCAATCATACTAAGGAGCGTGATGCCGCGGATCACATCCAGAAAAGGCCAGCGCCCATGCCGCCGGTATCTGGCGCCCGTCATACGGCTCCCGCCTTCCCGGGCCGCAGGACCTCACCCACCTTCCGGATGACATATCGGTAAGACAGCCCTGTAAAGATGCAGGCGCCGAGCCATGCCATCGGGTCACACAAAGAGGCGAGAAGAAAATTCATGGAAATCATGGAGGCAACCGCAAGAGTCAGCCTGCAGATCAGCTCCGCCACACCGCCCAGCATCGGCAGAAGGCCGTAGCCACAGCCCTGCATCGCGTTGCGGAACACGAAAATATTGCCGAGCGGAATGTAGAAGAGTGCACAGCAGGTAATGTACATTCTCGCATACGGCATCATCGCGTTCAGATCGGTTCCCGCCGCGAAGAACAGGGCAAGGAGAGGCCGCAGTGCCACGACCACCAGAATTCCCGCAATGATTCCGTAGATGGAAATGGAAAGTGAGGCGCAGCGGACACCTTTTTTGATTCTCTCGTATGCACCCGCTCCGTAGTTCTGCCCGACATAGGTTGCCATCGTCTGTCCGATGGAAAAATTCCCCTGCGTGATCAGGCCCTGCACCTTGCTGGCTGCCGTGAAGCCCGCAACTGCCGTCGCTCCGTACAGATTGATGGCCGCCTGCATGATCATCGTACCGGACGCGGTGATTCCGAACTGCAGTGCCATGGGAATGCCAACCCGCAGCTGCTTCGAGGTTGCATCCGGATAGTACTTCCACAGCTCCCGTTCCGGAGTCAGATCCGGTACCTTCTTCAGAATATAGACAAGGCAGAGAACCGAGGAAATGCCCTGCGACAGATCGGTCGCCAGCGCAGCTCCCATGGTTCCCATGTCGAAGACAATGATCAGAACCAGGTCCAGAATGACGTTCAGAACGGCGGAAAACACCAGCACCACCAGCGGCATTCTGCTGTTGCCGACGGCGCGGAGAAAAGCGGACAGAAGATTGTATGCAACGCTCGCCGCGATTCCCATGCAGATCACGGAGATATAGGAGTAGGCATCCGCGAAAATTTCCTCCGGCGTATTCATCAGACGAAGAAGCGGCTTCATGACCGCAAGGCTGCCCGCCGTCATGATCACCACCAGAACAAGCGACAGAATGACGCTGTTCACCACGCTCTTCTTCACGCCCTTCGTGTCTCCGGCACCGAACCTCTGTGAGGTCAGAACCGTGAAACCGCAGGTCAGTCCGGAGCAGAAGCCCAGGATCAGGAACATGATGGTTCCCGTCGAGCCGACCGCCGCGAGCGCATTCTGTCCCACAAAGCGGCCCACGATGATGGTGTCACACATGTTGTACAGCTGCTGGAAAACATTGCCGATGAACAGCGGAATGGTAAAACGAATAATGATGGAGAGCGGATCTCCCTTGGTCATATCGGACTGCATCGTCGTACCGCCTTTCTTGATTTTCTCCGGTTCTTCCTGGAATCGTTACGAATATTTTACTCCGATTCGCTCACGGATTATAGCACAGCGCAACATGCAAAGGAATCACGGATTCACCGGTATTTCCTCCGATATTTCTCCGCTCTGCCCCGGCAGAAAACCGCTTTCCCCGGCGCGATAAAAAGAAGTGGCCTGTCATGCAATTTTCCTGTACTTTCCTTACAAAACATATATAATAAGGTAGCTGTTCCGGACATCCGGACAGCGGCAGACAACAGACACACAAAAGGCGGCAGTGCCGTCTTTCCTGTATCTACGGAGTAACTATGCTGAACCAGTATTCAAGAGCAGAACTGATCTACGGCCCCGATAATATGGAGCTTCTCCGTCACCGCCGCGTGGCCGTTTTCGGAATCGGCGGTGTCGGCGGAAGTGTGGTGGAGGCGCTTGCCCGCATGGGCATCGGCACACTGGACCTGATTGATGACGACCGGGTCTGCCTCACCAACCTCAACCGGCAGGTGCTCGCCACACGCAGCACGGTCGGCAAATATAAGGTCGATGCCGCCCGCGAGCGCGTGGCGGATCTCGATCCCGAAATCACAGTCAATACCTACCGGACCTTCTTTCTCCCGGAAGAGGCGGCGCAGTTTGATTTCAGTCAGTTTGACTACGTTGTGGATGCCATTGACACCGTCACCGGCAAAATACAGATCATCCTGCAGGCGCAGGCCGCCGGGGTGCCGGTCATCTCCGCCATGGGCTGCGGAAACCGGACGGATCCCACGAAGCTCACTGTGACCGATATTTACAAAACTTCGCAGGATCCTCTCGCAAGAGTCATGCGGCGCGAACTGAAAAAGCGCGGTGTCCGGAAGCTGAAGGTCGTCTATTCCACCGAGCCGGCCATCCGCCCCATCGATACCGACAATTCCTGCCTGCACCACTGCATCTGCCCTCCGGGCTCTGCCCGCAAATGCACCGAGCGGCGCGATCTTCCCGGCTCCACATCCTTTGTTCCGCCCGCGGCGGGCATGATGATTGCGGCAGCCATTGTAAATGATCTCACGCATTTTGACCCCAGCACACGTACCAAAGGCGGGAAACAGCATTGAAGAAGAACAATCACGATGAAGATAAATTAAAAGCCGGCCATGAACTCGAGTTCGAGGCGCTGTCCTCCGAGAGCGCTTCTTCCGAACATACCGGCACCGGCAGAGCAGCGGCGGAACATCCTGAAAATCAGGAAGAGCGCATCGAATCCGAAGAGCATGAAACAGAACCTTCTGCGGAAGAACATGCATCCGAAGAAAACGAGACAGAATATCCCGCGGAAGACTCCGTATCCCGGGAACATGAAGAGGAACATGAGTCCGAGGATACTGTCGATGCCGCGGAATTCTACGAGGACAGCGACATCTATGAGGACGATGATGCCTACGAGGATGACCAGTACTACAGCTATCCCTCGGAGTCGCGGGAAAAAGCTGCCCGCTCGCGCAGACGCCGGGCAGGAAGAGTTCTCGCGGAGAAAATCGGACTTGCCATTCTCTGTGCGCTCCTGATTCTGGGCTGCGCCGGTTATGTGATCGGCTGCTTCTACTTCGGCGGTCACTTCGGCTTCCATACCTCCATCAACGGCATGAATGTCTCCTGCCAGAGTCCGGAGACCGTTGAAGAGGAATTTGCTGCCTCTGCTTCCTCCTATGTTCTTACCATTCACGGACGGAACAACGTGACCGACACCATCTCCGCCTCACAGGTATCTCTTTCTCCGTCCTTTGACGGATCCATCGAAACGCTTCTGGACGAAGATACTGCCTGGAAATGGCCGGGAACTCTGTTTACGGAAACGAAGCTGACGATGCCGCCCACCGCCGCCTACGACAGCGCTGCTCTGGAGGCGCTTCTGGACACACTGTCCGTCTTCGACCCTTCCAATGAGAAGGAACCCGTGAATGCCGCCTACGCCTTCACGGACGGATCCTATCAGATCGTTCCGGAGGACGGAGGGTCCGTTCCCATCCGGGACAAGGTTCTCCAGGCCATCGGTACCGCTCTCGAGGAATACCAGAGTGACCTTACGCTCGGCGATGAATGCTACGAGTCTGCCGCCGTCACCTCGGAGAATCCGGAGCTTCAGGAAACCGTGGCGGAGCTGAACCGTCTGACCGGCATCACCGTCACCATTCCGTTCGGAGATGACACGGAAACGCTGGAGGGAGAATCCCTCGCCGCGCTGATTTCCGTTCCCTCGGAGAACACTGCAGCTACGGAAGATGCGGCTGCCTCCGATGCTTCCAGCGGAGAAACCGCAGAGGATTCCGCTCAGACGGAAGACATCTCCACTTTGCAGGATGGAGACACCTCTGCTGCCTCTTCTTCCGAAATTCACTTTGACGCCGCGCTGATTTCCGCTTACGTGGACTCTCTTGCCGACAAGTATGACACTTACGGAAAGGACCGCGAATTCAAGACGACCAGCGGCAAAACCGTCACCGTATCCGGCGGCAATTACGGCTGGAAAATGGACCGCACGGCAACGGCCGAAGCTCTGACCGCCTTCCTGGAACAGGGAACCAGCGGTGAGGTGGAGCCCGTCTGGACGCAGGAAGCCGCTCAACATGGAGAGGATGACATCGGATCTTCCTATGCCGAGGTCGATCTGGACGAACAGCACGTCTATCTGTACATCGACGGCAAATGCGTCGTCAGCACGGACTGCGTCTCCGGAAAAGCCATCGACAGCGACCGCTTTACACCGGACGGAACCTTCCGCCTTCTGTACCGGAAGTCTCCCGCTGTGCTCCGGGGCGCCGACTATGAATCTCCGGTCACCTACTGGATGCCGTTCAACGGAGGAATCGGCTTCCATGACGCAACCTGGCGGAGCAAATTCGGCGGGGAGATCTATCTCACCGCCGGTTCCCACGGCTGCATCAACCTTCCGGTTTCCGAAGCCAAGAAGATCTACGCCAATGTCTATGCCGGCATGCCGGTCATTGTCTTCGGCGGAATGAAGCCCGAGGAAGCCATCCAGTACACCGGTCAGAAACCCAGTTCCACGAAGAAACCTTCGGAGCCCGAGGAAGCTTCCGATGCTTCCGGGACAGACAGCTCCGCCGGAAGCTCTTCGACCGAACAGACGCCTTCCGCAGATGCGGCCCAGTCCGCTGCGGCTTCCGTTGTCGCTCAGGCCGTCCAGAACTACATGGCACAGGGTATGACCGCGGAACAGGCACAGGCACAGGTTCAGGCGGATCTGGCCGCACAGCTTGCTGCCCAGCAGGCGGCTGCCGCGCAGGGGCAGGAATGATCTGCTTTCCGCTTGCGTGTGCGAACACCCGGAAACCCTCGAAGAAAAGAGGAGAAGTTCCTTAAAACGGAACTTCTCCTCTTTTTATAACGCATCCACCAGATCCTGCAGTTCCAGATAGCGCTCCATTCTCTCCTCGATCCTGGCATCCAGCTGCTCTTTTTCCTCGGTCAGTTTCCGAAGTTTCTCATAATCGGTTGCGGCCGCCGGGATCTCTTCCGCCAGCGCATCGGACCGCGCCTGAAGCCGGTCGATCTCTTCCTCAATCGTGTCATACTCCCGCTGGTCCTTATAGGACAGCTTGGCCTTGTGCTGTGTGCGGCCTGCTGCCGCACTGCCCTCTTCCCGGGGCTCCTTCTGACCGTCGCCGGACGATTTTCCATCCTCTCCCCGGAAATCTCTGGTTTTCGCCGCCTCTTTTCCCGCCTGCAGCAGATGCTCCCGGTATTCCTCGTAACCTCCGTCGCTCTGCCAGAGATGTCCGTCCTCCTCGAAGGCAAAAATCCGCGTCACCACCCGGTCCAGAAAATACCGGTCATGCGATACCGCCAGAATGATTCCGCTGAAGCGGTCCAGATAATCCTCCAGAATCTGGAGTGTCTGAATATCCAGATCGTTCGTCGGCTCATCCAGGATCAGGACATTCGGATTCTCCATGAGAACCCGCAGAAGGTACAGTCTTCTCTTCTCTCCGCCGGAAAGCTTCCCGATCCGCGCGTACTGCATCTTCGGATCGAACAGAAATCGGTCGCACATTTCGGAGGCCGAAACCAGCCCGTCCGCAGTCCGGATGTACTCCGCGGTACTGCGGATGTAATCAATCACCCGCGCCGATTCATCCAGCTGCTCGTTTTCCTGTGAAAAATAGCCGAACTGAATCGTCTGTCCGATGGAAACCGTCCCGGAATCCGGTGCGGTCATCCCGAGGATCGTCTTCACCAGCGTGGACTTCCCGCAGCCGTTCGGACCGATGATGCCGATGCGGTCATTTTTGCGGAAATGATAGGTGAAATCCTGATACAGCTTCCGGCCGCCGCAGCTCTTGCTGATGTGGTCCAGCTCAATCGTCTTTCCGCCGATTCTGGAGGGAAGCGATTCGATCTCCACCTGGCGCTCTTCTTCGATTCTCTCCCGGTCGCGCAGTGCCTCAAAGCGCTGAATGTGCGCCTTCTGTTTCGTGGACCGCGCTCGCGCGCCCCGCATCATCCAGGCGAGGTCCTTGCGGTACAGCGCCGCCATCTTGCGTTCCGCGGCCACCGCGCTGTCCAGCCGCTCCTGACGGAGTTCCAGATAGCCCTCGTAATCCTCCTCGTAGCGGTAAAGCTTTCCTTTGTCGATTTCCAGAATGACGTTCGTGACCTCATCCAGAAAATACCGGTCGTGCGTCACCATCAGAAGCGTTCCGCGGTAGGACTCCAGGAATTTCTGCAGCTCTTCAATCATCTGCGAATCCAGATGGTTGGTCGGCTCATCCAGAATCAGGACGTCCGACGGCGTCAGCATCGCCGCGACCAGGGCCGCCCGCTTCTTCTGTCCGCCGGACAGGCAGGACGGATCCGCGTCCGGATCCGGAATTCCGAATTTCAGAAGCTGCGAGCGCACCTCCCCCTTTGTATCCCAGTGGTCCGCCTTCCCGTACACCATGGAGGCGACGTTCTCCAGAAGAGTTTTCTCCGCGTCAAAAACGGGGTTCTGAAGAAGGTACGAGATCCGGAGTCCGTTCTGCCGGATCACCTCTCCCTCATCCGGCTCCATGGTTCCTGCGATGATGGAAAGAAGCGTGGATTTTCCGATTCCGTTGATTCCGATGATCCCGACCTTCTCGCCTGCCTCTATACCGACGGAGGCCTCGTCCAGAATGACGCGGCCTCCAAGATTCTTGCTGATGTGTTCCAGATTTAAAATACTCATGCCCGATGCAGTAATTCCTCTGTAAATTTTGCCAGCTCTTCCAAAGCCATAAAGCGGCTCGCCTTGAACAGCCACGCAGTTTCCGGTCCCGCAAGCTGCCGGATGACATCCTCTGCTTCCTCTTTATTCCCGCAGCAGTGAACCTCCTGCAGTCCGTCCGCCGCAGCCTCTTCCCCGAGGAATCCTGCCGCTCTTCCCACCGTTACCAGCGCATCCAGAGGAAGCTCTGCCGCGTACCTGCCGACCTCCCGATGGAGAGACTCCTCGGCTTCCCCGAGTTCTCCCATATCACCGAGAACCGCAATTCTTCTCTTCGCCTTCGTGTGCGCAAGGGTCCGGAGCGCCGCCATCATCGACTGCGGATTCGCATTGTAGGTATCGTTGTACAGAACGACATTCCCCGGGAGATGCAGCGTTTCCATCCGCATCTTCGTCGGGACATAGTGTGCAATTCCCGCCTGAATCTCCTCCACGGTCAGACCGTAATGCGCACCGATCGCCGCGGCGGTCAGCGCAGGATAAATCATATGATGTCCCAGTGCAGGGACCTTCACCGGGAACGTTCCGATCGGTGTCACCGCCGTAAAGCTCATGGATTCCTGTGAGTTTTCCTCGATATCCACGGCTCTCCAGGTGCAGCCCTCTCCCTCGCCGGCATAGGTGAAGGCAAATCTCTTCTGCTTCTCCTCATCTTCGCGGAGACGGTTTAAATACGCGTCATCTCCGTTCATCACGGCAAGGCCGCCGTCCTTCAGGCCGCCGAAAATTTCGCACTTTGCCTTGAAAATATTCTCTTTGCTCCCCAGAATCCCGATGTGGGCATCTCCGATGTTCGTGATCGTCACCGTCTCCGGCTGTGCGATATGAACCAGATAGTCGATCTCTCCCAGATGGTTCATCCCCATTTCGATCACCGCCATCTGTGTCTTCCGGGAAAGTCCCAGAATCGTTCTCGGAAGTCCGATGTTGTTGTTGTAGTTTCCTTCTGTCTTGAGTGTCTCAAACTTCTCCGACAGGACAGAGGCAATCATGTCCTTCGTTGTGGTCTTGCCGACAGAACCGGTGATACCGACCACGGGAATGTCAAACTGCCCGCGGTACCAGCGCGCCAGATCTCCCAGCGCGAGGATCGTGTCCGGCACCAGCACGTAGAACTTGCCCGGCACATAGTCTCCCGGATCCTTTGAAACAACCGCTCCGGCCGCCCCGGCTTCCAGCGCCGCCCGGACAAACCGGTGTCCGTCCGCCTTCTCTCCGACGAAGGCAAAAAAAACATCTCCCTCCCGGACGGTCCGATTGTCCGACGAAGTGCCCGTGATCCTTGTCTTCTCTTCCCGGAAATCTCCCAGAAGAGTTCCCTTCACTGCCTGCACAAAATTCTGTAGTGTGATTGCTTCCATTCCTATACCTCACTGAGGCAAAATCCGCGATACCAGAGAGAATTTCGCGAAGGCGAATTCTCTCTGTATACAGAGTGCCGCCTGGCGGCACTCTAAGCAGGAGAAGATGTCATCCGACACCTTCGAGTACCGCGGTTTTGCCGAATGTTGCTCTCGATTATTCTTCTGTCCCCGCTGCGTAGCGCACGGCATCCTGTACAATCTGATCGCACAGGTCTTCATAGGAAATTCCGACGGCAGCCGCTTCCTGCGGAACCAGGCTGGTCGGTGTCATTCCGGGAAGCGTATTCACCTCCAGGAAATAGATGTTGTCCTCCTGATCCACCATGAAGTCGCTGCGGGAGTATGTGCGAAGTCCCAGTGCGCGGTGCACGGCAAGCGCCATCTCACCCATCTTCTTCGCCTTCGCCTCCGTGAGCCGTCCGGGACAGATTTCTTCCGTCGCTCCTGCCGCATACTTGTTGGAATAATCGTACCCGCCGACACGCGGAATAATCTCCACGGACGGAAGCGCACGGTCCAGAAGAACTGCATTCGTAAATTCCCGTCCCTCGATGAACTGCTCCACCAGAATGTCCCGGCTGTATTTCAGGACTTCATGGAGCGCAGGCTCCAAATCCTTCTCTTCCTTTATAATATATACGCCGACGGAAGAACCTCCGGTCGGTGTCTTGACAACGCAGGGAACTGCATTCTCTGCGGCGATGGCCGGAATCTGTTCCTCCTTCACGCGGTGGTATTCCTTCCATGCCGGCGTCTGAATTCCAAACGGCTTCAGCATTCTCTTGGTGGTGATCTTATCCATCGCCATCGCGGCGCCGAGATAATCGGAGCCGGTGTAAGGAATGCCCATCAGATCAAACGCTGCCTGAATTCTTCCATCCTCGCCGTTGAGGCCGTGCAGGGCAACGAAAACCATGTCCGCCTTCTTGCAGATTTCCAGGACCCCGCGTCCCACGATGGACGGATCCTTCCATTTCCGGGAAGCCCGGACCGCGTCCAGATCCGGCGCGATGCCGTCGAATTCCACCGGCTTCAGCTCCGGAAGATTCTCGAAAAGCTGCTCCGGATGCTCCAGAACCTCTTCTCCCATATCCTCCAGACCGAGGAACAGATCCACCAGCACGGCCTGATGTCCCTTCTTCCGGAGTGCTCCGCAGATCTTGGTTCCCGAAGAAAATGAAATCTTCCGCTCCGTTGAAAGTCCGCCGCACAATACCACAATTTTCATCCCGCTTCTTCCTTTCTCCCGCCGCTATGCTCTGCGGCAGCCACATCCGCAGAAGACACCTTCCGCAGCTTTTCCCTCTGTGTTCTCTTTTACCGCGTTCTATCTTACTCTAATCCGGCGGCAAGGTACAGCGCGGGCCGCCGGACACTGCCGCATGATCCCCGCAGCCCCGCTGCAGCATGTTGACGCGTCCTGTGTGTCTGCTCACCGCGATGCATTCTTCTGAAGTGAGTCAAACAGTCTGCGGAGTCTCTCGGAAGAATCCTTCTGGCCGCTGCCCGTTGTCTTCGGGCGGTAGGCGCGGATACTGCGAATGTGATAACGCTCGCGTCCGGAGAAACTCTCCATCATCCGGCGAACCCGCTCCGACATCTCCTGTCCGGACTTCTCCGCTCTCGCCTTCGCCGTATCGGAGGCCAGCATCGCCGCAATCACCGCTGTCTCCCCGGCACTCTGCGCGGCAGCCTTTGCGGCGCTGTACGCAGCAGCCGGTCCCTGCTGAACCGTCTGATAACCAGCCTCCATCTTCTCATTGAATTCCTTCTCCGCATCACTCATGCGATCCAGAATTTTCGTCAGACTGGCCACCGTCAATGCCAGATCCATTCCCAGGAGCACCGCGAGCACCAGACTCAACACTTCATTCTCAATCGGATGCGCATCCGTGGGAAGTGTCTCCAGAAACGGCAGCACGAATTTTACCACAACAATTCCCGCCAGGCCGAAGCCGCAGGTTGCCGGGAGGCAGATTCTTCCCTGAATGTTCAGCGGAACACCGCTGTAATCCCACCAGACCGCATGGAACCATTTCTCCAGAACCCACGAGGTCACGAATTCCATGATGGCGCTCCCCACTGCGCAGACCAGGAAAATCTCCCAGACAGGATAAGCCGCTCCTCCGCTCATCGGAGGCAGCAGATGAAACACAATCAGCGCTCCCACCACGCCGCAGCCGTAAATCGGACAGATCGGTCCGAACAGAAAGCCGCGATTCTGCCAGTGCTTCTCCTTCGCCGTGCAGTAGGTACACTCATAGAGCCAGCCGATGAAACTGAAGATCATAAAATAGTCAAAATACTGTGCTGCAATCATGCGCTTCTGCCCTCCTTCAGCCTGCCTTATCCGGACCCTGACCGTCCGCAGGATGCTCCTCTTTTTTCCCGTTTTTCCTCTGATAAGTCCAGATCCCCGCAAGAGAGAGCAGCCCGATCAGCACCAGGATCAGGATAAAGATACCATAATTGCGGTTCTCCAGGGCCGTTCCGCTGAGCGTAGACAGATAAATTGCAGGGAAACGACCCACGGCTGTAATGAAAATCCAGGTTCCCAGCGGCACATCCGTCAGCCCCACCACGTAAGACATCAGATCCTTCGGCGTTCCCGGAATCAGGAAGAACAGAAAGAGAAAGAACTCCTTCTTCTCGGAAGCGTGAAGAAAACGAACGGACCGGATCTGTTCCTCCGAGAAAAACAGATGCACGAATTTTCGTCCCGCCTTTCTGGAAATCAGGAACACCAGAACGCTTCCGATCGTCATGGCGGCATCACAGATCAGCGCTCCCCGAAAGGCACCGTACAGGTATCCGCCCGCGATTTCAAAGGGGCCTCCCGGGACGACGGCAGCAAAGATCTGAAGGATCACCATTCCCATATAGATCCAGACGCCCCAGACCCCCTGGCTTTCCAGGTATGCTTCCAGCGCCTCCGGATCCTGCGAAGCGGCAAGGAGCGGTTTCCCCACTGCTGCCATCATCACCGCCATGATACCGATCACGATCACAATGAACACAATGCCCTTCGCCCGGCTCCCCGGATCCGGCAGATCCTCCGAATGCGCAGAACTCTCACCCGAAGGCACAGCCTCCGGATGAGAGTCCCTGACGATAAACCACTTCCTATCGAATTTCCTCATGTTGTCTCTCCATCAATATTCAAGCGTGTTCCCCCCTCGAATAGTGCTGGCAGCAGATACCGTAAATGTTCACGATCTCCCGGATTTTCAGTCCACCCGGACCGGTGATGTCCAGGCCTTTCTTCCGTCTCTTGCAATGAGTTCTGCGCGCAGGAAAAATTCGCCGGGAGCGATCTGGTAATCCATCCTGCCTCCCTTCACCTGCGTGACGCGCTGCGGGACCCAGATGTGATTGCTGTAGAACACAACCGTCATGACATCCTCGGAGAACTCCAGATGCACGATTCCCTTCTCCCAGTCAATGGCCATCTCATGAATCACCGGCCTCTGACTCGCATAGAAATTTCCGGCCTGCAGGGCATCCAGAATGGCATCCCGGGAGAGCTCCGCTGCATTGACCATGGTATAGGAATAACACTGATCTCCCTCATATCCATGCGCGTCATCACTTGCAACCGCCGGAATCAGCCGGTCATAATTGGTTCCCCAGATATCAAACCAGGCAGACGAATCCGCACGCTGGCCGTTGAAAGGAAGATCCGACACCGAGTTGTAAATCTCCGCCGCCGTGATCCCATTCAGGTTCAGAATCCCCTTCGGATCCATCACCGACCACGCGGGGTGTGCCAGAATGGCAAGGCCTCCGTCAGCCCGGATCGCATCCACGATTTCCTGCGGTGCGGGGTGAGGATTCTCCCTGTAATTCAATCCCTGATTCGAGGTCATGCCGATCCCGAGAATATGATACGTAAGAACATCCCCGGCTGCCCTGGTATTGGCACCTCCGGTGTCCCACTCCACACCGGACAGGATCAGCATCTTTCCGGCATCCACAATGCCTTCTCCGCTTCCTTTTACGGCTTCGCCCGCAGAAGAAAGCGAGCCCGGCGTCTTCTGTCCTGCACCTTTCCAGTCATCCGGATTCCTGCTCTCCCCCGGTTCCATTGTCACCGAAGGGCGTCTGTGATCCGTCAGTGCGATGAAATCATAGCCGTTCCTCCGATAGATTTCCACAGCGTCCTTCGGATCCAGATGACCGTCTGAGCGCGTGGTATGCATATGAAGATTTCCCTTGTACCAGTTCCCTCTGTCCTCAAACACCGATTGAAACATTGCACTTTCCTCGCATTATTGATTCATGTTGATTCTTCCCGGTCTTCGATGATTCTGTCTCCACCATCTCGTCCCCGGATAGATAGGGGTATTGTACAACAAACCTTCGCCGCAAAAAAGGCGGTGCTGCACTCTTTGCTGCAGCACCGCTCTTCTTTCGTTTTACAGGAAAACTCTCCCTGTTTGTGCCATTCTGCCTCACTGGAGCAAAATCCGCGAATGGACCGGCGGCAAGTCAGATTCTCTCCGGCAGCCATACCCTCATCTGGTTCTCTCCCCGGTTTCCCCATGCGTAGTACGGAATGGCCTGCAGAACCGTCTTTTCTTCCTTCGGCGGCTCTTCGGAATACAATCCTTCCGTTGCCGGTCTCACCCGGATGCCCTGCAGCCGGATTCTCACGATTTCCTCCGGAAGCCCGTCTCCACTGCCGCCCTCCGACAGCGTGAACTCCGCCTCTCTCGGAATCCGGAGATCCTGAAGATTTTCTCCGTTATCCACTCCTTCCATGCAGTATACGAGCGGGCCCCTCATCAGTGCCACGCAGTTTTCGTCCGCACGGATCAGCGGATTGGCATAGATTCTCCTTACCGGGAAATCAGCCTGAAACTCCACACGGTCTCCCTCTCTCCATGTGCGCCGCAGCACCAGGTATCCATGATTCAGATCCTTGTCTTCACAGGGAATTTCTTCGCCGTTCAGGAAGACGTGCCTCCTTCCGGCATATGCAGGAATCCGCACGGCCAGAGAGACTTCTCTCCCGGAGGTCTTCCCAAAGCAGTAGTGCACCTTTCCTTCCCACGGCCAGCCGCTCTCCACATGAATCTCTGCATCCTGCAGGGACACCTCTCCTCCGATGAACAGATGAGAGTAGATGACATCCCGTCTCTCTTCCCATGCATATCTGCCGAGGGAAGTCAGAAGTCTCACCACATTCGGCGGACAGCAGGCGCAGGGGAACCACTCCGGGCGCTGCGGCAGTACATGTTCATACCCCGGGAGCTTTCCGGACACGCCCGGTACAACTTCCAGCGGATTGACATAGAAAAACCGTTTCCCGTCAAGCTGCATTCCGGACAGCACTCCGTTATAGAGCGCACGTTCCATCACATCCGCATATCTGCGGTCGGGTTCCAGCTTCAGCATCTCATGCGCGAACATCACAAGGCCGATGGAGGCACAGGTTTCCGCATACGCCGTATCGTTCGGAAGATCATAATCGTGCGTAAAGCCTTCCCACCTGGCCGCCTGTCCCAGGCCTCCCGTCAGATACATCTGACGCTCCGTCACATTGTTCCAGAGCCGCCTGCAGGCAGCCTTCAGGGATTCATCTTTCCGGATTCCCGCATCCTTTGCCATCGCCGTATACAGGTACATGGCGCGGACACTGTGTCCCCTCGCCTCTTTCTGCTCTCTTACCGGAGCATAGGACTGATTGTAATCCGTATCGTGCGGGCTGTCTTCCCACTGCACCCATCCGCGCTTTTTTGTTTCTTTGGCAAAATACTCCGGATCCTTTCCTCTTTCATCCAGAAAGTACTCCGCAAGTTCCCGGTCCTCTTCCCGTCCTGCCGCTTCATACATCCGGAGCAGACCGATTTCCACCTCTTCGTGTCCCGGGATTCCATGAATTTGCCCCTCTTCCGGGCCGATCTGTCTGCGAATACAGTCTGCTTCCTTCTGCATCACGGAAAGAAGACGATCCTTGCCTGTGGATTCATAATATGCCGCAGCCGCCTCCATCATATGCCCGGCACAATACAATTCATGGCATTCCTGCAGGTTCTGAAACTTCTTCTCCGGCTCCTTTACAATAAAATAGGTGTCCAGATATCCATCCGGCTGCTGTGCCGCCGCGATCAGGTCAATCACGGCATCGGCCCTCTTCTCCAGCTCCGGATCCGGCGAAATGGCAAGCGAATATGCCACGCCTTCCAGCCACTTGGCAACATCGCTGTCCTGAAAGACCATTCCGTAGAATTCTCCCTCTTCCAGCCCCGCCGCGATACGGAAATTGGCAAGCGCATGACTCTTCTCCACCCCGGGGATTTCGTCGTTCAATACCTTTTCCTGATACGGAATCACAACCTCTGAGACCAGCTTCTGCCTGGCTGCCCAGAAGGCATCGTCAATTCTGAATCTGCGAATATCCAGTTCCTGTCCTCTCTCCTGCATCCTGTTCTCCCTTTCGTTTGTCACTGCCTCTCGGAACGATCCCTGCACTTCGGATTCTGGCTGCAGCGCGCCCGCGCCGGCGGTGCCGAATCACCCGGATCGTTTTTTATTCTGCCAGTGCTGCTCCTGCCGTGCGCACCTCAACGCTGCGGCAGAGTCCTTCCGCCCGCACCGTTCTCTCTTCTCCCGGGAGCATCGGGAAATAATTGTCATCCCATTTCTGATCCGGATGGTCTGTAACCAGATACACACAGGGGATCAGGGTCTGTGCCCGGAGCGTAACCTGTGTTCCGCCATTCTCCTCCCGCACTGACAGGATTTCCGCTTCTCCTCTGGGAAGCGCATATCTTCGATAGTAGGGGCGAAGGTCCGTGCAGGGATCCAGCTCTCCTTCCGGATCCCGCACATAGAAGATGTCTTCGGTCTCTTCCGGGCAGGGGAAGCAAACCCGGATTCTCTCATGCGGTTCCAGTGAAACCGAGCGTTTTCCCAGCAGCCTTTCCCCGCTGCCGTCAAAACACATGATTCCGTACTCCAGGCTTTTCTTCACCGGATCCTGCGTCTCATTGATCACGGTCAGAACCATCTGATCCGCTTCCCTTCGAAGGATCATGGTTCTCGGCCGAAAGGCTCTCTTTAAATAATAATAAGAAATTTTCCTCGTCAGATAATAGTCCACGACGGACCATCCGGTCTCCGGCCAGGCATCGTTGAACATCCAGATCAGAAATCCGGAGCCGTACTCCTTGATCCGCATCGCTTCGGCCAGCTCCTGATACAGAATTCCCTGCGCAATCCCTCCGTACAGGAGATATTCCCGCTCCGAAAGATTTTCCGGATTCCGGAACATGGAGCGGATCATTCCGAAAATGGCCTCCCGTTTCTCCGGTTTCTCCCCATGATATCTCCACACCGGATCTTCCATGGAAAAGGTCACTTCGGATTCTCCGGGTTCCGGATTTGCCTCCGGAATCCCCATGCCTCTTCGCATGGAGGACTCCGTGAGCGGTCCCCAGAATCCGTACTCGCTGCAGAATCTCGCCGGAAAACGGTCAAAGATCTCAAACACCGTTTCCGGTGTGTACCGCGTTTCCGGATCATTCAGGAAATAATTCCAGGCATGCACATCTCCGCAGAGCGGATTGTTCGCACGCTTCCCCCATCTCGAAACGCGGCTCATGCCTTCCACTTCTCCATTCCGCACATTTTCCGTAAAGCTTCCGAAATACGGTGTACTCGGCATATACGGCGTTCCCGGGCTCCATGCCTTCACAATTCTCGGCTGAATCTCGTTGTAAATCTTTCTGCCATAGTCATAGTCGGAATGGAGCATATCCCGCCACCAGTCCGTCCAGGACTCTGCGATTTCGTTGTTTCCCGTCCAGATGGCCATGGAAGGATAATGGGAAAGCCTTCGAACCTGATATTCCGCTTCCCATGTGGCTTCCGCGCGGAACCAGTCCAGATCATCCGGATAAAATGCGCAGGAATACATGAAATCCTGCATCACCAGGATGCCGAGCTCCGCGCAGTCCTCATAAAAGAAATCCGGCGCATACAATCCTCCGCCCCAGACCCGGAGCATATTGAAGTGAAGGTCTCTGGCCTCCAGAAGAAGCGCCCGGTATTTCGCATGATCTGCCCGCAGATAGACCGAATCCGGCGGAACCCAGTTGCCGCCTTTGCAGAAAATCCGCACGCCGTTGACCGCCACATCGAAGCGCCTCTGATCCTCGTCGATCCGGTCCTGAAGGAGTTCCACCGTGCGGATGCCGATTTTCACCGGTTTCATCTCATTGCAGATTCCGCGGCAGAGCACGCTGGCCCGCACCAGATACCGCGAGGCTTCTCCATACCCGTTCGGCCACCAGAGCTTCGGATCTGCAATGTCGATCCGCTCTTCATAGAAATTCAGCCCTCCGGCAAGATACAGTTCTCTTTTTCCCGAAACGCTGCCTGCTCCCCCGCCTTCCGGACAGATTTCATAGACCAGCACAGCGTCCTCCGCGCATACCATATCGGTCTTGCTGATCTCAAAGTGCAGCTCCAGCGTGGCTTTCTCGTCCGAAATGCAGAGGGTATCCGCCCGGAAGGCCGTAACTGCAGCCCCGGTCCTGCCCTGAAGCTCCACTCTCCCTCCGATTCCACAGGTCGGAACGGACGGACACCAGTCCCAGCCATAGGTAAACTGCGGCTTTCGAAGATAAGCCCGCTGATTTTTCGTCCCGTCATCCGTGCAGCAGTAGTAGGATACCGAATCCTGAATTCCGTAATCTTCTGTCCCGGAGGTCAGCCGGATCACAAGCTGATTCTTCCCTTTCCTGAGATACCGTTTGACATCTTTTTCAAAGGGACGGAACGCATTGGCATGATGCCCCATCGGAATCCCGTTCAGAATAAGATCCGCCTTGTCATCCAGCAGTTCGATGAACAGAACGACCTCGTCCTCCGCAAGAAGCGCTTCATCCGCCTCAAACTCCCGGATGAACCACCAGGAGAGATCGCAGAGCCAGGCAGTGTCCCTGGCATTCATCCCGACAAGCGGCTCCGGCATTTGTCCCGCTGCCGTCAGCGCCTGAATGACATCTCCCGGGACACAGGCCGGAATCGCCCCCGTCGGATACGGAAACGTGTTCGGATGCTTTTTACGATGCTCGCTCGTTCGGAGGAGCCCGAACTCTCCTTCTGCCGCCGCATGATTCAGAACCTCCTGAAACCTCTCCGGCCCGACATCCAGAAATTCTGCCCGGAGGCGGTATGTCCCGCTAAGATCCACCGTCTTCATCTGCTCTTCTCACCCCGTCAGCCCTTGACTCCCGAATAGGCAATTCCATCTACAATGTATTTCTGCGCGATCATATAGATCACCACAATCGGGATCAGCGATATCACGGTTCCTGCCATAATTGCCCCGTAATTGGCATCGTACTGGCGCTTGAAGGTTGCCAGTCCCAGCTGAATCGTCCTCTTGGAATCGCTGTCCAGATAGATCATCGGTCCCATATAGTCGTTCCAGACCGAATTGAAGGTCAGAACGATCAGCGTGAGAATTCCGTTTTTCGTCAGCGGAACAATGACTCTCATATAAATTCCGAACGGACTGCAGCCGTCAATTTTGGCCGCCTCACACAGACTGTCCGGAATGCTGACCATGTTCTGCCGCAGGACAAAGACGCCGAACACGCTGAACGCTCCCGTCAGGATCAGAGCCAGATGGTTGTCGTACAGTCCCAGTCTCTGAATGATGACGAACTGCGGAATCATGATGGCATGCCACGGGATCATCATCGTTCCCAGATACAGGAGGAACACCATGTCCCTTCCCGGCCATTTCAGTTTCGAAAAGGCATACGCCGCCATGGAACAGGTGATGACCTGCAGCAGCGTAATGCTGACCGTAATCTTCGCCGTATTCAGGAAATACGTCGGAAAATTGATCTTGTTCAGAACCTCATCATAGTTGTCCAGATGGAACGTCTTCGGGATCCACTGAATCGGAACGGAAAAGATCTCGTTCTTCAGCTTAAACGAAGCGCTCAGCATCCACAGAAACGGGACGATCATGATGACCGCCACCAGAATCGCGATGATCAGAAAAATCGTATTGACAATTCGTTCATTTCTCTTGTTTCTCATTTTCTACCCCACTGAGGCAAAATTCGCGAAGGCGATTTTGCCGAATGTGGCAGCCGGTGCGTCAGCACCGATGCTGCTGTTTGAAAGTGACATATCGATGTCACTTTCAAACCTATACCCCGCTGAGGCAAAATCCGCGAAGGCGGTTTGCCGAATGCAGCAGTCGGTGTGAATTACTCCACGACCCACTTGCGCTGGCCGTACCACTGAATCGCCGTGATGATGAAAATAATCAGGAACAGAAAATATCCGATGGCCGATCCGTAGCCCATCCGGCCGTATTTGAATGCTTCCTGATAAATCCGCATGACAAGGACCTGCGTCGCGCGTCCCGGTCCGCCTTCCGTCGTGACATTGATGATATCGAACACCTGGAAAGAGGCGATGAAGGTCAGAATCGTGACCATGAAGGTGGTCGGCGAGAGCATCGGCCAGGTGATGTGCCAGAATGCCGCTCCCGCACCGGCTCCGTCAATTTTGGCCGCTTCGTACAGCTCCGGATTGATGTTCTTGAGCCCGCCCATGAACATGATCATGTAATAGCCGGCCTGCTTCCACACAACGACAATGACAATCGTCAGAAGTGCCGTCGAGGTTCCCCAGAACCATTTCGGCGGGTTGGCAATTCCGATCCCGCGCAGCAGCTGGTTGACCGGTCCGTTCTTGCTCTCGAACAGCTGCAGCCACACGCAGCCGATGGCGACCATCGAGGTCAGATTCGGGAAGAAATACAGCGTCTGGAAGATGGAGCCGCCATACATCTTCCGGTTCAGCATCAGCGCCAGGAGAAGCGAGAACAGAATGGTCAGCGGAACCGTCGTCAGCGTGTAGAACAGATTGTTCTTCAGCGCGATCTGGAAGCTGCTGTCCGTAAACATCTTGGCATAGTTCTCAAACCCGATGAAATTCATCTTACCGAATCCGGAATAATCGGTGAGACTGATATAAAATCCCATCACAACCGGAAGCGCCGTAAAAATCAGGAATCCGATAAAATTCGGAAGAAGGAACATGGCGCCTGCCAGCCATTCTTTCCGATTCAGTTTGCTGTGTTTGTTCATGTCCGACCCTTTCCTGGAGACCAGTAAATGCCCGATGTTTCTCCTGGAAACACCGGGCACCCTTCACTTTTTATTACTTTGCTGCAATTTCATCGCGCCGCTGCTTGAAGTTCTCAAACGCCGTATCGATGTCGCAGTTTCCGATCAGATAATCCGTAATTTCCTCTGTGTAAGCCTGCTTGATTTCGTTGTAATTGCCCTCCGGGCCATCCTGTCCGCGCACGCTTGCAGAGAAAACATATTCCGTACCCGGAATGGTTACGCTCTCGTTGTAAACATCCAGCGCCGCATCGCTCGGATAGCAGCCGACCGAAGCGTTCTTCGCGTAAATTGCCGCTCCCTCATCGGAGTAGTTGCAGAACTTGATAAAGTCAAACGCCGCCTCTGCCTTCTTCGAATTTGCGCTGATGCAGAATGCCGGAGCCGTGCCGATGGAAGATCCCACCGGAACATCCTCAAAGTGCGGAAGCGGAGCCGCCGCCCATTCGAAGTCCGGATTGTAGCCGGGGAACAGGAGGAAGGTCCAGTCGCCGTTGACCATCATGTAGGTGTTGCCTTCCGCAAAGATCGAGTTGACATCGAAGGAACCGGACATCTCCTCCAGGCTCATATTGGACTGATCCACGTTGTAGACGCGGTTCAGGAACTCCACATACTCCTTCGTTCTGGTGAGGTTCTCATCGGTCAGATATTCTCCCGCTGCGCAGGAACCGATGTTCATAATCCAGTTCACCAGAAGTCCGCCCTGCTTATCGTCCGTCGTCAGCTGCTTGCAGAGGTCCGCGTACTGATCCCAGGTGAGATCCGTCGGATAATCCAGGCCCGCCTCATCGAACAGTGTCTTGTTGTAGAACAGAAGCCAGCAGGTCTTGTTGGCCGGGAGACCGTAAGTCGCTCCGTTGTATTCGAACTGATCACCCATGTCGCCGTAGTCCGCATAGTTGACGCCGTTTGCGCTCATCAGATCATCCAGCGGCATGATCGCTCCGCCGTCCGCCATCTGTCTTGCCTGATCGCCGCTGCGGAGCCAGAACACATCGACATCCGCTCCGCCGGAGAGCATGACCTTGATCTTGTCGTCATAATCGTCGTTGGCGATGATGGAGAGGTTGACCTCAACCTGATCCTGCGAGGCGTTGTACTCTTCCACCTGCATCTTCGCAATGGCCTCATTGTCCGAATGCTCATAGAAGTTAATGACCGTCTTTCCGTCTGCAGAAGCCTCTGCTGCCGAATCCTCCGAAGCCTCCGTGGAAGTCTGCGCCGCTGCCTCATCCTTCGCCGTATCTGCAGTGCTGCTCTCCGATGCGCCGCCACACCCGGCCAGGCCCAGCGTCATCACCGATGCAAGAACCAACGACAGTATCTGTTTCTTTCTCATTTTGTAATACCCTCCCTCTTCCTTTCTCTGACGCAATCCGCGCCGTTTTGCTTTACTTAAACTCATAATTGTGCATAATGCACATTTATATTTTCTTTGTTCCTATCTTTTTATACAATTTATCATTTTTCGTTGTGATATTATATTCAGAAAACGGATAGATTCTTACGGAAAGTGACTTTTCTGCTTCCTGCCGCCACCACAAGCCGCAGAAGAGCATTTTTCTGCACTTTCTTCTTGATTTTGATCTGACAGTCTCTTATGGTAAGAGTCGTTATGTGATAAAAAGTGATTTTTTATTCCGGAATGTGACCAGTTTAAGAGATATCTCCAACGGACTGGCTTATCATTTTTGATCAAAGGATTCAGAAAACAAAATGCGTCCCGTTCTTGCCTATTCTTTCAATATTGCTTCTCCGGTTTCCTTCAGCCGTGCCGGCAAATTCGAGGCCCTGCACGACGACTGGATGCATGCCGCATCCCGTCTGGAAGATTTCGAGCTGATCATTGTCACGCAGAATGATCTCTATCTCAGCTACCAGGACATCAAATATACGGTTCACACCGGAGAATATCTGCTGCTCTCTCCTCATCCAAAGGAACATACGAAAGAGGAGCTGGGACAGCTTCGCAAAGGATTTCAGAAATCAAAGTGCAGCTTCTACTGGATGCACTTCAACTGTCAGGATGTGGCGGAACGAACGGATCTGAATGTCGATTATATCAATGACGGGCGGAGCAACATCCTCATCCCGGTTCACGGGATGCTCGCGGTCCCCGAGAGGGCGCTGCTGATGATGGTGCAGCTCCAGGACAGCATTCTCTCTGGCTACGGACTTCACTACTTTGACCTGCTGGCGACCCTGATTCTGAGTGAAATTGCCAATCAGCACCTTCTCCGCTACCAGAGGGATCCGCAGCCCCGCAACAACGGTTCCCGGCAGCTGTTCAGTGATATTTCCGGATACATCAGCCATGAAATCGCCAAACCGCTCCGCGTCGCGGAAATTGCCGCGCAGTTCGGCTACAATGAAAAATATCTGTCACGGCTGTTCAAGCGCTACACCGGTCTGGGGCTGAAGCAGTACATTCTGAATCAGAAAATCCGGCGTGCAGATTTCCTGCTGGTCGATTCTGCGCTTCCGATCTCTGAGATTGCCTCCAGCCTCGGATTCTCCAGCTACCACAGTTTCGAACGGACCTATCTGGCCTGCCGCTCCATGACGCCGACCACCTACCGGCAGCTGTATGCCAGAAAAATTAACAACCATGCGTAATAAACAATGAACATGAAAACAGGCACAACTGCCATCATTGTGGAAATTCTTTGAGATGAACGCTTTTCAACCGGAATATCGGCGGAATGAATGAGATTCCATTCACTGTCATAAAGTATGTTCTGAGATTTTCACAGATATATCCGTAAGAGGACAACCGTATTGATATGTACCGTGATCTGACCAAAGGGAAAATTACATCATCGCTGCTTCTGTTCGCACTGCCCATGATTGCCGGAGATCTGCTGCAGCAGTTCTACAATATCGCCGACACGCTGATTGTCGGCAGGATTCTCGGAACGCAGGCTCTTGCGGCCGTCGGGAGCGCCTACACGCTGATGACCTTTCTGACATCCATCTTCCTCGGCCTGTCCATGGGCTCCGGCGCCCTGTTCTCCATTTACCGCGGAAAGGGAGAGGAATCTTCCCTTCGGAGCGCCGTCTGGCACGCATTCTCACTGATCCTCGCCGTGACGCTTCTCGTCAATCTGGCCGTTTACCTCTTCCTGGAACCAATCCTTGGTTTTCTCCGGGTCCCCGCCGAGGTCCGTCCGGGAATGCGGGAATATCTTCTCATTATCTTTGCGGGACTCCTTGCGACTTCCCTGTATAACTTCTGTTCCTGCCTTCTGCGCGCGCTCGGGAATTCCTCTGTTCCGCTCGCGTTCCTCGCCGTATCCTCGGTGATGAATGTCGGCCTGGATCTTCTCTTCGTCGCCATCTTCCGCCTCGGGATCTCCGGTGCAGCCTTTGCCACCATCCTGTCCCAGTATGTTTCCGGAATCGGCATTCTGCTCTATGTGCTCCTCCGCTGCCGGGAATTCCTCCCGTCCCGGAAAGAGCTCCATTACAATCCGCAGATTCTCCGCGAAATCGCAGATCTCTCTTCCCTCACCTGCCTGCAGCAGTCCGTGATGAACTTCGGCATTCTCATGGTGCAGGGGCTCGTCAACAGCTTCGGTCCGGTCACCATGGCCGCCTTCGCCGCCGCCGTCAAGATCGACACCTTCGCCTATCTCCCGGTGCAGGATTTCGGCAACGCCTATTCCACCTTTGTTGCGCAGAACTACGGCGCCGGGAATTTGACAAGAATCCGGAAAGGAACCCGGGAAGCCTTCGGCATCAGCACTGTCTTCAGCCTGGTTCTCTCTCTTTTCGTCTGCCTGTTCGCCTCGCCGCTGATGCAGATTTTCGTGAATGTTTCCGAAACCGCAGTCATCGCCTCCGGCGTCCGGTATCTCCGGGTGGAGGGGGCCTTCTACTGCGGTATCGGATGCCTGTTCCTCCTGTATGGATATTACCGCGCCGTCAAACGGCCAGGCATGTCCGTCGTCCTGACGGTGATCTCCCTTGGCACCCGCGTACTCCTTGCCTATCTTCTCGCCGCAGTCATCGGCGAGACCGGCATCTGGATCTCCATCCCCATCGGCTGGGGACTGGCCGATCTGACAGGACTTCTGTACATGAAGCGCAGCAGGAACGCGGTCTCCTTCGGAAAGCTCTGAGGATTCACAGGGCTATGCCTCCGTCTGGAACTGCACCGGCACAACCTCCGGCACTTCCTTCGTCCCATAGACCCATATCCGCTTTGCCTCTCCCGGCATCAGGAAAAAGGCGTTGTCACTCAGATGCGTCCGGTCATCCCGGCACTTCAGCACCACGGAAGGGACAAACTCCGTGCTCTTCAGCGTAAGGCATACGTTCTCTCCCTCCACGGCTTCCGTGTGCACTTCAATGGCTGCCTCCGGGAACTTCACCTTCCGGAACAAAGCCCTCATGCTGATTGCCGTTTCATACTCGGGATGGTTCCGGCACCGCACGAACCAGAATCCGCCTTCGCTTCTCCGATCCTCTTTCGGATCGGAGCCCTGTTCCGCATAGAAGCCTTGTCCGTCTGTTTCCTCGAGGAACACGTTCTTCTCTTCCTGCGTCAGTTCATACTCCCACGCCGAATGACGCGGCAGGGCAGCCGCCGGAAGCTCACGGGTCCTCGTCCACGTGGGAATTCCCTGCCCCCAGCCGCAGAATCCGATCTCCAGCCAAAGCTCCTGGTCCTCTTCCGTCTCATTCATTACCTTCAGCATGACACTGCCGTTTTCTTTTTCCCGAAGGATCATCTTATGCGGTGCAAAAGCCCGCCGGAGCGGATAGAAATCCAGTTTTCTGGTCAGATAGTAATCAATGACCGTCCATCCTGTCTCCGGCCAGCAGTCATTGTACATCCAGATCAGCATTCCGGATCCGTAAGGGCGAAACCGCACCGCCTCCGCCATTTCCTGATAGATGTATCCCTGCATCAGTGCGCCGTAGAACAGATATTCCTCCGGTGTGATGTCCTGTACGTCCCGCGCATGATTTTCGATCATGTCCAGAATATACTCTCTCTTCCACGGCTGCTCCCCGTGATGCTTCCATACCGGGCTCTCAAAGGAGAAGTCCTCTCCCTCCTTCAATCCGAGCGCCCTTTTCATGCTGCTCACGGAAAGGCAGCCGTGGATTCCGAATTCACTGGAGAATCTCGCGGGGAAGCGGTCGAATGCCTCCGGTTCAAAGGAATAACGGAACCGGTTTAATTCGTCGCGCCGAAGGAAATTCCACGCGTGCGTATCACCGTACAGAGCACTGTTCGCGTATTTTCCCGTCTCCGGATCCGGGGAAATCTCCGGATACTCTCCCCGCATCACCCTTGGCGTCGGAGCTCCGAAATAGGGAGAACTCGGCATATAAAACGCCGTCGGAGCATTCGCACGCAGAATTTCCGGGAGAATTTCATTGTAAATCCGAGCTCCCCAGAGCTTCGGCGGTCTCCTGCCGAACCAGTCCGTCACGCTCTCGTGAATCTCATTTCCGCCGGTCCAGATCGCCATGCAGGGATACTGCGCAAGACGCCTCGTCTGATATTCCGCTTCCGCCGCCGCTTCTTTCCGGAACTCGTCCGTATCCGGATAATACGCGCAGCAGTACATGAAATCCTGGAAAACAAGGATTCCCTGCTTCGTACATTCCTCATAGAAAACATCCGGCTCATAGAGGCCGCCGCCCCAGACACGCAGCATGTTGAAATTGCACGCGGCGGCTTCTCTGACCAGGTACTGATAACGCTCTCTCCGGATGCGAAGATACAGAGAATCCGCCGGAACCCAGTTCCCGCCGCGGCAGAATACCTTCTCTCCGTTTACGAGAAGATCAAATCGTCTGCTGTCCTCATCGATGCGGTCCTGGCAGATCCGGATGGTCCGGATCCCGACCAGATCATCGTCCAGTGTCCTCGTTCTCCCTGCACAGGTCAGCTCCGCATGCAGCCGGTACCGGTTCTGCGGTCCGCAGCCGTTCGGCCACCACAGCCTGGCATCCGGTATTTCAACGCGAAAGCTGCAGAAATTCCGGCCACCCGCAAGGTACAGATCCTTTCTTCCCTCACAGACCTTTCTTCTCTCCGACCTTCTCTCCTTTTCCTGAAGAGGCGCAGAATTCTGCAGACCGGAAGAAGCTGTCTCTTCCTTCTCCTCGTCCGCATTCTCCATAGAATCCGCCGGTTCTTCCAGTTTCCACACAAGACACGCATCTTCCGCCTGCTCCATCCGGGTCTTGTCAATGGCAAAGAAGATCTCCGCCTGCGCGGTCCCGTCTTCACGAATCTCCAGAGTATCCACGCGGTGTCTTGAAATCACTGCGCCGCTCCAGCCGCGGATTTCCATTCTGCCCCCGATGCCGCAGGTCGGCACGGAAGGACACCAGTCCCAGCCGTAGGTGTACTGCGGCTTGCGCAGATAAAAACGGCTGTCATTGTCGCAGTAGTCCATGGCGCAGAACCACGACATCCGGTCTATCCCGTGTCTTTCTTCCGTTCCATTGGTCAGCCGGACCGCAATCTCGTTGATTCCCTCCCGGAGATATTCTTTGATATCCGCTTCCAGCGGCCGGTATACGCTGTCATGCTCCGCGCAGGGGATCCCATTGATCAGCACCTCTGCATGATAGTCCACCAGTTCCAGAAACAGCCGGATTTCATCCTCCTGCAGAAGATCTTTGCTCACCCGAACCTCGCGCACCAGCCACCAGGCCACATCCGATACCCACTGGCAGTCTTCCGTGTGCATTCCTTCCAGCGGCTCCCGGACGATTCCTGCGCGGATCAGGCCTTCCGTCACATCTCCCGGAAGCGTCATGTCCAGAAATCCATCTTCCGAAAGCCATATCTTCCGTTTTCCCCGGTCTCCGACCTTCCGGACTTCAATCTGTTCCCTGCGGGTGCGGTCCAATCCCAGAACCTTCTGCGCCTGCGCCGCCGCAACGGTCTGATATTCCGCACGCATTTTCCAATTTCCAGCCAGATCCAATACCATCGATTTTTCCCCTCGTCACGTTCAAACTTTTTCCTGACGGCTCTTTTTCTTCTCTTCGTAATCCTTCAGCGCTGCGACCGCTTCTCTCGACATCGGAATCAGCGCGATCATATTGAATACCGTCATGAGTCCGATGCCGACATCGCCGAGATCCCAGACGAAGGTATACGCCGCAAGACACCCGATAAAGAGATTGATCAGCGCAACGATCTTATAGATGGTCTGCGGTGCCCACTTGTCGCCGAACACATACGCCACATTGGAACGCGCGTAGAACAGAACGCCAAGAAATGTGGAGAAGCAGAACAGGCCCAGCGTAACCGCAATGAAAATGACGCCCGCCTCTCCGAAGTGATACCGCATGGCCGCCTGCAGAAGGTCCATTCCCGCCAGCCCCTGCGTCACTTCCTGCGGCGCGAGCAGCATGACGAAAGCCGTGCAGCTGCAGATCACAATCGTATCAATGAATACGCCGAGCGACTGGAGGAGTCCTGCCTTCACCGGATGATCCACATCCGCCGTCGCCGCAGCGCACGGAGCGGAACCGGATCCCGCTTCATTGGAGAACAGGCCTCTTTTCACGCCGTTCATCAGAATCGTGCCAAAGCTCCCCGCCGCGAACTGACGGATTCCGAACGCCTCCTCGAAGATCCGGGCGAACACGCCAGGGAGCGCGGAGAAATTATTGATGATGACGAACAGCGTCAGGAAAATATAGAACCCTGCCATGACCGGCACAATGAAGTCCAGCACCTTCACGGTGACATTCCTGCGAAGGACAATGGCCGCGCCGATCGCGCACAGGAGCACCGCCGTCACGATCGGCGGCATATGAAACGCATTGCTGAACGCCGCAGAGACGGAGTTCCCGCTCACCTGACTGATGCCGCACCAGCACAGAAGTCCCGAGAGCGCGAACAGCACCGCCACAATGCTCTTTTTCTTCTTCCCGTGCAGAAGATCATGAATATAGTAGGCCGGACCGCCGCGATAGCCGCCGTACAGAGGATCGTTCTTCCGATGAATCTGTGCCAGCGTCGCCTCCACGAAGGCCGTGCTGGATCCGATGACCGCCGTCACCCACATCCAGAAGACCGCTCCTGCACCTCCCGCCGAAACCGCCGCCACCACGCCGACCAGGTTGCCCATGCCGACGCGGGTCGCCGTGGAGACAATCAGTGCCTCCAGACCGGACACGCTGCTCTTCTTCTCCGGATCAATTTTCTTCTCCGCCGCGACCCGGATCATTTCCGGAAACAGGCGCACCGGCAGAAATCTCGTCCGGATCGTGCAGAAAATTCCCGCCGGAATCAACAGGACAATCAGAAGAGAAACCCCCAGCGAGGAGCCGCCCGGAAGCGGAATCCGGATCCAGTCTCCCCATAATAAGTTGTAAACCGCCTGAAATACCCCCATTGTCTTTTCCTTTCCCCATGAAGTGATGAATGCCATGCTCCACACATCTTATCATAGATTTTTATACGTCAGCACCGTTGCTGCTGTTTGAACGTGACATATCGATGTCATTTTCAAACTGATACCTCACTGAGGCAAAAACGGCTGTGATTTTTTACAATCTCCGCCTGCTTAATGTTATAATCCAGATTATTGTCGCAATTCATCATAGATACAGGTTCCTGATTATGAATTTAAATAAATCTGATTCTCTTTCCATCACCATCCGTCTGTCCCGCACTGCGGTCCGCCGGGTGATTGCCGCTGTCATTTTTCTGACAGTTCTGCTTATGCTGCCCGCACAGACCGTTCTCGCGGCATCCGCCTCCGATGACACAGACCGGCAGCAGATTGTCCGCGTCGGATATTACACCTCCCGCCGTTTTCAGGAGGGAGCTGCGGACGGAGAGCCCAAGAGCGGCTACAGCTATGAATATCTGCAGAAGGTTGCCTCCTACACCGGCTGGAAATACGAATATGTCTACGGAGACTGGGAGGAATTGTATCAAGAGCTTCTTGCCGGCGACATTGACCTGATGGCAGGCATTTCCTATACCGATGAACGCGCGCAGCAGCTCAATTTCTCCGATGCCGTCATTCTGCAGGAAACGTTCTATATCTATAAGTCCCCTTCGGATTCCTCCATCAAAAGCGGAGACATCCGTTCTTTTTCCGGGAAACGGATCGGCGCCACGACCACCCATAAAATGTACGACCGCCTCCTGCAGTGGAAGGAAGAAAACGGGGCTGACATCGACATTGTCCTCTATGATGACATCCCGGACTGCATCAACGCCTTTTTTGCAGGCGAGGTGGATGCCTTCATCAGCGCCGTCAACATGGCTGCCGGTTATTCCGGCATCGCTCCCGTGGAAGAAATCGGAAAAGAACCCTACTACATCTGCACGGCAAAAGGCCGCACGGACCTCCTGCAGTCCCTGAACTCCGCCACAACCATCATGCAGGAGCAGGACAGCCGGTTTTTAAACGAGCTGCAGACCAAATATGAGGTAGATACGTCCATCTCCGTCCTTCTGTCCAAGGCGGAAGAGGACTGGCTCAGGGTGCACAGCACCATCACGGTCGGCTATCTCAACAACTACCTTCCCTACAGCGACACAGCGGCCGACGGATCGGTGACCGGCCTTGTCTCCAATATCGTTCCCCAGCTTTTCAGCCGTCTTCCCGGCAACTACCGGCCCGAACTGACCTATATCGGCTATGACAACCAGGCAGATATGTTCGACGCGCTCCGAAACGGGGACGTGGACTTTCTCTTTCCTGTCGGCGGGCAGTCCTGGTATGCGGAGCAGGAGGGGTATCTGCAGAGCTCCGATGTCGTGACCGTCAGCATGGACCTGGCCTACCTCGGAACGTATTCGTCAGAGGACACTCTGTCCCGCATTGCCGTGAACCGCAGCAATCTGATGCAGTATTACTATACGATCTCCAACTTCCCGGATGCCGAGATCATAGAATGTGACTCCATCGAAGACTGTCTGCAGACGGTCCGAAACGGCAGCGCAACCTGCACCGTCATCAATTCGCTGCGGGCGTCCGGCCTGATCAACACCGAGAGCAAGCTGCACATTGTCCCGCTGGAGATCTCCGACTCGCGCTGCTTCGCCGTCTCCTCGGACAACCGCGAGCTTCTGACCATTCTCAACCACGGTCTCAGCATTCTGGGAGATAATTACGGGACCGGCGTTGCCTATCAGTACATCAACGGCCTGATCCAGTACACCGCCATGGATTTTATCCGGGACAATCTCCCTGTGTTCTACTCCCTGGCGCTGCTCGTTCTCCTTGCTGTGATTCTCGTTCTGATCCGCGGATACCGCCGCCGTCAGCGCGAGGCAGCGAAGGAGCTGCAGCAGAAGAAACAGCTGGAAGAGGCTCTTTCACAGGCGCAGCAGGCCAATCATGCGAAGACGGTCTTCCTCAACAACATGTCCCATGACATCCGGACTCCCTTGAACGGAATCATCGGGATTCTCGACATCAACAGCAAGAGCAATGATCCGGAGCTGATCCGGAGAAACCGCGAAAAGGCAATCGCTGCCGCCGATCATCTCCTGGGGCTTGTGAATGACGTTCTGGAAATGAGTAAAATGGAGAGTGGAGAAACGGTTCTGACCCGGGAGCCGCTCTCGCTTCCGGAACAGGAAAGGGAGGTGCTGGATATCATCGATATGCAGGCTTCTCAGGCAGGGATCACGCTGACTCACGAGGGAGATCTTTCTGACTGTCCTGCCGTTTACGGAAGTCCCCTGCACCTTCGGGAAATCCTGATCAACATTCTCGGGAATTCCATCAAATACAATAAGCCTGGCGGATCCATCGTCTGGAAAAGCTCCTGCTCGCAGCAGGGTGAAGAGCGCCTTGTCTATACCAGCATCATCACCGACACCGGCATCGGCATGAGTCCGGACTATCTGCGGCATATTTTCGAGCCGTTTTCACAGGAGGGGCACGATGCGCGGACCGTTTACCACGGCTCCGGCCTTGGCATGTCCATTGTGAAGTCTCTCCTGGAACAGATGGGCGGCACGATTGATGTCGCCAGTACGCAGGGCGTCGGCAGCACCTTTACCATTGTCCTGCCCTTCGACATCGTTCATGACCAGCCCCTTCCTGTGTCCGCCCCGGCAGAGAAGCCAGCCGATCTCTCCGGCATGCGGATTCTCCTCGCGGAGGACAATGACCTGAATCTCGAAATTGCCCGCTACTATCTGGAACAGGCGGGCGCCGTCGTGACCACCGCCCGGAATGGAGAAGAAGCCGTATCGCTCTTCGTTCATTCGCTTGAGGGAAGCTTTGATCTGATCCTGATGGACATCATGATGCCTGTCATGAATGGTCTGGCGGCCTCGAAGGCGATCCGTGCGAGCGGAAGAAAGGATTCCTCCTCCATTCCGATCATCGCCATGACCGCCAATGCGTTTGAAGAGGACCGCCAGTCGAGCCTCGCCGCGGGCATGAACGATCATCTGACCAAGCCCCTGAATGCGGAGAAATTCCTTGCGACGGTAGCGAAATACCGTCCCGGGAAGAAATCATCAGAGACATCTGTGTAAACAGTACCTTCTCAATGGCATTGATGATCTGACGGGACACTCCCATCTTCTCCATGTGCAACACACTCAGTACTCTGCGCTCAGCAGGAAGTCGGCAACGTGCATGCTCTTAATGCCTTCATAATTTCCTCCTGCAAATTCATCCGTTCGCAAAACATATTTCGGATAATTATCCCGGATTGCCAGCAGCCGTTCATATTCCCGCTTTTCTGTTTGTTCGGAGTGAATCTCCTGTGTCACCTGCACGTACAAACGATCATTCTGTTTCTGCGCAACAAAATCCACTTCACCATCCGGCGTTTTCCCAATCATCACGGTATATCCCCGTCTGCAAAGTTCCAGATACACCACATTTTCCAGGCTGGACGCCACACTGTCCTGGGTATATCCCAGAACACTATAGCGCAGCGCAGTATCCGCGAGATAAAACTTTTCCTGTGTTTTCAGGATCTCTTTCCCACGCAGGTCATACCGCGAACAGCGATGAAGAAGATAGGCTTTTTCCAGTTTGTCCAAATAGCTGTACACCGTTTCATTGTCGATGGAACGGTGCTCCGATTTCAGATAATCTGAGATGGATTTTGCAGAGAATGGATTTCCCACATTTGCAAAAGTATACCGAACCACACGTTCCAGCTGATCAATCTTTCGGATCTGATTTCTCTTCACGATATCCGTAAAAATGGTGGAATTATAGATGTCCCGAACGATCGTATAAACCTCATCCTGGGAATAATCCTGCAAGTGCGTCGCCGGAAAACCGCCAAGACGAATGTAATCCGCAAGTTCTGCATGAATATCCTTCAGTGGTGTATGCTGCTTTTTAATCTTAAAATCAATAAGTTTTGCGGATAGTAACCGCAAAACCTTGCTGCTGTATCTTCGCATTCTGCTCTTACGCCACAGCATTGGCGTTGATCTTCTCAATAACTCCCCGAATGCCCATCCATACAGATGTATCCGTGAATACCTCTACAATGCTCCCCCGGTCCGTGAACGGAGACTCCTGCAGCACCGAAAAGTCCTTCAGCATTCCATTGTGAACGATGTATTCCACGATCTGATTGACGAAGTAAATCTGTCTGCTGTCCAGATTCGTGTCCGACAGATACGTGGAAAATGCTTCCTTGGCTGCGTTCATATCCAGACCGACAATACTGCGCACGAATTCTCCCAGCGGGACCTGACCATACTCCGCCTCATATTCCTGTCTGGTTCCCACCTCTTTCCACAGGATTTCTTCCAGACTCCGGACATCTGCCTGTGTCAGCGGCTGATTGGTCCTGAGCTTGGCAATGGCCAGCGTGTCCGGATGCTGCCGCACATAAAACTCCGCTTTTGCCTTATAGTTCTTCAGATCATCATTATCCAGCTCCGCTTCCTTCCATTCGGTAGAAAGAATCTCATCTTCGAAGTCGGTATCATAGATAGGGCCAATTTTCTGGATATACTTCATCAGCCCCCGGAGGCGTTTCCGCATTTCCTCGAAGTCATCCACTCCCGCCTGATCCACATAGTCCGTGTGCAGAACCTTTTCTATCAGATCTGACTGTGCCTGTATTTCCGGGATATTCGCAACACTTGCGACACTGGAGACTTTCTTCATCAGATCCGTGCGGCCTCTTACATATTTCTTCCCATCCAGATATGCCAGCTCCAGCCCGTACAACAGCGCATCGAACCGGACCGCACTCGCATCCTCGTCCTCCGGCAGGATATAGGGTGCGACCTCATCTTTCACCAGCAGCGTATCCTCGAAGGTCAGAGCACGGTAGCCCTCTTCCGAAGAGAACTGGTCCACATACCGGATGTGCTGCCGCACCGCGAAATTATCCCGCGGAATCTGGCGCACCGCACTGGCCATCTGTTCCACCAGCGCCTTCCGATATGCCTTCAGACGCTCCGTCTGATAATTCAGATCCTGCAGTTTATAGGAGAGTTCAAACTTCAAATGAAACACTGCCCCCTGCAGGGCAATCATATTCGCCGTTGGCCTTCCCTTGTTCATTCGGAAAAACTCAAAGTTTCCGCAGAAATCAAAGATATAGAACTTCGACTTGTCTTCTCCATCCACCAGCCCCGGACAGAGTCTCGTTCCTCTTCCGATCATCTGCCAGAACTTCGCCCTGCTCATGACCTTTTTGAAAAATACCAGATTCAGAATCTCCGGAACATCGATTCCCGTGTCCATCATGTCCACAGAGATGACAATCTGCGGGAGCTTTCCGGCATCCGAGAATTCATCAATTGCACTCTGCGCGTAGGCCGTCTGATTGTCGATCACACACGCGAAGTCACTCGGGAGATTCGGATATTCCTGATGAAACACATCCAGTATCCTCTCCGCATGTTTGTGGTTCTTCGCAAAAATAATGGTCTTTCCGATCTTCTGACCGTAGTCAATCTTCAACCCCTTCGTCATCAGGATATGAAGGACCTTGCGGATCGTATCCTTGTTGAACACCCATTCGTTCAATGCGGAAGAAGCGATGGATTCCGGAATTTTCCCCTCACCATTTTCAAATGTCTCTTCATATGCCTCTTGATCCGCCTCAGAGAGATCATCATAGACGATGCCGTTCTCAATGAACTTCAGGCTGCTCTCCACGGAAACATAGTCCACCAGATATCCGTCCCGCACCGCCTGTGCCAGCTCATACCCATAAGTCGGCACACCATTTTCCAGATCGAAAATCGCATACGTGTTCTTATCAATTTCATCCTTCGGCGTCGCCGTAAGCCCGATCAGCGGAGCATCGAAGTAATGGAAAATATCCTGATATTTGTTGTAAATGGAGCGGTGAGCCTCGTCGCAGATCACCAGATCAAAGTGCCCGCAGGTAAAGAGCTTTTTCCCGTTCTCATCATTGACACTGTCAATACATCCAATCATCGTCTGATAGGTGGAGAACACACAATGCGCCGCGGTATTGTCCTTCTCTTCCACAAGATTCGTGCAGGACAGACTCGGCAGGAGATTCACGAAGTTGCGCTTGGCCTGCGTCACCAGAGAATTTCGGTCCGCCAGAAACAGGATATTCTTCACCCAGCCGTGATCCAGCAGAATCTTGCAAAGCGCAATGACGGTTCTTGTCTTTCCGGAACCGGTTGCCATGACAAGAAGCGCTTTCCTCCGCTTCTTCTCATCCAGGCTGCTGCACACTGCCTTGATCGCCGCTTCCTGATAATAGCGTCCTGCAATCTTCTTATCGACCGTGACTGACTTCAGGCTGGTCCGCATCTTCTGAAGATTAAACCATTTCTCCAAATCACGCTTCGAATAAATGGCCGCGCATTTTCGTTCCGTATATTGTCCATCCAGGATACGGGTCTCAAATCCATTGGTCAGGAAAATAACCGGCCTCCTGCCGTACTGCTTCTCCAGAAGGTCCGCATAGAGTTTGGCCTGCTGCCGCCCCCGTGCAAGATCCGCGCAAGTCCTCTTCGCCTCAATCACCGCCAGAGGCCGCTGCGTATCATCATACAGAACGTAATCCGCATACCCCACTCCAGACTTATTCGGCATCCCGGGAAGAGCTACTTCGTTCAGCCAGTCCTTCCCCTCTGTCCAGCCCGCATCCCGCAGCATGGAATCAATGTACAATTTTCTCGTTCTGTATTCCGACAGATCCAGCGGCTTCGGAACATACGAGGACTGCTGCTCCTCGCGCCGTTTCGACAGTGCTTCCTTCAGCGAAGCATTTTCCTTCATCAGCTTCTGAAGGTCGAGTTCCTTTTCTGCAAGCTCCTCCTGCTTCTTCTGAAGCTGCTCTTCCTTCTCCCTGGCATCCTTCTGGTTCTGACGGATTCTCTCCTTTCGGTCCAGAATCAGCTGCGGATTGAAGACATGTTCTTCATAATGACTCGAATAGCAGCAGGCAACGAAATCCAGATAGATGGAAAGGTTCTCCAGACAGAGCATTGCCACTTCCATTCCCAGCTTCCTGCCGGAATGTGCCGCCTGGTTTCCACTCCTGCGGATATAGCTCATCCGTTTCCAGATATCCGGGCCGACAATTTCCCGGAAATCTTCGGCATCCATCAGATTCTGAAGATTGTCCTGATAAGGGAGCTCCAGATCCTTATCCACGGAATACATCCACTTCACCGCGAATTCCATTGCCCGGCGGCAATTGATAATGCACGTTTCCGTATCAATCAGGACAATCCGCTCCGCCGCAATTGCCACATCCGCAAAGCTCTTGAATTCCGGTATGTTCTTCAGATAATCAAAGTTCGTCATGTTTCGACCCTTCCTGCAACTCTGAATGTCTCCTTGATATTCTTTCGCTATTTGAGATAGTGTTCAAATCTGTTTTCCAGCCTGTTTAAAGCCGCACCTACCGCCTGAAACAGTGACTTGGGTAGCAGCTTGGGTAGCAGCTTGGGTAGTCATGCTCGATTACATTCCACGCCGCTTATATTCAACCGCTACGGTCTCTCCGATTGCCAGAATTTATTTATCCATAATCCCGTTGCATCACCGCATTAAACAGCTTTTCGTTCAAGGCGGAAAATTTTCAGAAATTTTGATTTGTTGACTTGATTGACAAAGTCGGCAAATTGTTCTTGCAGAATAATAGGCGGTACTGGAAGAATCAAACCACCAATTTTGTTTACACTCAATGTATTTAATCCCGATGTTGATACAGATTTACTTATTATTTGTTGTCTTCCTTCTTGTGACATAAAATAAAACAAAGCAAATTCTGGAATTATTGTTCCAACGCCAAAACGTGCCTTAATTAAATGATTTTGATGTAATATCGGATTGATGCTTCCATCCCAAATAGCCACTCTTCCAATTTGTTCAATACTTCCATTTCCCTCAACGAAGAGCAAATCCCCCTTCTGTAATAACGTCTTATCGATTTCTTCTTTTCTTATGCCAATTTCCTGAATCTCATTCAAATCTAATCGATTAAAAAAAACATTTGCTACCCGAAGATATGGCATTTTCAAATTAAATGCTTCTCTTTTAGAATTTTTTGTAAGACCACCAGTAATAGTCGCAAGTTCTGATAACGGTCTGCCGCCTTCTTTTATCCAATCCCTAAACATCTCGACAAATCGGGCTTTGACAAGGTTGTCCAGTTTTTGGAGTTGCTGCTGACGCATTCGAATAATATTGACTGTTTTATCCAACTGCTTACATATATTAATTTGATCTTTCAGACCTATCTCCATCACTTCATAGCTAGACACATAGTTATCTATTTTCAGATTATGAAGCCCCGTTGTTTTATTTTGAAATATTCGTGTTCCCCCTTTTTGATAATTAGCAAGAAGGGAATAGAACACATACCTTGGATACCAATGAGTTTGATCTTTAACTCTCAACAATCCCGTAAAGTTGTTAAAAAGATATGTGTTTTCTGGCCCATCAAAATAAACCACTCGTCCTACAGGTTGCTTATCACTTCCACCAGATTTCTCAATGATGATATCCCCTTTTCGAAGGTATTTATTTTCGACTTTTTTATTAATGGTCCTTGTAACCACATCCCTGTAATCAATAATTCCTTCATTCGTGAAATTCGTTGTTCTAAGGACCGGAATTCCTGTTCCATCAACATCTTCCTCACCCCATTCTCCTGAAAGAGGTTTTCCTGTAATTTCAATCAACTTTGCCATGTCTCATCCCCACAAATCCGAATTTTGCCATTGAATATTTCGTAATATGAGGTTCATTTTCTGAATTGGCATATACCGCCAACTTCTGTGGGGACTTTGACCTCCCTGTTCACTCTATGCAATGTATCTCTAATGCAATAGCTTCACTTTGTTCTGATTGACAATCGCATATTGCATCGTTGTGTCAATCTTGGTTTTTCCTTCCCCCTGAACTTTTGTCGGAAAAATCGACAGAAGCCTCATCTAATTCTCCTGAAGCAAGAATATTTGTAATATGCTCACTTACTGTAGCATGCTTAACGTCAAACAATTCTTCCATTTGCTTCTGTGTTAACCAAACAGTTTCCTGTTCAAGATTTATTTGAACTTCAATATTAATATCGCCATCGGTAAATAATACTATTTCATCCAATATTTTCCTAAGACATATGCCGTCGGCTTCTACCGAGATCTTGGTTGATTTGTTTGCTCTATGCAATATATCTCTGATGCGATAATTTCACATTGTTCTGATTGACAATCGCATACTGCATTGTTGTATCAATTTGAGAATGGCCCAACAATTTCTGCACCTGTTCGATTGGCATTCCCTTGTCAATTGCACGAGTGGCCATCGTTCTGCGGAATTTATGCGGATGTATTTTCTCCAATTGAAGTTTCTTCCCCAGCTGCCGGATTCTTACTTCAACGCCGCTGATCTTAAGCCGTTCATGTGGACTATCCAATGTAACAAATAAGGCAGGATTATCATCTGTTCGTCCCTGCAGGTATTCTTTCAGATGCATTTTGGCCTTCGCGTCAAAATACACCTTCCTTTCCTTATCGCCTTTTCCAAATACAACACACTCTCTCGATTCAAAGTTCACATCTGCCCGGTCCAGTCTCACCAGTTCACCGACACGAATACCCGTGGAATACAGAAGGTCTACCATCGCCAGATCCCGAATATCTGTGCATGCATCTCGAATCAGCTCTATTTCCTCATCAGAAATCGTCTTCTTCACCACTTTGGCTGATTTGATTTTGTGAATTCTCCGCATCGGACTTTTAAGGATATAATCCTCTTCCTCCAACCAAGAGAAAAAGCTGGACAGGTTCCGCCTGATATTATCCAAAGTAACATTCCCACAATCATTTTTCTTCTGGTACTCTACCAGGTAAGTTCGAATCTTCTCTGTCGTCACCTTGCGAAGTGGCTCTGTCAGCTTGCCCAGGAACTGTTCAATCGTAACCTGATAATATGCCACTGTTCTTGCCGAACAGCCCTCCATCCTCTTTGCGTCGACAAAATATTTCAGATATTCCTCATTTGGTATTGTGTCCTTTGATGCCTCTCCCTCTGCCAAATGTTTCAATAGCGTCTGCTGTAATACGCGCAACTGCGTCGCCGACAGAACATCTGCCATTTCATTGATGATTGCAACAATTTTCTCTTCCATACTGGCACAACTCCTCTCTGTTATACCAGCATCCTTCTCCACCACCAACTCTCTCTTCGAAATAACGTTCTGAAAGTCGTGCAATATCTCATTTATTGTGCTTCTTACGGTTCATTATCCAAAGTATTTTTGCATCAGGCTATCAAATAGTGTTTGCATTTCATTCAAAAAACTTTCAATAACGGATTTTGGCATCCTCTTGATTGCACGTATGGCCATTGTTCTGCAGAACTTCGCAAACATCAAATTATGCATCCTGGTGTATAACTTGACGTTTACCATTTATCGCCTATATCATCTTCTGTTGTTTATAACAATCAAAAATGTAATTAGGATTTTCATAATAAACACTGCTATTATAATCATCAATTTTAGGACTAATAAAAGAATTATATACTTCTATCAGCGCCTCAATGACTTCGATTTTCTCCTCTTTTGCGACCATTTTAATCAAACGCTTATACACTTTACCGATGTCCCAGTGCGAAGGCACAGAATAGCCACAAGCTGCTATATTATCAAATTTTCCCGGAATTATATTAGCATCATTAATAAAATACTCGCTTACTGCATCAATGTTATCGCAATGGTATACATCCGCAAGTTCGTAAATTTTACTGATTCTGTCTTTTCCAAGCTTATTCACCACTTCTGATCGAATGTTTTTCGTCTTACGCGCAATATATTCAATTAAAGAACACGTAAAGAAAAGATTGTTGTCTTCTTGTGATTCTCTCCCTTTACCAGCCATTAACGCACCTCTTCAAAACCTCTATATGTCAAACACTTTAATGCCTCTTCTGTACAGAATACAATTTGATGTGTTGGATATTTGAACTTTGCCAAAACCCAGAACTGCTCTCTTGTTATGGTTCCATCAATATAATCAGATACATAATTATATATCTGGTCATCAGCCATAGCACCAATCACAATATCGTAATCATGAGGTTGACCGCTTCTGCATGCAACAATAAAATCCAGCCATTCTTCTGTCATTTCTTTAAATTCCAATACCTTTAAACCTGATGGAATCCTTACATCATATATTGATACGATTTTGGTATTGTAGCGTCTCGCCCACCTCTGTGCCTGTTCCTTTATAATAGTGCAATAAAAACCAACTCCAAAATCCTTTGTATTCTTATTTGCCCGTATCTCCGGCTTTTCAACTGTCTGATATCCGCCGTGATATACTGTCATCAACGCCATATGCTTCCCCTTTCAGGTACATTTTAAGAATCTTATCCAAAATATTGTTGCATCAATGAATCAAACAATAACTGCGTTTCTTCTAATGCCTTTTGCACTGCAACTTTTGATTTGTTGACACCCTTCGTAAAGGCAACAAATTCACTTTGAAGACCTATTGGCGGGATAACAAGTACCCTTTGCTTCAGTGAATTAAACTCAATGTTATCAGCTGTTACTGCTCGTACTCCTGCCAAAATATCTTTTTCATGCATTTTTAGTTGTATAGCCATAAATCGTGCAATAATTTTTTCGTTTGGCACGAAAGCTTTAAGATCTTGATTAATCGTCACTGGAACTGCATTTACCGCTACGGGCAACGTATGCTTTAGAATACCGCTTCGAATAACCATAATTACTGAATTAGTTGGAATCACTTTTGCCGTACTATTATCAACACCAAGCCCGTTTATCTTAATCTGGCTATCATATAAGATATCCGTTTTCATATCTTTTGATGATATCCATGGGATTTCTGCATTCTCATAATATTCAGGATGAGATTTAGCAGGAGTGCCACCTCCGATAATGTCTTTGCAAATATCTTCAATGCGTGCAGTCTCCCAATTTCTATCATTGTTTACTGTATTCCCAAACATTTCAACAAATCGGGCTTTGATAAGTTCGTCTAGTTTTTGCAACTGAAGCTTACGAAATTGGATTACCGCATATATCTTTTCCAACGTCTCAGCGCATTTCACCTGCTTTTTCAATGATATATTCGGCACAATTGTCTCTTCTAACACACTACGCCCTATGGCTTTAAACGTGCTCCCAGTTCCCTTATCATTAAATTCGTCATTCTTAGACTTCAAAAGCCAGAAGATGAATTCAGAAGAGACCTTCGATTTATCAGGCGTCAACGCTGCCAATCCTCGCCCAATACAGCATTCTTCTTTTGCATAGTTCAGCGCACCAATCGGTGCCCTGACTGAAATTAAAATATCACCTGGCATTGCCATTTTAGTTGGTGTCGAACACCATTTTCTAGTAACAGGATATCTTTCTCCGAAATCTGCATTTCCTTGAAAAAACGGAACACCATTTCCCTCATCATTGTAACTATTTGAATCCGGTGACTGTCCCATGTTGATGGCACATACATCCTTTAGCATTACATATTCCATCTACATCATCCCCACAAATCCGAATTTACTCATCCCTCCAACAGGACTCGTGCTCTTCTTCGTACTTCTCTTTCAATCATTTCCAATCGGTTCGACGGCAGATTATATCTGGTTGCTCTGCGGTCAAACCGAAATTCCAGCATTTTTCGCAGCATCCTGCGGTGCCGCGGCTGCAAGATCTTTCCGGCTTCCTCGAAGAAATCATCATAGGCAATCGGCAGCTGGCTCTTCACATAGGAATCAAATGCCTCCTGATCATCCCAGAGATCTCTTCCGCCCAAACTGAACAAAGAATTTCCATGATCGAATAACGGAGCCGGTGCGGCAATCTGGTTGGTCCGGTTATCCACCATGACACCGAAGTTTCCATAATGCCGGTCCGTGTTACAAATGACGGCATCAAAGACAATCATGTCATCCAGGGCATCGGTGAATCTCTCTCCCAAGTTCTCATAATAGAAACGCACCGCTCTCATCCCGCCCTCTGTGACCAGCTCACCAATTGGAATATAGGAATACTCCTTGCTCGTAAACAGTTCACATTTTGAGCACAGTGTTTTCTTCAAATCTTTGGTCAGTGAGTATTGGATCGCATGAACTCCCATCACTGTCGCAATCTGTGATGCATACAGTTCGGAGTAGGGTTCATATCCCGTGTTGCTGGCACCGGATGTGCCGCCCTTGTAGAGATATATTTTCCCACGGATTCTTCTCCAGCACTTCGGGAGCATTCCATTGGTGGAGAATTCCGGGCTGGATGCCAGAGAAGAGCGCACATTGCTGCCATATCCGGTAAACGCAATCGCTGCCAGTATCTGGCTGAAGCGGTTGTCATACAGGTTCACTTCTGCAAAAGTATCTCCGGAGCCTTCGCGATCAACCCAATAACAGTCATTCAACGACAGCCCCTTGCACACGGCAATGATCCCCAGCGGCCGATTCACCGAAAGACCGGTTTTGGATAAAAGTGCGTCCACATACGCCCGGTTCTTCGGAATGGTCCGGTGACGCAGCCAGCGATCCAATCCGCCCTCTGACAATGTCAGATTCAGGGGAAGAAACTTCTTTCCCTCTTCGTAAATCTGCAGATCCCGGATATTCGCGTCGCTCCTGTCCAACTCTGCCTCAAAGGACAATACTGCAGTATCAAAATGCTTCAGGATATATCGCATTTTCTCACCTTCCTGACACAGGTTCTGTACGACTCACGAAAGTTCACACATCATCTCCGTGAACAATTCCGGTCTCAATAGCACCAGTCCCCCATGCCCCAGATCGGGCAGTTCGGTAAACTCCGTCTGAGGGAACCTTCGTTTCATATAGGCCAGGTCCTGCTTCCGTTCCTTTTCTTCATTCTTCGCGCACCAGTAATGAATCTGCGTGTCCACCTCCGGAACAGGATCCGGCACTGTGTAATTATTGCAGGAATCGAACGTGCGCCACAGCGTTTTCCGGCTGCAATGCCTCAGAACATCCGCCACATACTGCAAATCTTCTTTGGAATAGGAATCGGTTGCAAATGCTTTTTCCAATAAAGAAACACCGCCCGCTCTTCCGAGCATCATCATCAAATAATCCTTCAGTGCGATAAGGCGTGTCACAAGCCACGGCAGCTGATACGGTGTGATTCCACCGTCCATGATGCAATGCCGGATTCTGATCTTCTGTCCCAGTGTGACCATCAACGCGATGGAGCCGCCCATGGAGCATCCGTACACCGCATACAGTTCCGTATACCCTTCCGCTTTCAGCCGGTCATTCAATTCCGATGCAATCTCTTCCACACTGGTGAAGTCGCTGTCATTCTCGAAATCATATCCGGGAAGCGCCGGAACCAGTAAGTGATATTTTTCCTGCAGCAGAGGGATCACCGTCTCAAAATAATCCCATTTCACAACAGACGGGTGAATCAGCAGGATGGTTTCTTTATTTTCCTTTCCGAATTCATGGATGTTCATCGTCATACCCTTTTCCCTTTGCTCAATCCACTTCCAGAAGTTTGGCCAGTTCGTCCATCTCCTCGCCGATCTGCATTTCCAGTTCCCGAAGATTGGTCATGATTTCCTGCGTGGAGGGATACTCCACCGGCTTGTACTCGACCTTCTTATATTTATTGATGGAGAGATCATATCCATTATCCACAATCTCCTGTTTAGGAACCAGGAATGATTTTTCCGTGCGCTCGCGATTCTGCTCGTTCTCCAGATGATGGAACCGGTTCACAATATCCGGAATGTCGTTCTCTTCCACCGGCGTTCTCTTGTCATCCAGGCTCCGCCCGTCCGCCGTCATGTCATAGAACCAGACATTGTCCGTTCCGCCATGCCCGGTTTTCGTGAAAATCAGAACCGCCGTGGAAACTCCCGCGTAAGGCTTGAATACCCCGGAAGGCATGGAGATCACTGCCTGAAGCCGCTGATTCTCCACCAGTTCTTTCCGGATCGCCTTGTGCGCCGTGCTCGAACCGAACAGGACGCCATCCGGAACGATGCAGGCGCAGCGCCCGCCGATTTTCAGCATCCGGACGAACAGGGCCAGGAAGAGCAGTTCCGTTTTCTTCGTCTTGCAGACCTTCAGAAGGTCCCCGGAAACGGACTCTGCATCCAGGCTCCCCTTGAACGGCGGATTCGCCAGAATCAGCGTGTACTGATCCTGATCGGGATTCTGGTCGGAAAGGCTGTCGCGATATTCAATGAAGGGATTGTCAATTCCATGCGCCATCATATTCATGGCGCCGATGCGCAGCATGGTCCGGTCCATGTCATAGCCGTGGAACATGTGATTCATGTAATGATCTTTTTTCTGTCTGTCGAAGAAAATCTCTTCTTTTCTCTTCTCGCGCAGATATTCGGCTGTAGCAACAAGGAAGCCGGAGGTTCCGCAGGCAGGATCACAGATCACCTCATCCGCGGTCGGCTCCATCATCTCCACCATCATGCGGATAATATGCCGGGGCGTCCGGAACTGGCCAATCCGTCCTGCTGTTTCAATCTTGGACAACATATACTCATAGACATCTCCCCGTATATCGGCGGAATTGCTCAGCTTCATGTCCTGATAAATCTCATCCAGTGAATCCACCACCTTGGACAGAAGAAGCGGCGTCGGCAGTTTGAAAATTGCATCATCCATATATTTGGAATACGCGCTGTCCTTATTCCCATGCAGGTTCTTAATAAAAGGGAACACCCACTCCTGCACGACCGAGTACATCCGGTCTGCCGGAAAGTCATGAAAAACCGACCACTTTAACTGAGTTCCGTCAATGCTGCGGTCCCCGATCCGGACACTTTCTGCAAAAATGCTCTGATACGGAAGTCCCAGCATAGCGCTTTCCTTCGCCCGGAGATTGTCCGAATCATCCAGATCATGGATGAACATCAGATAAGTGATCTGCTCAATCACTTCCAGAGGATTGACCAGCCCCCCGGCGGCAAAGGTATCCCACAGTGCATCAATTTTATTCTTCAGTTCTCCTGTAATCATGTTTATCCCTCGCTGAGGCAAAATCCCCCATTCTGTTTCCTCTGAATCCGTTTTCACTGTTTCCAGACATATCTGGTATACCGTCCGCCGCCGATTTTATCCACAAGGCCCTGCCCGGTGAGCTCCGACAGCGTCCTCTGTACTGTGACTCTGCTGATATCCGGACATTTCTCCAGAATCTCTGCAGCCGTAATGGTTCCGACATTTTCCTGCAGGAGTCTGCGGATCCGCTCTGGCTTGGAAACACCACTCGCTGACAGAAAAGAAACGCGGGAAAAGAATTCCCGATACGCTGCTGCAATCATCTCGAGCATATATCGCACGAATGGCTCATAATCATTTGCATTTTCATGCCAGCCATCTGAGCTCTTTCGAAGGCTTTCATAGTACTCTTCCTTCGTTGCCTCGATCATTCTCTCGATACTGATATATTTTCCCACAATATAGCCGGATTGATACAGGAGAAGGAGCGTCAACAACCGGCTCATCCTCCCGTTTCCGTCCAGAAACGGGTGAATGCAGAGAAAATCCAGAACAAACATCGGAATCAGGATGAGTGGCTCCGCCGTTTCCTTCTCCACTTCTCTGGCAAACGCGCAGCACAGCTCCTCAATTGCCTCCGGAACAGCCCAGGCCGGGACCGTCCGAAAACGAACTCTGGTATTCCCTTCGCTGTCTTCCTCTTCGATAACATTATCCGCTGTCTTAAATCTTCCTGCATTTCCGGAAACCTGGAATTTATAGAGATCCCGATGCAGCTGCAGGATAATAGATGATTTCAGAGGAATGTGGTCATAATCTTCATGAATCGTATTCAATACATCCCGATACCCGGCAATTTCTTCTTCATTTCTCGTCCGCGGCCTCGTTTTATCATGAACAATCGCCCGCAGCCGCTTGTCGGAAGTATAGATTCCTTCGATTTTATTCGAACTCTCCGTGCTCTGAATCTTTGCAATTTCCATGAGCTGCGTGAGTGTATCCGCTTTTGCCTCAATGAACAGCACCTGCTGCCCCCGGTCCTCATGAATCTGCGACACCAGCCGCACAATTTTCGGCGTCAGAAGTTTCGTCCATTCTGTCTGATAGTCGTACGTTCTCAATTGTTTGCCCTTCAATTCCATCATTTTGGTTTCAATTATATCATTTTTAGTAAAATGATATAATTACATTCACCAGGATATAATTAAATCCTGCTTCTCTTCAATGATTTTTACGAGCCAGGGCCGAAGATTCATCATCCGCCTTGATCATCCCGAAAAGCGGCACAATTGTATCGACTCCACAGGAACAACTATGGTAAAATCACAGGGCTGTATTGAAAGTGAATTTCCCATCCGCAACATTCTGCATTCCCATCTGTCGTTCGAATGGAATTCCTGTTTCATCAGCACTTCCGTATGATGATGCACTCTGCAAATAATTAAAAGGAAAGCTCCAGGTTAAGAAGTTTGCAAGTGACATTGATATGTCGCTTGCAAACGGCAGCATCGATGCTGCCGCATTCGGCAAAACCGCCTGCGCGGGTTTTGCCTCAGCGAGGTATAATAATGGCTCAGACACAAGAATCCATGAAAGAAAACAAGATGGGCGTGATGCCCGTCAGAAAACTGATCGTGAACATGTCCGTTCCGATGATGATCTCCATGCTGGTGCAGGCACTCTACAACATCGTGGACTCCATCTTCGTTGCACAGATCAGCGAAAATGCGCTCGCGGCGGTTACCTTTGCGTTCCCGCTGCAGAATCTGATGATCGCGCTCGGTTCCGGAACCGGCGTCGGTATCAACGCGCTTCTCTCCAAGTCCCTCGGTGAGAAGAATTTCGATCACTCCGATGCGGCGGCCAACAATGGTCTGTTCCTGACCATTCTGAATTTCATCGTTTTCCTTTTCATCGGGCTCTTTGTCACCGGCCCGTTCATTCAGAGCCAGACTTCCGTTCCGGAGATCATCACCGCAGGGGATACGTACCTCGGCATTGTGTGCACGCTCTCCATCGGACTTTTTTTCCAGATGACCTTTGAGCGTCTCCTGCAGTCCACCGGCATGACCGTGCTGTCCATGATTTCCCAGCTGACCGGAGCAATCATCAACATCATCTTCGATCCCATCATGATCTTCGGTTTGTGCGGATTCCCGAAGCTCGGCGTTGCCGGAGCGGCCTATGCCACTGTTCTCGGACAGTGCGTGGCAGCCTGCCTCGGCCTCTTCCTGAATCTTCGCTTTAACAAGGAGATTCATTTCTCCCTCCGCCGGATTTTTCATCCGACGGCTTCCATCATCGGCAAGATTTACTATGTTGGCGTGCCGTCCATCCTCATGATGTCCATCGGATCCGTCATGACTTATTTCATGAACCTGATTCTGGTCGGCTTCTCCACCACGGCAGCGGCTGTGTTCGGCGTATATTTCAAGCTCCAGAGCTTCTTCTTCATGCCGGTCTTCGGACTGAACAACGGCCTCATTCCGGTTCTCGCCTACAATTATGGAGCACGGAAGAAATCCCGGATTGATCAGGCTCTTCGTTTCGCGCTGCTCCTCGCCATCTGCATTATGATCTGCGGAACGGTAACCCTTGAACTGATCCCCGGCGTTCTCCTCCGTCTGTTCAACGCCTCACCCGACATGATGACCATGGGAACGCACGCACTCCGGATCATCGCGGTGCACTTCCCGCTTGCCGCCTGCGGCATCGTCATGGGGTCCATTTTCCAGGCGCTCGGTCAGAGCTTCTATTCCCTGATCGTCTCTCTGGGACGTCAGCTGGTCGTTCTGATTCCGGTTGCATGGCTCCTGTCGCTCACCGGAAACGTCAACAACGTATGGTGGTGCTTCCTGATCGCCGAGTTCGTCTCCTTGATGCTCTCCCTGTTTTTCTTTCGGAGAGTCTACCGCAGACAGGTGGCTCCGCTTCAGGAAAATGTGAATGCCTGACCGTGTATCAAGCAGGATGCAGCGCAGCCGTCACGGAGCAATGCATCGGTCATGCGGAAGCACGTTTTGGAATATGCCGTCAGAGAAGGCCAGGGAACTCCGAAATGGATTTCCCTGGCCTTTTTATTGTATTGTCGCTCTTGACTTAAGTCGGCTGAGCTTGTGATGAGGTTGCGAAGCAAACGAATCCTTGCGAAGCAAAAAACCACCCGCTATGCGGGTGTGAGTAAAAAAGTTATACATAAAAATCACCTTTCCGTACAATAGAGGTGCTCAAGCCACTATTGAAGAAAGGAAAGGTGATTTTATGCCGAAGGCAAATAGCGCAGCACATACCAAATGGACATGCAAATACCATATTGTCTTCACTCCAAAGTATAGGCGGAAGATAATTTACAATCAATATAAAGCAGATCTGGCCAGAATGAATTCCCACAATTTCACAGGACATTCTCACCCCGCATACAGGATTCCCTCCAGCAGGGTATCTTCATCCGCGCCGTTGATCTTAGCGGGATAGTCCTGCCGGTCGACAGTAAGGCGGTAAATCTTTCTGCTGTAATCCGGAAGGACCGGCTGATTCAGCGTGTAGGAATACCAGCCTTCCTCCCCGCCCTTCGTAACCAGGGAGGCATCCACCTCCTGAAGATCGCAGATGGAATCATTGTCCGTGCGAAGGACGTGCACAAAGCTTCCCTTCGGAATCACACCATCGCCCGTGACATTGCCTTCCTCATCGACAAGCGAACAGGGGATATCCTTCAGTGCTTTCAGCGCATAGGAAGAAGCCGAGAAAAAGTACGACTCGTCCGAAACAGGATATCCGTCCCCGCCGACCGCATAGGTGCGGTACACCGCACCGGTCCCGAGAAGATCGGTCCGCTCGCTGAGATGAAAGTGCATGGGATCCGTAAAAGCCATCTGCCAGGAGGCCGACCAGTTCTCATTGTCCTCGGTCCACCAGGAAGAAAACTCCGCTGGAACCGAGAGATCCGCGGAGCGCTCCTGATCGCAGGTGCCGTCCGCTGCATTTACCACGTAAAGCTGGGTGTAGTCATTCTCATGCCGCGTGAACACATAGACATACCAGGATCCGTCCGCGCAGACGAGATAGGCATCCGCATCAAACGCATAATCATCCACGTCCACCCTGCGGTCTCCGATCTTCAGGAACACCTTCTCATCGTAGTCCCCATTTGCTTCGGTCTCCAGAGAGATCTCTTCCAGAGTCCCGTCATGATTTACATCCTCGGAAATATTCTCCGTAAAAGGGATCACATAACCGGCATCGCTGACCTTGCGATAATATTCCGCAAACACGTCCGGCTCTTCTTCAAAGCGGATCCTCACAGTCGGCGCTCCCATCGCGTAAGGTCCCAGCTCATAAAGAGGGAAATAGACATTTACTCCCTCGTTGTCGATCGTCCAGGCCACAGAAGAATCGGAGAAATTCATGGAATCCACATAGGAATCCAGATCCACCGACAGCCCGTCAAGAACGTCTTCATTCTGCGCGCGGAAATCCGCGGCAAGGAGCTCCCGGAAGCGCTTCTCGTCCTGCAGAACATCGGAAAGAGCAAGGCTCTTCCCGGTCCGTGCATCATAATTCCGACCGGTTGTCGCATAGGTGCCGTGCGCTCCTCCGAGATAACCGTCACTGTCCGTGCGGATACTGACCACGCGGGAATCCGCCCGCAGTACGGTCCCTTTGGTATGGGAAGAGATTCCATTGGGAAAATCAGAAGCATCCGCAGATTTCAGGAGCTCCGCATAATCATCGGAAAGGGTCTGAATGGCCTTTTTGCTGTCTTCGGATTCACTCTGCTGTTCCTGATCCAGGGCATCGGACAGTTCTGACCACGCTGTCTGATCTTCCTCTGCAACCCGGACAGAGAACATACTGTATTCCAGCTCCGTCTGATACGTCTCCCGATTCCACCGGGTCATATCTTTGGAGATCAGCGTTATGTGAAGCGGCGTAACCGCTTCGTCCGCATCCTGCCCGTTTTCTCCTTCCGAATCGCGTTCTGCCGCTCCCTTCGGATTGTTTTCCGCATTCTCCGAAGAAACCTGTGTGCCTTCTCCGCCCGCAGCGTCCGTTCCGGATGCTCCTCCATCCGCCTCCGTTTCCGCTGAAGAGGACACGCCGGCTTCCGCCCCTGCTGCCCCGCAGCCGGAGAGTGCCATGAGCACAGCGCCCGTCACGCACAGCTCAGCTATTCTTTTTTTCATAAACTCTCCCTTCTGTTCCAATTCTCCAATCCGATTCTCCATTTTCACCCCATAAACATCTCTTCTTGCTGCTTTCCAATTTCCTACAAAATTTCCTGTAATTTGAAAGTACCGTACACATAAACGGCTTCGTCATCCCGGCAGCACGGTAGAAAACAAATTGTCAGCTCACATCGAAAATTCTGAAGCAAAGTCTGCCTCTGTCTGTATCATGTCATGCCCGCCTCCGGATGACAAATAAAATTTCCCTGCAGACCCCCCCGATGCTGTCGTTCAGAGTTTCTTCGCGCCAGGTGGAGACATTTTCCTACTGGAATAAAAACCGGATCATGTTAAGATTGGATTCGGGAAACGTTTCCGGAAGTGCTTTCTGCTGCTATCATCGGGAAGGCCCGGGAAACCGCGGCAGCAATGTGGTCACCGGTTTTCCGGAAGAATCCGTGCATGCACCGGAACAGAAGCAGACAACTTATGATCAAGGAGGGTGCCATGAGAGAATGGCTGAATGACGCAATTTTTTATGAGATTTATCCGCAGAGCTTCTGCGACACCAACGCGGACGGAATCGGAGATTTTCAGGGAATCATCCGGAAGCTCGATTACATTAAGGACCTTGGCTGCAATGCCATCTGGCTGAATCCGTGCTTCGATTCTCCGTTTGTAGACGCGGGCTACGACATCCGGGATTACTACAAGGCAGCGCCACGCTACGGCACCAATGAGGATCTCCGCCAGCTGTTCGCAGAGGCGCATGAGAGAGGAATGCATGTCATTCTGGATCTGGTTCCGGGCCACACCTCGGACGAGTGCAAATGGTTCCAGGAGTCCGCAAAGGCAGAGAAGAACGAATACACCGACCGCTACGTCTGGACGAACAGCGTCTGGGAGGGCTTCGAGGGTGTGGATCAGATCATGGGCTCCATCCGCGGCGGCACAGAGCGCGACGGTGCCTGCGCGGCCAACTTCTTCAACGCACAGCCCGCACTGAACTACGGCTTCGCCAATCCGGATCCGGCAAAATCCTGGCAGCAGCCGATGGATGCCGAGGGACCGATGGCAACCAGAGAGGCAATCAAGGATGTCATGCGTTTCTGGCTGGGTCTCGGGTGCGACGGTTTCCGCGTAGATATGGCGGGATCTCTTGTGAAGTCCGATCCGGACCAGAGGGGAACCATCCGCCTGTGGCAGGATTTCCGCGCCTTTCTGGATGAGGAATTCCCGGAAGCGGTGATGGTCTCCGAATGGGGACAGCCGGACCGCTCTCTTCTGGCGGGCTTCCACATGGATTTTCTGCTTCACTTCGGACCTTCTCACTATCTGGATCTCTTCCGCGAGGAGCATCCTTATTTTGCAAGAGAGGGAAAGGGCGACTGCAAGACCTTCTTTGACCTGTATCTGCACAACCGCGAACTGACGAAGGGGAAGGGCGGACTGATCTGCATTCCTTCCGGCAATCACGACATGATCCGCATGGCAAGAACGCTGGATCCGGAAGAGATCAAGCTCGCCTTTGCGTTCCTTCTCTCCATGCCGGGCGTTCCGTTCATCTATTATGGCGACGAAATCGGTGAGAAGTATGTCGAAGGCCTGAATTCCGTAGAGGGCGGTTACGAGAGAACCGGTTCCCGCTCTCCGATGGCATGGGATAATACCCCGAACGCTGGCTTTTCTTCCGCACCGAAGGAACTCCTGTACATTGCACAAGACGCCTCGGTGAAGGAAATCAACGCGGCGGCAGAGGCCAAGGATCCGGATTCCATTCTGAATGCGGTAAAAGAGCTGATTGCCGTGCGCAGAGCCAATCCCGCACTTATGGATGCCGGTGATTTCCGTCTCGTGGAGCTGGAGGATCACAGCTATCCTCTTGTGTATGAGAGAGAGCAGCAGGGTCAGAAGGTTCTGGTGGTTCTCAATCCTTCCGGACAGGAAGCCGTGATGCAGACCGCTCTTCCCGAGAATGCGAAGCTCCTTTATGCGCAGGGCGGCATGAAGGGCAAGAGCACCTTTGTAAAGAACGCAGAAGGCAAGTGCCTCGTACCCGCAGCAAGCGCGGCCTTTTTTGAAATCTGAGTTCTGATCGATATCCTGTAATATCAACTCCGCGTGACCGCCGCCGATACGCATGGAACCCGCATTCCTGCAGGTATGCGATTCGTTTTGAATTCCGCGAAAGCCAAAAGAGAGGAAGCCTCCAAATGGAAGTTTCCTCTCTTTTTTGTCTCTTATTTTAACTGTTCCTCTAACCGGTCACCTCATGACTTACCGGTCTTGTGGTTGGAAACAACATCGAAGACAACGGCTGCCAGAAGAACCGCTCCCTTGACGACATACTGGAACTGATCAGGAAGTCCCAGAATCGACATGCCCATGTTGATGACGCCGAGGAGAATGGCACCGACCATGATTCCCGGAACACTGCCGGATCCGCCGTATGCGGAAGCGCCGCCGATGAAGCAGGATGCGATGGCATCCATCTCGTAGGAGTTACCCATGTTGCCGTCTACCGAACCGATTCTGGCACCAACCAGAAGTCCGGAGAGACCTGCCAGTACCGACATGAGGAAGTAAGCCCAGAAATAAACCTTACGGGGATCAATACCGGAGAGCTTGGTTGCCTTCTCATTGCCGCCGACTGCATAGAAGTAACGGCCGAAAACCGTGCTGGAGGTCAGGAATGCGAACAGGAGAACCACTGCCAGGATCCACAGTACCATGACCGGGATGCCCTTATAGCCCATCAGCTTGTAAGTGTAGGCGATGATCAGTGCATCGAAGACAATCACCTTGGCGATGGTGCTTCCCATGGAAGCAACCGCGTAGCCCTTCTTTGCCTTCTTGGCGCGGCTTGTGAACATCAGAATCGTCAGAATAACGGCAACGATGATGCCGACGATCAGTGCGGAAACGCAGTGCTTGTTCTCATCCAGTCCGGGGATCTGAATGTAGGAAGTGAACAGATTGTTGAACTGGTCATTCAGAATCGCGATGGTCTTGGAATCCAGAATCACACGGGCTATGCCTCGGAAGAGGAACATGCCGGCCAGTGTGCAGATGAACGGCGGGATGTGTACATAGCCGATCAGCCAGCCCTGCCAGATACCGATGACGCAGGAGATCGCGATGGAAACCAGAATTGCCACTGCCGGGCTTCCGCCGAGATCCATGATCTTCGCTGCAGCCGCTGCGGACAGGCAGAGCGTGGAACCGACGGAAAGATCAACGTTGCCGCCGGTCAGAATGCAGAGCAGCATGCCGCAGGCCATTACCAGAACGTAGGCGTTCTGCAGCAGCAGGTTGGAAATGTTCTGTGCCAGAATCAGTCTCCCGCCTGTCAGGAACGTGAAGAAGGCAAAGACCAGAACCAGGGCCAGAACCATGGTATATTTTTTAATGAATGCACTTACTTTCATGACTACCTCCACTGATTAAACCGCTTCTTTTTTCTCTTGTGCGTGAGAGTCCGACGAGAGGATCGCGCTCATGATCTTCTCCTGCGTTGCCTCCTGTGCGGTGAACTCTCCTACGATTCTGCCCTCATTCATGACATAAATCCGGTCGCACATTCCCAGAAGCTCCGGAAGCTCGGAGGAAATCATGATCACTGCCTTCCCCTGCGCCACCATATCGTTCATGATCTGATAAATCTCGTACTTGGCTCCGACATCAATGCCTCGCGTCGGCTCATCCAGAATCAGCACATCCGGCTCCGCGAACATCCACTTGGCCAGAAGGACCTTCTGCTGGTTTCCTCCGGAGAGGTTTCCCGCGTGCTGCTGAATGCTGGGCGTTTTCGTGTGCATGGCATCGCAGAACACCTGTGCCTGCCGGTTCTCTTCCTGCTCATTAACGATTCCGTGCTTGGAAGAGATCTTGTCCATGCGGGCCAGCGTTGTGTTGCGCGCGATGGTCTCATCCAGAATCAGTCCGTTGGTCTTGCGGTCCTCCGTCGCATAGGCAAGTCCGTGTGCGATGGCCTCCGCCTCATTCTTCAGATGAACCTCTTTCCCGCCGATGAACTCCTGACCGGAGATATGCGATCCATAGCTTCTGCCGAAAAGAGACATGGCAAGCTCGGTGCGGCCTGCACCCTGAAGGCCCGAGAATCCGACGATCTCGCCCTTGTGCACGTTGAAGCTGACGTGATCATCCATGCATTTCTCGGTATAGACCGGATGATAAACCGTCCAGTCTTTGCAGGAGAACAGCACCTCATCCGACACCTTGTGCTCGCGCTGCGGATAACGGTCGGTCAGCTCACGTCCTACCATTCCGCGGATGATCCGGTTCTCATCAATGTTGTGATCCGGATTTGCAATCGTCTCAATACTCTGTCCGTCGCGCAGAATGGTGATGCGGTCCGCGCAGTACGCAACCTCGTTCAGCTTGTGCGTGATGATGATGGAGGTAATGCCCTGTTTCTTGAATTCCAGCAGCATATCCAGCAGCATTTTGGTATCCTCTTCGTTCAGAGAGGAGGTCGGCTCATCCAGAACGAGGAGCTTGCAGTTCTTGGAAAGCGCCTTGGCGATTTCCACAAGTTGCTGCTTGCCGGTACCGATATCCTTGATCAGAACGGAAGAGCTCTCCTTGAGTCCGACACGTGCCATTGCGTCCTGCGCTTCCTTATAAGTTCTGTTCCAGTCCAGGGTGCCGAACTTCGTCCGGCGCTCATTTCCCATGAACATATTCTCCGCAATCGTGAGCTCCGGAATCAGTGCGAGCTCCTGATGCACGACGGAGATTCCGATTTTCTCGGAATCCTTAATACTGTGAAACTGGCACGCTTTGCCGTTGTAGATGACATCTCCGGTGTACTGCCCGTAGGGGATCGTTCCGGAGAGAACCTTCATCAGCGTGGATTTTCCTGCTCCGTTCTCACCGCACAGAGCGTGGATTTCTCCCCGCTCCACCTTGAAATTCACGTTGTTCAAGGCCTTGACGCCGGGATACTCTTTCACAATATTCTTCATTTCCAGAATAATGTCCGCCAAGTGAATGCCTCCTTTTCGATGGAAAAGGCGGGTGGGGCAGCTTCGCCCCGCCCGCCGAGAATGACCTGTTGTCTGCCGGATGCTTCCGCATCATCCTACCGGATGAAGGTATCCGTCACTGTCCTTGGTGTAATAGCCGGGAGTAACAAGTGCTTCGTCCAGGTTATCCTTGGTTACAACCGTGGGAACCAGAAGGTAAGAAGGAATGATACCGGTTCCGTTGTCATAAGAGGTGGTGTCGTAGGAGCAGTCAAACTCCCATCCGGACTTGTCAATCAGCGTTGCATCCGGATTCTCACCGTTCAGCATTGCAGTAGCAAGATCCAGGGTTACAACGGCCTCGTTTGCAACGGCCTTGTAAACCGTCATGGTCTGCTTGCCGTCAACGATGTTCTTCAGGTTTGCTTCATCGCCGTCCTGACCGGTAATGAGAACCTTGTTCGTTCCTGCGTAGTCGGACTCGATTGCCTGGGTAACGCCAAGAGCGGTGGAGTCATTGGAGCAGAGCGCTACATCCAGCTGAGAGCCGTCACTGTAATAGGAACCCAGAATGTTCTGGAATCTCTTCATTGCCGTTGCGGTATCCCACTGAGCGGTTGCAACCTGGTCAAACTCTGTCTGGCCGGACGGAATGACGAGCTTTCCTGCATCGATGTAAGGCTGCAGAACGTCAACCGCGCCGTTGAAGAAGAAGCCTGCGTTGTTATCCGCCGGGTCACCTGCGGTGAACTCGATGTTGAACGGTCCGTCCTGATTCTCGAGATCCAGCTGATCTGCGATGAACTGGCCCTGCAGCTGACCTACGGTGTAGTTATCGAATGATACATAGTAGCTGATGGCATCGGTGTTCATGATCAGACGGTCGTAGGAAATAACCGGAATGCCGGCATCCTTTGCCTCGTCCAAAACCTGAGAAAGAGCCTCGCCGTCGATGGCTGCTACCACGAGCAGGTCAACGTTGTCGGCGATCAGGCCTTCAATATCGTTATTCTGCTGAGCGGATTTGTTGTCGGAATATGTCAGCTCAACCTTGTAGCCCTTCTCCTCGAACTGCTTCTGCAGGTAAGATCCGTCACGGTTCCATCTCTCAAGAGACTTCGTCGGCATCGAAATACCGATGGTCTTGCCGGTGCTGTCTGCGGGTGCTGCATCCGTGCTCTCTGTGTCTGCCGTTGCCTCCGTCGCTGCCGTTGTGGAAGCGTCCGTTGCTGCCGCATTATCGGATCCGCCGCTTGCGCAGCCAGCCAGCATGGTTGCCATCATAGAAGCTGCCAGCAATGCACTGATAACCTTTTTGTTCATAATACATACCCTCCATAAAATTTGTCGTGTGCCCTCCCGGGCGGTTCACCAACAGGTGTTCGGGAACTTCCCTTGCTCCCCTTGCTGAGTCCTAATTTATCATGCTGTTTGAATAATCAAAATATGAGATATTTGGTTTTATTGGTCATATTGAACAAGAAAAAGTCCCTGTACCTCCGGCAGGAGCTAGCATATTTTTGCAAAAAAATTCCCGGAAAGCAGGAAAGTCCTGCTCTCCGGGATGTCTTCTGCAAATTTCTCCACAAGTTCCGTGCCGTGCGGAGCCGGTCCTGTGTCCTGCGGTTCCGCGCCTTCATCCTGATCACGCTTCCGAACGGTGCAGAAAAGCTGTTTCGGTCCTTCTCTTACGAATCCGTATCTTCTCCCTGATCATGACTCACATGAAGATACACATCTTCTTCCATATGGAAGCCCTTGGCGATGACGGTGTTGTCCATATTTTCCTTCGTGACCTTGATGGGCCGCAGTACAATGTATGGCACCTCATAGGTTCCGTCGCTGATCGTCTTCTCCGTATCCGGCATCTTCCCCGTTGCCATCTCATAGGCACAGCGGGCCGCCTTTCCCGCGAGATCCTCAATCGGCTTGTAGACCGTCATATTCTGCGTGCCCTCCACAACGCGCTGGCATGCATCCAGGTCCGCATCCTGACCGGTCACGACGCTCTGTCCGGCCTTCCTTCTCTCCGCAAGAGCCCGCACCACCTGCCCGGCGATGGAATCATTGCCGCACATGAACGCATCCGCATTCTGGATATCCTCCGGATGCTCCGTCAGGTAGTCAAATGCCTCTTCATCGTTCCAGTTCCTGCAGCTGACCGAATCAATCATCTGAAGGTCGCTCCGGATGGCCGCATCGAATCCGCGGTTTACGAGCGTGACATTGTAATCTCCCGGTGAACCGTTGACCTTCATATAGGTACCGCCGTCCGGAAGCGCTTCGTTGATGGTCTCCGCCATATAGCGTCCCACCGTCTCATTGTCAAAGGTGATGTACAGATCCGTATTCGCATCGTTCAGAATCCGGTCATAGGAAATCACCTTGATGCCCGCGCGGTGTGCGCGGTCCACTTCATCCGTCAGTGCCGTACCGTCCACCGCTACGATCACCAGAACGTCCACCTTCCGGTCAATCATATGCGAGATGATTTTCTTCTGTTCCTCCACCTCGCCGTTTGCGTTTCCCACGAGGACCTCCGCGCCCAGTTCCTTCCCCATGGATACGAAAACATCCCGATCCCTTTCCCAGCGCTCAATGACAAAGGAGTCGAATACCATTCCGATCACCGGCTTGCCGCTTCCTGTCTCTTCCTCCGCGGGGACCTCCGCAGACGTCCCCCGGCTGCCGCATCCGGCAGACATTCCGGTCAGAAAAACTGCCAGCACCAGACAGATCAGTCCCCGCCGAAGCCTTCCTGCACGCGGCATATTTTCCTTTTCCCCTCTTGAATTCATATTCTTATACCTCACTGAGGCAAAATCCGCGAATGCGGTTCTGCACAAGACAGTTTTTACAAGGATTTCCGCAAGGAAATCTGAGATGCACTGAACAGTTGCATTTATTTTACCTTATAATGGCCTTATGAAAACAAAAGACACGAAAAATACAGGGATCCGGCCCCGCGTTCATAACTTTCTTCATTCCAGATATTTTCCGCAGCTCCTTCTGGCCTTCCTCGCTCTCATCACGGTGAGCACGCTGATTCTGTTCGAGCTGCAGGTCCGCGCGCTGCTGCCCTCGGAATCTTCCGGTCTCTCCTATCGCCGCCACTACGCGCTGGTCGGAGACCGCACCAGTTCATTTTTAAACTCCGTCTATGAATCCGCCAGTGCCCGCGCCGCCGAAAGCGGCGATTACGTGGAATTCACCGGAAAGGAGCTGGACGTCGATTACTCCACGCTGGAGCTGATGAATATCGCCATTGCCGCCAGGACCGACGGCATTATTCTGGACGCGGACGACAGCGCCGCAATGTCCGATGCCATCCGTGAAGCCAATGACGCCGGTATCCCTGTCATCTGCATCGGAACCGACAGCTACGGCTCCGCGAGAAAGAGCTATGTCGGCATCTCCTACTACACGCTCGGACAGGAGTACGGCAAATTCATCACCAGCCATCTGGTCACCGACAACGTCATGCAGGTGCTCGTCATCGCCAGTCCCGAGGAGCATGTCACCGGCCAGAACCTCGTGTTCAACGGACTTCGGGACTACATCGCAAACCAGCATCGCACCAGCCGCTTCCAGATTACCTCGCAGATTCTCGGAGACAGCGGTATGTTCTCCACCACGGAGGCCGTCACGGATCTGTTCACCAGCACCTCCCCGGAAAAGCTTCCGGACATTCTGGTCTGCCTCGACGAGACCTCTACCACCAGTGCCTGTCAGGCCATTGTAGACTCCAACCACGTTGGCGACGTACAGATCCTCGGCTATTCTCTCAACGACACCATCATCAATGCGCTCCAGAAGGGTATCATTCCCGCCACGCTTTCCATCTCCACGCAGGAGATCGGAACGAAAGCCGTGGATGATCTGAACGAATATCTGGATTCGGATTTTCTCTCCGAATACTCCTCCATTGACATCACCACCATCACCGCCGCCAATCTGGACTCCTATCTGGAGAGTGCGGCGGATCCGCGCGGGGAGGGCAGTCCGTCATGAAGCACCGGTTCTCTTTCTCCTCTGCCGTCCAATTCCTCCGAAGGCTCCGCTCCACGCTGAAAGGGAAGCTGATTCTCACCTTTGCGGCAACCTCAGCGATTATTTTCCTGGTCAATATTTTCCTGTTCTTCAACATCAACCATGCGCTGGACCGGATGATTGACCGCATCTTCTATACCAGTGTGCAGATCAGCTCCCTCTCCGAATCGCTGGATTCCGTGCAGGGATGCATGACCGATTACCTGTCCACCAAGAGCACGGATTCTCTCGGACAGTTCTATGAACAGGAGACACAGTACAGTGAACTGCTGGATGACCTGGACCTCTATGACAGCAGCAGTGAAGTTCAGATTGTTTTTGCCGACATCCGGAACCTCTCCGAAAGCTATCTGTCCGCCTGTGAGGATACGCTGGCAGCCAAGCGCGGCCGGAACATCCAGCGCTACCGGGAGAATTACGACCGCTCCACGAAGATCTACGGCTACCTGCAGTCCTACATTTATTCCCTGAACAACATGCTGCTGCGGACCAGTTCCTCCAGCTACGACCTCCTGCGGACCATGCTGCACACGCTGGAGCTCGTCTCCATGGCGGTTCTCGTGGTCATCACCATCGTGAATCTGTTCATCACGTTCACCTTCACGCAGCAGGCCACTGCGCCCATGAAGGCGCTGGTTGCCGAGGCCGGTGAAATCGGAAAGGGAAACTTCGACGTTCCCGCCCTTGAGGTTCATTCCGATGACGAACTGGGCGTGGTGAGTTCTGCCTTCAATGAAATGGTGGTCTCCATCCGCAGCTATATCACGAGACTCCGGGAATCCATGGAGGCGGCCAACCGAATGAAGGAGCGAGAGCTTCTGATGAACACGCATCTGAAGGAAGCGGAGCTCAAATACCTGCAGGCCCAGATCAATCCGCATTTTCTGTTCAATACCCTGAACGCCGGGGCGCAGCTCTCCATGATGGAGGGCGCGGAACGGACCTACCGGTATCTCCAGAATGTGGCCTCCTTCTTCCGTTCCAAGACCAATCGCGAGAAGCAGGTCACCACGCTCGCGGACGAGATCGCTCTGGTGGACAGCTATGTCTATATCATCAATGTTCGTTTTTCCGGCGCCATCACCTATGAGAAGCATGTGGACGATGATCTCGTGCACGTTTCCGTTCCCTCCATGATCCTGCAGCCGATCATCGAGAATGCCATCAACCACGGAGTCCGCGACATCGACTGGCCCGCGATCATCACACTGTCCGTCTACCGCACCGGAAGTTTTATCACCATTTCCATCCGGGACAACGGCCGCGGCATGAGTCAGGAGCAGATCACCGCCATTCTCTCCGGCAATGCGCCGGTCCGGCAGAAAGGTGATGAGACCAACGGGGTCGGCCTCGGGAATGTCGTCAGCCGCCTGCAGCTCTTCTATGACCAGGACGATGTTTTCGACATCACCAGTGCCGGCAAGAACAAAGGCTCCGAGGTGCTGCTCTACATCCCGATGCCCGAATAGCCGCCAGTGAGAAAAGACACAACGGCCGTCCCAGCCTATGCAGTCGGCACCGGGCAATACAAAAACGGAAAATCATTCTGAGAACAAACAAAATCAGTTTTTGGGGTCGAAGAGGAGCAAAAGACAGTCGCGGCCCCGCTTAGAGAAAGCAGATGTTATGAGTAACAGAAAGGAACTACTATGTATCGTGTTCTGATTGCAGATGATGAAGGAATTGCGATTGATTCGCTGACCTTTCTTCTGGAGAAAAATTATCATGACCGCTGTGAGATCCGCTCCGCGAGATCCGGGCGGGCCGTCATTGAAATGGCGGAGAGCTTCCGCCCCGACATCGCCGTGATGGACATTCAGATGCCCGGCATCAACGGCATCGAGGCCATCCGGGAAATCCGGAAATTCAGTCCGTCGACCATTTTCCTTGTGGTCACCGCCTATGACAAATTCGACTATGCCAAGCAGGCCATTGATCTGAATGTCATGACCTACCTGACCAAGCCTCTGGAGCGCGACGCCTTTCTGGATGCCATGAACAAGGCAATGTCCGAGATCGACCGCGCGCGGGAGCGCCGCCGCACAGATCTTCGGAACTGGGAAAAACTGGAAACCGTCGTCCCGGTCATTGAGAGCGGCCTGATTTATTCCCTTCTCCTGCAGGATACCGAAACGGACAACATCGACCGTTACCGGAATCTTCTGGACATCACCGAGGAGTACGGATACATCCTTCTGATCGAATGCGGTGACAGCGTTCAGCTGGACAATCCCATCGGAACCGGCATCCGCATTCAGGAGTACTATTCGCGCATCCGCGAGATCATCAAGGAATACAACCATTCCGCCGTCATCGGACAGATCATGATGAACAAAATTCCGGTTTTCATTCCGCATGGCGGCAATGAACCGGACTACAATGAGCGCATCGGAACCATCGACCGCGTCCGCTTGATCATCTCCCAGCTGGAAGAGAAAACCGGCGTCTCCTTCCGCATCGGAATCGGTCATGTCAAACCGCTCCCGGAAATGCGGGTTTCCTATCAGGAGGCGCTCCGCAGTCTTTCTGCCGGCTCCGGGCCGGTCGCACATGCGGACGATCTTCCGGTCGCCTGCGAATACGAGGGCGACTATCCCATCGACATCGAAAATGCGATTTTTGACAATTTAAAGCGGGGGAACGCAGACGCCACCACTGACGCCGCCGACCGCTTTTTTACCTGGATGGAGACGGAACATGCGGCGGAACATGAGGAGAGTGTCCGCATGAAAGCACTGGAATTCGTGCTCTGGGCGGAGCATATCAGCTACGAGGACGGCGGCATGGGAATCTACCGCTTCACGGACCGCGCCGATTATCTGAAGATCGCGACCACCTACGAGATCCCGTCCCTGCACGTCTGGTTCGTGACAAAGATCCGGGAAGCCGCCGAGAAAATCGCGTCCAAGACGCGCAACCGCGCGGACTCCCTTATCGGGCGCGCCCGCAGCTACATCGATTCTCACTACCAGAATGATATCTCTCTGGACGATGTCTCACGGGCCATCAACATCAGTCCGTACTACTTCAGCAAGCTGTTCAAGGAGGAATCCGGTGTCACCTTCATCGAGTACCTCACCAGCCTCCGGATCAGCCAGGCGAAAAAACTTCTGTCGGATCCGGACGTTTCCATCAAGGACATCGGAAGCGCCGTCGGCTATCAGGATCCCAACTACTTCAGCCGGATCTTCCGCCGGGCCGTCGGGCTGTCCCCGTCCGAATACCGGGCACAGAACGGCATCCATCCGTCATGACGCCGTTGCAGCAGATTTACTCCTGTCCTGCCCCGCAGGACTCAATTTCCTCTGCAATCGTGTTCACCATTTTCTCAATCTGCAGCGGCTTGGCAAGATGCGCATTCATTCCTGCCGCAAGGCATTTCTTCGCATCCTCTTCAAACGCATTGGCCGTCATGGCGATGATCGGGATCGTTCCGGCATCCGGCCGTTTCAGAGCGCGGATCTCTCTGGTTGCCGTCAGTCCGTCCATCACCGGCATCATGACATCCATCAAAATGGCGTCAAAGGTTCCGGCCGGATTGCTGCGGAACAGATTCACTGCCTGCTGCCCGTCTCCCGCAATGGTCACGGTTGCCCCCTGATCTTTCAGAAGGACCTCCGCGATCTCTGCATTCAGGGCGTTGTCCTCCACAACAAGAAGCTTTCTTCCGCGGATCGTTTTCTCGGGCTTTTCGTTCTCCTTTTCCGGCAGCGGAGCCTTTGCCGGTGCGATTTCAAACGGAATCGTAACGACGAACGTCGATCCTTCCCCCACCTTGCTGGTAACGGAAATACTGCCCTTCATGGCATCCACCAGGCCCTTGACAATCGTCATTCCGAGCCCGGTTCCCTGATAAACGCTGCGGGCATCCTGCCGTTCCTGCGTGAACGGATCAAAGAGGTGCTGCAGAAATTCCTCGCTCATGCCGATTCCGGTATCGGAAATCGTCCAGCGGTACGTGCACATTCCATTCTTCTCACCAAGACAGTCCACGATGGTCGTAATGGTGCCGCCTGCGGGGGTGTACTTGATGCAGTTCCCGTAAATGTTCAGGAAAATCTGACGCAGGTGCAGCGGGCTTCCGTAAATGTACGGATACGGGATCCGGGTTTTCCCTTTTTCGTAGTTCCATTTCAGTCCGGCCTCCGTTGCCCGCCCGATGATGATATACACAATATCGCGGGTCAGCTCTTCCAGACGGATATATTCATGCGTCAGCGTCATGCTGCCTTCTTCAATTTTGCTCATCTGCAGCACATCATTGATCAGTGACAGCAGATGATTGGCCGAGACGCGCATTTTGTGATGATTTTCCAGGAGAAGCTCCCGATCGTCAAAGTGGTCTTCATCAATCTGCAGAAGACCGATGATGCCGTTGAGAGGAGTCCGGATATCATGGCTCATGCGGCTTAAGAACTCCGTTTTCGTCCTGCTGGCCGAACGCATTTCATCCATCGCAGCCTGAATCCGGGCATGCTCCTGCTCATCCCGCGCATGCAGTCCGGACGTATCCTGCAAAAGAACAATGGCGCTTACGATCGGCATTTCACTCATGGTATCCTCATCGAACACCACCGTCCTTGTCATCAGCACCGTCTTCTGCACCCACCGGATGTTCCCGTTCTCTTCCTGCACGCAGTATTCCACCGTCAGATGCTTCTCTCCCGAAGCGAAGCGCTTCAGAAGTGTTGCGGCATCCTCTGACAGCCGGTAGCTTCCCAGTGTTTCCTGCGTCACCTTTTTCATGTATTCCCTGCAGTAATCCTGGTAAGGGCAGGGCAGCGGATAATCCATAAAAAGAGCTCTGCTCTCTTCTTCCTTCCCTTTCGGGACGATATTGCGCTCCAGAATTCCCTTCGTCAGATTGACTGTGTAAATGGTTCCTGCCATGTCCAGAAGCGCGTCCACGTAGCTGTCATTCTCCAGAATGGACTGCTTCAGCTGCTCATAGTACAGCGTCAGTGCTGCCTTGGCGTCGGTTTCCGCCCCACCGTTCTCGCGGATGGTCTCAAAGGCGAGAAGGAAATGATGAAGCCTTCCCTCCTCATCCCAGTCCACCGGAATGACCGTCATCCTGCTGTAGGCACCCTTTCCATTCGCATCATACTGCAGTTCCACGGTATCCTCTGGGGAACGGAGCTTCTCCTGCAGCGATTCTCTCTGAAGGTTCTCCCGGATCCGCTTCCTGTCTTTCTCCGCCACCTGCTCCTCGGCAATCTGCTCTGCAGCGCTGGAATAGCTGCCGTCCGCAGCCAGAAAGAAGTCCTCCCGGCTGCGAATGGTCCGGTACGTATCCAGTCTGGCGTCGCAGTACAGACACGCCGAGAAATTTCTGCCGCACCGGTTCACCAGCTTCAGCAGACGGAAATCCAGCCGTTTCTCTTCCGCCGCTTCCTCGCGCTTGACATGGTTCTTGTTAATGTACATGCTCTTGTCCGCAAGGCTGAACAGCTCCTGCATCGTGCAGCCGGGATTCTCTGACGCAAGAGCATAGCCCGCAGCGTAGCTCAACGGCGTGTCCGGGTGACTTTCGGATTCCTCCGCCATTTTCTTCTTCACATCCGCAAGGCACTGCTGCATGGCTTCCCGGTTCATTCCATGTGTCACCGCGATGAATTCATCACCGCCGTTTCGACCCACAAACTGTTCGGTCGGGATCGATGCGCGCAGGCATACCGCAAAGCGCCGGATATATTCGTCACCGGCTTCATGTCCCATGCTGTTATTGACGCGGCGAAGGTTATTCAGATCGAAGCTGCAGACTCCGGTATCCTCCGGGACGGTTTCGGTGCTTTCCAGAAGCTCTCCGCATTTGTTCTTGTTGGGAAGCCCGGTCGCACTGTCCAGATAGACTCTGCTCTGCAGCGCGCGGTTCATTGCCGCATAGCGCAGAGCCTTCACGAATTCATATCCGATCAGGATCATCAGCGCAATGATATCTGCGGTAATGTACTTCTCCAGCACTTCCAGGGAAGATGCCTTCTTCTGGGAATATGCCTCCGCAAGGTTTGTTGCTTCATCGCAGATCACAAAAAAATGTTCGCTGACAGGGATGATTTCCGTGCCTGCGCTGCCCTTCTCACGGACGCGAAGGATTTCCTTTTTCAGCACGGCAAAATAGTCTTCCAACTCCTGCATTTTGTCCTGAAAAGCTTCGTCATTCAGCCGGACAAGATTCAGCTCTTCATTTCCGTTCCGCAGCCCATCGATAAAGGAATCGATATCCTGAATCATCCCGTCTTCCTGCTGCCCGGAGATCTCCAGCTTCACAATTCTCTGCGTCTTTCCACGCACAAGACCCGCGTAGTTGACTACGCGGGCAGTACCCTGAATTCCGGAAACCAGAATCATCATCACGATAATCAGAATCACCAGAATCACCGCAAGACCGGCGATGCAGGCCTGAACGGCTCCGGAGCTTTTGGTCTTCTGTGTGTTTTTCCTGCTGCCAGACATAAATATCCTCCCGTATCGGCGCAGTTTGCTGGCATTGCCCGCGCCGTATTAAAAGCACTTAAATCATACTATTTCATGTTCCATCTGAAAAGCATCAACGCCGCACATTCGACAGTCCGTCAATGGTCAATGCGATCTCCGTGCGTAATTGATCCCATAGTCCATTTTTCCACAATGACCTGCAGACTTCACGACATCATTTCTTTTTCTGAAACTTGCGTTCCTCTTCTCCGTGAAGGATTCTCGCGATTCCGCGGTAATGCCGACTGATCATCACAAGCTCACAAAGAACGATGAAAACAGCGCCTTCCGTGCCAAGCTTCCAAATCGCAAAGGGAAGCGCAATCGCCGGAATCAGCACTGCGCCCAACGGAAGATACCCGGTGAGAATGGTCACTATCCCGCCCAGAATGCAGGAAACCGATCCCCAGAACGGCATCAGCAAAATCAGCCAGGCGCAGGTCACCGTGACTCCTTTTCCGCCCTTTCCTCTGGTCCAGAACGGGAAATTATGACCGAGAATGCAGCCGAATCCGGACCAGTAAAGGGCTTCCCTCCCCAGCTCTTTCCCGAACAGGGCAAAGGCCAGAGCCATCCCCAGCACGGTTTTCAGAATATCTCCGAGCAAAACCAGGATCCCTTCCCTTTTGCCGATGTTCGCCATCACATTGGCCATTCCCGGATTTCCGGTTCCGATGCTCCAGATGCTCTTCCCTGTCTTTCTTCTCGCAACGATGGCCGCCGTCAGAACACAGCCGGCCAGATAACCGATCAAAAGAGCCATTGCTCGTATCATGATGCGTTTCTCTCCCACTCGTCCATCAATCTGTCATGATTTCATTTTCTTCCAATTTTCTGCGCAGAAGATTCATGACCCGCTTCTTATCTGTCACCCACTTCGGTGAGATCAACAGTTTCCTCGGTCCGTCTCCCGTCATCCTGTGAACGACCGTTCCCTCCGGCAGCAGCTTCAGGCAGTCCGCGACAAGATCACAGTATTCCTCCATCGACATCTGCGGAACCGGAGACCTTTCATACTCTTCTGCCAGTTCGGAGCCTTTCAGAATGTTCAGCATCTGAAGCTTGATCCCATTCAGCTGAGGACGAAGAGTCCCCAGATACCGGACCGTTTCCAGCATATCTTCTCTGGATTCTCCGGGCAGGCCCAGAATAACATGGACGATCACCTCCAGTCCTGCTGCCTTTAATCTCTGATAACAGTCCGTGAAAGCAGCCGTCGGATATCCGCGATGGATTCTCTCCGCTGTGCTGTCATGAATGGTCTGCAGCCCCAGTTCCACCCAGACGGGCTTGATCTCATTCAGGCTCCGCAGCATGGCCAGCTTATCATTCTCAATACAATCCGGCCTCGTTCCCACGGAAAGGATCGCGATATCATCCCGCTGAATGACATGGCGGTAAAGATTATTCAGATAATCCGTATTCCCATAAGTATTGGTATAGGACTGGAAATAAGCAATGTACTTCCTCTCCGGGGCCGGTATGGATTTCGGAATCTTCCGGTCCACCATTGCTTTGGCTGCGGCGATCTGTACGTCAATGCTCTGAAGATCCGTCACTGCCTCTGCAAACTCCCCGGACCCGCCAGCCGAGCAGAACGTACACCCTCCCGTGCCGATTCTGCCGTCACGGTTCGGGCAGGTGCAGCCGGATTCCAGGGAAATTTTATAAATCTTCTGTCCATACCGCTGCTTCAGATATTCCGATAATGTCAGGATCTTCACTGCTGCCTGCCTCTGTTCTCTCCTGCCGGTGCAGAGCCCTTCAGAATGTTCGTATTCAAGTCCATTCCAAACGCCAGAAGCACCGGGCCAAGGATGTAAACCGCAATCCATATGTACAAACACCCCCACCAGCATCTGTTGGTGGGGGCTCCATATTTCAATAATTTCTATGACATTTTCATTCGTTTGTGCTGAATAATCAGAGCCATAATTCAAATGATACAAAATCAATGTACTTTCTTTTAAATAATGAAAGTTTCAAGCGTACTGCAATGTTTTGATCTGATCCAGATCCGCCTTCATCGTATGCTCAATATTCCGCACATCAATATCATCCTGAAGATTCAGGAAATACCGCGGCGATACACCAAAATACTTTCCAAGACGGACCGATGTATCAGCAGATACTCTGCGACGATCATGAAGAATATCCTGTATACGAGATACCGGAACATTAATATCCTTTGCCAGTTTATATGCGGAAATCCCCATCGGAAGCATAAACTCTTCCGATAATATCTCACTCATCTTCGGCGTTTCAATATATCCTGTCATATGTTCACTCTCTTTCCTCAATGATAATCTACAATTTCTACGCGTGATGCATCTTTTCCTTCCCAGATAAAGCAGATGTGATACTGACTATTAATCCGAATACTATATTGTCCCTTGCGATCTCCCTGTAACGTCTCCAAATGATTTGCTGGAGGAACACGCAAATCTTCAAGCATCTCTGCCGCATCGATCATCATTAACTTGCGCAATGCCACGCGCTGAATTACCTGCGGCAGCTTCTTAGAAAACTCCTGTCGATACACTTTTTCTGTTTCCTTATCAGCGAAATCTTTTATCATGGTTTAACTATACCTGTTTTGCATGCATAGCACAATATGTTTTAATGCGAACTTTGCAAAAAAGTTACACTCCCCCTTACGGCTGTAAAACGCTGAGAATAGTACTGTAGTTTTGCATTGTGTTAATGCCTTTCATAGATTTTTGAAAACTACCATTGATATCCTTTGCCAGTTTATATGCGGAAATCTCCATCGGAAGCATAAACTCTTTCGAAATAATATTGTCAATTTTTCAAAAAACCATGCCTCCGTATTCACTCCCAAATAACCCATTTCTTGTATTGCTCCTGACGACAAAATAGTATCAGACAGCTTGTCCTATAAAAATACCACCGTTTTCCTCCTGATCCATTCTCCATTCGGCTTCAATTGCGTCAAAAATAGAATCCAGCCGTCTGGCTCTTCGCTGATATTCCTTCCTTTTGGCACAGTTTCTCCCTCCCCGGTTTTAAATACTGGCGATAACAGATTACCTCTGCGTCCATTCCAAGATCTGCCGGACTCTGCCTTCCAGCAGGGCGATCACCCGCCCTGTCAGTATCATCGAAATGATGGTCCCCACGCCGATGCTCAGCGGACTTCCGATGAAAAGAAAACCAATCGCGAGCGAAACCGCAATGGAAACGCCATCCAGAATGTTCTTTCCGAACCCGAAGCCATGTCCGAGGGCAGTTCCGATGATGTTCGCCAGCCCATCTGCCGGATTCGGCACAATGTTTATCCCGACCGTCAGAGAAGCTCCGATGGCCGTTACAACAATTGCCAGCAAGAGGAGAACAATCCGCGCAATCAGTGACTCAGGGGTCCGCAGCACCTCATCGAAAATCTGCACCGCTGCGCTGGTGATAAATGCGCAGGGAATTTGCAGGAACTGATACAGCCGGAATTTTTTCTTCCGAATCCCCCACTGAATCAGAACCAGCAGCACGTAATAGGCAAAAATCACGCCGCCCAACAGCCAGCCTGTAATTGCTGAAATACTGTACGGGACAGAAATAATCGGCGAAACTCCCAGAAGAGATTTCGTATTCAGGTCAATTCCAAACGCCAGAACCACCAGGCCGAAAATGTAAACCGCAATCCGTTTTTTGGTGAATTTCAATCTTATACCTCACTGAGGCAACCGGTGCGCCAGCACCGATGCTGCTGTTTGAACGTGACATATCGATGTCACGTTCAAACTCATACCTCTAAAATATTTTGATTACATAGAAAACGAGAACCCACTTCTCATGTGGGTTCCCGTTGTTTTACAGGTCACTCGAGTTCAATCGTTCCCGGCGGCTTGCTGGTGAGATCGTAGAGTACGCGGTTCACGCCCTTGACCTCATTGATAATACGGGTCATGCAGGTCTGCAGAACACTCCACGGGATCTCCGCCGCCTCCGCAGTCATGAAATCCGATGTGAGCACACCGCGAAGTGCAACGGCATAATCATAGGTGCGTCCGTCACCCATGACGCCGACACTGCGCATGTTGGTGAGGGCTGCAAAAAACTGGCCCTTCCCCATGTCGATGCCGCCCTTCTCCAGCTCCTCACGGAAGATCGCATCCGCATCCTGTACGATGCGGACCTTTTCTGCCGTCACTTCTCCGACAATCCGGACACCAAGTCCCGGTCCCGGGAACGGCTGGCGGAAGACAAGCTTCCGCGGAAGCCCGAGCTCCAGACCGGTCTGACGGACTTCGTCCTTGAACAGATCCCGAAGGGGCTCCACAATTTCCTTGAAGTCAACGTTCTTCGGAAGTCCGCCTACATTGTGGTGTGATTTGATCACGGCGCTTCCGCTTCCGACCGCTCCGCTCTCCACAACATCCGGATAAATGGTTCCCTGGGCAAGGAAATCCACGGTTCCGATCTTCTTTGCTTCCTCTTCGAAGATTTTAATGAACTCCGCGCCGATGATCTTGCGCTTCTTCTCCGGATCCGTAACGCCGGCAAGAAGACTGTAGTAACGCTCCGCCGCATTGACACGAATGAAATTCAGATCAAAGTTTCCCTTCGGTCCGAAGATTGCCTCAACCTCGTCTCCTTCATTTTTGCGAAGAAGGCCGTGATCCACGAAGACACAGGTCAACTGTCTGCCGACCGCTCTGGCAAGAAGTGCCGCCGCCACAGAAGAATCCACACCGCCGGACAGGGCGAGGAGGACCTTTCCGTTTCCGATCTTCTCCCGCAGCTCCCGGATGGTGGTTTCCGCAAAAGAGGACATCTTCCAGCTGCCGCTGCAGCCGCAGACATCAATGACGAAGTTCTTCAGGATCTTCATGCCCTCTTCCGTGTGGAGCACCTCCGGATGGAACTGCGTCGCATAGAGTTTTCTCTCCGGATTCTCCATCGCTGCTACCGGGCAGTCCGCCGTATGTGCTGTGATGTGGAAGCCCTCCGGCACCTCGGCGATGTAGTCGGTGTGGCTCATCCACACGGTGGAGGTTTCCTTCACATTTGCCAAAAGCGCCGATGCGGAATCATCCACCTTCATTTCCGTATGACCATATTCGCTGACCGGCGCTGTCGCAACCTTTCCGCCAAGGCGGTAAGCCATCAGCTGCGATCCGTAGCAGATTCCGAGAATCGGAACACCGATGTCAAACAGGTCTGCCGAATAGGTGGGAGAGGTCTCCTCATATACACTGTTCGGGCCGCCCGTCAGGATAATTCCCTTCGGATGCATTGCCTTCAGCTTGTCCAGAGAAATGGTATAGGGATGAATTTCGCAGTAAACCTGATTTTCCCGGACTCTTCTTGCGATCAGCTGCTTGTACTGGCCGCCGAAATCCAGAACAACGATTAACTCTTTTTCCATAACTGTTCTCCGCTGCATGAATCTGATCACATTCTCATCAATGCTTCATGAGTAAATGAGTGAACTCCATCAGATTCAGTTGTTAATGATACGTCTGATACATACATACGGCCGATAAGTCGCCGCACTGTATTTGATTCCAGTTGCCGCCGTGCTGGCATGAACGATCGTTCCATTGCCGATGTACAGCGCCACATGTCCGGGATAACAGATGATATCTCCCGGCTGGGCGTCCGCAAGAGAATCCACCGCAACTCCCGCGCTTCGCTGCGACACGTCTGTCCTTCCGATCGAATAGCCGAAGTGCGCGTACACCAGAGATGTGAAACCGGAGCAGTCCGTTCCGGTTGTCAGGCTGTTGCCGCCATACACATAGGGATTTCCCACAAACTGGCAGGCATAGTTTGCAACCGACTGTCCCGCCGCGCTGCCGCCCGAACTCCCGGACGACTGAGACGAACCGGACGACGAGGAGGAAGATTCCGAAGAGCTGCTCTGGGTTCCGGTTTCCTGAGAGGACGCAGCGGAAGAATCTGTACTGCCGCCTGCTGCATTCTGCGCCGCCTGTCTTGCCGCTTCTTCGGCGGCTTTCTGAGCAGCTGCCTGTCTCTCCTGCTCCGCCCTGGCCGCTTCCGCCTCCACTGCTGCGGAGAGCTCGGCATTCTGTGCCTTCAGCTGAGCTGCCAGCTCCTGAGCCGCCGCCTTGGCCTCCTCAATCTGCGCACTGACATCCGCATTTTTTTCCTTCAGCTCATCCACGGTCTGCTGGAGGGCATCCTGCTCTTCTTCCAGACCGCGCTTGGATTCTTCCTGTTCGGATTTCTCCTCTTCCAGCTGCTGCTGGACCTCCGCGACCTTCTTCTGAACCTCCTGGTATTCCTCCAGCTTCTTGCGGTCATAGGTATACAGCTCTTCCGCGTAGCCAACCTTGTTCAGCATATCGGAAAAGGAAGTGGCCTTGATCAGGATCTGCACATAAGTGGCATTCCCCTGCTCGTACATATATTTGATGCGCTGCTTCATCGCCGCATAACGCGCCTCTTCATCTGCCTTGGCCGCATCATATTCCTTCTGCTTCTCTGCAATCTGGTCGTCCAACTGGGAAATTGTCTCTTCCAGCAGCTGAATACTGGCCAGGTTCTCCACCAGCTGGGCATTCTTCTGCTCCAGCTCCTCATTGATCTGCTGTTCCTGATTCTGCAGAGCCTTCGTTTCACTCTGCGCAGCGTTCAGCTGACTCTGCGTGGAGTTCGATCTGCGGCGCAGCGCGTCCACGGATGTCGCAAGAACACCGAGCGACGGCCCTGCCGCCACAGCACCTGCCAGAACAACCGGAACAACCGACCTGGCAAGGAAGTGTTTTATTCTAGTTCGTAAAGTCATATAGTCATCTTTTCCTGCCTGACCGCAGACCATCTGCGGCAACATGCAGAGAAATCTTCCAAAACATATTTCTCCGGTAATCCATCAGACGGGCAGACAATTACAGCTCGCAGTTTCCAACGGTTCTCGGGAAAGGAAGAACGTCACGGATGTTCTCCATTCCGGTCAGATACATGATGGCGCGCTCGAAGCCGAGGCCGAAACCCGCATGACGGACAGAACCGTAACGGCGGAGATCCAGATAGAACTGATACTGGCTCTTGTCCATCTTCAGCTCATCCATCCGGTTCTCCAGAATGGTCAGATCATCCTCTCTCTGGGAACCGCCGATGATCTCGCCGATGCCCGGCACCAGGCAGTCGCAGGCTGCAACGGTCTTTCCGTCCGGATTCAGCTTCATGTAGAATGCCTTGATCTCCTTCGGATAATCCGTAACGAAAACAGGCCGCTTGAATTCCTTCTCCGTCAGGAAGCGCTCATGCTCTGTCTGAAGGTCACAGCCCCAGAATACTTTGTTCTCGAATTCATCGTTGTGCTGCTCCAGAATTTTGACTGCCTCGGTATAAGTGATCCGGCCAAAGTCGGAGGAAGCCACGTGCTCCAGTCTCTCCAGAAGTCCCTTATCCACGAACTGGTTGAAGAAGGCCATCTCATCGGGAGCGTTCTCCATCACATAGCGGATGATATATTTGAGCATTGCCTCTGCAAGCTCCATGTCATCCTCAAGGTCTGCAAAGCAGATTTCCGGCTCGATCATCCAGAATTCCGCCGCATGGCGCGTGGTATTGGAGTTCTCCGCACGGAAGGTCGGTCCGAACGTATAAACGTTGCGGAACGCAAAGGCATAGGTCTCTACATCCAGCTGTCCGGATACCGTCAGGTTCGTGGGCTTTCCAAAGAAATCCTTGGAATAATCAACCGTTCCGTCCTCTTTCTTCGGAAGATTGTTCAGATCCAGCGTGGTCACCTGGAACATCTCACCGGCACCCTCGGCATCACTTCCCGTAATCTCCGGAGCATGAACATAGACGAAATCTCTCTCCTGGAAAAATTTGTGAATGGCATACGCCGCAAGAGAGCGGACGCGCATCACCGCCTCAAAGGTATTCGTACGGACACGAAGATGCGGCATCGTGCGAAGATACTCGAAGGTATGTCTCTTCTTCTGCAGCGGATAATCCGATGTGGATTCTCCCTCTACCTCCGCGCGCTCCACCTGCATTTCCAGGGGCTGCTTCGCCTCCGGCGTCGCGACGATCTTACCGGTCGCAATGATGGCAGTACTGATGTTGAGCTTTGCCAGCTTGGAAAAATCCTCAATGTCCGAAGAATAAACCAGCTGCAGATTCTTGAAGCAGGACCCGTCGTCCAATGCAATGAATCCGATGCTTTTGGAATCACGGTTGGATTTGATCCATCCGGCAACGGTAACTTCTTTGTCATAATACTTCTCAGGTTCTGCAAAAATATCTCTGACATCCACCAGCTTATAAGTATCTCTCATGCTGTCCTCCTGTCCGATAGCGAAATATTCGTTCCCGTCCGCATTCCTTCGTTTTCTGTGTACGTAACTGCATGCGGACAAGGAACATTCATTATGATTTATTGTGTGTCAGCTTCCGATGCATCCTCTGCCGCGGTTTCGGTAGAAGCATCCGCCGCACTGTCTGTCGATGCATCACCGCTGTCCGAAGTCTCTGCCGCTGCATCCTCCGTGGAAGCATCCGCCGCACTGTCCGTCGATGCGTCGCTGCTGTCCGAAGAAGGCTCCGTGACCACGGCGCTCTTCTGCAGGAATTCCAGAACATTCTGGAGCATCATGGACTCACGCACCGACTCCGCATCCTCGGACTTCTTGAACTCATCCACACTGCTGTAGCCTGCCTGTGCCGCGTAGTTGGAGAGCTGTGTATTGAACTCCGTGCGGGAAGGATTCAGGCCTTCCTTGTCCGCGATCACCTTCATCACCAGAAGCTCCTTGGCAGAATCCGTCGCGTTGTCCGTGATGATCTGCTCCGGATTGTCCTCGTCCGCATTCATGAAGGTCTTCAGGAAGTCATCCAGCTCCATGCCGTACTGCTGCGCATACTTATTATAATAGGTCTTCATGGATTCCGAGAGGCGGTCAATCATCTCCTGCGGCGGGTCCTTTTTGAAGGTGCTGTTCTCCACCATGTACTGCGCGATCTTGCTCTGCACATCGCTGTCATAGGTGCTCTGTGCCTGCTGCATCAGCTGCTGACGGACATAATCCTTATATTCGTCCACGGTGGTAACGCCGCTGATATTCTGCTCCGCCACCCAGTCATCCGTAAGCGCCGGAACAACCTTCTGCTGAATCTTGTTGATCTTGACCTTGAAGACGACATCCTGTCCGGCAAGATCCTCGTTCTGCTTGTAATCATCGGGGAATTTCAGATTCAGCGTAACCTCCTCGCCGACCTTGTGTCCCTTCAGTCCGTCCTCGAATCCGTCAATGAACGTGCCGGAACCGATGGTCAGATCATACCCGGTTGCGCTTCCGCCGTCGAACTCTTCTCCGTCCTTGGTTCCCGTATAGTCGATGTTAACGATATCTCCGTCCTCGACATCATCGCGGTCCGTCACTTCCTCATTCGTTGCCGAATTGTTCAGCTGATACTGAACCATATATTCCACGTAAGCGTCCGAAACCGAAGGAGCAGCCTCCTCCACCGGAACCGCACTGTAATCGCAGGGCTCTGCATAATCCGATGCCTTCAGCCCGCTGAGATAAGCCGCATTTCTGGAAGAGCAGCCCGCCAGTGAGATCGTGAGCACAACCGCCGCTGCGGCTGCCAGTATTCTTTTCTTCATAAGCTTTCATTCCTTTCCCAAAAGGCCCGGAAATTTGAGCAGAACATCCCCGAGTCCATAGTAGATTACAGTTTAGCACAATGGGAAGGGCCATAAAAGTCTTTTTTCTTGCCCCTCCCGTGCGCCAGGTGTTACAATCATTGCAGCTATTCACAGTTTCAGGAGGAATATCTTGTGAGCACATCACTTATCGTCACTCTTATCATTATCGCCGCAATCATCGCTGCCATTGTCGGTCTCTACTTCCTCGGCAAGAGAATGCAGAAGAAGCAGGAACAGCAGCAGGAGGCCGTTCAGGCATCCAAGCAGCCGGTCACCATGCTGGTCATCGACAAGAAGAAAATGCGCATCAAGGAGGCAGGCCTTCCGCAGGCTGTCGTCGATTCCACGCCGAAGTATCTGCGCCGTGCGAAGCTCCCCATCGTCAAGGCCAAGGTCGGTCCTCAGATCATGAATCTCGTCGCAGACGACAAGATTTATGACGATATCCCCGTCAAGAAGCAGGTCCGCGCAATGGTGAGCGGAATCTATATTGTAGAAGTAAAGGGCGTTCACGGACAGAAGCTCGAGAAGCCGCAGCCGAAGAAGAAAAACTTCATCGGCCGTTTCATGGACAAGGTCCGCGAGGTCGGCAGCGCCGGTCCTTCCAAGAAGTCCTGATTACGCCCGTTTTTTACCTGCAGCGTGTCGTTTCGGGTTGCTTCCCGGAAGATCGTTTTCAGATGTCTGACACCGATCCTAACAGCAAAGCTCCTGAACCATTGAATTCCCAATGATTCAGGAGCTTTTTGATTGCCTGCAGGCAAATATTTGATTCTTCCCGGGTTCTTTCCTCAGAAGCCTTTGGATGTCACATCAGTGAAACTTCGTAAGAAACTTCTGGAAATTCCGAAATTCTTCTTCCTCACTCAGCTGGGCAAACGCTTCCCCGGCCACTTCCTCATTCTCATAGACGGCGAATACCGTAGGCCCCGAGCCGGTCATAATGCTCCCCAGTGCTCCGCGGTCCAGGAAGAATTGCTCCAGTCTCCCGATGACCGGATATTCCGCACCCGTTTTCTGTTCCAGAACATTTCCGAACAGGTGGCACATCTTCTTCAGATCTCCGTCCCGGATTGCCTGCACCATACCGTCCACATCCGGGTGACGGATTTCCGACTCCGGAATACTATCATATTCCCGGTAAACCCAGGCCGTGGATACATCCAGGTCCGGCTTGCAGACAAGAAGCGTATTCTCCGGCGGCGCGGGAAGCTTCGTCAGCACCTCTCCGATTCCCTCGGAAAGCTGTGTTCCCCCCGCAATACAATAAGGAATATCTGCTCCAAGGGGGAGTGCCAGCTCCTGCAGTTTTTCATCCGGAATATCCGGCCGGTACATGATCCGCAGCAGGCGCAGCACCGCCGCAGCATCCGCGCTGCCGCCTGCCATACCGGCTGCAATCGGAATTTTTTTATCGAGATGGATTTTAAGGCCCTTCGCGAGCCCGAACTCCCGGCGCATCACATCTGCCGCCCGCCACACCAGATTGGACGGCCCGGACGGGATTTTCCCGCTGTCCGTCGTCAGCTCGATTTCTTCTCCCGGGATCTCGGAAATCGTCACGGTGTCATAAATGTCCACGGTCTGCATCACCATTCGCACCAGGTGATATCCGTCTTCCCGTTTTCCCGTCACATCCAGATCCAGATTGATCTTTCCATATGCCTTTTCTGTAAATTCTCTCATTGCCGCTCTCCGCATCTATACACTGTTCGCAAGCCGTGCGGCCTTTTACCGCACCGCCCCGACAATCTCCGTGATGGATTTCAGCTGATGTCTTGCGGCATAATCTTCCATTCCCTCCAGAACCTTTACGGTTGCGGCCGGATCATGGAAGTTCGCAGCGCCTACAGCCACTGCGGATGCTCCCGCCAGCATCAGCTCCAGCGCGTCCTCCGCGTTCTGCACACCTCCCATCCCGATGATCGGAATGGAAACCGCGCCTGCTGCCTCATAGACCATCCGCACCGCCACCGGGTGAATCGCAGGTCCCGACATCCCGCCCGTTTTGTTCGCGAGCACGAACCTCTGACGCTCCACATCAATCTTCATTCCCGTGATGGTGTTGATCAGGGAAATGGCATCTGCGCCGCCCGCCTCCGCGGCCTTGGCCATCTCTGCGATGCTGGTGACGTTCGGGGTCAGCTTCATGATAATGGGCTGCCGGGCGATTTTCTTGATCTTCGAGGTGATCTCAAAAAGGCTGTCCGTCTTCGTTCCAAAGGTAATGGCACCCTGTTTGACATTCGGGCAGGACACATTGATCTCCAGCATATCCACCCGGCTCTCATCTCCCAGGCGTTCCACCACCTCCAGATAATCCTCCTCGCTGTGTCCGCAGACATTGACGATGACTCTGGTATCATACTGCCTCAGAAAAGCAAGATCCCGTTCCACGAAAACATCCACGCCCGGATTCTGAAGCCCGATGGCATTGAGCATTCCGCCATAGACCTCCGCCACGCGCGGAGTGGGATTCCCCGGCCACGGAACGTTCGATACGCCCTTCGTCACAACCGCGCCCAAACGGTTCAGATCCACGAAATCTGCATACTCCATACCGGATCCGAAGGTTCCGGAGGCCGTCATCACCGGATTCTGAAAGGTTACGCCGGCAATCTTTACCGACAGATCCGGCCTTGTGTTCTTACTCGTTTCTTCCATCCTGACATCCTTATCCTCAGAGGCTCCCGGCCCCGCATTCCGTCCGGTCCTGGAACCTCCGGTCAACGGAACTTTCTTTCTCAGCAGAGAGTCATCTGATCTTTCTTTAAATTTCCACGTCCTCCGTGGCAAAAACAGGTCCCTCCGTGCAGACCCGCGCATTGTGCACATGGGAATGTCCGTCCTCCCGGACCGTCTTCGCCACGCACCCGAGGCATGCTCCTACGCCGCAGGCCATTCTCTCCTCCAGAGAAATCCAGGCCGGAATGCCCAGTTCTCCGGCAAAAGCCTTCACCCCGCGCAGCATCGGCATCGGTCCGCAGGCACAGACTGCATCAAAACGCGTCTCCGGCTCCCTCTCAAGGAGCGCCCGCACCGCGTCCATAACGTTTCCCCGGGTGCCCGCAGTTCCGTCATCGGTGGAAATCAGAAGCCGGCTCACCCGTCCGAATTCTTCCGTCAGAAACAGATCGTTCGTCCGGTATCCCATCACAGCCGTCACAAGCTTCCTGGGATCCTCCGCCGTCTGATTGGCCTCATAGAGACCCTCGGCCAGCCCCAGCATCGGCGGAGCGCCGATTCCGCCGCCGAGAAGCAGGATCTTCTTCCCCTTCAGAGAGGGCACCTCATATCCGTTCCCGAGGATTCCGAGGATATCCACCGTATCGCCTGCATGCAGCCTGGAGAACTCGCGGGTTCCCTTCCCGACCGTCCTGTAGACCAGGCGAAGCGTGCGCTCCCCTGCATTCCATTCGCAGATGGAAATCGGCCTCGGGAGAAGAGAAGCGGCATCCTTCGGATAAACTCCGACGAACTGGCCCGGCTTCACCTCCTTCGGAGCAGAAGACTCCGGATACTGCACCGTCAGGGAATAAATTCCCTCTGCGATTTGTCCGGCCTCTGTCACCGGAAGCGTCTGTTTGCTTTTCTTCTCTGACATTCTCTTTTTTCCTTCCCGCCGATTGTCATTGCCCTGAAATCACGGACACCCACTTGCTGAAATACCCAGTCCTGCATCCCTGCATTCTCCGCGGGTGTCACCTCCCGCCAGAGCTCATGAATGCCCGCCTGCCGTTCCATCTGCACCGCGCTCACCCTTCCACTTGTTCGGCGCATACTGTTCATACGCTGCGGCCACGACATCTTCCACGCGCTGATGCAGCACCTTGCGGTCCGCAATGGAGAGCTCCTTTGTCTCGATCGGCCTGCCGAAAATAATGGTGACCGGTGTCCTGCAGACCTTCATCGGATGGTCTTCCAGAACATTCCCGGTACCGATGAAGGTCACCGGAACAACCGGAGCGCCTGCACGGATCGCAATCTTGAAGCTCCCACCCTTGAACGGAAGGAGCGTTCCTTCCTCATGGCAGCGGGTTCCCTCCGGGAAAATCAGAACGGAGCTTCCCTTCTTCATTCCCTCCGCGGCATCCGCGACCATCTGTGCCCCGGCGCGGATATCCTTCCGGTTCAGGAACAGACAGTGAATCCGTTTCATCCAGAAGTGAAGCAGCGGAATTTTCCCGAGTTCCTCCTTCGCAATGATAATAAACGGCCTCGGCAGGAGCGATGCCACCATGATAATGTCGAAAATGGAACGATGGTTACCCGCGAACATCACGCCGCGGTCCTTCGGAATATTCTCTCTGCCGATCACTGTGATGGGACAGCCGGTCATCGCGGTCACCATCCGCAGGCCCCAGCAGACAAAGGCATAGCTGAACCGGTCCGCCGCCCCGGGAGAAATCTTTCCGGCAATCCACACCACCGGCATCATCGGAAGGGAACAGATAAAAAAGAACACTGCGGCCAGAATGGCCAGAATCGTACGAAACGACATTGGAAAACTCCTTACTATTCTTTCAAACTCATACCTCGCTGAGGCAAAATCCGCGATACCAGAGAGAATTTCGCGAAGGCGAATTCTCTCTGTATACAGAGTGCCGCCAAGCGGCACTCTAA
>CAVKEB010000004.1:0-140343 GCA_963655255.1 bacterium
TACGCGAGGAGAAATCCGCGCAGGCGGTTTCTCCGATGCGGGAGCAAACACACGCAGTGAGTTCGCTCAAAACAGGAGAAGCTGTCATCAGACAGCTTCGGGTACGCGAGGAAAAATCCGCGCAGGCGGTTTCTCCGATGCGGGAGCAAACACACGCAGTGTGTTTGCTCGAAACAGGAGAAGCTGTCATCAGACAGCTTCGAGTGTATTAGAGCTGTGTCTCCACAAAGATCGAGTAGATGGCGCGGATTGCCTTCTCATAATCCGAATTCTCCACACCGATGATGATATTCAGCTCGGAAGAGCCCTGATCAATCATGCGGACATTGACATGCGCGTGTGCCAGCGCAGAGAAAATTCTCCCGGACGTGCCGCGCTGCGCCTTCATGCCGCGACCCACCACCGCGATGAGCGCCAGATCCGCCTCGATCTCGATGGCATCCGGATCTGCCAGCCGGTGAATGTCCGCCACGACCTGCTGCTCCTTGTGCATAAATTCACTCTCGTGCACAACAACCGTCATCGTATCGATTCCGGAGGGCATGTGCTCAATGGAGATGCCGTTCTCCTCGAAGGCCTGCAGAACCTTGCGGCAGAAGCCGACCTCGGAATTCATCATATCCTTGGAGATCAGAACCGCGCAGAAATCCTTCTTGCCGGCGACGCCGGTGATGGTGTAGCCGGACTTCTGGCAGGTGCTCTCCACAATCCAGGTTCCGTCATCCTCCGGTTTGTTCGTGTTCTTGATATTGATCGGAATGCCCTCGTGACGAACCGGGAAAATGGCATCCTCGTGCAGAACGCCGGCGCCCATGTAGGACAGCTCGCGCAGCTCCTTGTATGTGATGGTGTGAATGGCAACCGGATTATCCACGACCCTCGGATCTGCCACCAGGAACCCGGACACATCCGTCCAGTTCTCGTAGACGCCGACATGGCAGGCGCCTGCCACAATGGAGCCGGTGATATCCGATCCGCCGCGGGAGAAGGTTTTCACCTTTCCGTCTGCGCCGCACCCGTAGAATCCCGGAATGACCGCGTTTTTCAGGCCGGAAAGCTTCTCTTCGGTCTTTTTCTTCGTTCTGGCCTCATCAAGCTGACCATCCTCATCAAAAAAGATGATCTCCGCCGCGTCCACGAACGTAAAGCCGAGATACTTCGCCATGACGTGTCCATTCAGATATTCGCCGCGGGAAGCTGTGTAATCACGGTTCGGCTCGTTCTTCAGATTCTCCTCAATGGTCCGGAACTCTTCTTCCAGCGAGTATTTCAGCCCGAGTCCCTGAATGATCTCATTGTAGCGGGACTGAATCTCGCGGAACGGATCCGTGAAATCCTTTCCTTCCGCCGCAAGATCATAGCAGCGGTACAGAAGATCCGTCACCTTGGTGTCTCCGGAAAACCTCTTTCCGGGCGCCGAGGGAACCACGTAGATTCTGCTCGGATCCGCGTGGACAATCGCACCGACCTTCTGGAACTGCTTTGCATCCGCAAGAGAGCTTCCGCCGAACTTGACAACCTTTTTCATTTCGTTTTCTTCCTCCATTCACGCCTGCCGCTTTGATCCATTCACAGCACGCGGATGCTCTTCTTGTAGGACGGAATCTGCGCGATCTTCTCCTGGAACTGTGCCTCGCTGATCAAAGGCGTCACAAACGCGAATTCCTCCGGAAGCTTCTCGTTGACCACGATGCGGATCTCTCCGCCGAAGAGGCCGGTCGCCTTCACAAGATCCTTCTTCTCAATCCGAACAAAGTAGCGGTCCTTCCACTCCATCGGATCTTCGAGGTCCGCGTCCTGATTGGTGAGGCCGATGTTGATGTTGGTGCCGATGCTGCGGACACACTCCACGACATCCGAAACCACGGCGCTTGCCGTCGGGAGCTTTCCCGCTCCGCTTCCGTAGAACATCAGATCACCGACCATGTTGCCATGTACCAGGATGCCGTTGTAGACATCGCTGACGCCGTACAGCGGGTGATCAACGGACACCAGATACGGTGCCGTCCGGACGTAAACCTTTCCGGTCTCCGGATTGTGGCGGCACACACCGAGGAGCTTGATCGCTCCGTGAAGCTGCCTCGCATAGCCGAAATCATCCGTATCAATCTTCGTAATGCCCTCGCAGGGCACCTGAGAAAACTTCACGTTCCCGCCGGTGACGAGCGAAGCCAGAATGGCAATTTTGCGGCAGGGATCGTGTCCCTCAATATCGGCCTCCGGATTCTTCTCCGCATAGCCATTGTCCTGTGCCTGTTTCAGTGCGACATCGAAGGCAAGTCCCTCCTTCTCCATCTTCGTCAGGATGTAGTTCGTCGTTCCGTTCAGAATGCCCATAATGGACGTGATGAACTCCTGTGAGAACGAGGTGCGCAGGGGACGCAGAATCGGAATGCCGCCGCCGACACTCGCCTCGAAGAGGTAGCTGCAGTTATGCTCCTTCGCCGTAACGGCCAAAATGCCGCCGAGCGCATCCACCAGCTCCTTGTTGGAGGTGCACACGCTGATGCCCTTCTCCAGCGCCTTCTTCGAGAAGGTGAACGCGGGCTCCTTGCCTCCCATGGTTTCGCAGATCACGCGGATTTCCGGATCATTCAGAATGATGTCAAAATCATGTACCACGCGGTCCGCATACGGTGAATCCGGAAAATCTCTCAGGTCCAGGATGTACTTGACATGGATTCCCTCCGGAAAATCACGGCGGATCTCTGCCTGATTCTGATCAATGACCTCCGCCACGCCGCTTCCTACGGTGCCAAATCCGAGTATTGCAATTTCTACCATGATGTCTACCTCTCTGCTTTCCTTTCCTGTATCTCCTACGCTCCGTTGACCTTGATCTTCCGGACACCGGAGAGCTGTTCCAGATGCCCCAGCAGTGTACTGATGTTGTCACTGCTCTTCAAAACCTGTATGCTGATGCTGACGGAAGCGATTCCTCCAATCGGAATAGACTGGTGGATCGTCAGAATATTCGCCCCGAAATCCGCGATCTCACCGAGGATGTCGGACAGAACTCCCGTCTCATCGCTGATCTCCAGCGACAGCGTCAGGGTCATCCCCATCATGCTGCTGTGAAATTCCTCGATATCATTTTTGAATTTATAGTAGGAACTGCGGCTGATCCCAACCTGATCCACTGCCTCCTGAATCGTCCTCGCCTTTCCGACGGATAACAGCCGGTTGACCTCGACGACCTTCTGCAGCGTTTCCGAGACCGCCCGCTTCCGAACCAGATAAAAATCAGAATTCATTGTTCTTCTCTCGCGGACATTTGTGCGTCAACGTTGGATATCCTATCACCCGGGCACACGGATTGCAAGAAGATTCGCACCGCCTTTACTTTATTCCGTTAAAATGTTAAAATTTCACCACGTAAAAGCGTTGATTGTCTCAAAAATGACAAACCCACCTGCCATCGGGCAAGTCCGAGTAACCGCGAGGAGAATTTCGCGAAGGCGAATTCTTCTGTCATCAGACAGCGAAGAGTGTACGCGAGGAGAAATCGTGAAGACGATTTCTCCGACGCGGGAGCAGGGCCCTCGAAAGAGGGCACGCTCCTAATAGGAGGACTTGCCATCGGGCAAGTCCGAGTAACTTTGACAATTGAAAAACCGGGGGTACAATATCATGAACAAGAAAATACACACGGAAGCTGTTGACCAGCTTTTTGAGGGAATTCTCGCGCTGCGCAGCAAAGAGGAGTGCTATGACTTCTTCGAAGATCTGTGCACGGTCAATGAGATTCTTTCTCTCTCCCAGCGCTTTGAGGTTGCCGCCATGCTGCGCGATCACGAGACTTATCTGAAGATTGCCGAGCAGACAGGTGCCTCCACTGCCACCATCAGCCGCGTCAACCGCTCCTTAAACTACGGGAATGACGGCTATGAAATGGTTATGGAACGCATCAAGGAAAACAGCGGGGAAAGCTCTTCACAGTAGAAGCCCGTTCGGGCAATATGTCCGGCTCTTTCTGATCGGAGTACTGCTGTATCTGGCAGCAGTACTTCCTTTTATTCTGTATCGCGGCGGCATCTTCTTCTACTACGGCGATTACAACGTTCAGCAGGTTCCTTTCTACATTCTTGCACACCGCGCCGTGCGAAGCGGCACCTTCTTCTGGAATTTCAAACTGGATCTCGGCTCTTCCATGGGCGGAAGCTTCGCGTTCTATCTGTGGGGCAGCCCGTTTTTCTGGTTCTCCTGCCTCTTCCCGGAAAAATGGATTCCTTATATGATGCCGTTTTTCATGTCGCTCAAATACGGCACGGCTCTGTGCACCTCCTACGCGTGGCTGCGCACACAGACAAGAACAAACCGCGGCGCACTCCTGGGCGCATTTCTCTATGCCTTCTCGGGCTTCCAGGCCTGCAACATTGTTTTCCAGCACTTCCATGAGGCTGTGGCATTCTTCCCGCTCTACCTCCTTTCCCTGGACCGCTGCCACAAGGCGCTCTCGGATGACAATTCTTCCAAAACAGGCAGCGGGGCAATTCCTTTGCAGCGCGGGGCAGATTCTCTGCCTTCGAGAGCCGGGTCTCTGCCGCAGCACCGTGCGGATTCTTCCCGTGTTTTTTCCGGATTCTCTCTTCAGAATCTTTCTCCGAAAAAGCGCGGCATCCTCGGTTTCGTTCTCATGACTGCGGCGATGTCTGTCATCAATTACTTTTTCTTCTTCGGGCAGGTTCTGTTCCTCGCGGTCTATTTTCTGATCCGCTATGCCTCTTCGCAGAAAATCAGCCGGACTCTGAAGGAAATCCTGCAGCTCGTTCTCGCAGGGACGCTCGGGCTCTGTCTCTCCGCGTTTTTCCTCGTGCAGGTTCTGGACACCGTCTCCGGCAACACCCGGCTCTCCGACATTCTCCTTGGCTACAACATGGTCGCCTATTCCGAGCCCACCACACCTCTTGCCATTCTGAAGTCCTTCTTCATGCTGCCGGATATCGTCGGCCGGGGAACGCTTTTTACCAGCGAACAGATCCGCAACAGCTCTTTGTCTCTGTTCGTTCCGTGCTTTGCCGTGTCAGGCGCCATCGCGTATCTCCGCTCGCACCAGAAGAACTGGAAGAAAACGCTGCTCCTTGCCTGCCTCGTCATCGCCTTTGTCCCGATTCTGAACTCCGCGTTTGCTCTCTTCAATGAAGAGTACTATGCGCGCTGGTTCTATATGCCGATTCTGATCATCAGTCTCGTCACCGTCCGCGAGCTCGAGGACGCGGACCAGAAAAGCCTTTTCTTCGGCACCGGCATGGTATTTCTGGCCGACGCGGTCCTGATTCTCTGCGCATTTCTTCCCACAGCTTCTTCCGACGGTTCCGGAAGCGGCATCTCCTTCCTGCAGATCATGGAGTACCCGGAGCTGTTCCTGACGGAAGCGGTGTTCACCGCCGTCATGCTCCCGCTCCTCCTCGTCATTGTGCGCGGCGTGGAATTCACCGGGAAACGCCCCTCTTCGAGTGAGCGCGCGAGCCACGGCCTTGTCACCCGCACGGCGCTGGGGCTCGTCATCGTCTCGTGCCTTCTCACGCAGATGGGTGTTCTCCTGAACGGGAGCTCTCTCATCGCTCCGGGCGGCGCGGTAAAATGGCGGCAGCAGCTCCTGGAAAACCGTCCCGAAATTCCCGGATACGAGGATGCCGGTTTTGCGCGCATTGAGGCCGACGGGACCTCCACCAACTATGAGATGGTGTGGGGATATCCCACCATTCACTGCTTCGAGAGCACGGTTTCCTCCGGCATCTTCGATTTCTATCAGGGAATCGGTCCCGGCCGCACCGTGGATTCCAAGCTGAATTTCAGCCATAACGGCGCGCGTGCCATCCTCTCCGCCCGCTACTATCTGGAGAACCAGCTCGTCCACTCTGACACCAGTTATACGAAGGAGGGCGGGCTCATCGGTTACCGCAAGGTCGGTGAATCCGACGGCTACAACATTTATGAGAACCAGTACTTTATCCCCATCGGCTTCACCTTCGACCGCTTCATGACAGAGGACACATACGCGCTTTTGCTGGATCAGGACAAGACCACCGCGGACCGCGTTCTCGTCCGTGATCTCATCCTCTCCGACGAGGATGCGGAAAAATACGGAGCCCTTTTCGAAAGACAGGACACGAATCTTTCGGAGGGCAGTATCTCCACGGACACCTATTTCACGGAGTGTGAAAACCGCGCCGCCACCGCCTGCACGTCCTTCGAGACCTCGAAAAGCGGCTTCACGGCCCGGACGACGCTGGACCACGAAAATCTCGTGTTCTTCTCCTTCCCCTATGAGAAGGGCTGGACAGCCACGGTGGACGGGCAGAAGGCCGAAATCGTGAAGGCCGATTACGGGCTGATGGCCGTGGACGTTCCGGCAGGAACGCATACCATTACCTTTACCTATGTCCCCTATGGTTTTCATACGGCCTGCCTTCTCAGTCTCGCGGCGCTCATTCTGATTCTCCTGTTCGCCCTGCTGCCTGAGCGCAGACAGCGCCATTGCACTCCTGCGTCCAATATGCAGTAACCGCGCAGCAATCGGGGTTTCCCTGCCGCCTGCGGACGTGCGGATTTCTCTGTCCCTGCGAATGAAACGCACGCCGTCCGCATACGCAGATTCCGCCCCAAACCGGCCTTTACTTTTCCATTTCACTGTGATAAGGTAAATTTCGTTATGAGGGTACTCATAGCTGCATATTATTTATTTTCATTCAGCGGAGGTAGTTTAGAATGAACAAGGGTACTGTTAAGTGGTTCAACAACCAGAAGGGCTACGGCTTCATTTCCGATTCTGAGGGAAACGATGTATTCGTACATTATTCCGGACTGAACATGGAAGGCTTCAAGTCTCTCGATGAGGGCGAGGAAGTTGAGTATGACGTAATCCAGGGTCAGAAGGGACCGCAGGCCGTTAACGTAACCAAGCTCAACTAATTGAGTTGCGTGACAGGTCACTAATAGATCAAGAACAGAATGCCTTTTCTTAAATATATTTGATTTGAGTTATAGTGCAATATGTAAATGAGCTGATTAGTAGCAAAAGGGACATCCGGTCGGATGTCCCTTTTGTTGTGCGTTTGTAACGATTCCGCACATGCTGATTTCTGACGTGAATCGACCGCTTGCGGGCAGATTCACGATCAGAAATCAGCATGCAGTCAGGACCCGGAGAGGGGCCTGACCGGCAACATCGAGGATTTCCGTAAGGAAATTCGAGATGTGCGGAATCACTACATGCATTCATATCTTTTTCCGCGCTTCGGCTTATTCTGTTTCCTCCGCTGCTTCCTTCAGCTCCTGCAGCGTGAGATTCCCTCCGAAGAGATCCAGCGCGCTTCCAACCGTCACATCCATCCGCCCTCCGGACAGCGAGGCGATTTTCCGAAGATCCGAAACGGCATGGACGCCTCCCGCATAGGTCACCGGAAAGCCGCTCTTCTTCTGCCAGCTTCCGAGAAGCTCCACCAGCTGTTCCTCGATGCCGGACCGTTTTCCTTCCACATCCGCGGCATGAATCAGGAATTCATCGCAGAAACCCGCAAGGAAATCCAGCGTCTCCGCGGAAATGACCAGATTGGTCAGCTTCTGCCAGCGGTCTGTCACAACCACATAGGAGCCGTTCTCCTGCCTTCTGCAGGAAAGATCCAGGACCAGATGGGCCTTGTCGGCCGCCCGCACCATTTCATCCAGGTGGGCGCGGTCCAGGCTTCCGTCCCGGAAGACATAGCTCGTCACAATGACGTGCGAGGCTCCCGCCTGGAGAAAACTCTCCGCCGTATCCGGCGTGATGCCTCCGCCAGCCTGCATTCCGCCTGGATACTCGCGCAGAGCGAGCAGCGCCTGCCGCCGATCCGCCGCATAGGCCTCTTCTTCCCTGACCGGATTCAGCAGAATAATGTGCCCGCCCGGGAGATTCTCCCTCCGGTAGACCGACGCATAATAATCCGCATCCTTCGCCGCCACAAAATTCTCCTGCAGCGCCTCTACAGACTCTTTTTGTCCTGACTTTGCGGCCGCGCCTTTTTCCGGTCCATCTTCTACCGCGTTCTTTCCGGCATTCTCAGAGGAATTGTCCCGCAGGGAGCTCCCCACGATCTGCTTCACCTTGCCGTCATGAATGTCGATGCAGGGCCGGATTCTCATGCCAATACATCCTGCATGTCATAGAGTCCGGCTTCTTTTCCCGCCAGATACCTGGCCGCCGCGATCGCGCCCTTGCCGAAAATGGCACGGCTGTAGGCCATGTGCGAGAATGTGACGACTTCATCCTGTCCCGCAAAAATCACGTCGTGATCGCCCACGATGGACCCTGCTCGGACGGAACTGATTCCGATCTCATTCTTCGGCCGCTTCTCTCTGCGTCCACTCCGGTCATAGACGTAATCGCATTTCTCCTCCAGCGAATCGTTGACCGCGTCCGCAAGCGCCAGTGCAGTACCGCTGGGCGCATCCAGCTTCTGGTTATGGTGCTTCTCCACAATCTCACAGTCAAAACCAGCTGCCGCGAGCTTCGGCGCAGCCTCTTTCAGAATATTCAGAAGAAGGTTGATGCCAATCGACATGTTCGCGGATTTGAGGACTGCCGTCTTCTCCGCAGTTTTGTGAAGCTTCTCCATCTGCTCGTCGGAAAGGCCGGTCGTGCAGACGGCAACCGGCAGCTTCTTCTCCCCGCACCAGTCAAGGAGATGATCCACCGCCCCCGCATTCGAGAAATCAATGACGGCATCCGCTTCTTCCTGCACTTCCTCCAGGCTGTGATAAACCGGATAATCCGCATAAGCCTCTCCGCGTGCATCCACGCCGGCGACAATCTTCACGGATTCATCCTTCTCCGCCAGCTCCGTGATCATGTGTCCCATCCGGCCGCAGCAGCCATGCATCAGAATTTTTACCATATCGATACCTCCCTGAAGCAAAATCCGCGATACCAGAGAGAATTTCGCAAAGGCGAATTCTTTCTGTATACAGGGTGCCGCCAAGCGGCACTCTGAGCAGCAGAAGATGCCATCAGACATCTTCGAGTGCGGCGGTTTTGCCGAATGTGTGCCACGCCTTATCCCGTGGCATTTCAAATACAGAATTTTATTACAGGATTCCCAGCTTCTTCATGGCCTCTTCCATCTTCTGCGCCTTTGCAGGCGTCATTTCCGTCAGAGGAAGGCGGAGCGGTCCCGCTTCAAAACCCATGAGATTTACGGCCTTCTTGACCGGAATCGGGTTGACCTCCGAGAAGAGGCACTCAAAGAGCTCTTCCGTCTCAAACTGAAGCTTCCTTGCCCCGGCAAGATCTCCTGCCCGGAAGGCCGCACACAGGTCATGCATCTTCTGCGGTGCCACATTCGCCACAACCGAAATCACGCCGAGTCCTCCCACGGACAGGATCGGAACGGTCTGGTCGTCATTTCCGGAGTACAGCTCGATATTGCCGTCCGTCAGTGTCATCAGCTTCACAATCTGGCTGAGATCTCCGCAGGCCTCTTTGATGCCAACGATCCCCGACACCTCACGCACCAGTCTTGCGACCGTCTCCGGCAGAAGGTTCACACCGGTTCTGGAAGGAACGTTGTACATCAGGACAGGCATTCCTTTCCCGGCCTCCGCAACTGCGCGGAAATGCTGGTACATGCCCTCCTGGGTTCCCTTGTTGTAGTATGGAGTGATCACCAGCGCGGCATCCGCGCCGTACCCGCGGACAGCCTCCGTCAGATTCGCCGCCGTCTTCGTGCAGTTCGAACCGGTTCCCGCAATCACCGGTACCCGGTGTTTCACATAATCCACAACGAAACGGCACGCCTCCAGGTGTTCTTCCTCCGTCATCGTTGCGGACTCTCCGGTGGATCCGCAGACTACAATGGCATCCGTGCCGTTCGCAATCTGAAAATCGATAAACTTCGCAAACGCATCATAGTTGATGCTCTGCTCCGCGTCATCATGAAATGGCGTAACAATCGCCACTGCCGATCCTGTAAATACTGACATATTTATACCTCCCTGAGGCAAAATCCGCGATACCAGAGAGAATTTCGCGAAGGCGAATTCTCTCTGTATACAGAGTGCCGCCAAGCGGCACTCTAAGCAGGAGAAGATGTCATCAGACATCTTCGAGTGCAGCGGTTTTGCCGAATGCGGCAGCCGGTGCGTCAGCACCGATGCTGCTGTTCTTCTTTTTCTCGATTCGTTTTCTCTTTCTCGGAGAAGCATCGGAACGCGCTCTCCGTGATTTCCTCAATCTCATCCGCAAAACGGCAGAGCCCGTCGTCCATCCGGGTTCCCGTCAGCACCACGTCCGTATCCTCGCGGTGCTCCAGAAGCTCTCCCATCTCCTCAAATGTGATGATTCCGTTGTCGATCAGTCCCAGGACATCGTCCATTACAAGAAGATCGCTCTCCCCCGTATCCAGAACCTTTCTCGCGTAGTTCAGGCCGTTCCGGATATTGGCCGCCTCAATGCTGCGCTCTTCCTCGCTCATCTTCGCCCAGGGAATGTCCGACTTCTCGAAGCGGAACAGCTTGATCTCCGGTTCCAGCTTCTTATTGAACTCCGAGTCCGAAAGTCCTCGTCCGCGGAAGAACTGGATGATCACGGCATGGCCGCCCTCGGACGCCTTCATCAGCGCAAGTCCCATGGCCGCCGGTGTTTTCCCATGACCGGTTCCTACAAAAATTCTGACTCTGCCTCTTGCCATATGACAAATCCTCCGCGCAGCCTCAGTTCCTTGCCGCCTCGAGAAGCTTCTGTTTCAGCTCGCTCTCAATCTGCGCCAGCTCACCCTCTGCGGCACGGCGTTTCTCCTTGCCTTCGGTCTGGATTTTCAGAATTTCATCCATTGCCGAGATCAGGGTCTGATTGGTGGACTTCAGCGTCTCGATGTCCACAATGCCGCGCTCGGATTCCCGTGCCGTCTCCACCGTCGCCGTCTTCAGCGCCGCCGCATTCTTCTGCAGGAGCTGATTGGTCATGTCATTGACCTCGCGTTCCGCGCGTGCGGCCTGATTCGCGTGTTCCAGACCGATCGCGATCACCATCTGATTCTTCCACAGCGGAATCGTGTTCACGATTGTGGACTGGATCTTCTCCGCCATCACTGTGTCCGAATTCTGCACCATCCGGATCTCCGGCGCGGTCTGCATCGCAACCGTTCTCGTCAGCTCCAGATCATAGATTTTCTTCTCGAAGCGGTCGCACTGTTCTGCAAGATCCTTGGCCTTCTGTGCATCCTCCGGAAGTCCGGATTCCTCCGCCTTCTTCTGAAGCTGCGCGAGCTCACCGCTCCGCACTTCTTCCAGCTTCTTCTTGCCGGCCGCGATGTACATCGTCAGCTCATGGAAATAGCTCAGATTCAGCTCGTACATCTTATCCATCAGATCCGCATCCTTTAACAGCTGAACCTGATGCTTCTCCAGCTCGTCGCTGACCGTCTGCACGTTGGCTTCCACCTTGGCGTACTTCGTCTTCAGCGCCTCGACCTTATTCGCCTTGCGCTTGAAAAACGCCGAAATTCCCTTTTCATCCTCTGCGACATTGAAGTCCTTCAGTTCATTGACAAGGCCGGAAAGCATATTGCCAACCTCACCCATATCCTTGGTCCGGACATTATCAATGGCTTTCTGGGAAAAATCCGCCAGCTTCTTCTGCGTACCGACTCCATAATTCAGGATTCCGCTGGTATTGGACAGATCAATCTGCTTCACAAAAGCCTCGACCTGTTCCTTCTCCTCCGGGGTCAGAACCGCCTCCGGATCCGGAATTGCCTTTTCTTCCGCAGATGCCTCCGCAGCCTTCTTCTCTTCTTGATTCTGGTCCGTCTCCGCAGCTGCGCCGAACTCCAGTGTCGGTGCCTGCGGTGCCTTTGCAAAACTGCCGAATTCCTCTTCGCTCATGTTCCCCTCCTGCATTTTCCTGTTCTCTCCCGTAGAAATTCTGATTCCCCGGCGTCTCCGGAGCCCGTTTCTTCCTTACTTCTTTTTCTTCTTCTCATTCTTGCGGGCGAGCGCAGCCAGCTGCTGCTTCATCCGCTTTTCCTCTGCTTTCTTGCTGTCCTTATTCTTACTGCCGAATTTGCTCATTCCTGATCTCCCTTTCTTTCCTGTGCAGATCGACGGAAATATCACTTTATTATACACGTTCGGTCGTTTTTTGCCTATGCGGTTCTCATATACGGGCTGCCCGTGTCGGCCGCATCAGAATTTCCGCAGCGATATGATGCAGATGTTCTATTTCCGGGAGAAAAGCAGCGGGAACATTCCTGCGCAGACGGTAGCATATCTGAAAATCCGTGCTAAACTTGGAATGTCTTTCCAAAAGATCTGATCAATACGAAAAGGAGCATTCTCAATGCAACATTCCGGCAAACAGGCTGCTGCCGCAATTTCATCCGAACCACGCCCTGCCTCCGATGGAAAAGCGTTTCTCTTCTCCCCGCAGGATCTCCGCAGACTGATTGTCCCTCTGATCTTCGAGCAGGCTCTCGCCATGACCGTCGGCATGGCCGATACGGTTATGATTTCCGCGGTCGGAGAGGCCGCGGTTTCCGGCGTCTCCCTCGTTGACATGATCAACAATCTGGTGTTCGCCATCTTCTCCGCGCTTGCAACGGGCGGGGCGGTCGTGACTTCCCAATATCTCGGAGCCCGTCATCCGGAGAAGGCCAAGGACTCCGCTTCCCAGCTGCTTCTCACCGTTCTGGCTCTCGGCCTTGCCGTCATGCTGCTGACCATTGCAGTAAAAGAGCCACTGCTCCGCCTTTTCTTTGGCGGAATTGAGGACGATGTCATGCAGAACGCACTGATTTACTTTCTGATCTCTGCGCTCTCCTTCCCGTTTCTCGCCGTCTACAACGCGTGCGCCGCGCTGTTCCGCTCCATGGGAAACGCGGCCATCACCCTGAAAACCGCAGTGATCGTCAACATCATCAATGTTGTCGGCAATGCCATCGGCGTCTTCGTCCTGCATCTGGGAACGGCCGGTGTCGCGATTCCGTCTCTCATTTCCCGTGCCGCAGGCGCTCTGATTCTCTATGTGCTTCTCCGCAGGCCCCGGCAGGAAATTTATCTTTCTTCCTTCTTCGTAAAGCCCAGGTGGTCCGTCATCCGCAAAATTCTCTACATCGGAATCCCGAGCGGCACGGAAAACGGCATTTTCCAGCTCGGCCGGATTCTCGTCGTTTCCATCATCGCCCTGTTCGGCACTTCGCAGATTGCGGCAAACGGTGTTGCCAACAGCCTGGACAGCGTCGGCGTCATCATCGGTCAGGCCACCAGCCTTGCCATGATCACCGTCATCGGGCAGTGCGTCGGCGCGGGATCTGAAGTTCAGATCCGCTATTATCTGAAGAAAATTCTTCTCATCACCTATCTTCCTTCGGTCATTCTGGACGGTTTGCTGATTTTCTTCCTGAATCCGATTCTGTCCGTTTTCAACCTCTCACAGGAGGCAACGGTCCTGACCTGGAAGCTCGTTGTCATTCACACGGGCTGCGCCATGTTCCTGTGGCCGCTCGCCTTCGTTTTCCCGAACATGCTGCGCGCCTGCAATGATGTCCGCTACACCATGATCGTCTCCATCGCGTCCATGTTCATTTTCCGGATCGTGCTCTCCTACATTCTCGGCGTGAATTTCGGCATGGGCGCCGTCGGCGTCTGGATCGCCATGGTGGTCGACTGGATCTGCCGCATCACCTTCTTTCTCCTGCGCTACCGGAGCGGAAAGTGGAAGAAGCTCGCAGGTCTCCCGGCAGATTCTTAAGAATAAAAGGCAGTCCGTTTTTCCCTGCATCCTGATCCTGGTACAACATCTTGAATCTACAGATTCTCTGCCTCTGAGAGGGGGATTTTCTCGCCTTCGCTGTTCATGACATAGGATTCCTTTTCCGCTTTCGCGGATTCGTTCGCGGCTTTCTTTTCTCCGGAATCCGCGGCACGGTCGTCCGCCCCTCCCTCTGCGGCGGTTCCTGCCTTCGCGGCCCAGGCGGAGTCGCCCTCCATCAGGCCGTCCTGCGCCATCATCGTCTTCATGACATTGAGATCCGAAGACAAATCCCATGCCTGCTCCTGGAACATATCATCCAGGAGCTTTCCGAAGGCATCGTTGATGATATCCATGGAATCTTCAATCTGACGCTTTGTTTCACGGATGTTCTCGCCTGCTTCCGGCTGCTCATTCAGCTCCGCATACGCGCCGAGAAGCTTGGTCGTCGTCGGCAGATAGTAATTCATGAGTTTGCGCAGATCCTTTGCCTTGGACGGATTCTTCTTCACCTGCGCGAAAATCCGGCGCATGATGTCTTCCAGCTGATACAGCTTATCGGACATTTCCTCCGTGTCGGGAATTCGATCGTTGATCGCACGGATCTGAACAATATAACTCTGACCTTCCGCAAGAAGCGCCGCCTGCTCGGTGCTGTACTGCCTCTGCGCGGCGGTTCCTGACTTCTGCGCTCCGCGGCTCCTCTCTGCGGCATCCGCACCGGCGGCATGGCTTTCCGCCCTCTCTGCATGCGCCTTCGCTTTTGCCTCCGCAACGTTCTTCTCTGCGCGCTCCCAGCTTTCCGCCTGTCCCTGCGGGGCCGATGCGCTTTGCATGGAACGGATTCTCTCTTCTTCCTCACGCTCCCGCCGGGCTTTCTCCGCGTTCGCATATTCCTTGTACATGCGGTCGGTAAGAATCACTGTGGTCTTATTGCGGTCCAGCACAGCATAAGGCAGATATCCTGCCGCCCGCATCCGGAGAATGTCGTCACAGACCTCTTCCTCGGAAATGCCGGCCTTCTGGGCGAGCTCCGCCACAGAGAAGTACTCCCGGTTCGTTCCGATCAGTTCGCCGTACTGATAGTAGCGGCTCACCAGCTTCTGTTCCTTCTTGCCGCTCCTCGCAAGAAGGGCGCAGGCCATCGTGATGACACCAGAGAACAGAGCAAGGGCGAGGCCGCCCAGCGCACCGCTCCCCTCTCCCGTGACTGCCATCACGACAGCCGCCAGAATCCAGATCGCCGTCATTCCGCCGGGCAGGATTCCCAGCAGGATTCCGGCAATCCTCTTGCCGCTTCCGCTGCTGCGGCCCGGCCTTCGCTGCAGGAAATAATTCCTGCCCTTTTCCGCGCCAGCCTTCCCGGCAGTTCTGGCGGTCTTCCGGTCGTTACCCGCGTGCGACGTCTCCGACACCTTTCCGGTGGTCACCGCCTCGGCAAAATTCCTGGCTCCCTGCGCCACTTCCTCGCCGAACTGATCTGTCACCTGTGTCACGCGGTCCTTGATGGATCCGCTCAGGCCCGAATAGTCGCCGGATTCCACCGCTCTGGACACATCTTTCATAATGTCGCTGCCGGCTTTCAGAAAATCATCCATCTCCATGGCGAATCCCTCCTCTCGTTCTTATACCCCGCACTCATGCACAGTAACATTCCTGATGAAACCAACGGATTGCTCCGTGCTGCGCACTCACGCAATCCGCAAAACATCATTCGAGATCCGCGCTGACCGCGCTCCTCTCTCATGTTGTTTTGGCCGCCAAGGTCGGCTGCACCAGCATAGTAACTTTCCTGATGAAACCCACGGATTGCTCCGTGCTGCGCACTCACGCAATCCGCAAAACATCATTCGAGGTCCGCGCTATTCGCGCTCCCCTCTCATGTTGTTTTGGCCGCCAAGGTCATCCGCCCTCATGCAAGCATGGTGCGGATGACCTTTTGCGGCTTGGTTTCATCACATCCTTTCCGGTGCGGAGAAGCCGAGGACGTCGATGCACGTTTCCAGAATATCCTTCGTCAGCTTCAGAAGCGCAATCCAGCCTTCCTTCCTGGCCTCGTCCTCTTCCGCCAGGATTCTCGTTCCATGGTAGAAGCTGTTGAAGTCATTGGACAGCTGATAAATGTAAGCGCAGATGCGATGCGGTGCGCACTCCTCGTAAGCGCCCTCCATCATGGCTCCGAATCCGGCAATGTCCTGCATCAGGCTCTTCTCGGCTTTGCTCTTTGGCTCCGCGATCTTCAGATCCGCAGGATTTCTGCCTCCGGCCGCCTGATACTTGGCCAGGATCGATTTGATCCGGACAATCGTGTACAGGATGTACGGGCCGGTGTCTCCCTCAAAGGAGGTGAACTTCTCGGTGTCGAAAATATAATCCTTGGATGCCTGGTTGGACAGATCTCCGTACTTGATGGCGGCAAGTGCCACCTTTTTCGCGGTATCCGCGGCTTCCTCTCCGGTGATTTCCGGGTTGGTCTCAATCTTTTTCCGCATCTCTTCATTGATATCCGAGATGAGCGTCTCCAAACGCATGACCCCGCCGTCCCTCGTCTTGAACGGCTTGCCGTCCTTGCCGTTTACGGTTCCGAAGCCGATGTGACGAAGCTCCGTCTTCTCATCGCAGAGGCCGCACTTCTTCGCCGCGCGGAACACCTGGATGAAGTGAAGGGCCTGCCGCTTGTCCGTGATGTAAATGATCTCGTCCGGATGATACGTATCGCGCCGGTCCTGAATCGTCGCAAGATCCGTTGTCGTGTACAGCGCCGCGCCGTCGCTCTTTAAGATCATGCAGGGCGGAACCTCCTTCGCGTCGGTTTCCTCCGCGACATCGACCACCAGTGCGCCCTCGCTCTCATAGGCCTTGCCGTCCTTCTTCATCTTCTCCACCATCGGGCCGATCAGATCGTTGACGGTGGATTCTCCGTTCCAGAGATCGAAGGTCACGTTCAGATTCTCATAGTTGCGCTTCATGTCCGCCACGGAGACGTTCATGATGTGCTTCCACAGCGCGCGGTAGCCGCGGTTTCCTTCCTGAAGCTTGTGCGTGTTCTCCAGAGCCTCTGCGTGATAAGCCTCGTCCTCCTTCGACTTTCCGCTCGCGAACGGATAGATCTCCTCCAGATCACTGACGGTGAAGGGAGCTTCTTCGGGATACTCGCCCTCAAACGACTCGTCAAAATAAGGCAGCTCCGGATGACGGTGCTTCAGTTCCGTGATGACCAGCCCCATCTGAAGACCCCAGTCCCCGAGATGAATGTCGCCGATTGCCGTATCGCCGTGATAACGGACAATTCTCTTGACCGCTTCTCCGATGACCGCCGAGCGGAGGTGTCCCACGTGAAGGGGCTTGGCCACATTCGGTCCGCCGTAGTCCAGAACAACCGTCTTCGGCTTCTCCGGGAGCGGCATTCCGAACTTGACCGATTCGGTCATTTCCTGCAGGTGGGCCTGCAGCCAGGATTCCTTCACATTCAGATTGATGAAACCGGGCTTTACCACGGCAGCATCCTTGAAAATATCCGAATCCTGAAGGTGTGCCGCCACCTCCTCCGCGATCATGAACGGAGCCTTATGGTACTGCTTTGCGCCGGCCATTGCCCCGTTGCACTGATACTCGGCAAGATCCGGGCGGGCAGAAACTCCCACCTTGCCCATCGCAGCGTCATACCCTGCCGCCGCAAATGCCTTTCCCATCTCCTCTGTCAGTGTTTCCAGCAACTGTTTCATAGCTTTTCTTTTTCCTTTCCTGTCACATGCCGGCGTTCACGCAGGCGTTTTCTTTTGATGATATCTGTCCGGCACCTGCAGGATTCCGAAAGAAATCCGGGATGTGCCAGGCAGACCTTTGCCAGACTCAGCGGCCTGCCTTCCCGCCGCGCGAAAATCTGCAGCCACAGTAATTCTGCCGGTACAGATCGAACCGGTGTGAAAGCTCAATGGAACGCTTGTAGCCGTTCTTCTTCTTGAAGTCGGAAGGCAGCCACATCACGCCGTACTTTTGCCCCATCTCTTCGCCGATCCGGTTGAGACGGGCTGCGTCCTTCAGTGGTGAAATCGTGAGCGTCGTGGTGAAGCAGTCGTACCCGCCCGCCGCCGCAAGCTCCGCCGTCTTCCCGAGGCGGAGAGCGAAACAGACGGTGCAGCGGTCTCCCCCTTCGGGGCAGTCCTCCAGTCCCCGGACTGCCTGTTCGTAGACCTCGCCGTCATACCCGCATTCCAGAATGTCGATCCTCTGCGCCCGGCTCGTGGAATTCATTCCGTCAAAATCCTGCTCCTCCACCTGCCGGTTGTACTCTTCGATCAGACGCTTCTCCTCCGCCTTTCGTTTCTCGAATTCCGCCCGCTCCGAAATGTTCGGATTATAATACAGAACCGTCACGCGGAAATTCTCCCGCAGATACTCCAGACAGTAGCTCGAACAGGGCGCACAGCAGACCTGCAGGAGCAGGGACGGTATCCGCCCCTGCTCCCTGTCCTTCTCCACAATCTTATCCAGTTCCTTGCTGTAATTCACCTGATTTGCCATATCACTTCAGCCGCTGTCCTTCTTCCTCCGTTTTCCTGCGCCGCAGATAACGGTTCACCTGCACGGGGGCTCTTTGTCCTGACCCCGGCCTGTACCGGGCAATTACAGTTTCGCAATATCAATGATGCTCAGATCCGTCTCCTCCGCCTGATGCTCCAGGGAAGAAACCAGAGCCCTCGCGGTATCCAGCGAGGTGATCGTGGTGACGCCGGTCTCAATGGCCGTGCGGCGGATCAGGAATCCGTCACGGTTCTTGTCGTGGCCCTGCGTCGGCGTATCGATGACAAGGTCAATCTTGTGTCCCAGCAGAAGGTCCATGACGGTCGGGGATTCCTGACCGATGCGATTGACCTTCCTTGCATGAACGCCGTTCTCCTGAAGGGTCTCCGCTGTGCGGCGCGTGGAGTAAATGATGTATCCCAGCTTCTCATAGCGCCGTGCGATGTCAATGATCTCGCCCTTGTCGGCATCCTTGACGGTGATGATCATCTGCTTGTGCTTCGGAAGGCTCACGCCGGATCCCATGAAGGCCTTGTACAGAGCCTCGTTGAAATCCTTCGAGATGCCGAGGCACTCGCCGGTGGACTTCATCTCCGGTCCCACGGAAATCTCCGCGCCGCGGATCTTCTCCGTGGAGAAAACAGGCATCTTGATGGCAATGGTTCCGACCTCAGGCTGGAGTCCGGGCTGATAGCCCATCTCCGTCAGTTTGTGGCCGAGCATGCACTTCGCCGCCAGATCCACAATCGGGATTCCGGTCACCTTGCTGATGTACGGCACGGTTCTGGAAGAGCGGGGGTTCGCCTCGATGATGTAAACCTCCTCGCCTACCGCGATGAACTGTACATTGATCAGACCGATGATGTGCAGCTCCTTCGCAAGCCTTCTCGTGTACTCCGCGATCGTCTCCTTGACATGCTCCGAGAGCGTCTGGGACGGATAAACCGAAATCGAATCGCCGGAATGCACGCCGGAGCGCTCAATGTGCTCCATGATGCCGGGGATCAAAATGTTCTCGCCGTCGCAGACCGCATCAACCTCGGTCTCCGTTCCCTGCAGATACTTGTCGACCAGAATCGGGTGCTCCTGCGTGTAGCGGTTGATGACCGCCATGAACTGCTCGATCTCCTCGTCGGAAATCGCGATCTGCATGCCCTGACCGCCCAGAACGTAGCTTGGGCGGACCAATACGGGATAGCCGAGGCGGTGCGCCACCTCTTTGGCCTCTTCTGCGGTATAGACCGTTGCTCCGGCAGCGCGCTTGATCTCACACTTCTGAAGGACTTCATCGAAAATCTCGCGGTCCTCTGCGGCGTCCACATCCTTGGCATCGGTGCCCAGAATCGGAACGCCCATCTTCGTCAGGCTCATGGTCAGCTTGATGGCGGTCTGTCCGCCGAACTGAACCACCGCGTAATCCGGATGCTCGATGTCCACGACATTCTTCACATCCTCCGGTGTCAGCGGCTCGAAATACAGCTTGTCCGCGATATCGAAGTCCGTGGAGACCGTCTCCGGGTTGTTGTTGATGATGATGGTTTCATAGCCTTCTTTTGCAAAGGCCCAGGTCGCATGCACGGAGCAGTAGTCGAACTCGATGCCCTGTCCGATCCGGATCGGGCCGGAGCCGAGGACCAGAATCTTCTTCCGATCGGTGACGCGCTCCTTCGCCTCATCCGTGTCCGACGTATTGTAGACCGAATAGAAGTACGGGGTCTGCGCCTCGAACTCCGCGGCACACGTATCCACCATCTTGTACCTGGCCGTGATGCCGTTGTCGTAGCGAAGCTTCGCGACCTCTTCCTCCGGAATGCCGGTCCACCGCGCGATCACGCTGTCCGGAAATTCCATGCGCTTGGCTTCTGCCAGAAGCTCCTTGGTCAGAGGTCCCTTCTTGAGCTTCTCTTCCATGCGGACGAGGTTGTGGATCTTGTCAATGAACCACTCGTCCACCATGGTGATCTCATGAATCGTCTGGCGGGAAATTCCCTTGCGGAGAGCCTCCGCGATCACCCAGATTCTCTGATCATCCACAACCGTCATGCGGACGAACAGTTCCTCCTTGGAGAGGTGGCTGAAATCATAGCTGTCCAGCGCATCCACATGCTGCTCCAGGGAGCGGATGGCCTTCATGAGGCCGCCCTCGAAGTTCGTGCAGATGCTCATGACCTCGCCGGTTGCCTTCATCTGTGTCGTCAGCGTTCTCTTCGCATGAATGAACTTGTCAAACGGAAGGCGGGGGAACTTCACCACGCAGTAGTCCAGTGCCGGCTCGAACGACGCATAGGTCTTGCCGGTCACCGCGTTCTTAATTTCATCCAGAGTAAAGCCGAGGGCAATCTTCGCCGCCACCTTCGCAATCGGATAGCCCGTCGCCTTGGAAGCCAGTGCCGAGGAACGGGACACACGGGGATTCACCTCGATGACGCAGTATTCAAAGCTCGTCGGATGGAGCGCGAACTGCACGTTGCAGCCGCCGGTGATCTGCAGCTCGTCAATGATGTTCAGCGCCGCGGTCCGCAGCATCTGATATTCCTTATCGGAAAGCGTCTGGGAGGGTGCCACTACGATGGAATCGCCGGTGTGCACGCCGACGGGATCAATGTTCTCCATGTTGCAGACGGTGATGCAGTTGCCCGCTCCGTCGCGCATGACCTCGTACTCGATTTCCTTCCAGCCGGAGATGCAGCGCTCCACCAGAACCTGTCCCACACGAGAGAGGCGCAGGCCGTTCTCCAGAATCTTGCGAAGCTCTGCCGTGTTGTGCGCGATGCCGCCGCCGGAGCCTCCCAGCGTATAAGCGGGACGAAGGACCACCGGGAAGCCGATCTTCTCGGCAAACTTCACGCCGTCCTCCACATTCTCCACGACCTCGGAGGCCGCGACCGGCTCGCCGATCTTCTCCATGGTCTCCTTGAACATCTCGCGGTCTTCCGCCTTCTTGATGGTCAGGGCCGTCGTTCCGAGGAGCTTGACGCCATGGGCCTCCAGAAATCCGGACTCGGCAAGCTCCATGCCGAGATTCAGTCCCGCCTGGCCGCCCAGGGTCGGAAGGATGGAATCCGGCTTCTCCTTCTCAATAATCTTCTCCAGGACCTTCGCGGTCAGGGGCTCGATGTAAACCTCGTCCGCGATGTCCTTATCGGTCATGATGGTTGCGGGGTTGGAGTTGACCAGGCACACCTCCACGCCCTCTTCCTTCAGGGAGCGGCAGGCCTGGGTTCCCGCGTAGTCAAACTCCGCCGCCTGTCCGATGACAATCGGGCCGGAGCCGATGACCATTACCTTCTTCACGTCTTCTCTCTTCGGCATGATTACTCCGCCTCCTTTCCGTCAGCTGCAAAAGCGCTGTTCCGTCCCTCTTTGATGTTTTCGATGAAACGGTCGAAAAGGAATCCCGAATCCTGCGGCCCCGGGCAGGCTTCCGGATGGAACTGCACGGTAAAGATGTTCTTGTTCCGGTAAATCAGTCCTTCGTTCGTGCCGTCATTGACGTTGCAGAAAAGAGGCGCTGCAATCTCCGGGTTCACCGATGTCTCGTCCACAGCGTATCCGTGATTCTGCGAGGAAATGTAAACCCGTCCGGTCGTCAGATCCTTCACCGGATGATTGCCGCCGCGGTGACCGTATTTCAGCTTATAGGTGTCGCTTCCGGTTGCCAGTGCCATCAGCTGATGTCCGAGGCAGATCGCAAAGATCGGCACATTGCTTTCATAGAGCTTGCGTACCTCCGCGATGATGGAGGTGCACTCCTTCGGATCACCGGGGCCGTTGGAAATCATGATTCCGTCCGGGTGATCCGCAAGAATCTCCGCCGCCGGTGTGAGTGCGGGATAAACCGTCACATCGCAGCCCCGCATCGCAAGACTGCGGACAATGTTCTTCTTCAGTCCGACATCCAGAAGAGCAATCTTCAGTCCCGCGCCGTTTAATCTGCGCACGAGGCTCGGACGCTTCTCCTTCCGGGACTTGTCGCCGTCCAGATACTTCTCGTATTCATCCTGGTCAAAAAACGCATGGCCGGAAAGCGGACCGTTCTCAGAAAGATCCTTCGTGCCCGGCACGGTGTATTTCTCCCTGCAGGTGACCTTCTCCACCACCTTGCCGCAGGTGTACTTCTTCAGCTGCGGCAGAATGATGTTCAGATCATAGTGCTCATCTGTCGTCACCATGCCGTTCATGGTGCCCCTCTCGCGAAGGAGCTTGGTGAGAGCACGCGTATCAATTCCCGCAATTCCAGGAATGTCATACTGCTTCATGAACGCGTCCAGACTCTCGTCGCTTCGGAAATTCGACGGCGTGCGGCACTCTTCCCGCACGATCAGCGCGTCCGGCCACGGCCGTTCGGATTCCATATCCTCCAGGCACACGCCGTAATTGCCGATCAGCGGATACGTCATGCAAACCGCCTGTCCGGCATAGCTGGGATCGGTCAGGACCTCCGGATATCCTGCCATCGAGGTGTTGAATACAATCTCACTGATCACCTCTTTGACGGCTCCGAACGAAGTTCCCGTAAATACCGTTCCGTCCTCCAGAATTAAAAATGCCTTCATTTCTACTGTCCCTTCTATATGATCAGCCGATGGAAGTCACTCCCACCCGGGCCGAAGATATCATTCTGTGTTCTGCACCCGCTCCGCCGGTTCCCACCGTCCGGAGCACTTCTGCCGAACTTTCCCCGCATACGGCAGTCTGCCGGCAATCCGGAACTCTTTCCCCGGATCTTATCGGAAGTACTTCACGCCGCTCTCGAAGATTTTCAGATCCTGCTGCCCCGCGATATTGATCGCGACGTGATCGCCGATCCGCTCCGAGTGGCACATCTTGCCGAGAACCCGTCCGTCCGGGCTCGTGATGCCCTCGATTGCGCAGTAGGAGCCGTTGATGTTCCACTCCTCATCCATGGAGACATTGCCCTCCGGATCGCAGTACTGCGTTGCGACCTGACCGTTTGCAAAGAGCCGGTCCAGCCACTCCTTCGGTGCGACAAAGCGGCCCTCTCCGTGGGAAGCCGGATTGACATAGACGCCGCCGAGCTCCGCTTCCTGAAGCCAGGGAGACTTGTTGCTGATAACGCGCAGATACGCCTCTTTGGAAATATGGCGGCCGATGGTGTTGAATGTCAGCGTCGGAGAATCCTCCTTCTGGCCGGTCAGGGCACCGTTCGGAACCAGTCCCAGCTTGATGAGGGCCTGGAAGCCGTTGCAGATGCCGAGAACCAGGCCGTCCCGGTTGTTCAGAAGATCCTGAATGGCCTCGCCGATCTTCTCGTTCCGGAAGCTGGTCGCGAAGAACTTCGCACTGCCGTCCGGTTCATCGCCCGCGGAGAATCCGCCGGGGAACATGATCATCTGCGCCTTCTCAATGGTTCTGCCGAACTCTTCCACGGACTCGCGGATGCCCTCCGGCGTGATGTTGCGGAATACGCGGACCTCGGCCCTTGCTCCCGCCTTCTCAAATGCCGCAGCGGAATCGTACTCGCAGTTGGTTCCCGGGAAAACCGGAATGAAGACGGTCGGCTGTCCGATCTTATGGCTGCAGATGTGAACGGACTCCGCATGATACAGCGGGGATTCCACCTGCTCCTTTCCGGGCACGGCAACCGTCGGGAATACGCTCTCAAGCGGAGCCTTCCAGGCCGCCAGCGCATCCTCGCAGCCGACGCTCACGCCGCCGTATTCGAATCCGTCCTCCGTGCCTGCCACGGTACCGACGATCTCGTAGTCCGCATCCTCCAGATCTTCCAGCGTATCCGCTTCCTCTTCACGGATTTCCAGAAGAATGTCGCCCATTCCGTTGTCATAGAAGGAGCGCACCGGAAGCTCATCGTTGAATTTCACGCCGAGATGATTGCCGAAGGCCATTTTCGCCGCCGCGGCTGCGACGCCGTAGCAATCCAATGCGTAACCTGCCACCGCAATGCCGGAGCGGAGAAGTCCCGTAATTTTCTCATAGAGTGCAATGACACGGTCATAGACCGGAATGTCATACTCATCCTTCTCGATCCGGAAGCGGACCAGAAGGTCGCCGGGGTGCTTCAGTTCCGGCGTCACAATGTCATTCTCGCCCGCAACGTCAACGGCAAAGGAAACCAGGGTCGGCGGAACATCAATGTCCCTGCCCTTATCTTCAAAGGTTCCGGACATGGAATCCTTGCCGCCGATGGAGGCAATGCCGTAGCCGATCTGCGCATCGTATGCGCCGAGAAGCGCCGCGAACGGCTGACTCCAGCGCTTCGGATCCCGGCTCATGCGCCGGAAGAATTCCTGGAAGGTGAAATGAAGCTTCTCAAAGGATCCGCCGCTCGCGATGACCTTCGCAATCGACTCCGTCACCGCATAGATTGCGCCGTGGTACGGACTCCAGCTGGACAGGTACGGGTCAAAGCCGTAGCTCATCATCGTCACCGTGTCCGTCCGGCCGCCGAGTACCGGAAGCTTCGCCACCATGGTCTGCGTCTCCGTCAGCTGATACTGACCGCCGTACGGCATGGTCACGGTCCCTGCTCCGATGGAGGAGTCAAACCGCTCCACCAGTCCTTTCTGGGAGCAGACATTCAGATCGCCGAGCTCTGCGGCAAAGGCGGTGGCAAACGCCTGCCCGTCCGCGGAATCCGGCTCCAGACCGTCCAGAACCGCCGCAGCCCTGGCGGATGCAATTTTCTTCAGATAGTTGTCCTTCTCGGAAGGAGCCTCTACCTCCACATCGGTTTCCTGATGGGCGCCATTGGTATCAAGGAAGGCGCGGGAAATATCCACGATAGCCTTTCCTCTCCAGTTCAGAACCAGATTCGGCTTCTTCGTCACAACGGCAACCGGCGTTGCCTCAAGGTTCTCCTCTGCGGCATAGCGGAGGAACTCATCGCGGTCCTTCGGTGCAACCACAACCGCCATTCTCTCCTGCGATTCGGAGATGGCAAGCTCTGTGCCGTCAAGGCCTTCGTATTTCTTCGGAACAAGGTCCAGATTGACGTCCAGACCGTCCGCCAGCTCGCCGATGGCAACCGAAACACCGCCCGCACCGAAGTCGTTGCACTTCTTGATGAGGTGGGAAACCTCGGGTCTGCGGAAGAGTCTCTGCAGCTTTCTCTCCGTCGGCGCATTTCCCTTCTGTACCTCTGCGCCGCAGGATTCCAGAGATTTCTCCGTGTGCTTCTTGGAGGAGCCGGTTGCTCCACCGCAGCCGTCACGTCCGGTCCGGCCGCCCAGGAGAATGATGATATCGCCGGGATCGCTGTTCTCGCGGATGACATCCGAGCGTCTTGCCGCTCCCATGACCGCACCGATCTCCATGCGTTTTGCCACATAATTCGGATGATAGATCTCCTTAACCTCTCCGGTGGCAAGGCCGATCTGATTGCCATAGCTGGAATAGCCCTGTGCGGCTCCCGTGCAGAGCTTCTTCTGAGGAAGCTTGCCTTCCAGCGTCTGTGAAACCGGAACCGTCGGATCCGCCGCGCCGGTCACGCGCATGGCCTGATAGACATAGCCGCGTCCCGAGAGCGGATCACGGATCGCGCCGCCAAGGCACGTCGCCGCGCCGCCGAACGGCTCGATCTCCGTCGGATGGTTGTGCGTCTCGTTCTTGAAGAACATCAGCCACTCTTCACGGACCGGGCCCTCCCCATAGTCCACTTCCACCGGGATGACCACGGAGCAGGCATTGTTCTCATCGGACTCCTCCTGATCGGTCAGCTTCCCGTCCGCCTTGAGCTTCTTCACGCCGATGATGGCAAGATCCATCAGGCAGGGATACTTGTCCGGGCGGTTCTCATACATCTCCGCGCGGGTATCCTGATAACTCTGGAAGGATGTTTCCATCGGAACCTTGTAATAGCCGTCCCCGAAAGTCACATTCTTCAGCTCCGTCGCAAAGGTCGTGTGACGGCAGTGATCGGACCAGTAGGTATCCAGCACGCGGATCTCCGTCATCGTGGGATTCCGGTGGACCTCTCCGTCGAATTTCCCATCGAAATAATCCTGAATCAGCTTAAAATCCTCGAAGGTCATCGCAAGGCCGAGCGAATCGTACAGCTCCTTCAGCTGAAGCTCCGTCATCTCGATAAAACCGTCAAAAACCCGAACATCCGGTGCCTGCGGATATTCCGCCACCAGTGTCTCGGGTTTGTCCATACCGGTCTCTCTCGAATCCACGGGATTGATCAGATCGGATTTGATTCGGCTGAATTCTTCATCGGAAATGCTGCCCGTCAGAACATAAGTCTGCGCCGTCCGGATAATCACATGTGAGTCCGGATTCAGGAGCTGAATGCACTGAACGGCAGAATCTGCCCGCTGATCAAACTGGCCGGGAAGAGACTCAACAGAAAAAACACGCGCTCCCTCGGGGATGTCAAAGGTCTCCAGATACAGGTCATCTACCGGCGGCTCCGAGAAAACGCAGCGGCATGCCGTCTCAAAGACATCATCGCGGATGTTCTCCACATCGTAGCGAATCAACAGACGCAGATCTTCAATCCCCTCAATCCCGAGGAAGGTGCGGATCTCTTCCAGCTGCCCTCTTGCCTTCACGGCATACGGCTTTTTCTTCTCTACATAGATTCTTCTTACATCACTCATTCCTGCTGTCTCCTTCGTGGGCAGTCGCCCGATCCAGTTTGCAATGTTTGAGGTAAATCCTCTGCCTTCTCCGCCCACATTCTCTCCGTTCCGGACTGCTCCGGTCTCCGGGCATAAAGACAGTTATACTCTTAAAAGTATAGCATATGCCGCGATTCTTTTTACAGAAATGCACAGTAGAAAAAAAAGACGGCCGCCCGCCGCGTTTTGGGCAGTTTCCCATGACGCAGGACATGAAGATCCCCGGACGAGTTTCATTCGTCCATGCCAGCGCCACCTGTGTACATTTCCCGGATTGTGCTAGAATGTTGGGATTGCGATAACCGTTCCGGGCATTCCGGATTTTCTTACAAGATTTCCCGACGTTGTCAGCACCTCCGGGTTTGACCGCACGGCAGTTTTTGACATAAATATGCTCCTGAGCGATCTGTTTGCATTCAAAACTGCCGCGTGCGGAACTGTTACAGATGATGAAACCATTTCAGGTATTTTATGGAAGCAGGACCTGCATGCCTCATACACTCGATCACAGAAAATTGCTGCAATCCGGGGCATCCCGGCACATAAAGAAAATTCTCGCCTTTCTTCCGGCGCTTCTTGTCATGATCATGATCTTCCGGTTCTCCTCGCAGAATGCGGATGATTCTTCCGTGGAAAGCCTCCGGATCACAAGAGATCTCATCCTGTCCATCCGGGATCAGTTCCGGCTGTCCTGGACGCCGGAGGAGCTCGCCTTCTACATTGACCGGAGCGAATTCTACGTCCGCAAACTCGCCCACTTCAGCGAATATGCGCTTCTTAGCATCAGCCTGATTCTCCCCGTCATCTCTTATTACTCCGACCGGTTCCGCAGGAGAACTCTGGTCCTGATCACCTGGGGCATCTGCACCGTCTACGCCGCCTCCGATGAATTTCATCAGTCCTTCTCTCCGGGGCGCTCTCCGCAGCTGCGTGACGTGGTGATCGACAGCTGCGGGGCACTGACGGGAATCCTCCTTGCCCTTCTCTTCCTGCGCATCCGCGCCCGGCTGCGAAGGAAACGTCTGCGGCATTGATTCCTCCGCAAGGCATTCCTGTTCGGCACATGCCGGTCCACCATGAATATTATGCCCGCAGGCGATCCATTCCTCATCAAAACCGGCAAGTGCGGAACAATTGCCAAAAAGCAGTTGTGCTTTCCGGTCCGCCGTGGTATAGTATCCAAGTCGGCTGTAAACCGACAAAATAAATAGAGGCATCGTCGAATGGCTAAGACTGTGGTCTCCAAAACCGCCAATGGGGGTTCGAATCCCTCTGCCTCTGCTTCATACTAAGACGGGAAGCGGCTATTTTGGCTGCTTCCCGTTTTGTTGATCTTAAATGTGCTGTTGTTATTTGTTGTTATCCGCTTAACCTCGGCATTTGTGTATCCTTCTTCGGACGGTAAGCAAATATCCGACGGGTATGCCATCGATGCCCCCAACAAAACAAAGCGCACCTGCCTTTCTCAAAAGTGCAGTGTTCATTCATCAAGCAGCCAATTGATAAGGTTTTCAGATTTAATGCCCTCATAGGAGGCATCAAGGCCGGGATCAAGAGACAGCACGATTTTTTCGTAGTTATCACGGATGCTCTGCAGCGGTGCAAGCTCCCGTTTCCGCACATCCCCGCTTACCATAGACTCCGTCACCTGAATATATTTTTTCTCATCGGCAGTCGTTGCAATAAAGTCAACCTCTGCACTGCCGATTTTGCCTATTGCCACATCATAGCCGCGGCGAAGCAGTTCAAAGTAAACGACATTCTCAATGGCGTGACCGCTGTCTCGATTTCGGAAGCCCAGCAGATAGTTGCGAAGGCCAATGTCAACGATATAGTATTTTCCGAGCGTGCGGAGATAGGCTTTTCCTTTGATATCAAAGCGTTTGATCTCATAGAAGAAGTAACTCTCCAGAAGCGCATTCACATATGCCTGCACCGTATGTGCACTGGGAGCACCCTTGCGCTTTCCATCATCCAGAAGTCCTTCGTTCACCAACGTGTTGCCTATTGAGGCAATCGAAACGCTGGAACCGATACTATCCGCAAGGAAGAGGATAATCTTACGCAGCAGTGCTGGGTCAGTGATCTGCTTTTGACCTCTGCGCTTTTCCCGTTCCAAAATGTCACGGATGACCACCGTGGAATAAATACCATCAAGGAGCGACAGCGCCTTTTCCTGATCCAAACCAACATCGACGATACCGGGCATTCCTCCGAACCGCATATAGGTATCGAAAGCCTCCCGCAGTTCATAATGTTCACCGTTCTTGTCGAATATCTGCTTGCGAAAGCCGCCAAGCGCGCTTTTCGTTTCTCGAACTTCGAAACCGTGAAAATCAAGGAACTCACGGAAAGAAAGAGGCAGCATTTTGATCTCCACACACCGTCCCGAGAGGTAGGTGGCATACTCCGAAGAAAGGAGATAGGCGTTTGATCCGGTGACGTAGATGTCGCAGTCAAAATCCACGCGAAAGGCGTTTACTGCATCTTCCCACGCTTCGACCCGTTGTAATTCATCAAAAAAAAGATACATCCGCCTTCCGGGAACAATGCGTTCTTTTACATAGTGATAAATACCATCGGCGCTCATTCTCCGAAAATCAAAGGACTCAAAATTCATTTCAATGATCTGCTCCGGCAGAATGCCACTCTCCCTCAAATGCTGAACCATAAGCTTCAACAGACTGGACTTGCCGCAGCGACGAATACCAGTAATTACCTTGACTGGCTCGGTGTCCTGAAAACCAATCAGCTTATTCAAATAACTGTCACGCCGCTTAAGCTCATAAAAATCGATCATGGCGCAGCACCCCCTCTATCGTTAATATAGCGCATATCAATCAGGAAATAAAGTTTTTGCACTGAAATGCAAAAATCTATTTCTTTTCGATAGTTCTTGCAAATTTGAACAAGCAGCGCAGCAGCCGGGTCATTCGCCCAGCTGCTGCGCCGCTTCCTGAAGGCTGCGGATTCCAATCACGCGGATGCCTTCCGGCACCTTCAGTCCTTTGATATTGCTGGCAGGAAGAAGAACGGTCTGAAAGCCGAGCTTCGCTGCCTCCTGGACCCGCATGTCTGCCATTGTCACCATGCGGACCTCGCCGGAGAGTCCGATCTCTCCGAATGCCACCGTTTTATCTCCCACCGGAAGTCCCCGGTAGCTGGAGAGAATTGCCAGCGCGATTCCCAAATCCAATGCGGGCTCCGTCTGCCGGATGCCTCCCGCCAGATTGACATAGGCGTCATACTCCGAGAGCGGAATCCCGAGCCTTTTCTCGAGAACTGCCATCAGGAGGCTGACCCTGTTGTAATCCGTTCCCGTCGCCTGCCGCTTCGGAAACCCGAAACTTGTCTTGCAGACAAGGGCCTGCACCTCAGTCAGCATTGCCCTCGTTCCGTCCATGCTGCAGGACACCACAGAGCCGCACGCGTTCTCCGGCCTTCCGGAGAGCATGTACTCTGAAGGGTTCTCCACCTCGCACAGGCCTTCCCGCCGCATCTCGAAAATTCCGATTTCATTCGTCGATCCAAACCGGTTTTTCACGCCGCGGATAATGCGATAGGACGCGTAGCGGTCGCCCTCAAAATAAAGGACCGTATCGACCATGTGCTCCAGGACTCTTGGTCCCGCCACCGTGCCTTCCTTCGTGACATGGCCGATGATAAAGAATGTGATCCCCATCTGTTTGGCCAGCCGCAGCAGAACTCCCGTGGTCTCCCGAATCTGCGAAATGCTGCCCGGCGCCGCATCCACGGAGGAGTTGTTCATGGTCTGGATAGAATCAATGACAACCAGCTCCGGCTTCTCCTCCATCAGGACCTCCGTGATCCGGTCCAGATCAGTCTCGCAGTAGAACTTCAGCTGATCGCTGACCCTGCCGATCCTTCCTGCCCGAAGCTTGATCTGATGAAGGGATTCCTCGCCGCTGACATAAATGACTCTTCTGCCGTTCTCCGCAAGATTCCGCGTCACCTGCAGAAGAAGCGTTGATTTGCCGATGCCGGGATCGCCGCCAACCAGCAGCATGGAGCCCTTGACAATGCCGCCTCCGAGAACCCGGTCCAGTTCTCCGTATCCCGTAGACCACCGGACCTCGCCCTCATCGTGAATTTCCGAAAGGGAAACCGGTCTTGCCGAAGAAATCGGCCCGGGAACGGCATTTTTCCCTCCCCGGAAGGAGGATGCCGCGGAGATACTGACCCGGACCGGCGCTTCCACCATGGTATTCCAGGCGTGGCAGGCGGGGCACTGCCCCACCCACTTGGCCGACTCATATCCGCACTCGCTGCAGTAAAACGCGGTGGTTCTCTTCTTATTCGGCATGGCCTTCGTGTCCCTTCCTGCCGGAGGCCGCGGATCCGCGTCCCGCAGAGGACTTTCCGTTTCCGGCCTTCTTTCCGCTTCTCGTCTTCGTCTTCTCGAATGTCACCCTGCCTTCACGGCAGCCGATGGTCACCTGGTCTCCCGACCGGAATTCCTCCGAAAGGAGTCTCATCGCCAGCTCGTCCTCCACCACGCTCTGGATGGCCCGGCGAAGCGGACGCGCTCCCATCTTGGGATCCGCGTATTTGTTCACCAGATGCTCCTTCAGTGACGAAGTGACATGAAGCGTGAGCCCCAGCTGCGACTGCGCGCGTCGTATCAGATCATTGCACAGGAGCGTCGTGATTCTCAGAAGTTCCTCGTGCGTCAGCGCGTGGAACACCTCAATTCCGTCGATCCGGTTGATGAATTCCGGACGGAACATCCTGCGGACCTCCGCCATCACGCCGGCCTGCATCTTCTCGTATTCCTGCTCCTGCGTCGGCTTCTGGGAAAAGCCGATGGTATGCGCATCCACAATATTCCGCGCACCCACATTCGAGGTCATGATGATGATCGTATTGCGGAAGTTCACCTGCCTTCCCTTGGAATCCGTAAGATGACCCTCGTCCAGAATCTGCAGGAGAATATTGAAAACATCCGGATTGGCCTTCTCGATCTCATCGAAAAGAACCACGGAATAAGGATTCTTGCGCACCTTGTCCGTGAGCTGGCCGCCTTCGTCATAGCCGACATATCCGGGAGCAGAGCCGATCATCTTGGAGACGGCATACTGCTCCATGTATTCCGACATATCGACGCGGATCATGTTCTTCTCATCCCCGAAAACAGCCTCGGCCAGTGCCTTCGCAAGCTCGGTTTTGCCGACACCGGTCGGTCCCAGGAAGAGGAAGGAACCGATGGGACGGTGCGGATCCTGAAGGCCAACGCGCCCACGGCGGATTGCCTTCGCCACTGCCTTCACCGCATCCTCCTGCCCGATCACCCTCTTATGAAGCGTATCCTCCAGGCGCAGGAGCCGTTCACTCTCCTTTTCCGTAAGACGGCTCACCGGAACCTTGGACCAGACGGAAATCACGCCCGCAACGTCCTCCGACGTCACGACGGGGAGATCGTTTTCTTCCCGCTTCTCCGTGCTGCGGAGCGCCTGCTCGAACTGCTCCCGGAGCTGATCGTAGCGCTTTCTCGCCGCTCTTGCCGAGCGGACCTTGCCTGCCACTACTGCCTTTGCAAGCTTCTCGTCTTCCTCTGCAAGCTTCTTCTCCAGTGCCGCCGCAGGATCCGCATCCTTCTTATCCGGCTTCTTCAAGCGCACGGCCGCACAGGCTTCATCGATGACGTCAATTGCCTTGTCCGGAAGATTCCGGTCATTGATGTAACGCTGGGAGAGCCGGACTGCCTCCTTCATGGCCTCTTCACTGACCTTCACGCGGTGATGCTCCTCATAGCGGGGCACAATGCCCTTCAGGATTTCCAGCGTCTCCGCCTCCGAAGGCTCCTCCACCATAACCGGCTGAAACCGGCGCTCCAGTGCCGCGTCCTTCTCCACATACTTGTGATATTCGTTCACGGTCGTCGCGCCGATCAGCTGGATCTCGCCTCTTGCAAGGGCGGGCTTCAGAATATTCGAAGCGTCAATGGCTCCTTCCGCGCCGCCCGCGCCGATCAGGGTGTGCATTTCATCCACGAACAGGATGACATCGCCCGCGCTGCGGACCTCTTCGATCACGCCCTTGATGCGCTCCTCGAATTCTCCGCGGTACTTCGATCCGGCCACCATGCCGGACAGATCCAGGGTCAGAAGGCGTTTGCCGCGCACCGTCTCCGGCACCTCGCCGCGGACAATCTTCTGCGCAAGGCCTTCGACAATCGCCGTTTTGCCGACACCGGGCTCACCGATCAGGCAGGGATTGTTCTTCGTCCTTCTCGACAGGATCTGAATGACTCTCTGCATTTCCGTATCGCGGCCCACCACGGGGTCCAGACTTCCGTCCGCCGCCTGCGCGGTCAGATCACGGCTGTACTGCTCCAGCATGCTCCTTCCGTTTCCCGCGCTGTCCTGTCCCTGTGGATCTCCCGTCAGGTCCTGACGGTGCTCCTGCAGATTGACGCCCATTGCCGCAAGCGTCTCAAAATAAATCTTCGCGACGTTCGCACCGGAAGCCTCCATCAGCTTCAGTGCCACATTCTGCCGCTCCAGGATGGCCGCAAGAAGGAAATACTCCGTTCCGAGTTCCTTCGCGTGATACTCTTCCTCGGCAAGCTCCTCGGCGCCGTCCAGAATATCGCGGAGCCTCGGTGTGTAGCCCTCCCGGTCGAGGACAGCCGTTTTTCCTTCTTCCAGACGGAGGGAGGAAATCATATCCTTCAGCTTCTCTTCCGTAATTCCGTTGTTCTTCAATACCTGCGAGGCGACGCCCTCCGGCTCCCGGATCATTCCGAGGAGCAGATGTTCCGTTCCGACATAGGCGGATCCGTTCTCCGCAGCAGCCTCACCGGCAAGCCGCAGCACCTCCTTCGCATTTTTGGTGTAGGGAATACTCATATGTTGTACCTTTCCATATCATTGACCGGACCGCCTGCAGAGCAATCGGGGTCCGGTTCTTCTATTCATCCTCGTCGTCTTGTTCGCCTTCCGGTGTCTGCCCGGCAGCCCCGGCACTTCCCGCAATACAGGCTTCATATTCATCAAAAATATGATCTACCAGCTCATGCAGATCCTTCCGCGAGAGTCCGCGGCACAGTGCCTCGGCAATCGCCTCCTGAAGCTTCCCGCGGACGGCCTCCAGCGCTCTCTGCTTATCCGAATCCACGGATATCACCGCGCCTCTTCTCCGGTCCACTTTGACAAAGCCCTCCTGCTTCAGCACGGTGTAGGCCTTGTTCACGGTGTGCATATTGATGCCAATCTCATCCGCAAGCTGCCGCACCGACGGGAGCACCTGGCCTTCCGTGTACTGGAGCGTCGCAATGCCCATGATAATCTGGTTGCACAGCTGCTGATAAATGGCCTCGTCGCTGCTGAAATCGATCTCAATCAGCATACTCTCACCTTTCCTTTCCGAAGGCGCTTCTACAGCAAAGCGCCATGTGTTATACATTGTATAACACATGGCGCTCACATTCAACTGAATATACCTTTACTCGTCCTTGTCGTCGAGCTTTAAGAAATCATAATCGAAGTCATCATCCGCGAAGTTCTTCGCCGGCTGCTTCCTTGCCGGTGCAGCGGGACGTCTTGCCGCATCCTCTGCGGGACGCGCTGCCGGGCGGTCCGTACGGACATCACTCTCCGGTCTTGCAGCGGAGCGAACCGGTCTTGCTCCTCTTGCCTCGCCGTCTCTTGCCGGTGCCGCCGGGCGAACCGGCCTTGCTCCTCTTGCCTCACTGTCTCTTGCCGGTGCTGCCGGGCGAGCCGTTCTTGTGCCACGCGCATCTCTCGGATCACGTGCGTCATCGCCGCGCTCCAGTCTTCTTGCGCCGGACGCATAGGCATCATCGCGGCCTCTTCCGTTTCTGGATGCAGGTCCTGTGCCGCGGTCTCTTACGCGAAGGGATTCCACGCTGTCGGCCCGGCTGTTGCTCCTTCTCTGATCTCTGCGCTCCATGGTCAGGTCTCTCTCTCTGCGGCCATTGGCCAGGGCATCGCGAAGCTTCAAAACCAGAAGGATGCAGACAATCGCAAGAATCACTGCCGCAGCTCCCAGAACAATCAGGAAGATGTTGTACTTGGCCTTGACGGAAGCAGCCTCCTTGTTGGCCGCCGTCACGTCATCCTGGAGCTTGCCGATATCCGAAATCTTCATTCTCTGTCCGGCATTGTTGTCATAGAGATAGTAGGTATCCTCACCGTTCTCATCCGGTGCGAGAACCACCTGATATCCGCCGGTATCCTGTTCCGCCGCCTGGGCAGCACTTGCTGCCGCCTCATCGGTTCCGTCCGTGGACGCATCCGTTGCCGCATCGGTCGATGCATCGGTGGATCCGTCTGCAGAGGCATCTGTGGAAGTATCATCTTCGGATACTGTCAGGAAATCGCCGCGGATATAACCCGTTGTCCCGTTGCTCAGTGTAACCTGATACCAGGTTGCCCCGGAATCATCGGTTGCGGTCTCACCCACCGTCACGGTGTCGCCGGTCGTCACGGTTCCGACCTGGCTGGACGAAGAACTCGCCTCGCTCCGGACATTGATATCACTTCCGGTCACTGTACCGGTTGCTGCCAGTGAAACCAGTCCAAAGGCAGGTGTTGCGAATGATACCGCTGCAGACAATGCTGCCGCTGCGGCAATCGTTCTGATTCGATTGAATTTTGATTTCATGATGATACCTCGCTGAGGCAAAATCCGCGAAAGCGGTTCTGCCGAATGTGACATCCCTATTGTCCGAAGATGCCTGACAGCATTTTCAGACGGTCATTGATCTGTATTGCCATAGATGGGATTAGGATAGCACAGCTCCCGCAAAAAATCATCCCCTTATTGCCGCCTGTCATGCCTGATCAATGGCCTTGCCGATATCATGGCGATAATACACTTTGTCAAAGGAAACAAGCTTCACTGCCTCATAGGCTTTCGCCCTTGCCTCCTTCAGCGTCGGTGCCAGCGCCGTGACGCTGAGAACACGGCCGCCGCTTGTCACCGTCTCGCCCTTTTCATTGAACTTCGTCCCCGCATGGAAGCAGAACAGATCATCCCTTCCTTCAAAATTCTCCAGTCCGGAAATCACTTTTCCCTTCTCATAGGAGGACGGATATCCGCCGCTCGCCAGGACGACGCAGACTGCCGCGTTGTCCGCGAATTGCAGATCCAGCCGGTCCAGAGTTCCGTTCATGCACGCCTCAAAGACATCAATAATGTCGGTCTGCATTCTCGGAAGGACCACCTGCGTCTCCGGATCACCGAAACGGGTATTGTATTCCACGACCTTCGGGCCGTCCTCTGTCAGCATCAGTCCGAAATAAAGCACGCCGCGGAACTCTCTTCCTTCCTTCTTCATCGCGTCCACGGTGGGCTGGAAGATGGTCTTCCGGCAGATTTCCTCAATTTCCGGTGTAAAGAACGGGCTCGGCGAGAAGGTTCCCATTCCGCCGGTGTTCAATCCCGTGTCTCCATCCCCGATTCTCTTGTGATCCTGAGAGGAGCTCATCAGGCTGTAATGCGTTCCGTCCACGAAAGCAAGGGCGGACACCTCGCGTCCCGTCATGAACTCCTCGATCACAAGCTCATTGCCGGCGGAGCCGAACTTCTTGTCCAGCATGATCGTCCGGACGCCTTCCTTTGCCTCCTCCAGCGTATTGCAGATCAGAACTCCCTTGCCCAGAGCAAGGCCGTCCGCCTTCAGTACAATCGGAAGTTTTGCCGTCTCCAGATAGGCAGCCGCCGCGTCCGGATCGGTGAACGTCTCATACGCCGCGGTGGGAATCCCGTACTTCTTCATCAGATTCTTGGAAAAAGCCTTGCTGCCTTCAATGATGGCCGCATTCTTCCGGGTTCCGAAAATCTTCAGTCCCGCCGCCTCAAAGGCGTCCACGATGCCCGCACACAGCGGGTCGTCCTGGCTGCAGACTGCAAGATCAATGCTTTTCTCCTTTGCGAACGCAATCAGCTTGTCGAACTCCATGACACCGATCGGCACACATTCCGCAATCTTCGCGATCCCGGCATTTCCCGGCGCGCAGTAGAGCTTCTCCACTCTCTTCGATTTCACAATGGACGCCGCAATCGCATGCTCGCGTCCGCCTCCGCCAATCAAAAGTACTCTCATTTTATACCTCACTGAGGCAAAATCCGCGAATGCGGGTTTGCCGAATGTGGCAGCCGGTGCGTCAGCACCGAATGCTGCAGTTTGAAAGTGACATATCGATGTCACTTTCAAACTTTCTCCTTTTCCTCCGGTGCCCGGCCGAGCGGAATTACCCCCTGCGCAATCAGGTCAATGGCCTTCGGAAGGATCACCCATTCCGCCTCTTCCATCACCTTCTGCTGCAGTTCCTTTGCCGTAATGCCCGCCTGAACCTCCACCGCCTTCTGCAGAAGAATCTTTCCGTGATCAAGGTCCTCATCCACGAAATGCACGGTGGCGCCGGTTACCTTGACGCCCCGCTCCAGGGCCTTCTCATGGACATGCAGTCCGTAATAGCCCTTCCCGCAGAACGAAGGAATGAGTGCCGGATGAATGTTGATGATGCGGTCCGGATAAGCCTTCACAACCTGCGGCGGAATCGCCACAAGGCACCCCGCGAGAACGATCAGGTCCGCTCCGGTCTCCCTGAGCTTTGCTAAAAGTGCCTCATTGAACTGCTCCCTCGTCTCAAAGCTCTTCGGAGAGAGCACCTCGGCGGGAATTCCCGCTTTCTCTGCCCGCTCCAGCGCATAAACTCCCGGGTTGTTCGAGATGACACGGACAATCTTCGCGCCGCGGATGGTTCCGTCCGCAATCCGGTCAATGATCGCCTGCAGATTGGTGCCTCCGCCCGATACCAGTACCGTCAGCTTCAGCATAATTCAACGCCCTTTCTGCTTTCCGCCTTCGTGTTGCCGCCGGCATCCACGTGCGCCGCGTCCTCTGCCGCAATGATTTCGCCGATCACATACGCGTGATCGCCCGCAGACTCCGCCGCCGCGATGACCTTGTCCCGGTCCTTCGGATCAATGGCAAGGCACAGGCCGATTCCCATGTTGAAGGTGTTGTACATCACGTGCTCGTCAATATCGCCGACCTTCTGCATCAGAGGGAAAATCGGCGGAACCGGGTAGCTGTCTTTGTGAATTCTCGCCACGGTTCCATCCGGAAGCATCCGCGGAATGTTCTCATAGAAGCCGCCGCCCGTCACATGGCTGCAGCCCTTGACCTTCACACCCGCCTCACGGATTGCCTTCATAGCATGGACATAAATTCTCGTAGGGGTCAGAAGAACGTCGCCGAGCTTCGCGCCGCCGAGCTCCTCATAGGTTTTCTCCAGAACGTCCCGGCTCTCGATGCCGAAAATCCTGCGGACCAGGGAAAAGCCGTTGGAGTGCACGCCGCTGGACGCAATGCCGATCAGCATGTCGCCGCTCTGAATGCTCTGCCCCGTGATCATTTCGTCCTTCTCCACAACGCCCACGGAGAAACCCGCAAGGTCATACTCCTCATCCGGCATCAGTCCGGGGTGCTCCGCGGTCTCGCCGCCGAGGAGAGCGCTGTCTGCCTGAACACAGCCTTCCGCCACGCCCTTGACAATCGTCGCGATCTTCTCGGGAATGTTCCGTCCGCACGCGATGTAGTCCAGGAAAAACAGCGGATCTCCGCCCGCGCAGGCCACGTCATTGACACACATTGCCACGCAGTCAATGCCGACCGTGTCATGACGGTCCATCAGGAAGGCAAGCTTCTGCTTCGTTCCGACGCCGTCGGTTCCGGAGAGAAGAACCGGATGCTTCATCCGGCTGATTTTCCCGAGATCAAACGCTCCGGAAAAGCCGCCCAGTCCTCCCAGGACCTCCGGCCGCATGGTGGTTTTGACATACTGCTTCATAAGTTCTACGGATTGATAGCCTGCCTCGACGTCAACGCCGGACGATTTGTAATCAAGTGCCATGAGTGATCCTCCTTCTGTACCTGTTTCCTGCGGCATCTGTCTGCCGCTGTCAGCTTTTTCCAATCTTCTGCGCACTCCCGCGTTTCCGGGCGGGCCGCAGGAGCATTATGCATAATTCCGATATCCGGTCTTCTGGAGCTTCTCGTCCTTCGCCTTCACTTCTTCTTCCATCGAGGCGGAATAATCCTTCAGCTTCGCAAGCAGAGCCCCGTCGGAAACCGCAAGGATCTTCGCCGCAAGGATTCCCGCATTCTTGCCCCCTCCGATTGCCACGGTCGCGACCGGAATGCCGCTCGGCATCTGCACGATGCTGTAGAGAGAATCCCTTCCGCCAAGGGACGTGGTGTGCATCGGAATTCCAATGACCGGCATCGGGAAAAGTGCCGCGCACATGCCGGGCAGATGTGCCGCCATGCCCGCTCCCGCGATGATCACCTTGATGCCTCTTGCCTCGGCCCCCTTCGCCCACTCGAAGAACACGTCGGGCTCGCGATGCGCCGAAATAATATGCATCTCATAGCTGATGCCGAACTGGTCCAGCACCTCTGCCGCCTTGCTCATTACGCTCATGTCGGAATCTGATCCCATCACAATGCCAACTGTTGCCATATGCACCTCCACGCTGTTTCTATCATTTACCCGGTCAGGACACCGTCCTCCCCGGAAGCTTCCAACATCTGTATTCCCGGCCTTCCGGCCGGAGCCCCTTCTCACACAGGCACTGTCTGACGATCACGGGAAAACGAGTTTCAAACGCAAGTCACCGACTCCCATCCCATGGATCAGCAGGTTTCACCTGTCCGGATTCAGGCTGTCCAGCGGAACATTCAGTTCTTCGGTTCCCGGCAGAACAAACCGTCCGTTTTCCAGGATGGTCTGCACGCTTCCGTCCTGATGCACCGCTTCAATCTTCCCGAGCTCTGCAAACGGAATCGTAATGTCCGTGTGACAGCCAAAATACGCTTTCTGCGGATCCTTCCTGCGCAGCCTCGAGAAATCATTCTCCTTGGCGACGATCTTCTTTCCGTCCGGATTGAAGCTCTCGTTGTCCTCCTCGTCGCTGTAGCAGGTGTCGCCCACGGCAAAATGGGGCCCCGTCTTCTCCGCAATCAGAATCGGAAGACGGTCTGTAATGCCGTACCGGATTCCCTCCGCATATGCGGTCGTATTCGTTCCGATCGCGCATTCTCCCATCGGAAGCGTCGGGTGGTGGAACAGAATGTTCTCTTCAATGTAGGCCCTTCCCTTTTCCTTCGCGTTCTCTTCGCCCTCGAAATTGTCGCAGGAGTAGTCCGAGACGCATCCGTCCCGGAAGGTCAGCGACAGATTCCGGAAGAACAGCCCTTCCAGAAAAACGCCGGAGACCGCGAGCACGCCGTTCGTTCCCTTCAGGACGGGAGAAGTAAAGACCTCTCCCACCGGAATGTTGACATCTGCCACGCAGTTCTCGAAAATCGTCTCGTGCTCCGGATCCTTCAGCTTCCAGAGATTCACCGTCAGATCCGTCGGATTGCCGCAGCGCCCCGTCACATGCAGGCGGTCCGCCTGATTCAGGGCATCAATCAGGATTCCCTGAATCTGCTGATAGGTCTCGTAATCCAGTGTGTTGATCTTAAGGACCGCGTCGAAAATCTCTTCGTAGGAAGCCCCTCTGGGATTCCCCTCCGCAATCGAGGGAAGCGGAAACGAAATGATCGTAAAGCTCCGGTTCTTCCCGATGACCGCCTCGTTGTAGGCGCGGGATGCCGTCTGACGGTAGCGGGAGATCAGCTTCTGCTGTGCCTTGTCATAGGCCGCCTTTGCCGGGTCATTGTCCGGCGTGAACGGAGCTTCTCCGAACGTTTCCATCACCGCGGGCCCCGCGTAGAGAACCGTTTCATTCCGCCACGTCCGGTATGCCGCCGTCAGTGCCTCCATCCGCCTGCCCGCAAGGTCGTCATCCAGGACAAGCGCCAGGTCCTCCCTGTGGTCACAGCGGTACTGCGGATTGGCATCCGCCCCGCAGTAGCCTGCAATTTCCGATTCGTGCAGGCCAAACAGACTCTGCGTCTCCCGGTAGCAGACGCAGTTTTTCCCCATGCCCTCAAAATTATGAATCGACCGCAGAATCATGCGCTCAAAGCCAAGATGCCAGATGAGCCCAACCGTCTCCTTGGAGGAAAAATCCTTTCCGCCCGTGATAAAGCCGATCCGGTAGCCTTCGGTCCAGGTGTCCGCCATTTTGCCAAGGTCCGCCTCATCCAGCTCCTGCAGATGCCGCCAGGTGCGAAGCTCATTGTCCGAAATGTACTCCCCGAAGCGGTACAGATACCGCGGATCCGAAAGATCACAGCTCTTTATCATTTCCAAGGCAAAATCGCGGCCGCCTCCGTTCTCTCCGACAAGCTTGCGCTCCACCTCCAGAGACAGCTCCTGTTCAAAATAATCCTGTACATAGCCGTACAGGATTCTCCGGAGATTTTTTACCGGCGGAATGCTCGTCACACCCGCATCTTCCGGAACCTCACCGCTCTCCTTCAGCGCCTTGTACTGCTCCTCTTCCAGGGTAAACGCCGTGTAGCCCTCCAAGAACAGCTCTAGGCGGATCCGGATCTCATCCCCGAGTCCCTCATAGAGAAACGGAATCATACTCCGCAGTTCATAGACAAGTGCCGCCGCAAGCCTTCCGTATTCGGTTCCGAAATGCGATGCACAATATTTCGGACTCGCATAGCTCTTCTCATAATGACCCGGCAGAATATCCGCATACAGGGCACGGTTGTGCTCCTGCAGTTCCGAAAGCTCCGCCTCTTCCATCCTGCCGCTCTCTGCCCAGTGATACTCGTCCAGGAAAAGAACCAGCATCCTGGCCGTGTCCGTCCAGAAGTCCGCCGCCTTCGGGGAGATTTCCTCTGTCCCTTTTGCAATTTCACGGACTCTTTCTTCGTCCAATGCAAACAATTCGTTCATCATTTCCTCTGTCATCCGCCTCTGTCTTCTCTTCTGTTCTTATATCTCACTGAGGCAAAATCCGCGATACCGGAGAGAAGATGTCATCAGACATCTTCGAGTACAGCGGTTTGGCCGAATGTAGCAGTTGATGCACCAGCACCCCTTCCCTTTCCGGGAGCATTGTGCAGAAGCTGTCTTGTCATCTGTTCTGCAGATCATCAACTACACGCCCAGATACATCACCACAAACCCGAACGCCAGAACCAGTCCGTTCAGAATCATTCCCAGATAAGAGGTGAGATAGAATTTCTCCGGCTCCCTCCGGGACAAAATGGCCAGAATCATTCCGGCCAGAGAGAAAAAAAGACATATAAAAACGACGCCGCCATAGCGCAGCTGCGCCTGGCCGCCGTTTTTATATGTCAGATAGACCATAATACTGCAGGAGAGCAGAGAAATACCTCCCAGAATCACGGAAATCAGGGCGCTGACCGACTGCTCCCGGCTGCTGAATAAATGTCCATGAGGTTTTCTCAATTAATGCACCCCATATTCCTCATAGTATTTGCGAAGAGCTTCCTTCATTTCATCATTCAGGAATGCCTCCGTTTTTCCTTCCTTCGGTGTTCCAAGGTAGTCCATGACATCCTGCATGGTCACGATGGCGCCTGCCGGGAAGCCGTACTTGGCCTTGATCTCATCAAGGGCGGAAACCCTGCCCTCCATACCAACCTCCATGCGGTTCAGGGAAACCATCAGTCCCAGAATCTCCACATCCGCCTGCGCGCGCAGAATCGGAACGGTCTCCGCCATCGAAGCGCCGGAGGTGGTGACATCCTCAATGATGACGACACGGTCGCCGTCGCGGAGCTTGCTGCCGAGCAGAATTCCCTTGTCGCCGTGATCCTTGACCTCCTTGCGGTTCGCACAGTAGCGGATCTCCACGCCGTAAATTTTGCTGATGGCCATCACCGTGGCAACCGCGAGCGGAATTCCCTTGTACGCCGGTCCGAAGAGGACGTCGAAATCCAGTCCGTAGGTATCATGAATCGCTCTTGCGTAATACTCGCCCAGACGAATCAGCTGTCCGCCGGACTGATAGGCACCGGCATTCATGAAAAACGGCGACTTACGTCCGCTCTTTAAGGTAAAATCCCCGAATTTAAGGACGCGGGAGTCCAGCATAAAATCAATAAAATCCTTTTTGTACTGTTCCATGGTTTGCTCTGTTGCTCCATTTTCTTCCGATCCTGTCCGGATCTTCTTCTGACGGTATCTCATCCTCCGCCGTGAGGGCGGATTCTCTTTGTTCTTCAAAACGGTTCGCGGGAAAATTCGGATTCTCCGAAATTCTCTGCGTGGAATCAGGAAAGTGCCGCGCGAAGGTCTTCAATCATATCCACGGTCGCCGCTCTTGCCGCATCCGCAAAGCCTTCTTCGCCGAAGTGGGAATACCTGTCCTTCTTATAGGCCGCAATGATTCCGCGGGAGGAATTGACGATCGCTCCGTTTCCGTTCTTGTCGAAAAATCCGGACAGATCCTTCGCGGTGGCTCCCTGTGCCCCATACCCGGGTGCCAGAATGAAGGTATGCGGCATCAGCTCGCGCAGAACCTTCGCCTGCTCCGGATAAGTGGCTCCGACCACGGCTCCGACATTGCTGTACTCACCGTCCATCGACTGCTCGCCCCACTCGCGGACCTTCTCACCGACCACCTCGTACATGTGACGGCCGTCCTCTGTCTTAATGTCCTGAAATTCTCCGCTGGAGGGATTGGAAGTCTTCACCAGAACAAAAATTCCCTTGTCCTCCTGATTGCAAACATCCACGAACGGCTTGATGCCGTCGGTTCCCAGATACGGGTTCACCGTAGCGAAATCCTCATAAAACGCCCGGATCCGGTGTCCGCCGATCTCCACTCTCCCCAGATGAGCTCTGGCATATGCCTCCGAGGTGGAACCGATGTCGCCTCTCTTGACATCACCGATGACAATCAGTCCCTTCTCCTGGCAGTAGCGCACCGTCTTCCAGTAAGCCATCATGCCCGGAATTCCGAACTGCTCATACATCGCGATCTGCGGCTTCACGGCCGGAATCAGATCCGCAACCGCATCCACAATCTCCTTGTTGAAGCGCCAGACTGCCTCCGCCGCCGCACTCAGATCCTCATCGTACGCCGTCTCATCCACATGACGGGCCGCATCCTTGACCAGCTGCTCCGGAATGAAGCTCATCTGCGGATCCAGTCCAACGACCACCGGTGCATTTTTCTCCCGGATTTTTGCAATCAGTTTTGAAATCATTGTTTTCCTTTCGTGCCTGCTCTGAACAGGAGGAAGTGCCATCAGGCACTTCCGAGTGTGTCGGTTGCAGTATAACGCAGAATTTGTCTCCTGCGCAACCGACGAAATCATTATCTTGTACTCAGGAAGATCTCTTCCCGCTTGGCCTTCTCATCGCCGGGATAAGATTTCAGATAGGTTTCCATCAGCGTCTGCGCCTGATCAAACTCTCCCAGATGCTCGTATGCCACGATTTCATTGAAGGACAGGCTCTGCAGGCACTCTGTTCCACCGAGCTTCTTTCCCTCCTGGAAGGCATCCAGCGCCGACTCGTAATCCTCCATTTTCATGCAGCAGAGTCCCAGCTGATTATAGACCTCCGGATGCGTCGTATCCGAAGACAGGAAGGTCTTGTATACGTTGGTGGCGTAGTTGTAATCTCCCAGAGCCTCGTAGGTTCTTCCGAGCATCAGGACCACCTTTTCATCCGTATTGTTCTGAAGCTGCTCCAGATTGGTTCGCGCCGTATCGTAATCTCCGACATAATATGCAATCCGTCCGCGGTCATAGCCGCTCATGCTGTCCGAATTCCGATCCAGGGCATCCTGCAGATATTTTTTCCCTTCTTCCTCATAGCCGCTGCGGGCCATGGCGGAATAGATCGAGAGCAGGCGGTCATAGTTCGAAGGCTCCAGCGAGATCGCTTTTGAAAAATCCTTCTGCATCCCGTCGGTATCGCCCATCTGCATTTTCACCCCGCCGCGAAGCTCCAGTGCGCCCGCATCCTTCGGGCGCAGAACGACAATCGCATCGTAGACCTCCAGCGCCGACTCATAGTCTCCGAGCTTGTCGTAGCAGGATCCCAGATAGTAGTTGATGTCATAATCACTGTCCGACGGAAGGATTCCCGATTCCGAAAGTGCCGTCTCAAACGCACCGGCAGCTTTCTTATAATCTCCAAGTCCCATCAGGGCAATGCCCAGACACCGGTAATTCTCGCCATCCGTATTTCCCGCGTCAATCTGCTGCTGATAGAAATCGGCCGCCTCCTGATAGGAACCCGCGTCCAGAAGCTTGTTCCCCTGCGTCTTATCGCTCCCGGCATCCACACCGGGTGCCGACCCGCAGCCGCCCAGGATAAGAACGGAAAGAAGACACATCAGAAGCGTTGTCTTCTTCACCGGCAGCTGAACAAGCACAATGGCCGACGCCATCAGTACGCAGCCGACAAGCTCCCGTCCCGACAGGGTCTGATGCAGGATCAGGAATGCCGATACCGCACTGATCACCGATTCCAGAGACATAATCAGCGATGCGATTGCAGGATCCGCTCCCTTCTGCCCGACAATCTGCAGTGTATAGGCGATTCCGCTGGAGAAAATTCCCGCATAGAACAGCGCCAGAATGGAGCCCGCAGATACGCCGGCAAGAGACAGTTCCCCCTGCAGCGCCGCCAGAACCGTTCCGATGATGCCGGCCGTCAGGAACTGCATGCAGGACAATTCCACCCCGTCTGTCCGTTCCACAAAATGGTCAATGCTCATGATCTGCACCGAGAACATCAGGGCACAGCCGATCAGGATCAACTCCCACCGCCCGATTCCGAAGGATTCTCCCGGCTTCATGCACAGGAAATAGAGTCCGGCCGCCGAGATTGCCGCCGCAATCCAGACTCTTGCCTTGCTCCTTCTGGTAAAAAGAAAAGAGAGCATAGGCACAATGATGATATACAGCGCCGTGAGAAATCCTGCCTTTCCGACCGGAACATACGGAATGGCCGCCTGCTGCAGCCAGGACGCCGTCACAAGGGCAATTCCGCAGACGATTCCGCCCTTGACGGACTGACGGTGATCCACTGCCTTCACGTTCCGGTCTCCCTGCCGGATCCGTTTCCTGCGCAGCTTCTCCCGGACGATCACCAGCGGGAGCAGAACCGCAAAACCCATCAGGAACCGGAGTCCTACGAACGTGATCGCATTGATCTCATCGCTTCCGATTCTCTGGGCCACGAAGGCGGTTCCCCAGATCAGTGCGCCCAGAAAACAGCTGACTGCATTGCGAAACGGCATCTTTCCCGCTGATGTCTGTTTTTCTTCCATGCTGAAATGTTTCCTTCCTTCTTTTCTCTTGTCCTGCGGCAGCCTCTCAGCCTTTTCAGCTCTCTTCGAATTCCACGTTGACGTAGAAGCCCCGCTCGTTCTCCTCCACCGACTTCACGACGCCCTCCCGGGCCTTCAGCCGCTTCGTGAACGGAATGTTGCCGCTCATCGCAAGCGAGGGATTGATCGTGTAGTAATAATTACTCGGAAGAAGTCCCTCTGAAACAGTCACCTTCTGGCCTTCCTTCAGAAGTCCCGGGCGTTCCATCTTAAATTCCATTTCACGTTTCATCTTCTCTCGCTCCTCTCTGACTGGATGTTGTCCCGATTCTTTCTTTCCTCTGTCAGCAAACTCAAAGGCGCAGCAGAGCGGTCTGACATGAAAGTCAATTCCCACATTCTCCGCATGTCCGGATGTTCTCTTGTCGGTCACCGCATCTCTGCTCTCCTGCCGCAGGGGATATGACAAAGCGCACCGCAGAAGCGGTGCGCCTTTCTACTCTGAATCCTGTCCCGACAGAAGTCTTCCGGTCCGGCAGTGCTGTTCTCCGGCAATACCTGCCAATCAGTCGGCATTTCCGGCGGCATCTGCCGCATCCGCTGCTCCCGCAGCCGCACCTGCCGTGTTCGAATTGTCTGCAGTTCCCGCAGCGGTCTGCGCGTTCGTTGTCGTGCTCCCTGCCGTGCCTGCGGCCGTCTGTGCATCCGCTTTCGTAGTGCCTGCTGCATCCTGTGAGCCGGTATTCGTCGATACATCGGGAAGCTGCGCCAGCAGTGCGTTTGCCTTTGTCGTGTATTCCGAATTCGGGCTGGTCTTCGCCAGATTCGCGATGACCTCCTTCGCCTTCGTAATGTACTCCTCCGGCGAAGCCGTGTCGGTACTCTCTGAAGAAGTACTGCCGTCCGCCGCACTCTCTGAGGACGCTGTGCCGGACGAACTGCCCTCTGCAGCATCGCTCTGTGAGGAGCCGCTGCCCGCAGAATTGTCCTTCGTATCATCACTCTTCGAAGAGGTGTCCTCCAATGTGCCATTCTGCGCAGCCAGATACAGCTGATAATAGGAATCCGCCAGATAATACTGCCGCATCGGCCAGGTCTGCCCGAGCTTGTCCGAATCCTCGAACTTATTCGCCGTCTCCAGATCCTGCGCCGCGGTCTCATAATCCGGTTTGGAGGCCTCATAGGCCGCAATGCCCGAGTCCGCATACGACTGCAGAATCTGCGCGCGAAGGAGCGGGTACAGATCCCCGTACAGCTTCGTGAACGCATCCGACATGTTGTCCGAAGCCGTCTCCGGATCAATCTTGCCGAGTACCTCTGCGGCATCCTTGACCTTGACGGAATCTTCAATATAGAGGGCTGCGCTTTCCATCAGGAGATTTGCCTTGTCCGACGATCCTCCCTCTGCTTCGGCCTTGGCCTGCTCATCCTGCAGCGTCTTCAGGTCCGCATTCAGTGTGTCCACCTGACTCTGCAGATCGGTGATCTGCGAATCCTTGCTGTCCGACTGCGATGAAATCTCCCGGATCTGCTGCTGTGCATCCGTCCGGATGGACTGGATTCTCGTCGGCATGATAAGAAATGCCACCAGTGCCGCACCGACAATCAGTCCGATGGCTCCGCCGTAAATCCAGGACGGAACCCCAAAGCCGTCCACGCCCGGATTTCTCGCATTGACCGGCTGAATGATGGTCTCATTGTCCGCCGTGTACTTGATGACGCTCCCGACCTTCGGTTTCTTTGGCTTGCCGTTTCTGCCGCCGCTCTGCCGGGGTTCCCCGCCGGTTCCGACCGTCTTGACCGTCCGGACATTGGCTTTCCGCATCACATCCTGCGAACCGGCCTGACCGGTTCCCTCCGGTTGAAGCTTCGAGAGAACCTCCTGCCGGTAGCGGAGCGTCGTCGTATTGTTCACATCCAGAAGAAGGCACCGCTGCAGTTCCCGGTCCGCCCGCTTATACTGCTTGTTCTCAATGTAGAGCAGGGCGAGAAGCTGCCTTGCCCGCAGGTAGTGCGGATTCACCGACAGAACCTTTTTCAGCTGCAGCACCGCGACATCCAGATTATCCGTATAGCAGCACTCCAGCGCATGGTTGTACCGCTCAATCGAGCTGTCGAGATTCTCCATGGTCTGCTTGCTCGCCTGAACCTGAGCCAGATACTCCGCCCCAAGATTCTGCTTGCGGTGAAGCCTCTCATCATTGATGTTCTTGGAAATCACCCATTCCGAGAGCGCCGCCACCGTCTCGCCGATCTCATAGTAAATCAGTCCCAGAAGATTTCTGGCATCCAGATTGTCCTTGTTGTACCACAGACTGTTCTTCAGAGAGAGAATCGCGCCGGACAGATCCCGCACCTGTGCCTTCTGCAGACCGTCGTTGTACAGATAGTTCGACGTATATATGATTTTCTTATAAGTGCCTACATCCGCTCCGCAGTTCGGACAATGATCCGTCTTGTTGAGCTCGCAGCCGCATTTGTAGCAATACATCGATTACATCGTCCTTGTGTTGTGTGCCGGAGAACTCTCCGCTCCGTAAACGCCGTCCTTGGTCATTTTCAGCATTACGTCAACCATGTCCTTCATGTCCTGGTTGTAAATGGCGTTTTCCACATCGCTGATTTCAAGACTGGGATGAAATTTTTTGATCTCTTCATCAAAATTGATCATAGCTGCATTCCTGTGCCGTTGTCGGCTTTCTGTTTGGTTTCCTTACCGGTCCGCAACAACTCCGCACGCCGATCTCGATCATGAATATGCCCGCAGGCCATTCATTCCTGAAACCAGTATATCCGGAACCGTTACAGATTTTTCATCTGCTGCAGCATCGCATTCACCGACTCATACTGCAGGCGGTAATTCTGCTGCTTCTCTTTCTCTTCGTCAATCTTCGCCTGCGGCGCCTTGGCAAGGAACCGTTCGTTGGAGAGCATCTTCTCCGAGCGCTTCAGCTCGCCGTCAAGACGTGCCAGCTCCTTCTGAAGGCGCTCAATTTCCGCGCCGATGTCCATCAGATCCTGCATCGGAACGAAGAAGGTCGCAAACGGCTCGATGACGGACACCGCTCCGTCCGGAATTCCGGTCTGATCTTTCTGCAGAACCACCTCGTTCGCATAGGCCAGTGTCTCGAAGAAGAGCTGATCTTTGCGGAAGACCTCCAGCGTCTTGTCACTGTCGGAAACCACATAGACCTTGGACTTGCGGGAAGGCGCCACGTTCCGGTCACTGCGCATCTTGCGGATGCCGGAAACCGCGTCCTTGATCATCTCAATGTCCTTCTCCTGCTCCGGGAAGTTGAAGTCATCTCTCCACTTCGGCCAGGAGGAGATCATGATCGAGGGCTCCTTCGTCTGGATGGTGGTGAAAATCTCCTCGGTAATAAACGGCATGAACGGGTGAAGGAGCTTGAGTCCTCCGATCAGAACCGTCTGAAGCGTCCAAAGAGTCGCTTCCTTGCTGACCGCGTCATCGGTGCGGTAGAGCCTGGGCTTTACCATCTCGATGTACCAGTCGCAGAACTCGCCCCAGATGAAGTCATACACCTTCTGAACTGCGATGCCGAGTTCGAACTTCTCCATGTTCTCGGTGACATCCTTCACCACATGATTGAACTTCGACAGGATCCACTGATCCTCCGGCTGCAGGCCTTCGGGCATCACCTGTGCATCCGCTTCCTTTCCGTCCTCCATGTTCATCATGATGAAACGGGAAGCGTTCCAGACCTTGTTGGCAAAATTCCGGCTGTTCTCCACACGCTCAATGTAGAAGCGCATGTCGTTTCCGGGAGCATTGCCGGTAATCAGCGTCAGACGCAACGCGTCCGCGCCGTATTTGTCAATGATTTCCAGCGGGTCAATGCCGTTGCCGAGGGACTTCGACATCTTGCGTCCCTGCGAGTCACGGACCAGTCCGTGGAACAGAACGGTCTTGAACGGGCGTTCGCCCATCTGCTCATAGCCGGAGAAGATCATCCGGATGACCCAGAAGAAAATAATATCGTAGCCGGTAACCAGGACATCCGTCGGATAGAAATACTTCAGATCCTCGGTCTGTTCCGGCCAGCCGAGCGTTTCAAACGGCCACAGTGCCGAAGAGAACCACGTATCCAGCGTATCCGGGTCCTGATGAAGATGCGTGCTGCCGCACTTCGGGCACTTCTCAGGTGCCTTCGATGCCACGATGGTCTCACCGCAGTCATCGCAGTACCATGCCGGGATCCGGTGTCCCCACCAGAGCTGGCGTGAGATGCACCAGTCCTTGATGTTGTTCGTCCAGTTGAAGTAGGTCTTCTCCATGCTCTTCGGAATGAGCTGGATGTCCCCATTCTCCACGGCCTTGATGGCAGGCTTGATGAGCTCATCCATCTTGACGAACCACTGCTCCTTCACCATCGGCTCCACCGTGGTGCCGCACCGGTCATGGGTTCCGACGTTGTGCGTCAGATCCTCGATGCCGACAAGAAGGCCCATCTCATCCAGTTCCTTCACGATGGCATCTCTTGCCGCATAGCGGTCCATTCCCTGATATTTGCCGCCGTTCTCATTGATGGTGGCATCGTCGTTCAGGATGTTGATGATCGGCAGATTGTGGCGCTTGCCGACCTCAAAGTCGTTCGGGTCATGCGCAGGCGTAATCTTTACCACGCCGGTTCCCTCCTCGGGATCTGCGTGTTCATCACCGACAATCGGAATCGGGCGGTTCATAATCGGGAGCATGACCTGTCTTCCGATGAGGTCCTTATAGCGGGGATCCTCCGGATTGACGGCAACGGCGGTATCGCCGAGCATGGTCTCCGGACGGGTGGTCGCGAACTCCAGGAAGTGCGTGGTGCTGACGCTGCCGTCCTCCTCGATCAGCGGATACTTGATGTGCCAGAAATGGCTCTGCTGCTCCTTATATTCCACCTCGGCATCCGAAATGGAGGTCTGGCAGACCGGGCACCAGTTGACAATGCGGTTGCCCTTGTAAATCCAGCCCTTCTCGTGCATCTTCACAAAGGTCTCGGTGACGGCCCGGTTGCAGCCCTCATCCATGGTGAAGCGCTCGCGGTCCCAGTCACAGGAGGAGCCGAGCTTCTTCAGCTGCTTCACGATGCGGTGGCCATACTCCTCGCGCCACTCCCAGCATTTCTTGAGGAATCCCTCACGGCCCAGATCCGCCTTGGTGATGCCCTGCTTCTTCAGTTCATTGATGACCTTGACCTCGGTTGCGATGGAGGCATGATCCGTTCCGGGCTGCCAGAGGGCATTGTACCCCTGCATCCTCTTGAAGCGGATGATGATGTCCTGCATGGTCTCATCCAGTGCATGTCCCATGTGGAGCTGGCCGGTGATATTCGGCGGTGGAATCACGATGGTAAACGGAAGCTTCGAATGATCCACCTCCGCATGAAAATACTTCTTCTCTTCCCAGTTCTCGTAGATCCGGTCCTCAATGGACTGCGGATCGTAGGTCTTTGATAATTCCTTCATAATTAGTTGTCCTCTTGTTATGCTTCCTGAAGCCGCTGCACCATCTCATACAGTGCCTTCGCGCTGTTGAAATTCTTCGGTACGATTTCGCCCGCGGGGATCGAAATATCATACTCGTCGTTGAGTGCACTGATAATCTGCAGAATGTCGAAGGAATCCAGAATTCCGTCATCGATCAGCGTGGTGCAGTGCTCAAAATCCACGTCATCCTTGATGTCCTGCAAAAGTTCAATCAGCTCTTCCATATTCATCCTTTCCTGCCGCAGCCTTCCGCGGCATTTCCAAGAGGGGCCGTCTTCCTGGAGATTTCCGCGTCTTTGCCGCGTTGTCCTTCTCTCACACCGGCCTTTTCCCTCATAAATCAGTCCTTTTTCCCTGAATGGTATTCAAGCGGCTCGTGTCTACAAAATCCCGGGCCAGATGAATATCCGAAATATCATTATATAACACAATTCGAGGCATTTTTCTACTGAGGAACAGATAGATTCCTTCTGTCACCGAATAAGCCCCGATATTCTCAAAGACAAGCAGATCTCCCGGCACCGGCTCTTCCATTTTCCTCGACCGGACGAGATCGTCGTTCGTCGTGCAGAGGCTCCCGCAGATCGCCCAGTCCGCCCGCTCTTCGTCCGAAATCACGCGGTATTCCACACTCTTCGGATCGGCATCCGGATCGCCGTTTCCGCGGAAATGCCGGATCACCGGCTGCTTCATTCCCATGATCTGTCCGAGGTAATTCACATGGTTGATGCCGCCGTCCACGATGCAGTACCGCTTCTCATTCACCGTCTTGCTGTCCATGACTCTGGTGAGATAGAAGCCGCACTCCGTCGCGAAAAACCGTCCCGCCTCCACGGTAAGCTCCGACCACCCGGCCGCCTCCTTCAGGGCAGGCGCCAGTTCTTTTACCGGAGCCAGCGTATCCGCAAAATCCGCCCCCGCAAAAAGAGGCACCGGAAGTCCCGGCCCGTACTCCAGTTTCCGAAGTGCAAAACCCTCCGTCTCCCTGACTTCGCGGAACAGGTCCTTCAGCATCTGCAGCTCGTCCCTTTGCTGGTGCAGCTCTTTGTTCTTCCGCTGGGTTCCGGCAAAATAGTGGATTCCTTCTAATATAAGATTCGGGTACTGTTCGCGGCTCCGGATCACCGTCAGAAGGTCCTCCTTCGACATTCCGAACTGCGCACCCGAATTCAGGCGAAGGAGAACGGGGATTTTCCTCCCTGCTGCCTTCGCCGCATCCTGCAGAAGCCTTACATGGCGCAGGGATTCCGCCGTGCAGATTCCGACGCCGTCGCTCACCGCCTGCGAGACATCCGCGGGCTCCTTGTTCACGCCCGAATAGACCACCTTCTCCATCGGCACCTGCAGCCGCTCGCAGATTGCAAGCTCGCCCGGGCTGCAGACCTCCAGATGCGGAACAACCTCCAGCATCGCGGGGATCAGAAAAGGGTTGGCCTTGATGGAATAGCAGAGTTTCACCTTCTCTCCGACAATCTCTGTGATCTGTCGGACGCGCTCCCGCAGAGCCTTCGTGTCGAACACATAAGAGGGTGTTCCATATTGCTGTGCGATCTCAATCAATGTTTCATTCTTCATCATTTCCTGCCTTACTGCACTCTTTTCTCACACTTGCAAGTCTTTTATCCGATCCGGCCTGCGGGTGCCTGGTAGATTGCTTCCAACGCGTGACGGTCGATCTTCCCGTTCTTGTTCAGCGGCATCGTCTCCAGCTGAATGGTCTTGTTCGGCACCATAAACGGCGGCAGAATCTCACGCAGTTCTTTCTCGAGATCTTTTCTCTCCCGCTCCCCCGTATAGAACAGGATCAGACGTTTCTTCTTAGTATCATAGATGCAGCAGGCGCGGGAGACGCCGTCTCTTGCCATGGTATCCGCCTCCACCTCACCGAGCTCAATCCGGTGGCCGAGGTGTTTGATCTGAAAATCCTTGCGGGAAACATAGATCAGATTCCCCTGCGCATCGTAACGGCCGATGTCACCGGTCCGATAAATCCGCTCCGGATAGCGGTCATTCAAAGGATTCTGGACAAAAGCCGCCTTTGTCCGCTCCGGATCCCGGTAATAGCCAAGGGCCACACACGTTCCGCCCACGCAGATCTCGCCTTCCCTTACCGTATCGGACGGCTCCACCTCTTTGTCCTCTTCGTCCAGAAGAAAAACCTTCTCATTCTCAAAGGCGATCCCCGCCGGAATGACCTCGTCCAGTCCGTATTCCTTCTGAGGATCCAGCACATAATAGGTGCAGTTGCATGTAATCTCCGTCGGTCCGTACAGATTGACGTACATCGCATCCGGCAGGTACTTCTTCCAGACGTTCAGCTGCTTGACCGGCATGACCTCTCCCGAGAAGCCGACCGCCCGCACCGTCTCCGGCGTGCGGTAATCCAGGGCATTCATGATGGAGACAAAACACATCGCACTGACCGCCCAGATCAGAACCGTGGTCTTCTTCTCCCCAAGATAGTCCATCAGCTGCGTCGGATTGCTGAAGTACTCCCGCGGAATGAGCTGCACCTTCGCGCCGGTGTACAGGCCGCTGTAAATGTCCTTTACCGACACGTCAAAATCGAACGGTGCCTGGTTTCCCATGACATCCTCTTCCGTGATATGAAACAGCGGAGCAAAATGCGCAATGAATTCAATCACGCTCCTGTGGCAGACCGCCACACCTTTCGGCGTTCCAGTGGAGCCGCTCGTGAAATTTACATAGAGCGGTGCCGTGTCCGTCATCCTCCGCCGGATTCCGTCGAGTACCGCCGTGTCCGCGGATGCTCCTGCCGTTTCGCCGCTCTTTCGCAGAATTTCATCCGCCTGTCCCAGCAGATTTTTCAGGAGAATACGCTTTCCGGAGAAAGCAAGCTCCGCCGCCTTTCCGGCATTCTCTTCATCCGTGATCAGAACCGCAGGCTCCAGCACATCCACGACCTTCTGCGCCCTTGCTGCGGGCTGCCGGACATCAATAAAGCTGTAAAAGCCGCCCGCGTAGACGGCGCCGAACATCGCGGTCACTGCGTCCACGGATTTCTCCAGATAAAAAGCCACCGGGCTTTCCATCGTCACATTCTCCGACAGAAGCTCTCCCACCGCTCTTGCCTTCCGGACCAGTTCCCGAAAGGTAATGTCCTTCTCCGGATCTCCAAACGCCGGGCGGTCCGGAAATCGCTCCGCCGACTGCTCCAGCAGTTCCAGAATGTTATGAATGTATCTGCTCAAAATTTCCTCCATGCCGCCGCGGTGCTCTGTTCTCTGCCGCGGCTGATGCTGTCTTTTCTTAAAACGCAGCCTGCCGTTCCGTCAGCTTTCTTCATAATCGAAAATTGCCAGAGAATGACTCAAACTGCATCCGCCTCCGGATGATCCTTCGGCCCCTTGTCTTCCTATAAAGAAATGGCAGGAAAACACGGCTGCGTTTTCCTGCCTCACATTATACTTGCACCTGCGGGATTCCTTCAACGGCCGCAGGAAAGTTTCGCGGACCATTCCCCCGCCGGAAGCAGTTCTGTGCGCACCGACTGCCGCATTCGGAAAATCGAAACAAACAGTTTCGACAATTCATTCGATAGATAACATTCCAGGGGGGTCCTTCTCTGCAGACCTTTCTGCAGCATAATACCGTGCCGTTCAATGTTTAAATTTTCCCGTCTCTTCACTCCAGAAAGGAAAGGATCGGTTCCATGTAGCTTCGCAGAATACGGTCCGGACTGGAGTAAATTTCATGCTTCGTTCCATGGATAACCACATATTCACAGCGCGGCGCACTCCCCTTTTTCCGGATTCTATCGGCAAAGCTCTTCAGCGCCGTCAGCGACACGTACTGATCGTGTTCTGACTGGAAAATCAGGATCGGCGATGCAATCCTCTTCCATCCGCGGCTCTGCAGGTAGATGCTCATCCGGATAGCGGACAGCAGCCACCCATAGGAGGCAGCATTGGTCTGAAACTCCTGCCTGCTGCTCCGGATTTTCTGATAACGCGCAAAGCGCGGCTCCGACGAGGACGCACTGTTCTTGAAGCTCTCTTTTCCATCGTAGGGCTTCTGCCCCGCAACATACTTCTCCGCTTTGCCGAAAAGGCACATGACCTGTGCGATCAGCGCGGCAAGCGGCCACGGCATGTTCCCCGTCAGGGGCCGGATCATCGGGGAGCTCAGGACGACACGATAGAACAGCGCCGGCTCGAAGGCCGCCGCGCAGGCTCCGATTCCGCCGCCCATGGAATGCGCATACAGGGACAGCGGAAGGTCCGGATGCTCTTCCCGAATCTCGTGGCAGAGTGCCAGAAGGTCGCGCACATACCGCTTCCACGTATCGACATGCACGAGCGACGGATCCTCCGTCAGCCGGTAGCTCTGTCCGTGCCCCATGTGCTCCGGCACATACACGTGGTATCCGGCCTGCAGGAAATAATAAACCAGTTCATCGTATTTCGGCGTGCTCTCCGTAAAGCCATGGCTGATGACCAGCACGCCTCTGGGGGCATCCGCGGCGTAGCACATGACGTGAAGGCTCTCTTTCTCATCACCGATCAGATTCTCACCGTCTGCTGCACCGGCGGCCTTATTTCCCACCTTTGCAGTGCAATTTTCAGAGGAATTCTCACGCCATTTTCCGGTTCTGGCATTCTGACGGTTTCTGTCGTTTTCCTTCGCGGCCCTGCGGTTTTCCACACAAAAAAATCTCTCACTCCGCCGTTTCGCCAGATACGGTTCCGCCTCCCGCTTCATCTCTTCCCTGTAATTTTCTTCCGTGATCCATCTCATGACGCCTGTTCCGTCCTCTATTCTTCCTCAGTAACTCCGCTGTTCTTTGCCCGGCAGCCCCGGTCACTCCGCCGTCCGCCTTTCATCAATGACTCCGCCGCCCTTCGTCCGGCAGACCGGTCACTCCGCCTTCTGTCCTTCCATGATGATGCTATTGATCTTCTGCTCATTGTAGAAAATCAGCAGCACCGCGCCGATTGCGCAGAATACCGCCGCGCCGAACGCCGCGATCCGGTATCCGGTCCCCGCTGCCATGCCGATCGTCGAAACTGCCGTGAAAATCAGCATGGACAGGCTCTGCCCCAGCTTAAACGCAAACGTTCTCGCTGCGAAGAACATTCCTTCCCGATTGCTCCCGGAGGTGATGGAATCACTCTGCGCGATATCCGCCACCATTGCCTGCGGCAGAATCCCGAAAACGGCCATAGGCAGCGCCGCAAAAATCATCAGGACAAAGCCCTGCGCAGTCTCCGGAAGGAACGGGATTTTTCCCATAAAACCGGTATAAAAGAAAGCGATGCTGAACAAAACAAACGCAAGCAGGAGCATCCGTTTTTTGCCGAATTTCGGAGTCAGCTTATTGACAGGGAGATAGAACAGAACCGACAATGCCGTCATTCCTACAAAATACAGCGTGGTCATGGTCTCCGGAAGCTTCAGGAGGCTGGTGACGAAAAACGGAAGCCCCGTCTGGAACATCGTAAGCGCAATCCAGTAGAAGATGTCCGAACCGACGAATTTCCGGAATTCTCCGTTGCGGAAAGTCGCCGCCAGAGAATGGAAGGCGGATTCCTGCACCGGCACCGTGTTCACATATTCCTTTTCGCGAATGCAGAAAACCGGCACCAGCATGCAGATCCAGGCCACCACCGCCATCAGAGTGAATGTCAGCCGGATTGCGCCGATTCTCCCGAACATCGGGATGAAGGCTCCCCAGATGGCCGGTGCCAGATAGGCTACGGCCGTACCCGCGATGAAAGTGAACGAAATCGCCGTTGAGATATTCAGCCGCTCCTGCTGTGTGTGGCCGAGTTCCGAGATCAGCGCATTGTACGGCGTGCAGTAAGCCGTGATGAACAGATAATACGCCAGTACCATCACCAGAAGAAAGGCCGCGTTGATCCAGCTCTTCTGGTTCACCGGCGACCAGAATACCAGCACGGTCGAGAGCGCCAGCGGGAGGGACGCCCACTTCAGGAACGGAATTCTCCGCCCGTTTTTCGAAGTGCATCGGTCCGATAAGGAGGCAATCATCGGATCCGTGAATGCGTCAAAAATCCGTCCGAGTGCCGTAATGCCGCCGATCACGGTAATGATCCCGAGAACCGCCAGGCCCTGCGGGATGAATACCGTCTGTCCCTGGCCGATCGCCGTTTCATCCGGCTGATAGAAATACACCAGCCAGTTGGAGATGATCCCGGACAGCATCGCCCAGCCGAACTGCCCCGCGGCGAACTGCCATATTTTACCTGTCGTCATTTTCTTCATTGTGCCCATTGTAGCTTCCCCCTTCGATTTTCTTTTTTTCTATCCCCTTTTCCCTGAAAAACCAGCTCTGCCTGCTGCCCCGGCAAAGTTCTTTGCCGCTCGGTCACCGCTTATTCCAGGCCGCAGACGCAAAGTTCATCGCCTGCACACAGAGCTTTTCACCGCTCAGGCGCCGGTGCTCTCCGCACATACGCATCGATTGACGGAACCTGAAGCCCCTGCAGGATGATTCCCAGCATGATCTGCACCTGGCGCTCCCCCTCCACTTCCTGATCCGAGGAAAGAATGTCGCCATTCGCGGCCAGTTTCTCCATCAGGGACAGAATCGTATGCATCAGGGAAAAATACGTTTCATCGGCAGTCCCGGTCAATCGCAGGCTTCCATCCTTTCTCCCCCTCTCCAGAATGCCCGCAACACCGGGTTTCAGCTTCAGGATCCCGCTCTCATAGTCGGACAGCCGCTCCTTCGGAATCTCGTATTTCTTCACAAAGACATCAAACTCCTGCAGAAACTTTAAAAACGGCTTCTGTTCCCGGAAAATATCCACGAAAATGCCAAACAGATTCCGCAGTTCCTCCGCGCCGCTGACAGCGGTCCGATTCAGGCGCTTTAAATATTCCTCCGAAACCTGCTCCCAGTAAGCCTCCGCCGCCGCGATCACCAGCTCAATCTTCGTTTGAAAATAGCGGTACACCGTCGCCACGCCGACCCCGGCGCATTTCGCAATCTCTTCCATGGAAGCATCTTCCACACAGCCTCTCCGGAACAGCTCCATCGCACCGGCGATGATCCTTTCCCGTTTCTCCTTCGCCTGACGCAGCCTTGCAGGAGAAGCCTTCTCCTCTTTCCCAGTCATGTTCCTGTCATCCTCCATCGCTGTCCCCTGATGTTTTTCTTTATGATAGTGATGCTATCATTTTTATGTAAAATATACAAGTATCTTACGAGTAATCGCTTTTTATATTGCACATTTTTTCATTTCTGGTATCTTTTTTAAAAACAGGGAGCAATTCCGAGGTGGCGGCCACTATGAAACAGTTTTTGCGGAATCGTAAAGCTGCTCGATGCTATGAAATACTTTTCAAGAAAATGGAAAACTGTTCAATAGGATGCAGATATCGCAATGAAGGTCTGCGAAAGATTTGATTGCTGATAAGAAAACAGACTATGCATCTGCTGCGAATTCAAATTCACTCATTTGAAGAATATTATAATAAATAACATCTCCGTAGTTTGTCCAAAGCATCGGCTTTGCTACCGCGCACACCGAGCTGCTTCAAATCTATATCTTCATATTTCATTTTATTCAAGAATTCAGAAATATCTTCCCTGACTTTCCCACTTGTATCGACTGTTGTTTCAATTCCTAACAGTCCCAGCATACGGAATACATCATTTTTATGTTTTCTGATATTTTTACCATCCACTGCTTCACCCTTTGCCTTCCGTTCTGTAAGATCCAGCCAGGCCTTCATTTTAAATGGAATGAGGTACGGTGTATTCAGAATGCTGACTCCATTCAAAACCACCGGACCTCTTTTCAGGAAATTATAATATGCCTCATCCAAGAGGATTGCTGATAAACTAGACACTTCCTCTTCCATCGGAATCGGTGTAAGAACTGCATTCTCCGGTAACAGCACCTTATCCGTTTTTCGTGAAAACAACTCAATCATTGCCGGATAATCGATGCTTTCTGGTTTCGAAAAACGATAAAACTGATTTTCTCCCGTCCCTTTATTCTTATGTTCATACCCACCCTTCAGAATATATTCCCAGAATCTCTGTCCAAATTCCGGTGTCAGGGCTTCCAAAATCAGAACCAGGTCAATATCCTTGGTAGTTCGAAAATCCATGTCATAATCAGACATCAGCAGATCACAGGCCGTCCCACCAATGATCGTATAACACTGCTCATAACCCATAAACCATTCCTTAAAACTCTGAAAGCCTCGAATCATTCATAATCCCCCAAAAAGAATTCATCATTTCTTCAACTGCTCCCTGCACACGCTCATCCGGATCCTCTTTCAAACTCTCATACAGAGAAAGGATGTCCACGTGAGCTGAATCCGCAAGCATCTCCGGATCATAGCTCCATACTTCGACTTCTACCTGTCTGTCATCCATGCGTTCCTCTTCATAATTTATCCCGGAAATCGTCTTCACGGCATAAACAGACCGCCTCGGTGCCCCGAGCATAGAACATTCAGATAAAGCCTGATATCCCGCTTTTAACCAGAGATCTTTTACATCCTTTTCATTTACATAAATTTTGTGTCGAACAGGTGATTGGAGCCAGGGATCCGCTTTCTCGAAAAGCTCTTTCCCCAGGCAGTCAGCAGAGATGATCTTATTCACGCCTTCTTTATAGGTTCTGATAATATTCAACTGCTCCAACTGTCTCACCGCCCTTGTGATGCTCATAGCGGAAAAATTCAAACCGTTTTCCACCTCTTTCATCGGAAGCCGCGCAGTTTTGCAGTACAGGAAATACAAGAACACTACTTGTGCCGCCGGAGACAATTTTCTCCCTGCCTGTTCCTCGCAGGAATATTTTTCCTCCAGGACACTCCCCATAAAAGGTAGATAGATCTGTTTATTTTCCATCACAAAAGGAATTCTGGCATGGATCAGACTTTTTCTCTGCCTGGGCAGGCATTCATTTAAGACAAGAACAACTGGGAATTCAGACTTTTCCCGAACGCGCAACACGTGTTTTTTCACAGAAGCGATGCTGTCCATACTGCCATTCACATACATGAAAAGTGCACGGATATCATCCAGCTCCACTTGTTTGAAATTATATCGTTCCACGATCAAAAAGGGAAGCGTCTTTGCTCCCTTCCATTCATGATATCTGACTTTTATGCCAAGAGTCTCTTCCAGATAGCGCATAGTTAGTCCCTTTCTAACATTATATTTGTATATTAACATTTATAACGTTAAAATACTATTTTTATGTTAGAATGGTTCCTGAGAGCAGGCTCTCTCCTGCGCGGTGCCCATTCGCATTCCGCTTCGCTTCATGCTCATGTGGCGCTGGCGCGCCATAAATCCGTTCGCCTCATTGCGCTCCTGAGAGCAACGCGGTGCCATCCGCGTAATTCTTCGAATCACGCGGATGTGGCGCTGGCGCGCCAAGTGGCTTCGAAAAAAGATGGCCTCTTGCGAGTAAACTCGCAGAGGCCATCTTTTTCTCATCCACGCACCGCTTGTAGTTACATCAAGTTGTACATCGTGAACATCGGCAGATAAATGGAGATAACGATAAAGCCGGCAAAGAGGGCGAGCAGGACCAGCATTGTGGGTTCGAGCTTCGCAAGGGCATCTTTCGTGGCGGTGTCAGCTTCGTTGGTGTAGAAATCGCCGATGACCTTCAGGGAGGAATCCAGTTCTCCGGTTTCCTCGCCCATCGCACACATTTCCTGAAGCGTACGGGGGTAATCCTTGCAGTCACGGATGCATTCGCCGAGGGGATGTCCTTCCTCAATGCGGGCGATCATCGACTCCGTTTCCTTGCGGAGGACGGAGTTGTTCAGCGTTTTCGCCGTGATGGAGATCGCGCGGTCCACGTTCAAACCGGAGCTGAGGAGCATGCTCATCGTGTTGGCGAACTCCGCGGCACCGCTCATGCGGTGGATTTTACCGAGGACCGGCATGCCGAGCTGCATTCTGCCCTGCGTCATGATGCCGTTTTCCGTCTTGACATACATTTTCCAGGCAAGTACCACGGCCAGGATCGCGATCACCATGAAGATCCAGTATTTCGAGAAAAATTCCGATGCCCCGATCAGCATTTTCGTCATGACCGGCAAATCACCGCCGAGCTCCGCGAAGGTCTGCGTCAGCGTCGGAATGACGACCACCATGACCACAATCAGAACGACAATAGCCACGCACACGACGAAGATCGGGTAGGACAGCGCCGACTTGATTTTCGACTGCGTCTTGTACTGCTTCTCGTAATATTGCGCCATCTCGGAAAAAGAGCGTTCGATGTTACCGGATTCCTCTCCCGCGCGCAGTGTCTCAATCAGCGTTGCCGGAAGCTGCGGCCCGTTGCGCTTGATGCTGTTGGCAAGTCCCGCGCCGCCCGCGACATCCTCTGCCGTCTGCAGGAAAATTTTCCGGAGAACCTTGTCCTCCGTCTGGCCGCCGATCATCTCCAGGCACCTTGCAATCGGCACACCGGCGCGAAGCGTGATGGCAATCTGACTGCAGAGAATGGACAGGTTCTTCAGATTGATCTTGTTGCCGCCGATGTCCATGTTCCAGAAGGAATCGCTTTTCTCCTTCACCTGCGTGAGGGAGAGGATGACCGGCGCCGTTGCCCGGATCTGGTCCGCCGCCGCATACTGATCCGACGCCTGAACCACGCCGCTGATCTGCAGCCCCTCTTTCGTCAGTGCCTTGTACTTAAATGTTGCCATAATCGTTATCCTTTATCGAAATGCTCCCGCGATTTTCTGTAGTTTTTCTCCCAGGTGCACGTACTCCCGTTCCTCAAGAGTACAATATCCCCCGTATCTGAAGGGCATTCGTCTTCCACCTCAGAATTTCAGCTTCTTCTGAATATAATCCTGATCATGGGCGGCCTCTACTGCCGTCCGGATCTCGATCAGCCCGCTCATAACCATGTTGATCAGGCAGTTGTCCATCGTAATCGAGCCCATCTCCGCGCCGGTCAGCATACTGGATGCCATCTGCGGCGTCCGCCCCTCGCGGATGAGGTTTCGCAGCGCGTTCGTGACGATCATGCACTCGCAGGCAGCAACGCGCCCGCCTCCTACGCGTTCGAGAAGCTGCTGGGACAGGACGGCCTGAAGCGTCGTGGACAGCTGCATCCGGATCTGCGGCTGCTTCTCCGCGGGGAAAGTTCCGACAATACGGTCCACACTTTCCACCGCCGAATTCGTATGCAGGGTAGCAAAAACAAGATGTCCCGTCTCCGCCGCCGTCATCGCCGTGTCAATCGTCTCCGCGTCGCGCATCTCACCGATCAGAATGATGTCCGGATCCTCACGAAGTGAGGCCCGCAGGCCGTCCGCGTAGGATTCGGTGTCCGTCCCGATTTCGCGCTGGTTGATGATGCACTGATCCGGCTCATACACGTACTCAATCGGGTCCTCCAGCGTGATGATGTGCTCGCTTCTCGTATGATTGATCTGATTCAGGATTGCCGCGAGCGTCGTGGATTTACCGGAGCCGGTCTCGCCGGTCACCAGAATGATACCCCGCTGATATCCGGGGAAAGCGGAAACCGCCGCCGGAAGTCCCAGTGTATTCAGATCCGGAATGCGGTTGCTCAGGATACGCAGCGCTCCGCTGACATGCCCCTGCTGCCGGAACAGATTCACACGGACACGCTCGCCCGCCAGCGTCCGCGCGAAGTCCAGCTCGCCGATCCGTTCAATATGATCATAGGCGTCGCCTGCCAGCTCTCTTGCCAGAGCCTCGCAGTCCGCATCCGTCAGAATCTCCGGGCAGAGATTCGTCAGCTTCCCGTCCACACGGATCTTCGGCGGAAGTCCGCAAATCAGGTGAATATCCGACGCTCTTCTTCCGGCCGCCGCTGCTACCAGTTCTTCAATATGCATAATGTTCCTTTCGAATACGCACACGGAGAATTTCGCGCAGGCGAATTCTCCGATGTGCCAGGCAGTTGCGCACGAGGAGAAATCCGCGCAGGCGGTTTCTCCGACGTGCCGAGTAAACATGGAAGCTGCGCTTCCATGTTTATCTCGAGCAACGTTCTGCCATCATCAGATGGCAGGACTTGCGCTAGTCCGTTACCAGTATCGTCCGCTCCACTTCTTCCACGGTCGTAATGCCCTCCGACACCAGCTTCTCCGCATTCTGCAGCATCGTGACATATCCGCTCGTGCGCGCCGCCGTCTCCCGGAAGGTCTGCTTGTCCGCGTTGGAAGTGATGTCGCGGCGCAGTTCATCGTTCATCAGCAGAATCTCGAACGCACCGATTCGTCCGCGGTAGCCCGTGTGGAAGCACTGATCACAGCCCTTGCCGTGATAGAACTTCTGCCCCGGCTTCATCTTCATCGGGCTGATCTCCATAATCTTCTGATCCGGCACATATTCCTCCCGGCAGTTCGGGCAGACTCTCCGAAGAAGTCTCTGCGAAATAATGCCGCGAAGGCCCGCGGAAATCAGATATGGCTCCACGCCCATATCCTTCAGGCGGTCGATGGCCGTCACCGCGTCCTCGGTATGGATGGTCGTGATGACCAGGTGTCCGGTGATGGCTGCCCGCATGGCGATCTGCGCGGTCTCGCCGTCACGGATTTCTCCGACGCAGATGATATCCGGATCCTGACGCAGGATGGCGCGAAGGCCGCTCGCAAAGGTCAGGCCCACCTTCTCATTGATCTGGACCTGCGTCGCCCCGGGAATGTTGTACTCGACGGGGTCCTCCAGCGTCACGAGGTTCGTGCTCTCGTTCAGCATCTCCCGGATCAGCGTGAACATCGTCGATGTTTTACCGGAACCGGTGGGACCCACGATCATGATGACGCCGCTCGTATTCGCGAGAATCCGGTCCACCTTGCGGTTGTCTTCGTCAAAAACCATGCCGATTCCGCGGCGGGTCAGCATTTTCTCATCCTTGCCAAGGATACGGATGACGATTTTTTCCCCGAAAATCGTCGGCAGCGTATTGACACGCATGTCCACATCGCGACCCTTGATCTTCATGTTGATCCGTCCGTCCTGCGGAACGCGGCGCTCCACGATGTTCATGTGCGACATGACCTTGATACGCGAAACGACGGAGTCCTTCAGGTCCATCGGAATCGTCAGAATCTTGTGCAGGCGTCCGTCGATGCGCATCCGGATCTGCATGTCGCCCTCGGTCGGCTCGATATGAATATCCGAGCAGTTCTCCACCATCGCGCGCTCAATGATCGAATTCACGAGACGGATGGTCGGTCCCTCTTCCGCCGTGTCCTGCTCGCTCTCCACCACGGCATCCTCACGGATGCCCGCCTCGGCGCGCATGGCCGCCATTGCCTCGGCGGCATTCACATTTTCGTACAGAATGCTGATCGCGTGCTTCACCGCTGCGCCGCTTGCGATCATCGGAACGATGTTTTTCCGGCTCGTATTCCGCGCGCGCTCAATCGCCATGAAATTCAGCGGATCCGCCATCGCAATGAACAGATTGTCGCGGACAACCTGAATCGGCACAATCTCGTATTCCTGGGCCAGCGCCTTCGGAATGTAGCGCGACATGGACGGGTCGATTGTTGTTTTCGTCAGATCGATAAAATCAATGCCCAGCTGGTTGCGCAGTGCGTCGATCAGCTCGCGCTCCGTGATATAACCATATTCAATCAGCACCGTTCCCAGACGCTCATGGGTCTGCTTCTGCTGGGCCAGCGCCTGCGACAGCTGCTCCTGCGTCAGCAGTCCGTCCGAAATCAGGATATCGCCCAATCGTTTGCTCTTCATTACTCTGTTCTCCCTGTCTGTACCTGTATGTACTAACTTATTTGCTGCTCGTCTCCTGATTTTTCTCGATCAGACACTCATCTCTATCTGCCTAGCGACTGCCTTTCCATCCATATCAAGAGTGGCTTCGAGAAGCTGTTCCGACTCCCTTTGGAATTTTATCAGCTCATCCCATTTCTTTCTCCGTGTCGCCCGGATCAGCTCCTGCCGGATCTCTTCATTCGGAACAAATGCCATTCCCGACCTCTGATCATAGGCAAGATATCCCAGATGGATCAAGTACGTAAGAACATCATCCTTGTTCGCAAAATTCGTCGTATCATTCTGAAAAGAAGTCACATCGACCGGAACACGGTCTCCCGAGAGCATTTCAATGATTGCTTCCTTCAGCCCGTCAAAATCCATATTGATCAGCGGAACAATCGCTTCATAAGAGGCCGTTCCCGACCAGTAGCTCTGGAAATTCCCCTCCAGCATCAGATTCACAACGGCATTCGGATTATATACATGCTCCTCTCCAAGCTGATATCCGTCATACCAGTTCCGAACTGCCTCGAAGCTCCTGCCATACCGCCCACACAGATTCTTCACTTCCTCCCCTGTAAATCCCACATAAGGTGCAAGCGGTCCGGCCCCCAGCATCGAATATTCCTTAAAATTATTCAGTGCCGACTGCGTTTTTTCCTTCTTGATCGGCAGTATTCCGGTCAAATATGCCAGCTGAAGATATTTCGTCGGCTCAGTTCCCTTGAACAGCCCCCGGAGAAAACTAATATACTCTTCCTGTGCTTTCGTATTGGCAGCCTCGTCACGAATCAGAACATCCCATTCGTCGATGATCACAATAAATCTTTTTCCTGTCGTCGCATGCAGAAAAGAAAGTGCCTCCGGCAGGGACTTTGTTTTCTCTCTCTCCAGAACAGGATAGCATTTCGCAAGCTCTGCAATCGTCTTTTCCGAAATGTAGGAAACGACATTTTCTGCGCCACCTGCGGGCTCCATGCACCACTGAATATCAAGATGAATCACGTCATGCTGATTCAGATGCTTGTGAAAATCCGTACTTTTACTGATCTCCAGATCCGAAAACATCTCCTCGGAATTGCATCCCTTGCTATAGTAAGCCGTCAGCATATTGGCCGTAATCGACTTTCCGAATCGTCTGGGACGGCTGTTGCAGATGTATCCCTGGAGCGTCCCGAGTACACGGTTTGTGTACTTCAGAAGACCGGTTTTATCCACATAAATTTCCGAATCCAAAGCAACCTGAAATGCCGTATGATCCGGATTTACAAACATTCCCATAGCAAAATTCTCTTCTTTCTCATACACGTCGTCAGATGGCATTCTCCGCAGGGCCGCACGATTCGTGATCCATCTTCGCGATATAATCCGCCGCGGTTTTCTCAAATTCCTCCAGCTTCGGTAGATACCAGTCCACAATTCTGTCCACGGCTTCCTGCGCCAGCGAGGCAAGACTGCTCTGAAAACTGCGAAAGCGATTAATATACTTCTTTTCCATAGAGGTCCATATCCTCCTTCAATGCCGCATTGCGAATATGATCATACCGGAACAAATCTATTTTTTTCAGCGTGGGAATTGCATCAATTTCTTCCTGCATTTCTTCATAAGAAATGCCGCCTTTCACGACAAAGTCCAGATCGCTGTCTGGTCTCTCCTTCCCTTCCGCATAAGAACCGAAGAGATACAGATGCTGTACTCCATATTTTCTGCAGATTGCCGCTACCCGGCTGATGATCTCCTCCGGATTTAAATCACGCGGCTCCCCGCCGGAAAATTTCTCTGCCATCTCATCCGCCTTCTTTCATAAACTGTCCGAATTCAAATATACCAGACCGGCAGCTGCAGGACATTCTCCCGCACCATTCCCGGCTGCGGGCACATGCAGATCAGGGCCCCCATTCCGCGTTTCTTGTCCGGAATCTCATCCAGCACCTGAAACGCTGAGGTCATCTCCGCCTTCACGTGACTGTTCTTCTTGATCTCAATCGGATGCAGGATCCCGTTCTCCTCAATGATAAAATCAATCTCGGCTTCCTGTCCGGCCTTCCGGTCCTTGCCGCGGTAGTAAGAGACAAAATACCGGTAATCCAGTCCCCGGTTCGAATACGATTTCAAAATTTCAGAAATCACAAAGGTCTCCCAGAATGCCCCGCTCATCGCCCCGTTCGCCAGAGTTTCCGGTGTCAGCCATCTCGTCAGATATGCCGCAAGACCGGTGTCGCGAAAATACAGCTTCGGCGTGCGGATTGCCCGCTTCAGAACCGATGCCGTATATGGCTCCAGAATATAAATAATTCCGGACGCCTCCAAAATGGAAATCCACTTCTTCACCGTATCCGCATCCTTGCCGATCTCCTCGGCAATATTGCTGTAATTCAGCATCTCTCCGGTTCTTGCCGCACAGGCGATCATGAACCGCCGGAAGGTATCCAGATCCTGCACTGCTGAGAGCTCACGCACATCTCGTTCCAGATAAGTTTTCACATAACTGGCAAAATAAAGCTGCCAGTCCATCTCCGGGTTCTGCAGCTGCGGATAGCCGCCGCGGTGAATGATCTCCCAGATATTCGCCGGAGTCTTCGCGGTTTTCTGGCGCTCGGTTACATAATCCAGCGTCGGTACAAATGGCAAGGTGCACGGATCACCCATCATCTCGCGAAGAGAAAGCGGTGCCAGCTCAATGACCGCGGCCCTTCCCGCAAGAGAGTCCGAAGCCAGTTCCATCAGTCGGAACGGCTGTGATCCGGACAGAAGGAACTGCCCCTTTTCCTCACTCCGGTCGCAGTACATCTTGATATATCGGAAAAGTTCCGGCACCAGCTGCACCTCATCCATCGTAACCGGCGGCGCATTCAATGTCAGAAACATATCCGGGTTTTCTCTCGCCTGATCCTCCAGAAACTGGTCATCAAACGTAATCGTCTTCCGCTCCGGAAAAAGCTCTTGCAGCAGCGTGGATTTTCCCGTCTGACGGGCTCCCGTGATCAGAACAGCCTTAAACGACTGCGCCGAGGTCTTTATGACATCTTCCAGACTGCGCCTGATGTATTTCACTGCTTCATCCTCCCGCTACTTTGGCTAATTCCGAATCCGATTCGGAATTAGTCAAAGTATAACAAGTTCCCGCACGCGGGTCAAATTTCCTGGTCCTTCACCGGCTCTGCATCCTCCGTGGAATACGTGGCTGCTTCCGTGGAGGCTTCCGAAGAACCGGCATTCCCGGAAGCATCACTCTGCCCGGTCTCTCCGCTCTCCGCCGCATCCGTTCCTGCGTTATCCGCAGTCTGCTCCGTTCCGGCACTGTCCTGCGTCTCTCCTGCATCTGACGAATCCGAATTTCCCTGATCCGCCTGGTCAGTTTCCGTCGTCCCGTCCGTGGCAGAATCTTCCGTCCCCGCCGCATCGCCGGTCTGCGCGGTTCCGGCGGTCTGTGCCGTGTCCTCCGTCAGCGCCGTATCGTCCTGATCGGAACTGCCGGTTCCTGCCGTATCCGCAGAATCCGCGTCCGCATCTTCATCCAGAATGTTCCCGTTCTCATCCATCCGGAGTGTGCCGTCCTTCACCTTCGCGATCGTATCCTCGTCCGGCACCCAGACCGCCGCCAGCGTCATGTCTTCCGTCACCGTAATCACGGCATCGGGCGCGTAATGGTAGGACTTCGTTCCGGTCTCCAGCTCATAGACCGCCTTCGAAGAACCGGAAGTCTTCGTCCGGCTCTGGCCGGAACCCTCCGATGCATTCTCGGAATCGCCCGTCCCGGTCACATCGTCCGTATTCGCCGCATCTGCGTTTCCATCCACGTCACCGTCCGAAATCTTGTTGATCTTCGTCACGATGTCAGAAACGGTCGTCTTCTTCTCCGAAGCGGACAGATTCGACGGCGAAGTAATCAGCCACCCCAGAAGCTTCCAGCCCTTGCGGACCGGTGTGAAGGCCGTAAGATCCAGTTCCGTCTCTTCCTCACCAAGCTCAACCTGAACCTCGCGGCGTTCCTCTTCCGGAATCGTGTCCTGTAAAACACCTCCCTGGCTGCTCGTTCCATCGGTTGATGCATCATTTACGGAAGCAGCCTGCACCGCAGTATCCATGGAAAGTGCGCGGACAAGATCTTCCGTGAAGACGGCCTTATTACCGGCATTCAACGTAATCGTATGCGCTTCTTCCGAAACTCCGTCGGTCAGCTTCCAGTCGCCGTAATTCGTGATGCCGGAACCGCAAGGGAACGGATACCTCTCACTCTTCAGCTCCGCCTGATAAGCAACTGTCTTGCCGTCTGCCGCAGCGTCACCCAAGTCGAAACCACATTGTTCCTTTAGAGCATCACCAGAAACGTATGTGACTCCCGTCGGTGCCGTACTTGCAGAGTACGTTCCTGAATAACCATTCTCCGAAGACATTTTCATTGCATAACAATTCTGATAAGTCCCCGCATCAGCGCCGCTTCCCTTGCTGCCGAACGGCACATAACTGATTCCCTGCAGATTCGTCAGCTGCCAAATCGCCGCATAACAATTCCGAATGACAGCATCACTGCCGGATCCGTCCGCTGTCTGATTGTTTACAACAAAGCCCGCAGCCCCATTATTCCCCGTACCGGATTGCTGGTAAGTCTCTTCTCCCAGACTGTGCGACCGCTCAATGGTTCCGGTATTCGTCAGCACAAATCCGGAAATCATTGCTCCCTGCTGTCCTTTGCAGGTAATCTTCGTATTCGCATAGCTTCCCGTAATCGCACCGTCATTTGTCAGCACAAATCCGGCCGCACTCTTCTGTGCGCTTACCTGACCTGTAACGCTGCAGTTCGCAACCTCCGCTCCTTTTCCATTGCTTCCAACAAAGCCAGCTGCTTCCTTCACACCAGATGTTCCGGAAGCGCTGCCAATCTGCATATCAGTATAATCACTGGTTCCATATACCTGGCAGTTGGAAATCGTCGCCTTTGCACCGGAACTATTATTGGAAGAAGTTCCAACAGATCCATCGGTATTTACTGTATTTTCACCAGCAAATCCATTCCCCTTGACCTTGCAATCAACTACCTGACAGTTTTCGATAACCGCATCAACGGCTACAGAGATCTTTTCGCTGCTGCTCTCTTCAACAGGCCAGCCATATTTAGTAATCCGATCTTCCGAAACAGCTTCCGTCTGGTCTGTCCAATTCCAACGGTTATACCAATACTCGTATGTTTTCTTCCATTTAGGTGCCTGCACGAAGATTGCCTGATTTGTTTTCACAAAACCAGCACCAGAACCCAATTCGCAGCCTTCTACCTTTGAGTTCTTAATATTTCCGCCTTTGTTATTCCATATAAAGCCCGTGCCATTTACTTGAGAATTTATTACATTGCAATTCGTAATTGTACCAACATGAATATCACTGCTTCTTTCATACGTGATCTGTGTTGTGTACTGGCATGCTCTCCCTTTATCCTGGAAATAAGGCTCCATGTCCTTTCTGGGGCTTCCCTGTTTGGGGCTGTCAATGATTTCTTTCAGTACATTCTCCGGAACATCTCCATTCTGATACACCAGCCCGGCGCTTCCTAATTCCGAATTCTGCACTGTAATATTGGAGATTGTTCCGTAATTATATTCTACGAATTCTCTCTGTCCGCCATGTGCAATCTCTCCGTTCTGTGCCTGAGTGGATGCCTTTCCCTGCAGATTCGCCTGATCAATCACCAGAGAATCAATTGCACCGCCCGGAGCCACAACATCTGCAAAATCATAAGCAATATTCTGCAAACTTACGGCCTGACCATTGTATGTTCTTCCCACATAGGTTCCGTCCAGGCGGTCAAAATTAACCTCTGTATCCTTTGCGTTGATGTCCAGGTCCTGACAAATTTTCAAATGAGTATTATAATTCTCGTTCGCTGTACTCAGATAGCTATACCGCTTCGTATCGTCCTCATCAAATTGACTCTTTAAAGTGCCGCCATCTGCCACACCAGTCAGACGCTGTCCATCCCAATCCGACAGAGCCTTCAGCTGCCGCAACGTGCGAACCCTATAATCATGCTCCGGACTTCCATCCTTGGTTGCGACAAAAGCTATCTTCTTGTCTCCTGATGTTCCGCCGGAAGTGACTTCTGGTGTTTTCACCGTATCCGCAAAGAACGGCTGAAAGGAGAACTTCGCCATCGGAGTCATTCCTCTGGTCGAATAAACGGCAATTCCTACGCCGCCACTCTCCTGTGTCAGCGTCTGCCAGGAAGCAAATTGATTCGCCGCGTCCTCGTAACCAAGATATTGATCCAGTTGGAAAACATATACCTTGTCCGTATCCTTTTTCTTCAGACCTGTTAAAGCCTTTAAAGCACTCTGAAGACCAGAATCCGCTGAAACTGCCGTGAAAATATTTGTATCCGCATGATTGACCGGAGATGAAACTGCCCCGCTGTTATCCGCACGTCCAAATGTACTCCACGCACTATTGGTTCCGGAAATCAGAACATACCCGTCTTCCTTCGCTTCCGTATCTTTCTGCGCCAGCAGTCCATTCTCCGTGCCTGCTCCAGACGACTTCACCTCCTGATACTCCAGCCCATCCGAAGTAGTATATCCATGGAAGTAATACGTTTCATTTACCTTCTCATAATAAAGCAGCGAATAGCAGCCCGGATCCTCATGAGACCAGTCTCCATACGCAGTCTGTCCCTCCGGCATCGGGTACGGATAGGACACATGATCGGAATCCCGCTCCATGTATCGGTAATATCCTGCCGTACTGTCTGCCTGTTCCTTTAATCCGTCTATCTTCAGATTGCAAAGTTCCTGATAGGTCAGCCCCTTCGCCTGATTGGAATAATCAACAAGTTCTCCCTCTGTCACAGAAACCGCATAATCGGTAAGGTAGAAATTATTCTGGCTTGTTTTTCCGCTGCTTTTGGTTTCATAGAACGGATACCACTTCTCTGCCTTTACATTCCAAAACGCTTCATAACAGCCAGTGACCGCACCGTTATTGATCTTCCGGACAAATCCGCTGGCCTTTTTTGCATTTTTTATCACGCCAAGTGCATGACAGTTCCGAAGGACGGTATCGTCATTATTCGTTTCTGACGCAAATCCTCCAACATCCCCGTCGGCATCAATCACCACATTCGCATAACAGTTCTCGACGGTCAGATTGAACTGTGCATTCCCGACAAATCCTGATACATCATTGTCTCCATAGACGGTTCCAGCCACATAACAGTTATTGATTTTCTGTCCCCATCCACTTTGTTCCTGTACAAACCCGGCGACACTCTCCGAACTCCTCGTTCCCCCCGGTGCAATTCCAATTGAGACATAATCATATGTCCCGTCAGAGGATTCAAATGGTCTGTAATTAGAGACTTGGTTGTTAGAATACAGTGACGGATCTGCATATATGCCGCAGTTTTCTATGGATCCTCCATTTGACTGAATAAAGCCATTATTCCAGATGGTTGCGTTTACAATCGTACAGTTTGTAATCTTCGCCGCGTTGGTCGATGTATTAACAAAGCCATTGCCATAAATGGATGCATTTCTAATATGACAGTCTTCTATTTGACCATCTGACAAGGATTCAACAAACCCCGCCGATGTTCTCTGGTCGTAATTCTGTCCCTTAGCAAAGCATGCATCGGTAATTGTTATCGTTTGAACCTTCGCATCTTTTCCCGAAATACTCTGAATGAAGTACGGTGCCTTTATATTTGTAATCTGAAGATTACAAGTTTTCCCCGCTATGTTATCAATTAACGGATGTCTCAAACCATCCAACACATAGAAATCGTTGTCTAAGTCTCCTGGACGAAGAGTACTACGAAAAACTCCACTGCTTCCAATATAATTAAATGACGTCGATTCAGGGTTACTCTGTCCATTGTATGTAAAACTATTTTTACTTGAATCAAACGTAATATCCAACTGTTGCTCAATTATATACTGCGATAATCCTTTTTCACGTTTTAAATATCCATCTTGTGAATTCCATCCACCCGTCGCATTGTTTTCAAAATCCATGAAATATAGTAATTGATCTGCACTGCGAATAATAGCTTGTGGTTGATCTGCGGAATTATCTTTCGCTTTTGAAACCGTTTGCACTCTTCCTTCTTCAACAGGTTTTAAAGCATCTGCAAAAAAAGGCGCATATGTAAACGCAGCTACAGATTTATTGTTCTGCCGAAGCACCATGAGCGCGCCAAATTGATTTGCTCTATTCTTTTCTGGCCAAAACCACCAACAAAAATTCTGAATCTTGGAGACAGAAAGTGTCAAATTGTAAGCCGTATATCCCGCAAATTTGCTATTTTCTCCTAGGTCATATATCGGAAAAGATGACACCGTATCGCCACAATTCCTGGCCTCATCAATGGATTTCGTCCGGTCTCCAAACCAGAGTTTCAAATTCTCATCTGCTTTTCCTTTTATCAACAGAAGATATCCGCTTTCCGAAACATATGTATTCTTATCTTTTACAAATCCTTCTGATGTATATGTATGCTTTTCCGAAAGCATAGTTTGATGGATTTCCTGATACGTTGCGTTTGCTGCGTCTGTACCACTTTTAAACATATATCCGTGAAAGTATAGCGTTGGTTCACTTTGTTGAGTCGTCGGATCATAAATTTTCTCATAGTAAATCAAGCCATAGGTGCCTTCTGTGGATTCTTCCGCCGGAATTTCCCAATCGCCAATCTGCGCATATTTGCTGTTTTCCGCATCTGCCTCCTCTATCTTTTTCCCGGTATTCGGATCATAGAGCGGCTTCGCATAAGCGGTAGTAAATGTTTTAAATGCGTATTTCTCAGTAATCGTGCCGTCGAAGTAATAGCTCTTCTGTGCAGGATTCACTCCCTGTTTCAGCGGGCAGTTATTATCGTAATAATCTGCGCCGGTCAGGATCTGCTCCCCGATCGTCGGATTCTGGCTGTTCCCATTCAGGGTGCCAACCGAACCGGCAGGAGCGCCCTTCATTCCCTTCAGATAGTAGTTGTTCTGTCCGGAAATTCCGCCGAGTTTTCCTGCATAGGTTCCATAATCCGGGGTACTCTCCTCTTTCGTTGCAGAAGAAGTCCCTGTTCCGGACACCGCATAAACACGTCCGGTGCAATACGTCTGATTTGCCGTCAGATTGTCGGCCTCACCAATCAGACCGCCGGCTTTTGCTCCGGAAGCCTTGTTTACCGCAACCGAGCTGGTGGAATAGGAATTGGTCAGTTTCAGACTTCCTCCGGTGTATCTGCCGATCAGTCCACCTGCTGCTCCGCTTCCGCTCTCAAGTTGAACGTTATATCTTCCCTGACCTTCTGCACGGTCAACATATCTGGCCTGCATGGCAGGAGCGTCGCCTGCCTTCTTCTCCGGATTGTCTGCATTCGTTGTTCTGCCGCCGGAATAGCTGTCCGTAACGGTGACATTTCCGGAGGCACTGCCAATCAGTCCGCCGGCTCCATCTGTACTGCTGAAACCGCCGGAATTACCGCCATTGCCTTCTGATCTGATATAGAGGGATGCCATACTGCTGCGGATCGTTGTCGTTGAAGCCTTGGTATCTCCGATCAATCCGCCCGCCGAGCTCCCGGCTTCAATCTGATCCGCCGTACCAGCCCCGGAAACTGCCGTTTCCTGAATCGTCAGTTCTGTTACCTGGTTGGTCGCAGAGCCAATCAGACCACCCGCCGTTCCGTTATCTGCCGTCACGCGAATGCCATACTGATCCTCTTCTTCTGTCTCTTCCTGACCGATTTCACCGGAATCGCCTGTGGCCTTGGATGTCAGGATGTTCGTTTCTTTCAGAGACAGAGAGCCTGCAGAAACCTGCCCAACCGCACCGCCTGCGGCGAGTTTTCCATTCACTTCCAGCGTATTCAGTGAAAGATTGACATTTTCCACTGCCGTGCCGTTTTTGCCGGAATCTGCTCCGATCAAACCGCCTGCATATTGCTCCGAAGCGGTGGCTTTCATGCTCCTTGCCGCAAGATTCAGCTCCTTCAGAGAAACAGCCTGTTTTGTTCCGGATTGAATCTGGCCAATCACGCCGCCTGCCGCTGCTCCCCCGCTGATCTCCATGGAATCCGCAGAGAATACGAACTGCTGCAGCTCGACCTTTCCTGCATCCACAGAGCCGATCAGACCGCCTGCCGTCTGCTTTTCCTTCGTTCCGCAGTCTGCATCTACCGACAGCGTGCCTTCCACGGCAACGGTACTTCTCTTCGTTTCGTTCGTTTCACTGCTGTTATCAATGGAAACCGCGCCGCTTTTCACCTGTCCGATCAGAATCGCCGCTGTTTCGCCCTCCACGCCAAGAGAAGCCGTCTTCTTACCGGATGTGGAAGGAGCGACGGTCGCAACTGTCGTATGCTGAATCGTAAATGTCCCGCTGGCGCTCTCTGCTCCGGCATCAATGGATCCGATCAGGGCAGACGCAATGCCCTCAGAAGAGAAAATCCGGCATCCCTGCAGTCCATCGGCTATCTCATGATCTTTATCCTGTGAAAGATCCACCTGCGGATTTGCGGTTCCGTCTGCTGCCGATCCCTCATACCAGCGGACTGCGATGTGGTCAATGCTGCCGCTCTTCGCATCCGCGATCAGGATCGCTGCGGTCGGTGTTTTCCCGGAATCCGTTTCGCTTCCGGAAGCGGCCCTGCCGGTCACTGCCGCAGTTGCATCTGCAATCACAAGGTCTGAAATCTGCAATCCATCTGCAGCTTCATTGATCAATGCCGCCTTCTGCTCTCCCTCGAAGCGGAATGCTGCCAGTATATGGTTATTTCCTTCAAGGTTCTGAATTTCCGTATTGGTAATGCCGTAGCAGGCTCCCTTGGAGATTTCTGCCACAGCATTTCCAGAACTGCCGTCCTCCATGCCGGTAACATTCGTGCTGCCCGAATGATTCTCCGAGCCTTCGCTGGCATTTCCCGCACTTGTTCCGGCCGCATACGGATAAATCCGGATATTCTCTTTCTCCTTCGTGTTCTCTGCGCTTTTTCCTTCTGCGCAGTAGCCAAACGGGCTCTCCATTCCGGTTGCCGAGGCAATGGCAGGGAGGAAAGCTGTCACCGTTTCCTTCTCGTTCTGCTCCTTTGCTGCCTTCTCTGCAGCGGCATCCTCATCCCAGAAGAGATTGCGGACCACCGATACCGTATCAATCGTTGCTCCGCTCTTGATCTGTGTAAAATCAACGCCAGAAACTTCCGTGGACAGATTTTCCAGATGCCTCGGATTGGAGACTGTCACAATTGTCTTGGAAGCTCCGAGTCCAAGGAAGTTTTTCTCCGTTTTCACCGAGTTGAACAGGCTGTTGACGCGAACCGTCTGGGAAACATCCTCCCCGCCGTTGTCACTGTGAAGCGTAACCGTGATCTTGATGTCCTCGCCCGGAATAAACTGCGTATTCCCACCATTTTCTCCGGAAGTCGCCCCTGAAAAGAGGTCTGCAAAATGACCATCCTCCCGGACAATGCTGTCCAGAACGATGGCATAATATTCTGCGTTCACCGATTCGGTTCTCTGTGTGCCGCCCTCTTCCGCAGAATTTCCCGGAACTACAATTGAAAACTGTTTGGCACTTTTACATGCCAGAACGGATTTGCTGAATGGATCCCCGTCTCCCAGCGTGTCCGGATCCACCGTTTTTTCCATTGTTGCCTTGCTGGTCTCACCCTCGAAAGTGAGTTTCAGCTGGGTCTGAAAGGTCTTGGCGCCATTCTGTGCTGAGACATGGCGATAATAATTCTTATCCACGACATACAGAACCAGGGATTCTGCATTGCGCACGGCAACCGCGGGAGCATAGAGGTCTCCTGAATTCTTCAGTTCGCCCAATGCGCCGCCATAATAGCCGATGATCGTGCGCTTGCCATTCGCATCTTTGTAATCTCTTCTCGCGTCCGGATCCGTGCGGCTGACCTCCTGTGCGTCCTCCGCTGTAATGTCATGATCTGCATCCGTATAGAAAACGCCGTACACGGTTCCGCTCATGGCGTCATATTCGACATAGAAATGATGTCCGCGAAGGGTTTCATCAATGGAGCCTTCCGGAAGGATCAGTGAAACAGCTCCCTTCTGCACGGCTTCATCACTTTCTGTCGTGAAGGAATAGAACTTGCGGCTGGCCGCGTCCTTGTCAGAAGTTTTATCATATCCGGTCGGTCCGTTCGCCAGTTCCACGCCTCGTGCGGCTCCCGAAGTCGTCCCGCTTGTTTTCTTCAGGAAGGCATCCCACTGCCCGTTTGCCTCGGCCGCCGTCAGATGATTCTGCGCCGCAATGAAGATTTCCTGCGCGGTCTCATCCATTTCCATGCGTTTCAAATTTCGCTGATGTGCGATCACCGCCACAAAGCCAAACCCGCACAGGATCACAATGATTGCCACCGTGATCAGCATCTCCGCCATCGTAAATCCCTTGTCGTTCTTGTGATATCTTCTCATCTGACGCTCCGTGATGTTGTAATCCGGCTCTTCTCTCCCCAATCGAGCCGAAGTTTGTAACTTATTTCAATTTGTTGTGCACACAGACCGTTGCTTTCTCAACAATCTGATCCGATTTTTTGCTGTTTTTTATCTGGATGATTAACGTAAAATAGCCGCCGTCCCCATTCGACTGCGGCTTTGTCACAGAAAGTGACTCAATATAGGCATACAGACCCCGCGTCTGTACTTTGTCCGGCAAAAGAGGCGTCTTCCCTCCTTCGTTATCTTTCGGGACAACCTGAATTCCCTTTTGTGCGTTATCAGAAGCTTCATCCTTACCTGAACCTGGATAGGTTCCGTTCTGATACTGCATCTCGTATCCGCGGTCCCCCGCGTAGAAAAAGGCATTCGATCCAGTCGGGGTTCCACTTTGAATCAGAGTTACTTCCTGTTGGCTGCTTCCTGAGGTCTGCAGCGCATCGCAGGAGGTCACCGAGGATAAATCTTCCGTCACTGCACTGACGGTCGTTGCCAGAAGCGTCTGCGCATCCGCCCGGAGGCTGATTCTCTGGTAAACGTTTCTCGCAGCAACAATTCCCCCCGCCATTGCCATCGTCACGAGCCCGATCAGGACCACCGTCATCAGGGTCTCCGACAGGGTGAAACCGTTTGTATTATGAAGTTTTCTCCGCATTTCCCGGATCAGCCTCTTGTTCATACAATCCTGCTCCCGAAATTTCTTCTGCGCCGCCGTTTTCGTTATAAAATCGGCAAAATACCTTTTCATACGCATGAGTGATTAACTCACGTTTTTGTTCGTATCTCTGTAATCCGTGTAATTATTTTTTCTTACAATATTTTACCGTCTCAATTTCACCGCTTTTGTTCCTGATGATCGTCATCGTGACATCCAGTCTGCTTCCTGCCGCCATACTGTCCTCGGAACTGCCCCAGAGTTTCACATGTCCGTCCTGCTTATCACTCGTGTAGCTGTTCGTGTCGCCGGACGCATTTTTTTCTATATCACTTTTATTCGACTCGATAAAATTTCTCTGATCCAGATAGGACGCATAGGCCTCTTCCGACCTGGTTACGATCCGGGTTGCCGCAGATGTCATGGCGGCCAGCATCAGGGCAGCCAGTGCCACAATCAGCATCGCCGCGAGCGCTTCTCCGATGGATTCCCCTCGCTCGGAGTGAATTTTCTTCTTCAGGTTCATTTTCATTCGGAAAGCTCCTGCTCCTCTCCCTCATCAAGCCACTGAATCTCACAGCGGATCATTCGTCTGTTGTTCGCCGTGCTGCTCTCGTCACTGCCTGCTTCCGGCTTTACGGACTCATAATCCATGGAAAGCGACGGGTACAGAACAAAGCTGTCTGTTGCCGTATAGGCAGACTGCCATCCCGCCTTTTCGGTTTGCGAGGAAACCTTCGCTGAGAGTTCAACCAGAATGGAGAAGTCCGGGCGCATGGTAAATTCCGCAGCTACTGCGGGACATTTTCCGATCTGCTGACCGCTGGTATTCTCCAAGGTCAGGGTTGCCTGCCTTTTCGGATAATGACTCTCTGTGATGCCCGCTTCGGATCCGGAAGGCACCCACGAAGAGGTCGTCTCCGTGTCTGTCCTGCCGTTTTGACTGATGGAATTATCGGATCCCGCCACGGCGCTCTGTATTCCGACCTGATCGTCTTTTTCCGGCCATGACTGCTGAATTTCTCCTTTGTCCCAATAGATCTTATAAAGCTCTTCCGCCATCGACAGCTTCACTTCCTGAAAATCTTCCAGGTTGTTCTTCCCATCGCCATTTTTGGGGGTAAAACCTTTTTGATAAACATCGGTTCCTGTGCCGCTCAGAATATCATTTTCGTTCACATACCACGTCGTCTCATCCTCCGGGTCCGACATCATCGCATCTTCAATCAGACTTCTCGCCGATTCCAGAGCGTAGCGCTGATTGTCTGCGGAGGTGATGCCGCTCATCCGGCCTGCCGAGCTCATGGCCGCCGCGATGATGATGGAACCGACTACAGCGCACACAATGAAGAAGAGCAGAGCCGCCGCAAGGGATGCTCCGCTTTCCGATTGGATCTTCTGTCTGTACTGCTTTCTGATCTTCATAGCTACCGCTCTTTGTCCGTTTTTCCTGCAAGATCGTGTTGATTTTGATCAGTTCCCGTTGTCCGCATCCTGAAAATCAATGCCGTCTGTGGAAGGAGCATTGTACAGGGTCTCATAGAAGGTGACCGTCAGGCTGACCTGCACCGGCCCGTTATTCAGGTTGGCATCCTGACCGTTTCCGCTGCTTCCTGTCGGCGAAATGCTGATGTCGCGGATGAGGCACCGGTATTCACAGTGGTACAGCGCAGTCAGCATTTCCTTTGCCTTGGCGTAGCTCCCTGCGGTAAAATTCGCCGAAATATTCCGGCGGACCGTGTTGTCTCCGTCCACCGCCTGCGGTGTCTCGAAGCTCAGATCGAAGGTATCCGCATCGGCAAAAATATTGTTGAGCGCGATGATTTCCTGTTTCTGATTGTTGTAGGTTGCAACAATGCCGTCAGCCGCGTTTTTGCCGGACTCGATTTCCTTCTCCATGTTCTGCATGGAAGCGAGTCGCGCCTGATACGCGGTCAGCTCCGTCTCCAGGATGCTCGTATCGTAATCCGTTCTCGCCTGAATCACGCCCTTATAGACGAACTGGTAATAGAACAGTCCGATCAGCGCCGCGGTGAGGATGAGCAGAATGATCTCTTCGGATTTTTTCAGGTTTCTCATTCCGCACCTCCCTCAACATCGGTCTGCGCAAGATCCGATGCGGTTCCCTGCGCAACATTGTCCATTGCCTCCGCAAGCGGATTGGCGGAGCCGCTGTCCTCTTCCTCCTGCGTGGTGTCCTCTCCCTGCGGGGAGGTAAAATAAATCGTCATCGTGGTAATGACGTTCTCCGGCTGTCCGGACTGTGACTCCGCATTCACGTTCTGATCCTTCGTCGCCGCGTTGGAAACCGATACATACAGAACAATGTCGCTCTCTTCCAGATCCTGCACCACATCCGAGACGCTGGCAAGCCGCGCCGAATTGATGGTCAGCGTCGCCACATTTCCGGACAGGCTGATATTCTGGAGTGCTCCCGCCTTCAGAAGCTTGTCCTCAATCAGATCCAGCATGTCCATGCGGTCCTGAAGAGAAGCTTCATCCGCGTTGAGATATCCGTTGCCGTAGTGGGAATATTCCACGCGGACATCCTCATAGGAGGCCGTGGCCTCCTTCGCCTGCTCCACCTGCTGCTCCATCTGGTGGTAATTGCTCTCCAGCATACTGATCTCATCGAGCTTCGCCTGCACGCAGAATTTGCTGAACAGTGCTACGCCCACCATGAATACCGCGAAAATAGCGAGCTCCGCCGCGTTCTTCCCGGCGTGCTTCTCCTCAATGAAGAGGTTGATGGAGGTCTTGACCGGAACCTTGGCTGCCGCTCCGGCTTTTCCCGTTTTCGTTTGCGTCTTCTTATCCATAGATTATTCCTAACAGGAGAACATGCCATCAGGCATGTTCGAGTATACGCGAGGAAAATTTCGCGAAGGCGAATTTTCCGATGCGGGAGCAAGTCCGTTTTTCAGGACTTGCTCGAAACAGGAGGAATCAGCATCAGCTGATCACTCCAATATTGCCCCATACCCCTGCAGCATCATCAAAAGGTCCTCATGCTGCCCTTCGTCAGCGTCCGGAATCAGTTCCGTCAGCGGACGGACCGGAAGCTCCGTGACCGACTGGATCCTGTCCAGAAGGAGCGGATTCGCCTCACGGCCATAGTAGTAAATCGTGTCGATCGTGTTGCGCGGATTGTTGTAATTATAGAAGTTCATGACTCGCATGACTTCCGTTGCCAGCGCCTGAATCAGATCGGCGATATCTTCCTTCTCCAGAACGCCGTCCTGATTGCGGTCGCACATCAGCTGTGCGATGTGAACATCCACGCCTTCATCCTGCGCAATCAGCTCACAGATCTGTTTCTCGGTGGTTCCGAGGTTTCGCGTGATTTCATAGGCGCCATTTGAGAAAAAGTGAAGCCGCACGCGGCTGTATTCCATGCTGAGGACGGCGTAGTCCTTCCTTTTCTCTTCCGGTTGTTCAGCCCCCGCATTGACTCCGGCCGCAGCAGAAGCACTTCCCGCAGTACCTGCTGCCGGTCCGCTGTTTGTCCCCGCGGCATTCCCCGCCGCGGCTCCGGGACCGCCCTGGAAGGTTCCGCCGACAGGGCCATTCCCCGAAGCAGCCCCTCCCGGAAAGGTTCCGACACCCAGGATCTGTCCCGCGGTACCTGCATTCAGGCTCTCCGCATTCGTTCCCATGCCGACGGCTTCCGTATCATTTCCGGTCTGAAGTCCCTTGGCCTTTGCCTCCGCCGCTGCCCGCTGTGCGAGTTCTTCCACAGAGAGGCCGTTCTTTTTCCGGTCCCTCGCGCGCTGCTTTTTCTCCCGGGCGGCGTTCCGGCTCTCTTCCTTCTTCCCGTCGCTCCGGCTCTTCTCTTCCTCGGCAAGGCGTTTTTTCCGCGCCGTGGGATCCTCCGGCGGGAGTACGATTTCCTGAATGGTCAGGACATCCGGCACCAGCTTGCACAGGCGCAGTCCGGCGCGCTTGCACATCTCCTTGTATTCTTCCACCTGCTGCTTCGACAGCGCCGCGATCAGGAGCTCCATCTCCTTCTCGTCCACCGACAGCACCGAATAATCAAAGACATACTGATCGGTGTCCTCCTGAAGGTAATCATGAAATTCATACGGAAGATTGATCTGCAGCTGGGCCGCCGTCATCTTCGGCAGATGTACCCGGCGGATATAATAGGTCTCCGACGGCAGAACCACCGCCGCATCCTTCACGCGGATCTTGTTCTTCCGGACAACCTCGCGCAGATAGTCCGCAAGGGCATGAAATGCCGCGATCCGCCCGCCAATGACCATGTTGTCCGGCATGACCTCCAGATAGGTGGCGGTCACTTTCCTGTCCTTCATCACCACGATCTTCAGGAAGCGGTCCTCTACATCAATTCCCAGGTACTTTTTGCCCATAAAACAGATTCCTTCACGAAATGCCCGTCATTTTTCCTGCAGCACAGCGATTCCGCACACGGCGATTCCCCGGATCCATGCGGTACCCGCGGATCCTTCCTGAAACGGCCATGCAGCTGTGTTTTCTGAAAACCGGCATATTTTAAGCATACTAACTAAATAATTATACCATACTTCTTTTTCATAAAAGTCCCAGATACCAGCGGATTATCGGATCTCCGAAAAACATGGTAAGGACGATTCCGATGGAGATGGCGGGACCGAACGGGATCTTCTGATTTTTACGAAATCCGGCGAAAATCAGTCCGACGAAACACGACACAATCACGCAGAGAAGTCCGCCCGCTGCTCCCAGATAAATTCCTGCCGCGAAAAACAGCTTGATGTCTCCGCCGCCGAGGCCTTCCCTGCCGGTGACACGGTCGAAAATGACTGACAGGACGAGGAGGCCGCCGCCGATCAGAAGCCCGCCGCCCAGGCTGTGCAGCAGCGCTCTTCCCGCCGTTCCTGCAAGGCCTGCTGCCCCGCTCCCTGCGGTACCCGCACCGACAGCCGCCATCTGTATCCCAGCCGCCGTATTCCCTGCAGTTTCAACAGCTGCACCCGCGCCGGGGACCGCAGAAAGGCGTCCCGGCAGACCCAGCTCGATGAATGGAAATGTCACTGCGTAAACGACCAGTGCCGCCGCGATCAGACTGTTCGGAATCCGCCAGGATTCCAGATCCACCAGAGACAAGGTGAACAGTACGCAGATGAGGGCCACTGCGCGCACCGTCTCCCAGCCAAGGCCGAAGCGGAGAACGCATGCCGTCCACAGACCTGCGCTCACGAGCTCCGCAATCATGTAGCGCGGCGAAATCTTCTCGCCGCAGTAGCGGCATTTTCCCCTCAGGAACAGGTAGCTGAACACCGGCACCAGGTCCGCCGCCTTCAGCGGATGCCCGCAGGTCGCACAGTGGCTCCGCCCCTTCCAAACGCTTTCATGATGCACCATCCGCCACGCCATGCAGTTCAGAAAGCTCCCGAACACGGCTCCCAGCACGACGGCAAGGATCAGCACATATCCCGCCAGAAGCGGAAAATCACACAATTCCCCAAACGTCATATTCATACCCCACTGAGGCAAAACCGGTGCTGTCATTCCTCGTCTTCACTCTTTGCTTCTTCCTGCGCCCGGATTTTCTCGCGGTCCCTCTCAATCTCATCCAGAGCCTCGGAGTCCAGCGCGTTCCGTTCCCGGATCGTCATCAGATCATAATCGAGTACGGAGTATTTCTTTCCGGTCCAGCGGACATTGATGATGTCACCGTCCGCGATCGTAATCGCGAGAAGCTGGGCTCCCTGATCCCCACCGAAATTCGGCACCCCTTTCGCACCGGTCACGCTGTTCTTATTGTCCTCTTCCGAACAGCGTCCGTAAGGCTCAATGTCCCCGATCTTCGACCGCGGCAGGCATTTATGCGACCGCTCGTCATAATAATAAGTAACAAGGCTCCCACCGCCGTCCTGCATGTACGTAACCGATGCAACGTCCTTTGCCGTCGCCACGCTCTGCGTATCCGCCTGGATCTTCGCATTGCGAAGGTGCTCCTGATACCCCGGAATCACCACAAAGCAGACCGTCGCCGCGATCACCGCAATCGCTAGCAGCACGATCGGCAGGATCACGCCGTCCTCGCTGTGAAGTTTTCGGAATATTTTATTTTTCATGTTTTCTATTTTATTCGATTTTTAAGCAAATGCCCACAGCAAATTGCCACTGTGGCGCATTCTTTTTCTCTCCCGTCCACTTGGTGGGTCACTAGCTGCCGATTTTCTCTCCCGTATTTCCCCAATTGCATCCGCCTGTCAAAAACGGTATACTGGCGTTGTTAAGTCCGGGGTGTGGCTCAGCTTGGCTAGAGCGCCTGGTTTGGGACCAGGAAGCCGCAGGTTCGAATCCTGTCACCCCGACTTTCTTACTTTATCTATTCTCTATCAGGAATTTTCTATTTCCAGTTCCGTATTTTCCACAGTTCTTAAATCGATCGGTCAGGCAGAAGTTTTCTTATCTCTCGTCTATTTTCATTACGCATTTTACGTAATACAATAAAGGAGGTCCGACTCATGCGTTTTCGGGAAGTCGAAAAACTTATAACAAAAGACGGCTGGGTTCTGGTCGACATAAGCGGTTCGCATCATCAATACAAGCATCCGGTCAAACCCGGAAGAGTTACCATTCCCAATCATCGCGGTGATATCCCGATGCGGGTCGTTCACTCCATCTTAAAACAGGCAGGGCTGAAGTAGTCCCTGTGCCCGCCATATCGAAATAAGGGAGGTTTCTATGAATTACATTTATCCTGCTGTTTTTTATCCGGAACAGGATGGGCGCTATTCCGTTATTTTCCCCGATCTTAATGATTTGGCCACTTACGGAGACAACCTGGCAGATGCATTTGCAATGGCACAGGAGGCATGCGGTCAGTACCTCTTCACGTCCCTCCGGGACGGTGAAAAGCTTCCTGCTCCCACTCCTCTCTCCGCTGTATCGAAAGAGGATGCGCATGCTTTTGTCAATCTCATCGGTGTAAATCTTGATGAATATGCCCGCGCCTATGACGATCATCCCGTAAAAAGGACTCTCAGCATTCCCGCCTGGCTTGACACTGCATGTAAAAATCTCGGGATCAGCTACTCAAAGGTCTTGCAAGAGGCATTGATTTCCAAGTTGCAGGCGCATGGCTGATTTTTCCCCTGCCTGATGACTGCATCCTCCGGCACGGGAGCCCCGTCTCACATCATCCACAGAAGGCTCCCTGCTGCCGCGCCGAGGAGATACCCCGCAATGACATCGCGCGGATAGTGCACACCCCCGAGAACGCGCACGACTGCAATGCAGACGGAAACGCCGAGGAAGATGATGCCCAGGGCCGCATTCCGGCGCAGAATACACATAGAGATAACGGCTGCGGAGAACACATGCCGACTCGGCATGGAACGGCCCTTTTTCTCCCGGCGGATCATAGGATCCATCGGCCACTCTTCATAGGGTCTTTTCCAGTTCATCCGCTTCCGGACGGCACTCAGCAGAATGAAGCTGACTCCCGGAATCAGCAGATACGGCAGCACGGCGGCACCGGCCTCCAGGATGCCGCTTCCCTGCAGGAGGCCTCCGCTGGCAATGCACAGGATGAGTACCGGATAGGCCGCATACATGACTCCAGCCAGGAGCCGGTCCGCAGTGTTCAGCGCTTTCCTTCCATTTCTTCTGCTGCGGATTCCCGCCGTGATCCGCTCGTAAAATTTCCCGTAATCCCGATCCATTTCCTGTTCTGCCCTCTGTGCCAGATTGTCGATATTGTTTTCACCCAAGCACTTCCAATTGATTCATTCCCCGGTTCGTTTTCCGATGCTGCTTTCTTCTTTTCCCTCGATTTTTTTCTGTCCCGTAGTTTCCTGGCCGATTTTCTCCTCAGTATTCGTATCATCCTCGTCCCGAAGATCCTCTACGGTGATCCGCTGCATCTCCTCCGGGGTCGGATTGTCCATCGCAGCAATCCGTCTCGCCTGATTCGTGATGATGCTCTCGAACAAATTGCGCACCTCGCGCGCATTGGCAAAATTCTCCGGCGTCTGCGCCTTGCGCAGCATCAGGAGCGTTTTCACCTGATCCCTGGCTGCCTGGTCCGGAATGTATTGATATTTTCTGCAGTTCAGATCGAAAATTGCGAGCAGTTCATCCACCGAATAATCCGGAAATTCAATGAATTTGTTGAACCGGCTCTGAAGTCCCGGATTGGAGTGAATGAACGCCTCCATCGGCTTCGTGTAGCCCGCCACGATCACAACGAACTCATCACGGTGATCCTCCATCGCCTTCAGGAGCGTGTCGATGGCCTCCTGGCCGAAATCATTTCCCTGATCTGCGCCTCTTGCCAGCGAATAGGCTTCGTCGATAAAGAGAACGCCGCCCATCGCCTCTTCGATTTTCTTCTGCGTTTTCACTGCGGTCTGCCCGACGTACCCGGCAACCAGTCCGGACCGGTCACATTCCACGAGCTGTCCCTTCGATAAAACACCGATCTGCCGATACAGTCTCGCCAGAATTCTCGCCACTGTGGTTTTGCCGGTTCCCGGATTTCCGGTAAAAACAAGGTGCATTGACACCGGAACGGTTTTCAACCCTGCATCCCGGCGCAGCTTTTGAATTTTCGTAAAATCATAAAGTTCCCGGACGTCATGCTTGATCCCCGCGAGTCCGATCAGTTCATTCAGATCCTCCATGGGGTCGGTTTCTGGTTCTGTCTTCTCCCCTGCCGGTTCTGCCGTATCCGTACTCTGAGCGTCCTCTTCCGGAGCTGCACTTTTCTCCTGCTCTTTGTCTGCATCGGCATCGGACAAGCTTTCGTCCGTCCGCGCCGTTTGTTCTGCCGCTCCGGAGAAATTCTCTGTAAGAGCATTGTCCCGGTTGAACTTCCTCGCCGCCTCCATCAGCGCGTCCTGCGCGCGGGTAAGGGCATCCAGCTCCTGTTCCAGAGAATCGCCGGATGCATGTGCTTCTTCCTCCGGAGTGCTCCTTTCTTGTTCCTTCTGGGACTTCGCCGCAGACTTTCCTGCATTCCCCGCTCCGTACAGATCTTCATAGAGGCCGCTCAGCAGATCCTCTCTCTGCCTTTTTACGGGCTCCGCTGCGATCGCGTACTTCTGGTTTTCCTGATCCTCATCTCCAAACCGTAATTCCATCTTCGTTCCTTTCTGCGCAACTTCTCTATCGTCACGTTCCAGTATCGCAGGGAAAGCCCGCGATCCCGAAAAGAATTTCTCAAAGGCAAACTTTCTCTTAGTACAAATTATTGCCTAGATGACATTCCTCTGAGCAAGAGAGACTGTCATCAAACAGCTTCGAGTGCAGATTTTCAACATACTCGAACACACCATCAGGCATGTTCGAGTATCACAAGGAGAAATACGCGCAGGCGTTTTCTCCGATGTGGGAGCAAAACCGCTTTCGCGGTTTGCTCCATTTAGGAGAACATGCCATCAGGCATGTTCGAGTATAACATACCCCCCTCCCCTCAAGTCTTGTGAAATCCGCCCGGTAAGGGTATCATCGTTACAAAAACAGGAATTCCGGAGGTTCATGTATGTTTTTCTTATTTACCAAACGTGTCACGCTTGCCGATGGCGGCAAGGAGGAAATTGCCCGCAAGGAGAAAATGCTCAATGACGCCGGAATCCGCACCAATTCCTGGAGCACGGGAGCGCCGGTCGTCATCGGCGGGCCGCACATGAAAACCGCCGACTGGTCCGGCAAGCACTATGTCAACCATGACGATGAACGTGTGGTATATCATCTGGAGGTCGCACAAAAGGACCAGTACCGCGCCATGAAGGTCCTGATGGGCGACGATGCCGCACTGGGTGATAATTTCATTAAATAAGTGTAACCGGCCGACACCCGCCATTGATTCAGAAAAGAAGCAACCATAATGAATGATCTTCAACAGAAAAAAGAACTGGCTCTTGCCGTCATCGGGCGGCTGAAAAAAGAATATCCTGACACCAAATGCTCCCTGGATTATCGGGACGCCTGGCAGCTTCTCGTCAGCGTGCGCCTCGCCGCACAGTGCACCGATGCCCGGGTCAATGTTGTAATGAAGGATCTGCTCCGGAAATTCCCGGATGTGGCCGCGCTCGCCGCGGCCTCGCCAGAGGAAATCGAGGCGATCGTTCGTCCCTGCGGCCTCGGCCACTCCAAGGCCAGAGACATCAGCGCCTGCATGAAGGTTCTGCACGAGAAATATCATGACATCGTCCCGGACAACATGAAGGAGCTTCTCGCTCTTCCCGGCGTCGGGCGCAAGAGTGCGAACCTCATTCTCGGAGATGTGTACGGGAAGCCTGCCATCGTAACCGACACGCACTGCATCCGCCTCTGCAACCTGATCGGACTGACGGACAACATCAAGGAACCTGCGAAGGTAGAGAAAGCCCTGTGGGAGATTATTCCTCCCGAGGAGGGCAACCAGCTCTGCCACCGCTTCGTGGACCACGGACGTGCCGTCTGCATCGCCCGGAGGCCGCAGTGTGATCGCTGCTGCCTCGCGGACCTCTGCCGCTACCACCTCTCCCAGGCCTCTCAGTAATTTTTATTTTCATACATACTTTGATTCAGGCGGCAGCCAATCAGCTGCCGCTGCCCATCCTCATCTTTCGAATCAGGAAAAGTATGAGGCCTTCTTTATTTTTCCGAAAGGAGCGGCGTAAGCTCCTTCTTCGCGAGAATCGTGATGTTCTGCGTGGCGCGGGAGATTGCCGTGTACAGGCGGTGCCTGGACAGGGTTCCTTCCGGATAATTCTCCGCATCCGCGTTCGGCAGGATGACATGGTCGAACTCCAGGCCCTTGGCATACTGGAGGCTGATGAGCACGGCTCCGCCGGAAGGAACCGGCTCATCCTTGCTGACCGCCCTGGGAGCCTTGTCTCCCAGACCGGAACGGATGCTCTCCAGTTCCTTTCGTCCCGCGCAGATCACGGCTGTCACGCCGGGCTCTGCCGCATTTTTCTCAATCGCCGCAAGGAGCTTGTCCTTCCATGCCTCTTCCGAATCCGCCACACAGATTTCCGGCTCCACACCGGGTCTTTGTACCGACTGCGCCTGAAGCTTCTTTTCCTCCGGAAGAAGTCCCGCGAACAGCGCCGTAATCTCCGGAGAAGAGCGGTAACTGGTCTGCAGCGGGAGCTCCACGGTCTTTTTCCCCTTCTCCCCGAACATCCGGTGAATGTCACGGAAGGCGATGTTTCCTTCCCGGATGGACTGGAACTCATCGCCGAGGAGCATGAAGCGGGCATTGACGAAATACCGCTCGAACGTCATCAGCTGCGCCTCAGTATAGTCCTGCACCTCATCGATGCAGACGTATCTCGCCGTCCGGTCGCACTCGCCGGTCAGCGCCATTTTCAGGTAGAACCACTCGATGGAGGTCAGTTTCTTTTTCCCGAGGAGACGCTGCCCGATGTGATCAAAATTCAGCCAGCCGCACTCGCGGATCATCTTGAATGCTCCGCCGTAGTTGTTCTGAATGCGGTTTTCCTCTTTGACATCCGGCGCGGCCGCTCCGCCCTGCTCCTGCAGAGAATCCTCCCGCTGCTCATCTCCGTCGTCCTCATCGTCCTTATCGTCCCGGGTACGAAGCGCATGCCTTGCCTCCTCCAGAAGCTCATCCGCCGTCACCTGAATCAGGCGGACTCCCGCAGGGATTTTTCCCTCATGGTTTCTCAAAACCTCCAGAATTTTCGCTGTTCCGAGGACCTTTTTGCCCTTCTGATCAATCGGGATCAGATCCTCTTCTTCAAACGTAAAGGTCAGAAGCCGTTCGTCAATTCTCCGCAGGGATTCCGCCGTTGTCTCAATGCCGGGATCCGGAATCGGATCGTGCACCATCTGCAGGAATTCCGTCCAGGTCAGTGTATTGGGGTTGCGCTCGCCCAGATCCGGGAGCACGTTGTCAATGTACTGGCGGAACACCGGATTCAGCGTAATCAGATACACGTCCTCCGGCCGGAGCGTCGAGCGCTGATGGAAGAACAGGAAGGCGATCCGCTGCAGAAGGACTGAAGTTTTGCCGCTTCCCGCGATGCCGTTCACGAGAAGAACCGGCACATCCGGATAGCGGATCACCGCGTTCTGCTCCTTCTGAATGGTCACGGTGATTGCCTGCATCTTATCGCTGTGCTGTCTCGAGAGCGACGCCAGCAGCATCGGATCCTCAATCGCAAGCTGCGTGTCAAAATAGGCCTTCAGCTGATCCTTCTCCAGCTCGAACTGGCGGCGGAGCAGAAGGTCCACGTCAATTCTTCTTCCATCCACCTCGTAGAAGGTCCTGCCGTTGTCCTGATTGTAGTAGGTCTCCGCGATGGGCGAGCGCCAGTCCACGATCAGCTGGTCATAGCCGTTCTCGGAAATCGCGCTCCGACCGATGTAATAATCCTCCGGCTCCTCGTCCGGTGCAAACTGCAGGGTCACACGGGCAAAATACGGCGACTCCAGCAGCATTTTCAGATTTTTCAGCTTCGCGGACATCGTGCCGGACTTGATATTGTACGTATCGATGTAGCGGTTCCAGGTTTCAATCTCGCCATAGGACTCCATCTGCACCTCATCATCCGCAGTATCCAGACGGATATTCGTCAGAATGTCCGCCTTCTCCTCCGCCGCCTGCTGATTCAGCTTCTCGATGTTCGCCTCCAGCTCTTCATCCATGGAAACGAGCTTTCCATAGACGTCTGTCAGGTGTTTTTGTTCTTCCTCAAAGATTTTCTGATCCATAGTTCCCTCAAAATATTGTCCCGCGCTCTCCGCAGGTTCCACGCTTTGTTTTTCCCGTTCCGGTTCTGCGGCGCAGCTCTGATTCCCGCAACGCAGAGTCTCTCCGGCCCCGCAGACCGCGATGTGCCCGGAAACCTCTCACAGATTTTCTGTGCATCCTGTCATTATAGCATCCCCCGTCCTCTGCGGAAACCGGGCGGGCCGGGATTCAGAAACCGGACAGACCGGACTTTACTTCCCTCAGAATATTCCCGGAGACTCCCCTCACGGAAAACAGGCGGGCCGATCCACACGAGGGGCTTCATTCGAAAATTGGGCAGACCATTCCACGCGAAGGACCTCATCCGGAATCCGGGGCGGGCCGCGGAAAACGGACACAGAAAAAACACAATCTCATGACAGTTTGAACACAAACGGGCACTAGGATAATTCCCGTAAAGTAAATTGGAAGGGTTCCCGGCTCTTCGTCTCCGGTCTGCCCCGCATCCGGTTTCCAATCCGCATACGGGCCGACAGGAACGAACAGTGCTTCGGGAGGTTCCCGATCATTTACGAAACAAATTCCGAAATCAGATTTCTGGAGGTAAAGCATCATGAAAAGCAAGTCACTCAAACCATTGACGAGAGCGGGGGTTGCTGTCGTCACATCTGCACTTCTTATGGCCGCACCGATGACATCCTTTGTCAGCATGGCAGCGGAAAATGATACCACAGCCGTGCAGACCGTCATCGCGTCGGGCCTGACCATGAGTACGAGTTATCCCGGCATTTCCGTCAAAGCCGGGGATTCCATCAGCTTCACACTGGACTTCACCAATTCCGGTGCGGGAGAGATGGCGGAACTGTCCGCATCCGCACTCCCGGATGGGTTTGAGGGATATTTTCAGGGGAACGGTCACACCGTCTCCAGCGTTTATGTCAAGAACGGCGAGAGCGACGGCCTTCTGACCTATACCGTCAATGTTCCCGACACCGCCAAGGACGGGGATTACAAGATCACCCTGAATGCCAAGGGCTCCCGCAGCGCTTCTCTGACACTGAACCTGAATGTCTCCGAACTGGATCTCGGTGCGAGCACCATGACCACGGATTATGAGGAACAGGAAGGTGCCAGCGGAACATCCTTCAAGTTCTCCTCCACTCTGAACAACAATTCCACGGAAGATCAGTCCTATGCCCTGTCCGCAGACGCACCGGACGGCTGGAATGTCTCCTACACCGCTTCGGACGGATCCACCAGTGTCTCCGCCATTGACGCGGACGGCGCGTCCAGCACGAACTTCACCATCACCGTGACGCCTCCGGACAACGTTGATGCAGGAGACTACACCATTCCGATCACCGCAACCTCCGCAAACGAAACACTGAAGATGGATCTGAAGGTTACAATCACCGGCAAGTACAGCGTCTCCATGACCACGCAGAACGAGACGCTTTCCTTCGATGCCAAGGCCAACAAGAAGACCGCCGTCGTCCTGGATGTCACCAACAACGGCAACGTTGCACTGACGAACATCAACCTCACGGCGAGCGCTCCGACCGACTGGACCGTTGAGTTCTCCGACAGCACCATCGATTCTCTGGACGCAGGCGCCACCAAGGAGGTTACGGCTTATGTCACTCCTTCCCAGTCCGCCATCAGCGGCGACTATGTCGTCAACATGACCGCTACCGCCAAGGAGACCTCGAACACGGCCAACTTCCGTGTCACCGTGGAGACGCAGACCGTATGGGGCATCGTCGGCATCGTGATCATTGTTGCCATTTTCGCCTGCCTGTATGAGGTATTCAGAAAATTCGGGAGGCACTGATTCATGACAGCTGCAGCAGAACATGATCCCATTATTACAATCACCAATCTCAGCAAGTACTACGGCGATGTCAAGGCAGTGGATCATCTGAATCTGGAAATTCACCGGGGCGAGGTCTTCGGCCTTCTGGGGCCGAACGGCGCAGGCAAGACAACCACCACGCTGATGCTCCTCGGCCTGACGGATCCCACCGCAGGACACGCCGTCATCGATGGAATGGACTGCACAAGACAGTCGCTCGCCGTAAAAAACGAGGTCGGATATCTTCCGGACAATGTCGGCTTCTATCCTGTCATGAGCGGGAGAGACAATCTGATTTTCTCCGGCATGATGAACGGCCTGACGAAGGAAGCGGCCATGGAGCGCGCAGCTTCCATGCTGGAACGCGTCGGCATGACCTACGCCGCAGACCGCAAGGCCGGCACCTATTCCCGCGGCATGCGGCAGCGCCTCGGCATTGCCGATGTCCTCATGAAAAATCCGGGCATCATCATTATGGATGAACCGACCGCCGGCATCGACCCTTCCGGTGTCCGTGAAATCACCTCCCTCATCCGCGACCTCGCGGAAAAGGATGGAATCACCATCATGATTTCCTCACACGACCTGTATCAGATTCAGCGGATTTCCGACCGGGTCGGCATTTTCGTAAAGGGTAAGCTCATCGCCTGCGGACGCATTGAGGAACTCGGCCGCCAGCTGATGAACAAGGGCCTTTACATGTTCGATATCGTTGCCGAGAAGCACGGGCAGAAGGTCTGGGACACCGAGTTCCAGAACATGCTCCGCTCCATTGACGGCGTCGATATCATCGGCCGGAGAATCGACGGCACGGTACACATTGAAGCTTCCCGCGACATCCAGAAGGATCTGCTCCGCGCCCTGGTGGAGGCAGACTACACGGTCCGCGAGATGCATCAGGAGGGCGGCGATCTGACAGAGATTTACCGCAAGTACTTTGAGGCCGCCGAGGCTAAGGAAGGAGGAGAAGACGATGTCCGAGACACAGACGACAATCCGTCAGCCGGAAAATTCGAACACATTAAAGAACGGCTTACATCAGTTTTTAAAGAATGAGAACAGTGACGCGGCGAAGCGAAACCGTCACGGCATGTACATTCTGTTCCGCAAGGAGCTCTCGGACCATCTCCATTCCGTCCGGTTCCAGATTCTGTTCGCCATGCTGGCGGTGATCAGCTTCATCAGCCTCTACGGCGCCGTTCAGACGCTGGGCCAGGCTGCCCAGCAGACCTCGGACGGTCAGACTGCCGTATCGGAGTATCTGTTCCTTCTGCTCTTTACGACGAGCGGATCTTCGATTTACTCCTTTGCAACCTTCATCGGGTTCCTGGGTCCGATCGTCGGCATCATGCTCGGTTTTGACGCCATCAACGAGGAACTCGCACAGGGTACGCTGAACCGTCTGGCCGCCCAGCCGATCTACCGCGATACCATCATCAATGCCAAGTTTCTCGGAGGTGCCGCCGCGGTCTTTCTCACGGTCTTCTCCATCGGCGGTCTGATGACCGGTGTCGGACTGATTGCCACCGGCCTGATTCCCACCGGCGAACAGGTGGCGCGGCTCGTGATTTTCCTGCTGATGGCCGTTCTCTACATCTGCATGTGGATGGCCGTCGCGGAGTTCTTCTCGGTGGTCTGCCGACATGCCGCTACTGCGGCGCTTGCCTGCATCGCCATCTGGCTGTTCCTCACCATGTTCCAGAGCCTTGTCGCTTCCGGAATCGCCGGGATGATTTATCCGACCTCCGGCATGGCAGGTCAGGCGAATGTCCTGAAGAACTATCAGCTGCAGACTTCGCTATGCAGAATCTCACCGTACTACCTGTTCAGTGAGATCACGTCCATCCTCATGAATCCGAACGTGCACTCCACCAACATCGTGTCGATCCTGCAGAATCAGGAAGGCGCCATCGCGAGCTACCTGACGCTGGGGCAGAGCCTTCTGCAGATCTGGCCGCACATCGTGGTCATGATCGCGCTGACCGTTGTGGCCTTCGCAGCGGCCTACATCGCATTCATGCGCAAGGAAATCCGCGCGTAACACATCACTTTCGCATAACACATTACTTTTATAGGGTCAGAGAAATAAAAGAACTCCCCGGGTGACTCGAAATGAGCCGGTCCCCCGGGGAGTTTTATGATTTCTGTTCTATGGCTCCATACACTTTTTATGGTTTCTTTGCGGAACTGTTTTTCTTCGCGTTCGAGGAAGCCTTTGCGGAGCTCTCCTTCTTCGCGTTCGAGGAAGCCTTTGCAGAGTTCTCCTTCTTCGCATCCGAAGAGGCCGGCTTCTGCGTATTCTTCGTGCCGGTTCCGCCGGTCAGGGACGAGGTCGCCGTCTTGATGCCCGCTGCGGTTTCCTGCAGATCCGATGCCGCCTGGTTCAGCGATTCAATGGAGCGGTTGAATCCGTCAAAATCAATGCTGCTGATGGACTCCATCGTGTCGTCCACTTCTCCGGAGGTCTTGCTGACCGTCTGGTTCAGCGTTGCCGCCGTCGTATTCAGCTGTGCCGCCACATCGTTCATCTGGCCCGCTGCCGCGGAAAGTTTGGCAACCGTATCATTGAGTTCTTCAAAGTCCAGATCACTGATCTTATTGATGGCCGTATCCGCATCCTTCGTAGTCTGATTGATTTCCAGCACCGAATCGTTCACATTGTCCACCACTTCCTGCAGGTCATCCGTGGCAGCTTCAATATTCGCAATTGATGTATTGATGCCGTCATAATCCAGATCCGAGAGCGATGCCACAATCTCATTGATGCTGTCTGTATTCTGCGTGACCACGTCATCAATGTCCGAAACCGCCTCGTTCAGTCCGTCAATCGCCGTTCCGATGCCGCTCACCTGATCGTTGACATTGTCAATCACATCGTTCACCTGATCAAAGGAATCATTGATCTGATCACCAACATCTCCGACAATTCCATTTACTTTCTGCGCGGTGTCGTTGGCGGAAGCCACCACATTGTTCACTTCATTCACGGTGGTTTCCAGACCGTTTACGGTGCTGTTGAGATTCCCAAGGAGCGTGAACAGCCCCGGCGTAATCAGCGCAAACGCCGTGCCGAATACTGCAAGAAGAAGGATGCTCCCGACTGCGGCCACCTTATTGCTCCGGGAACTTTTCTCCACGGAACGCGCAATCCGGTTCGCGGCATCCTCCATCGCTTCCATCTGCTCTCTGCTCCCTGCCAGAACACCGCTTTCCCTTTCTCTGGCAAGAGCCTTCTCCACCTCCGTCTGAACGAGACGTGCAATCTCCTCCTGCGTCATGTTCGCCGCAGCCCCTGCGTCTGTCTCTCCGGAAGTTGTTTCCTGTGTGCCGTCCCTTCTGATTTCATCCTCTGCCATGCCATTGCCCTCCAATCTGACTGCCGTACCGGTCCCGCACCTCTCCCTGCCTGCGGTGAACCGGAAACTCACCGATCGAGCCGGGGAAATCGCTTGCTCCTCACATTCCTGGGCGGGAACAGTTATATTTTATCAGACAATAGCATGTGTTTCTATATAGATACAGAATGTTAACAGAATGGTAACGATTTTGCATGCTGATCTCCATCACAGCATGCCCGCGGGCGGTCAACTTCTCTTGAAATCAATGTGTGCCGAATCATGAAATCGCTACAATCTACGACAATGCACTCCGCATATTCTGTGCTTCCCTCCGGCTGAGCTTCCGGTAGAGCGCCTCCTCGTCCTTTGTAAACCCGCGGAAGCGGAGCTCATCCAGATCGCGGAAGGCCCTCTCCAGTGCGTCCTGCACCGGATCCGACTGTTCCCCGAAGGTCACCATGACCACCGACCGCTGTACCGAAGTCTTCGGAAGGCGGACCTTGACCCTCTCCACGAGCCTGCGGCGTCCCATTTTCTGCAGGCTTCCGGTCAGCCCTCTTGCAGACACACCAGTGAAGTTCCGGATCTCCGCAAGCGATGCCGTCCCTCCTGCGAGCTTCAGATACAGGAGAATCTGCACATCCCTCTCCTCGAGATCATAGCCCTTCATCAGCCGTTCCAGCGTGCTCTCCAGCAGCCGGTCTTCGTAAAAATTCAACGCAAACGGGTTGCCCTCCATCTTCGGATCAAATCTTGCGTCAATGCGCTCCTGTCCGAGCTTCCGGTCCGGAGCCACCGGATTCACGCCGCCATCCTTCGCAAAATTCAGCAGAAACGAATAAATCACCGGGCTTCGCAGAAGGTATCCGCCTTCCTTGTAGATATCCTTATAAAAGCCCCGGTAATATTCGATGACATTCAGCTTCATCCGGACCGTTCGGCTGATGCTGGCACCGCCCTGCGCGACCAGCGATCCTTCCGTCTTCACATAGTAATAAACAGGGACCTTCAGCGCATAAATGTGATCCGTATGGAGCACATACTCCATGTTGAAAATAAAATCTTCCGCCCAGTCCAGCTTCACATCCATGCGAAGCTGATTGTCCTCAATGATGCTGCGCCGGAAAAACTTGTTCCACAGGACGCCGTAATAAAAGTCCGCGGGGTTTCGCATCATTTCATCCGCGTATTCCTCGCGGGTCAGAAGCTTCTCCTCTTCGATGTCGCCCTTCTGCGACATTTTCTCCCCAATGACACGGTAAAAATCCGCAATGACCATGTCACAGGCCGGATTGTCCTCCATCGCGCGGACGAAGAGTCTCGTCGCGTCCGGCGAAATCCAATCATCCGCATCCAGAAACTGGACATATCTGCCCCTCGCCCGGTCCAGAGCCTGGTTTCTCGTATCCGATACCCCGGAATTCGGCTTGTGCACCGCGATGACGCGCGGATCCTTTGCCGCGTAGCGGTCAATGATCGCCGCCGTGCCATCCCGGCTGCCGTCATCCATCACCAGCAGCTCGAAATCCGTGTAGGTCTGATTCAGGATGCTCTCAATGCATCGTCCGATCGTATTCTCTGCGTTGTATGCAGGAACAATAATACTGACTGCCGCCATATTTTCCCCTTGTGTCAAACACTTAAATGCAGAAGGCTTTCATCCTTTTGAATTTCTCCGACTCCACTGGACCCGCTCTCCTCATCTTCACTCCTGTCCTGGCGCGTGGTCAGGAGCCGGATGCCGTTCAATTCAATATCGTCCTGTACCGGAATCAGAATATACTCTCTTCCGTCAATGACCTTCGTCGTGATCATGGAAGACATCTCCGATTTCACAGAAATCTTCACGCTGGGCGACTTGATCTCCATCACAGTCCTGCCGGCGATGTTCTCCGCACGGAAGGTCTTGCCCTCACCGACTTCCTGATCGTAGGCCTCCTCGAACTGCTCCAGCGCCCCTGGTGCAATGCCCGTGTCGTTCAGGATCCGCCGCACCTCCGTTTTGCCGAGCTCCAGCGGTTCCTCGCTGTCCTCGTTTTGTTTTACCATCTCATCCAAGGCGTCCGTCAGGTTCTTCACATTCTCAAAATCACAGTCCCGGCCGAGCGTCTGCTCCACCAGTCCCGTGAACAGCTCCTTCTGAACCGATTCCGTAACCGGCATGTCTCCGCCGATCAGGCCGTCCATCAGTTCCGGATGACGCTCGTCCTCTTTCTTCGCATAATACAGGATGGAGTGAATGTCCGCTCCGCGGTCATGGAAGGCCGGGTACAGGAAGCCCAGCTCCGGCATCTGCACGCCGAGATCGCTTCGCTTGTTGATAAAGCTCAGGGTCTCCTCGTCATAGCAGAGTCCCTCTTTGACCTCGACCACCGGACAGATGCAGCACACCATGAACGAGTATACATTCTCGCTCGCATCGTCCATGTCGATTCCGTCCGAGGTCCGGCCCGGCACATCATACACGCCGTGCGCCAGAACGATCAGATGCCGACCGGCCAGGTCCAGATTCTCCAGAATGTGTGTGAAGAACTCATTGTTCAGCTCTTCATCCGTATAATCCGACTGCAGCATCCGGAACATCATGGCCTGCTTGCCGCCCGCGTTCTCTTCCTGCAGCGGAAATTCCATGGTAAACAGGTTTTTGCCGATCTTACCGGTCAGCGTTTTCCGGAAAAGTTCACAGTACTTCTCCAGCTCCTCTTCCTGCAGTGCGCGAAACGTCTGCTTCAGCTGCGTAATGATCGTTCCGTCCTCCGCGACGAAGCACCCGGTCATCCGATCAATGACGCAGCGGTCCTTGGTCATGGTTTTTCTGATTTCCTGTATTTCCTTACGATCCATTTTATACCTCGCTGAGGCAAAATCCGCGATACCAGAGAGAATTTCGCGAAGGCGAATTCTCTCTGTGTACAGAGTGCCGCCTGGCGGCACTCTAAGCAGGAGAAGATGTCTGAGGACATCTTCGGGTACAGCGGTTTTGCCGAATGCGGCAGCCGGTGCATCAGCACCGATGCTGCTGTTTGAAAGTGACATATCGATGGCACTTTCAAACTTTCTCTTTCCTTTACCTGTTATTCCCGGTTATCAAATTACATTGAACCGCGGTTATTTCTTTTTCCTGCGGAATGTCAGCAGGCAGATTCCCATCAGCACCGGGAAAATGATCGCCGCCAGGATTCCCTTATGCAGATCATTTCCGAACGCCGCCGCAACCTGTCCCGCCAGCGTCGGGCCGCCCGAGCAGCCGACATCTCCTGCCAGCGCGAACAGCGCGTACATCAGCGTTCCGCCTCCCTGAATCCCCTGCGCCGCGAGACTGAATGTTCCCGGCCAGAAAATTCCCACGGCAAAGCCCGTCAGGGCACAGCCGAGAAGTCCCACGACGGCATTCGGGACAAACACAATCATGCAGTAGCTGGCAATGCAGAGGATCACGCTCACCGCCATGAACCGCTTCAGATCCATCTTATCCCCGTATTTGCCGAAAATCGCACGGGAAGTTCCCATCAAAACCGCGAACATCATCGGCCCCATGAGATCTCCCAGCGTCTTGGAAACGCCCAGTCCCGACTCCGCGAAGGTGGAGGCCCACTGGCTCACCGCCTGCTCGCTGGCTCCCGCACAGAGCATCATCACCATCAGGGTCCAGAAAAGACCGCTCCCGGCAAGATCGCGAAATGTCATTCCCTTCTCGCCCTCTTCCATAAGAGGCGCAATCGGAACCTTTGTGAACATCAGGAAATTTACCGCCGGAATCAACGCCCACAGAACCGCCATCATCCGCCAGTTAGAGATTCCGAAAGCAGCGAAAAACAGCGTGGAAATCAGCACCACGCCGACCTGCCCCCAGCAGTAGAAGGAGTGCAGCATGCTCATCGCCGCTTCCTTATTGTCGGTCGGACACGCCTCCACAATCGGGCTCACCATGACCTCCAGAAGTCCTCCGCCGACCGCATAGACCGTCACAGCGAAAAGGAGTCCCGCAAAGGGATCAGGCATCACAAACGGAAGAACCGCAAGAAGAATCAGGCCCGCTGCGGAAAACCCGTCCGCCAGCAGCATGGATGCCCGGTAGCCGATGCGGTCGATGAATTTCGGCGAAACCAGGTCAATGACCAGCTGAACGCCGAAATTAAATGTAATCAGAAACGTAATCTGCGACAAAGGAATCCCCATCTGGGACTCAAAGGTCAGGAACAGGAGCGGTGCAAAATTATTTACCACCGCCTGTACGATATAAGCCATGAAGCAGGCATAAATTGTTTTGTGATAATCCTTCTGGGAAGGTGCTGTACTCATAAAATCATTTCTCCCGGGCATCCGAATAAGACGCTGCATAAAAAAACTCCGCCGCTCTGCCCCCTCAGAACGCAGTCAGGCAGACAGGGATTCCGTTTATGTTATCCGACATATCATACAGATGTGATTCTCAGTTTTCTTCTTCCTGCAGCAGAGCCAGGACTTCCTCCACGCTCTCCGCAAAATGCAGACGTTCCAGCATTTCCGGCAGCATGAAGCCCTCCTCCACCATCCTCTGATACATTTCCTGAAGCGGACGGTAATAGCCGTCCAGACTGCACAGAATGCATTTTTTGACATGCTGATCGAGCGTTGCCAGAGAAAATGCTTCCGTGATCTCCTCCAGTGTTCCCGGTCCTCCCGGCATCGCAATGTAGATATCCGCGAGCTCCAGCATCTTCGCCTTTCTCGAAGACATCGAATCCGTCACAATGATCTGCGTCAGATCCTTCTTCTGCCAGCCGCGGTCCACCATGAACTGCGGAATGACGCCGATGATCGAATTGTCACGGTCGCCCGCACTTTTCTGAACGCTTTCAGCCACGGTTCCCATCGTGCCGAGAGCTCCCGCGCCGTAAATCAGCGTATGTCCATGACCGCCGATGTAGGTTCCGATCTTTTCCGCGGCCTCCCGGTATTTTTCCTCTCTGCCCGGTTTGGCTCCGCAGTAAACTGCTATATTCATTTTTATACCTCGCTGAGGCAAAATCCGCGAACGCGATTTTGCCGAATGCGGCAGCCGGTGCATCAGCACCGATGCTGCTGTTTGAAAGCGACATATCGATGTCACTTTCAAACTTTTCCCTCTTTTTTACGGATTCAGTTCGTTTCCTCTTCCAGGATCTCTTCGATTCTTCCCTGACGGATCTTCTCCAGATCCTCAAGGAGACTTTCCTGTGAAAAGACCTGTCTGCCATGAATGCCGCAGGACTGCGCTCCGAGAATATTCTCCCGCCGGTCATCGAAGAACAGAGACTCCTCCGGATTCAGATGATAGCGCTGCAGCAGTTCCTGATAAATCGGAGGCTCCGGCTTGCTCTCGTGGATTTCATAGGAAACCACCTTACCGTCCAGATCATCCATAAAATCCGCATACTGCGTGTGCTTGTGAAACAGTTCCTCCGGATAATTGGAAAGAAGATAGATCCGGTATCCCTGCTGCTTCAGGACATGAATCAGCTCCCAGACTCTCAGCCTCGGGACATGCATGAACTCGCCGTGCCGGACGAAATCCGCAATGACCTTCGCGTCCTCCGGATATTCCTCTCCCAGTTCCTTCGCGACCTGCTGCCCGTCCTTGTTGCCAAGGTCGAACTCGTGCCAGATATGCTTCGGATCATCGAACATCTCGGCGCCGATCCGGTCCACGTCCTCCGGCTTCACGCCGAGATCGCGCAGAAGATCCCGCCAGCGGTACTGAATCAGCACGTCTCCCAGATCAAAAATAAGGTTCCTAATGGTGTCATTCATATTGAATTTCCGTCCTCCGCGTTTTCATCCTGCGTTTTTCATTCCGCACTTTCCTTTTACAGGTTCCCATATCCGTATCCGGAATGCAGTGCCCTCACGCCTCCTGAGGCCGACAGGATTTCTGCCAAACGCTTTTTTCTAAAATTTCAGCTGATAGTTTCCGTCGCCTTTCCCCCGCACGGATCCGGAGAAAAAGATCTCGCAGGCTCTTGCCAGATACTCCGTATCCTTCACGCCCGCCGTCTCATAGGACGAATGCATGGCGAGCTGAGCCAGACCGATGTCCACGGTATTGAGCGAGAGCTGCGACGTGGAAAGGTTCCCAAGCGTAGACCCTCCCAGCAGGTCCGAGCGGTTGTAGAAAATCTGCACCGGCACTCCTGCCTTTCTGCAGATTTCCCTCATCACTGCGCCGGAAACCGCATCGGTTGTGTATTTCTGATTGGCGCTGTATTTGATGACAATCCCGCCGTTCGGAACCGGACGGTGAGACGGATCCTCCAGCTCCGGATGATTCGGATGAACCGCATGGGCATTGTCCGCCGAAATCATGAAGCTCGACGTCATGCTTTCCATGAACTCTTCGCGGCTTCTGCCCAGCTCTGCACTGATCCGTTCCAGCGTCCAGCGAAGGAAGGACGAATCCGCTCCCTGCTTCGTCATGCTGCCGACCTCTTCATTATCAAATGCGCAGTACACGGCGATCCTCTCCGACGGCTCCGCCGCAAGAAATCCGCGAAGCGTTCCGTAGGCACACTGGAGATCATCCAGACGTCCGCTGGAAATAAATTCTCCGTTCAGACCAAGGACGCAGGCCTTCTCCCGGTTGTACAGATACAGATCCGTATCCACGATGTCCTCCGGGGAAACTCCCGTCTCCTCCGCAATCAATCTCTGAAATACGGTTCCCGGGTCTCCCGCAAGGAGCGGCCGAAGATCCTGCTTCATATCCCACTTATAGCCGTTATTGATCTCACGGTTCATGTGAATTGCCACGTTCGGAATGATCATCAGGTCGCGGTCGATGTTCAGGAGCCGCGTTTCAATCCCATCGTCCGTGCGGACAATCACCCGTCCTGCAACAGACAGCGGACGGTCCAGCCAGGGAGCGAGGAGCATTCCGCCATATTTCTCCACATTCAGCGTAACATAACGATTCTCCACGACAATCTCCGCATTGCTCTTGATCCGGAAGGTCGGGGAGTCCAGATGACTCGCCGCAATGTGATAGCCGATCTCCTTTGCTCCCGCCGGGATTCGAAATGCAATCACCGCAGAGCCGTTTCTCGTCACGAAATAGTTTCCGCCCGGAGTCAGGTTCCATGCCGTACCTTCCCTGCATTCGGTATATCCCTGCTCCAGCAGGATCCGGCGAATGTTCTCCGCCGCGAAAAGTGCCACCGGACTTTCATCCAGAAATTTCATCAGGCCTTCTGTAATCTCAGATACTCTCATCCTTATACCTCGCTGAGGCAAAATCCGCGATACCAGAGAGAATTTCGCGAAGGCGAATTCTCTCTGTATGCAGAGTGCCGCTTGGCGGCGCTCTAAAAAGGAGAAGATGTCATCAGACATCTTCGAGTGCAGCGGTTCTGCCATCTGCCCGCTTTTTGCGGACTTTTCCTATTATAGCAAACTCCGCCGGACCGGAATATATCCGGAACCGGATGAAACCAAAAACGCACAGCCATGCAAAAAACGAGGCTTCCGCAGGAAACTGCAGAGGCCTCGTTTTCATGCTGCGCTGCCCGCAAGACCAGGGCGGCGTGACGCCTGATCACTCGTGTACGTGGAAATAAAAGCGGTGCCGCTTGATATATCCGACAATAACGATGGCAAGGCTGATGATGACGCACAGGTAGAACGAACAGCTGCGGGCGAGAAGCTCCAACTGAAGAGCTGCTTCTTTTTCCAGAAAGACATGCAGTCCGTTGAACAAAAGGTAGTCGGCAACGCCCATCCCACCGGGGATCGGCATACACATGGAACCGATCGCGGAATAGATCTGGGAAGCGAAGACCTGTCCGACATTGCGGAACACGCCTCCCTGCGCGAGATAAACCAGGGAAGGTACGATCGTCTGCGAGAGGCGCTGCAGAAGAGCGAGCGCAAATACAACGAGGAAAACCTGTCCCTTTCCGCGGATGATTCCGAGGCAGCTGCTGTAGTCGGAGAGAACGCCGTGCAGCTTGTCCTTCCAGTACTGGTTCTGCTTCACCCACCCCTTCTTCGTCAGCCAGTCAATGATGCGGAAGCCGATCTTCTCGATCTGCTGCGCCCTTCGGAGAAGGCAGACGAAGAGAACCGCGAGTCCCGTCACGGTGAGATACCCGAGAATGACGAGGAGCTTCGCCAGAAGCGTCAGGCTTCCGAAAGTAGAAGGTCCCAGGATGACGGTCAGGAATCCAATGGTCAGCGTCGCGAAGGTATGGGCGATCAGATACAGGGCGAGAATGGCCGTGATAAAGCCCATCGGGATGCCGTCCCGCAGCATGAACCACGCGCAGACCGGCTGTCCGCCCGTTGCAGAAGGCGTGATTGCCGCGCAGTAGATATCTGCTGAGGCATACAGGATGCCCTGCCCGACCCGCCGATCGTAGCCGCAGTGCTTGAGGAGATACCAGATGGTCAGCCCCTCGAATGCAATGTAGCCGAACATGCAGAGAATGGCGAGAAGAAGCCATCCGGGATTGCAGGCAAGGAGCGATGCGCCGAGATCCTGAAAACTCATTTCCTTGCTCTGACCCAGAACGGCCCAGATGGACAAAAGGGCGAGAAGGAGGGAAATCAATCCCCATACGATTTGTTTTTTATGATTCTTTTTCATAGGAGGTAGTGTAGCAGGTTCTGCGGAATCTGACAAATCGCAGCCACGGATCTCCTTCACGGCCGGCGGCAGGGGATGTGGCTCCTACTGAAGATCTCCCTTTTTCCTGTGCCAGTAAATCCAGAGCGCCGCCGTGCTCATTCCCCAGGTCATCGGATAGACCCAGTACGTGATCGCAATGTTCTGCACGAACATGCCGACCCCCGCGATGATCACGATGCGGATCGCACACCAGCACACGAGGAAGATCACCATCGGCACATTGGCATGTCCCGCGCCGCGCAGAATCGCCGCCATGATATGCGTATAGGCACACAGGAAGAAGAACGGCGTCACGACCCTGGCTCTTGCAGCGCCGTAGGCAATGACCTCCGGTGTCCGGTCAAAGGCCGCAACCAGCTGCGGGGCAAAGAGGAACAGGACCGCACCGACGAGCTCCGCCAGAATCAGTCCGCACAGAACCCCGAAGTGCACGCCTTTTCCCACGCGTTCCTTCTCATTGGCGCCGAGGTTCTGACTGACGAAGGTCGTCAGCGCCATCGCAAAGCTCGTCACCGGGAGGAAGGCAAAGCCCTCCACCTTGCAGTAGGCCCCGATTCCCGCCATTGCCATCTCTCCGTAGGAATTGATGTAGGATTGGATCACGACATTGGAAAGACCGATGATCGAATTCTGAAGTCCCGAGGGAATGCCGATCTTCACGATTTTGGAAACCATGACGCCGTTCAGACAGATGCTCTTAAGGCAAAGGCGGTATACCTCCTTCGTCCGCATCAGACGCCCCATGGACAAAATCGCGGAGAGAACCTGTGAGATCACGGTCGCCAGCGCCGCGCCGGCGACTCCCATGTGCAGACCGGCGATCAGAACAAGATCCAGCACAATGTTGATCCCCGAGGAGAAAATCAGGTAATAAAGAGGATGCCGGCTGTCACCCGCCGCCTGCAGAACGCCGACGAACGTGTTGTACATAATCAGCCCCACGACCCCCGCGAAATAGATGCGAAGATAGCTCACCGCATCCGGCATCACGGAATCCGGCGTTCCCATCCACTGCAGAAACACCGGCGTCAGAAGGACCCCGGCGATCGTCATCAAGACGCTGCAGATCAGTCCGACCGCCACTGCCGTATGTACTGCAAGCCTTGTTTCCTTTTCCTGCCTTGCACCGATATAATGCGCGATCACCACGCCCGCGCCAATGGCAATTCCATTGAAGAATCCGATCAGAAGAAAGACCAGGTTCCCGACGCTGCTGACCGCTGCCAGAGCCGTGCTCCCTTCGAAATTCCCGACGATCAGAGAATCCACCGTGTTGTACAGCTGCTGAAAAAGGTTGCCGACAAACACCGGAACGGCGAATCGGATAATCCGCTGCTTCACGGGCCCGACCGTCATAAGATCGCCGTAGTCCGCCTCCCTGCTCTGAATCTGTTCCCTGCTCACTTTGCCTTCCTCGCCATTTGGAATTTCCGGATTCCCAGCCAGACAATCACGGCAACTCCGCCGACCGTCAGAATCCATCCCCAGAGCGGAACCTGATGAATGTTATAGCAGCGGACATTGACCCACATCCGGTTCGCCGCCGCATTCTGCTCCGGCGTAAAATACCGCATGATGCTGGCGCGCTGAATCGTCTCCGTGCTCGGATACTGCGCGCTGAGCTGCCGATTCAGCTGGTCCGCCGGAACCGTCAGAATGTAATCCTGCGGCTCCCCGTCTTTTGCAAAGAAATAATTGACGTCATATTCCGCCGTATCCGTCTCGTCCTCATCCGCGCCGTAATTCCAGTCCAGGTACTCGAAAATTCTGGGATCCTCACCGCCCGAAATGAAGGAGGTATAACCGATGTAATACATATTCCGGATCGCATTGTCCGGACGGGAGACGAAATTGATGAAGGCCTCCGCCGCTTTCTGCTTCTCCGCATCGTTTCCGATGCCGCTCTTTAACATCACCCATCCGTCAAAATAAATGTTGGTGCTTTCCTCCGGAACCGCGAAATCCAGCTGAAAATCATCTTCATCCGCCTGATCCATCGTGTAGACCGCATCGCCGGACCACTGATAGTTGGCAAGGACCTTGCCGGTGATCATATCCGCCTTGCCGGAATCCGTCTCGAAGGAATACACATTGTCCTTCATCGACTGCAGCCAGTCCTGCACTCTCGCAATCATCTCCGGCGAGGTGTCATTCATCACCTCTTCGAGATTACTGCTGTAATCCGGATCATTCCGGAATTCCTCCGAGGTCAGCTTGTCGTGCTCCAGAGCACCGACCGCCGCGAAATAGCAGTCGCGCACATTGTCCTTGATCGTAACGCGCCGTTTGTAGGCGGGATTGTCCAGAACCGTCCAGGTCGAAGCCTCTTCCCGGGTCACCCCCGCCGGGTTGTAGACGATGCCGGTGATGCCCCACATGTATCCCGCTGCATACTTTGCCCACGGTTCCCCGTTGATGTCCTTCGTCTCGAAAATGTTCTGCAGATACGGGGAGACGCCCCTGATGTAATAGTTGTCCGGATCCGAGGTGTCAAAGAAGTGATCCGAGAGCGGCACGAGCCGGTCCTCGCTGATCAGCTTCATGAACATGTACTCCGAAGGGCAGACGAGATCAAACGTATCCCCCAGCGTCAGCATGTTGTAGAGATCCTCATTGGTACCGAACGTGGAATACTCCACATTGACCTTAACGCCGTAGTTCTCCTCGTACCAGTCCTCGAAGTCCTGAACCATGGAATTCCGGCCGATGATGTCGCCGCTCGGAAGATCAATCGTTTCCGATTCGTCCCAGTCTCCGGTATCAATGTACTCTTCCCAGCTGCAGACGCGGAGCGTCACGGTTTTCTCCGGCTCCGTGCTTTCCGCCGCCCGGCCTTCCACTGCCGGTGCACCCGCAAAGGCGGCAAAAGGCGCCGCAAGAAGCGCGGACAGAACTCCCGCGGAAATTCTCCCGCACAGACCGCCTCTTCGCCGCATTCCGGTCCGCAGGCCGTTCTGCCGTGTTTTTCCTCCGAAAAAAGGAATCGTTTTTCTTCTGCTCATTCCTTTTCTCCCTTCTCCTGTCCGGATCCCTTCTTTGCTCCTTTGGCCTGGTACAGATTCATTCCCATCACAATGGCAATCACCGCCAGGAAAATCACCGTGGAGAGCGCCCACAGCGCCGTCTTGATCGTCGTCTGCGAGCCCTTCGTCGCGTTGACGACATAGGTGCTGATTGTGTCAAAGGTCGCCGGTTTGGTGTAGGTTGCAATGAAGTAGTCATCCAGGGAAAGCGTGACCGCCAGCGCAAATCCCGACACAATGCCCGGCACAATCTGAGGAATCACCACCTGCGTCAGCGCCTTGAACGGCGTCGCTCCCAGATCCAGCGCCGCCTCATACAGGCTCGAATCCATCTGCCGGATCTTCGGCAGAACCGCGAGATAGACGAACGGAGCGCACAGGGTGATGTGTCCCACGATCAGCGGGATAAAGGTATCCTTGCTGATCCGCATGACGACGACCAGGAGAATGCACAGGGAGAAGCCGGTCACGACATCCGCATTGACCACCGGAACCTGATTCATCGTGGAGATCGCGCGGCTCACCCGCTCCCTGGAATAAAACGCGCCGATTGCGCCGAGGGTTCCCAGAACCGTTGCAATTGCCGCCGCACCGACCGCGAGGAGCAGGGTTCCGGCAATCATATTGCGGAGCTCCTCCGTCGTGAAAAGCGTCACATAGTTATGAAGAGAGAATCCGCGGATTGCGCCGATGTTCGTGGAATCCGTGAAGCTGTATACCGCCAGAACCAGAATCGGCAGATAGATGAACAGCAGCATCAGGCCCAGATATCCCCATTTCCATATCTTTTTCATCAGAGCAGTGCACCTCCCCGGCTCGTTTTCTCCTCACCGCTGTCCGTCAGCAATGTGAACAGGCAGATGATTCCCAGCAGAATCAGCGCGATCATGGATCCGCCGTTCCAGTTATATGCGGCGAAATAGCTGCCGATCAGGCTGCCCATGATGTACGTGCTGTTGTAGAGCATGTCCAGCACCACGTAGTTGGTCATGGCCGGAAGAAATACCATGGAAATTCCGCTCATGATGCCCGGAACCGACAGCGGGAGCGTCACGTGCAGGAACGTCTGCACCTCATTCGCGCCAAGATCCATCGCCGCCTCGCGAAGAGCGCCGTCCAGTTTGGAAACCGTCGTGTAAATCGGCAGGATCATGAACGGCAGGAAGTCATAGGTCATGCCGACCACCGCGTTGAGAAACGGATACATCGCAAGATTCCCCTCCAGCACGTTCAGGATTTCCTTCAGGGCCGTGATGCGCAGGGAAAAATTGATCCACATCGGCAGAACGAAGAGCATCACCACCGCCGACTTCGCCTTCAGCCTGCTGAACGCCAGAATGCAGGCGATCGGATAGGCGAGCAGGAGGCACACCAGCGTCGTCACAACCGCCACGGCGAAGCTGTAGAACAGCGTTCCCAGTGCATTGGGATCCGTGAAAAATCCGGTAAAATTCGCCAGCGTGAACTGCCCGGAGCCGTTGGTGAACGCATAATAAAACAAAACCAGAAGCGGTGCCACCACGAACAGCACCAGATACGCTGCATAGGGAATGCAGAGTGATTTTCTCGTAAATTTGAAATGCATTTCGCGGCTCCTTACTTCTTCAGGCTGAAGGTCATCTTCTCCACCGGCATGATCAGACCGACGCGGTCCTCCATGTTCCAGAGATCTTCATCGTACACAACAAAATCCTGTTCCAGCTCCGTATGAATGACATACAGATAGTGATCGCCCTGATAAATCAGGTTGCTGATGTTGCCCTGTACCAGGCCTTCCTCCTGATTGTCGGTCATTTCGATATCGCCCGGCTGAATGGATGCCAGCACGCGGGTGCGGTTCAGGTCGATGGCCTCTCCGTTTCCATCCACCAGCGTTCCGTCCTCCAGACGCTTCCCGCCCTTGATGAGCTTCGTAAGACTCGCATGCAGAAGCTTCCCGTTGTATTCCAGCCGGTAGTCCCGGTTGATGTCCACGGGGAAGGTATTCGTGTGGTCCTCCGCGATCATGATATGAATGTTCTCCGGATCCAGCCGCATTCCCACGCGGTCGCCCACCTTCGCCGCATTCACCGACTGCACCATCATCTCATTCCGGCCGGACTGGACCGCGATTTCATAGTGGATTCCCTTGAAAATCACGGAAGTCACGACACCCTGAATGATGCCGTTCTCCGGCTTCGTCAGCTCGACATCCTCCGGGCGGACCACCGCCGTGATGTGCGTTCCCTCCGCCACGTCATCCACGCAGGCAAACTCGCCGCCGCAGAAGCGCGCCTTCAGTTTTCCTGTCATAATGCCGCTGAAGATGTTGCTCTCTCCGATGAAGTCCGCAACAAACGCGTTCTTCGGCTCGTTGTAGATATCCTCCGGCGTCCCGATCTGCTGGATATGGCCCTCGCTCATGACGACGATCTTGTCCGACATCGTCAGCGCTTCCTCCTGATCGTGCGTGACATAGATGAAGGTGATGCCCAGCTTGTCGTGCATGTCCTTCAGCTCGATCTGCATCTCCTTGCGCATCTTCAGATCCAGCGCTCCGAGCGGCTCGTCCAGAAGAAGGATCTCCGGCTCATTGACCAGTGCCCTTGCGATGGCGATTCTCTGCTGCTGACCGCCGGAAAGCGTCGCGACATTCCGTTCCTCAAAGCCTTCCAGATCCACCAGGGACAATACCTTCTTCACCTTGTGCTCGATGACGTCCTTCGGCGTTTTCTTCTGCTTCAGACCGAAGGCAATGTTCTCATAGATATTCATATGAGGGAACAGCGCATACCGCTGGAAAACCGTATTGATCGGCCGCTCATACGGCGGGAGGTTTGTGATGGATTTGCCGTTTAGCAGGATCTCTCCCGAGGTCGGCAGCTCAAAGCCCGCGATCATCCGCAGCGTCGTTGTCTTACCGCAGCCGGAGGGCCCGAGAAAAGTGACGAATTCACCGCGGCGGACCTCCAGATTGAAGTCCTCCACGGCCGTGAATCCGTCACTGAACGATTTGGTAACATGCTTCAGTTCGATGATGTTGCTGTTCTCCATAATGATCCCCTCATAAACGATATTCACGGGACATTTGTCCCAGTTCCTCCTTCAATTTTCAATGAGGACAAAACTCGAATTTGCTTCGCAAATCCTCGTTTGGGACATTCGTCCCATGTCCGTCGCCCCTGTGCCTCACAGGTAAGCAAGCTCCCCGTGAGGCGCAGGGGCTCCGTTCATTGTCCTCATTGCGATCAAAACTCCGGCGGTGTGCTGATCCAGAGAAACTTCGCGGGCCGGCTCCCCGGATTCGAAATCCGGTGCCGTTTGGTGGTCCGGTAATAGAAGCTCTCGCCCGCCTTCACCCGGTACACCTTGTCGCCGAGATATACATTCAGCCTGCCGCTCATGACATAGCCGAATTCCTCACCGGAGTGCGGCTTGTCCTCATCCAGACTCTGATGCGGCTGGATCTCCACGAGAAGCGGTTCCATCTGAAACTTCTGGGCGGAAGGAATCAGCCATGTCGTCTGGTTTCCCTGATCGTCCACCTTCCGGAAACAGTCCGCCTCGGTAAAGACAACCTGCTCCTCTGCGCCTTCCTTGAAGAATTCCGCCGGTGAAGAACCCAGGCATTCGATCAGATCCAGAAGCGTCACCACCGAGGGCGAAACCTGTCCCCGCTCCAGCTGGGAAATAAATCCCTTGGTCAGCTCCGTCCGGTCTGCCAGCTCCTGCTGCGTCAGTCCGTTTCGATTCCGCAGATCCTTGATCTTGCGCCCGATCTGCTCATTTATCTGTTCCTGTTCCATCCTTATACCCCGCTGAGGCAAAATCCGCGAAGGTGGTTTTGCCGAATGCGGCAGCCGGTGCGTCAGCACCGATGCTGCTCATCCCGCCGCGTTCTGTCTGCGGCCTCCCGGAGAATCCCCGCAGCGCCTGCTCTCCGCATCGGGAACTGCCGTTCCAGCTCTTTCCGGTCCGTTTTGCTCCCGCACACGGACAGTAAACCGGAAATATCCTATTACTAAACTTTCAGCCCACGGACGATTATACTATCACTAAACTTTCTGTCAATTATCAGCGCGATTTTTTACATAAAAAGCACGGGCCTGTTACCGGCTCTTCTTTTTGTCCTGTCCTGCCAGCACCGCAAACGCAATAACGCAGATGACAACCGACGTCAGAGATCCCATCGCCGTGGCAAGACCCATGGGAAGAAGCGTATCCGGGAACATCACCGAGGTCAGATACACCCCGGGGATGCGGACCAGTACAATGGCAATGATGTTATGCAGAAAGGAAAGTCCGGATTTCCCGCATGCGCAGAAATATCCGCTGAAGCTGAAATGAATTCCGGCAAAAATGCAGTCAAGAATGTACCCGCGCAGGTACTGGCTTCCCGCCAGAATAACGCCCTGATCTTCCGTAAACAGCCCCACAACCGCCGGTGCGATGAACTGCATCAGAACGGATACGATCACACCGAATCCTGCAGCGATCAGAACGGCATAGCGGAGCGTGAGCTTCGCACGGTCCTTCCTGCCCGCCCCGATGTTCTGCGCGCCGAGCGCAGACACCGTGGACAGCATGGAGGACGGCACGAGGAACAGGAAACTGATGACCTTTTCCACGATTCCGACTGCCGCCGCGTCCGTCAGCCCACGGCGGTTCGCAATGATCGTGATGACAATGAACGCCACCTGAATCAGGCCGTCCTGCACCGCAATCGGAATCCCGATCTTCAGGATTTTCTGCAGGATCTCCCGCGCGGGCTTCAGCTCCTGCCGGGTGACGACAATTCCGATTTTTCCGCTTCTCATGGCGGTCAGCGCGGTCACCACGCTGATCAGCTGGGCAAGCGTCGTTCCGAGTGCCGCCCCGGCAGGTCCGAGGCGCCAGGCGCCCATGAACAGATAATCCAGCGCAATGTTCGCCGCGCAGGCCACGGCAATGAAATACATCGGATGCCGGGAATCCCCCAGGCCTCGGAAGATGGAGCTGATGATGTTGTACGCCGTGATGCAGGGAATGCCGACAAAGCAGATCGTGAGATACCGGATCGTCCCCTCCACGGCCTCATCCGGCGTGGACATAATGCCGACAATCGGCCGGACCAGCGCAATCAGAAGCAGCGTCATCACCACGGACACCACCATGAACAGCGTCACGGAATTGCCGACGCCGAGTGCTGCCTCCCTGCGGTCCCTCTTCCCGACTGCCTGGGCAATGCTGACCGTTGTTCCCATCGCAAGACCCACGATGATGACCGTCAGCATGTGCATCACCTGCGATCCGACCGACACCGCCGTTGTCCCGGCAACCCCCTCAAACTGTCCGATGATGAACAGATCCGCCATCCCGTAGAGCGTCTGCAGGAAGTACGACAGTAAATACGGAAGAGAGAAACGTACAATATTGTGAAAAACGCTTCCGGTTGTAAGATTCTGTTCCATGATTCGCGGGGATCCTTTCTAGATTTTATGATTCTGTTTCATTTGTAGCGATTCGGCACTTTTCGGATTTCCTTACAGAGCATGCTGATTTCAATCATAGATATGCCCGCAAGCGGTCCATTCACCCTTGAAATCAACATGTGCAGAATCGTTATTTCGTATTATGATCGGACCGCCCTCAATTTACAAAAAGAAAATTCATGTGGGCAGAGTATGTTCTTCTGCACAGATATGCTATATTAAATAGTTAGCAAAAGCTAACATTTGAGAGAGGGGATATCGGAAATGAAAGAAGAAAAACTGCTTTCCGGCGTGCCGGAGACCATGCTGCAGACAGTTTATGCCCGTGCCAAGGAGAGCAAAGGACGCGGCGCAATTCATGATCCGAAGGCAGAAGAAATCATTGAACGACTGGATTATGATTTTTCTCTTGCAGATAAAGATGCGGCAATGCACAGCGGAGTGATTGCCCGAACCATTCTGCTGGACAGGCTGGTGAAAAAGTGGCTGCTGGAGCATCCGGGCGCAGTGATCGTAAATATTGCCTGCGGCTTGGATACCCGCTGTTACCGCATGAGCGGGTATGCGCACTGGTATAACCTTGATCTGCCGGAAACCATTGCTGTCCGCCAGAAGGTTCTGCCGGAGGATGGCTTGATTTCGCAGATCGCAATGTCGGCGATGGATGACTGGGGAACAGAAATCACCGAAAAAGAGACACCGACACTGGTGATCATCGAAGGCCTCACCATGTATCTGAACAAGCAGGATGTGCAGCGCATTTTTTCCGTGACTGCACGCCGGTTCCGAAACGTCACGGTTTTCGTCGAGACGATGAATCCCCTGATGGTAAAGCATTTTAAGGAAAAATCCATTGATGCAAGCAGCGCCAGATTCTCCTGGGGCGTGAAGAATGGCACGGCGCTTTGTGCGCTGCTTCCGGACTTCCGGCTCGTCGGAGAACACTCCCTGACGGAGGGAATGGCGGAATTTGTTCCGATTTACCGATTGCTCGACAGGATTCCTGCGATCCGGAACATCTCCAATAAGATTATTGTGCTCGAAAAAAAGGTGGAGAGGTGATGACATGAAGTATGCGGGAAAACCAAGCGGTCTGTGGCTTGTATTCGTCAAATCATTCCGGAAACATCTGATATCGGTATTCGGATACAGCGAAGACACAGCAAAATCCATCACGCGGCAGGCGAAGCGGGAATATAAAAAAATCATTGCAAAGCTGCCGGAGTTCGAGAAAACAGACCGCTTTCAGGCGAATATTATCGGCTGCGCCATGCTGGGGGCATTTATCCTTTCCATGCCGAAGCGCCCGGATGTAGAGCAATTGACGGAATACTATGCAAAAGCTATGATGACAAAGCCGATGAAGTGGTTTTGCAGGAAAAGCGGCAGTCATAAATTTACAGACAAGGACATTGCCGGGATGAAGGCAGCGGCTCTGCGGAGGGATGCCGACCGCAACCCGTATTCCTGGAATATGGATTTCCGGGAATACCCGGACGGCAGCGGATACGAGGCAACGTTCACACGCTGCGGCATTTGTGTCCTGATGAAGGAACTGGGACTCTATGACCTTACACCGGCCCTGTGCCATCTGGATTACACGATGAGTGAGGCCGGAGGAACAACGAAGTTCGTGCGGCAGTACACGCTTGCTTCCGGCGGCCCGTACTGCGACTGCGGATATAAGAAAGTTTGAAGGAGTTTTGGAAATCATGGAAAAGAAATCAAGCAGTTTCTCCGGACAAATCGGTTTTGTCCTTGCTGCCGCCGGAAGTGCGGTGGGTGTCGGCAACCTCTGGCGGTTCCCATACCTTGCCGCCAAAGATGGCGGCGGTTTATTTTTGCTGGTGTATCTGGTGCTGGTGCTGACCTTCGGTTTCACCCTGCTCACCTCGGACATTGCCATTGGCCGCCGCACCAGACAGAGTGCCATCCGGGCCTACGAGGCCATGCGCCCCAAATGGAAGTTTCTCGGCATCCTGACCTTTCTGGTGCCCGTTCTGATTATGACTTATTATGCCGTCATCGGCGGCTGGATTTCGAAATACGCAGTTGTCTACCTGACCGGTCAGGCCGCCGCAGCTGCAGAAGACGGCTATTTCACCAGTTTCATCACCTCGCCGGTGTCGCCTGTGGTGTTCGCACTGCTGTTCATGGGCGTGACGGCTTTCATTGTGTACAATGGCGTAGAGAACGGCATTGAGAGAGTCTCCCGCTGCATGATGCCCATTCTTCTGGTGCTGGTCGTCGTCATTGCCGGCTACTCGCTCACCTTGAAACATATGGATGTTTCCGGTCAGATGCGCACCGGTCTGGAGGGTCTTCTCTACTACCTGACCCCGAACTTGGAAGGATTGACGGTCAGACGCTTTCTGCAGATTCTGCTGGATGCCATGAGCCAGCTGTTCTTCTCTCTCAGCGTGTCCATGGGCATTATGATCACCTATGGTTCTTACGTCAAACCTGAGGTCAACCTGAACAAAGCGGTCAATCAGATCGAAATTTTTGATACCGCCGTGGCTCTGCTGGCCGGTGCCATGATTATCCCCGCCGTGTATGTGTTCTCCGGCACCGATGGCATGGGCGCAGGCCCCAGCCTGATGTTCATCTCTCTGCCAAAGGTGTTTGCAGCCATGGGCAGGGCCGGTACCTTTGTCGGCATCCTGTTCTTCGTCACTGCCATCTTTGCCACCCTGACCTCCTGCATCTCGGTGCTGGAATCCATCACTGCCAACTGCATGGAAATCTTCCATACGAGCCGCAAGAAGACCGTGCTGGTACTCGCGGTCATCTATCTGGCCGCTTCTGCCATCATCGCACTGGGATACAGCATCTTCTATTTTGAAGTCAGTCTGCCCAACGGTTCGGTGGGTCAGTTGCTGGACATCATGGACTACATCAGCAACAGCGTAATGATGCCGTTTATCGCCCTGCTGTCCACCATCCTGATCGGCTGGGTCATGACGCCGGACTACGTCATTGACGAAATGCAGCGCAACGGCGAGACGTTTCGCCGCAAAAAGCTCTACCGCGTGATGATCCGCTACGTTGCCCCGGTGATGATGCTGATACTGTTCCTGCAGTCCACAGGCATTCTGGCTTAAACCGCCCCAAAAGACGCAAAACCGTTCCCCGATGAACAGAAAAAAGGGAACAGAAAACAGGTCCCGGGAAGTTCGAATTCCCGGGGCCTGTCATTTTTCATACGGTATTCATCTTGTTGTTACATCGGCATTCTTCGTGATTGCCAGATTCACTCCCGGCGCTTTCCTGTCCCCGGCGCAAGCTTTCCCGCCGCGATGCAGATCAGACTGGTGATGATCATGTCGGGAAGAGTGTTACCGACATGAAGGTCCACACCCATCAGGAAACGGTAGAGAGCAAAGCCGATCACCCAGATCACCGTGTTCCGCACATTCAGGCCTTCGCTCTCATGATCCTGCTTCAGAACGAAGAAATCCGCAATCTGAATGGCGATCATGGGCGCAAAGACGGAGCCGATCAGATACAGGAAGTCGGTAATGTCGTCCATGTTGAAGAGAACCGCACCGATGGTACCGATGATGGTAACCGCCATGGCGACCTGTTTTCCGTGTCCTTTCAGCTTTTCTGCAAGAGATTCCGCGGAAATTCCCGCCGACCAGGCATCCAGGAAGGTCGTCGTAACCGTCGAGAGAATCAGGATCAGAAGTGCCGCGATTCCAAGGCCTGCCTTGACCATGAGTGCCGCAATGTCGGACTCTCCGGTGACAATCGCGGCGCCCATTCCGATGATATACATCCATATCGAAATAAGGCCGTAGACGACAACACTGACAAGCGTTGCCTGCCCGGGTTTGTCCGCCTCTCTGGTGTAATCGCTGATCAGAGGAAGCCAGGACAGCGGCATGGCCACCGCAAGCTCCACCGCCGCTCCGAACGACATGGCATCGCCCGCAGCGCTTCCCGAAGTCACGCCTCCGCGGAAAATGATGAAGCACAGCACAATGGTAAGAATGAAAAGCGCCGTCATCGAAATCTTGTTGACAATGCCGAGATTGGTAATCCCGATGGCGATCCACAGAAGGATCAGTGCGCCGATGACAATCGCCCACACCCAGCTGCCGATGCCGAAGATTTCATTCGTCGCCTGTGCTCCGTCATAGATCATAATGGCGGTCCAGCCGACCAGCTGCAGGACATTCAGCAGGGCAAAGAAAACACATCCCTTTCTGCCGAAGCTCATCTTCGTTGTTTCCATGGAGCTCTTCCGGGTGCGTCCGCCGATCAGCCCCGCAAAATACATCATGGCGCATCCGATGAGATGCCCCAGAAGAATCGCCGCAAGGCCTTTTCCGAAGCCGAGCGGTGCAAAATAGGTTCCTGTCAGAATTTCGGCAATGGATACACCGGCGCCGAACCAGACAAGTGCGGATTGAAATGATGTCATTTGGCCTCCTCCATGAATTTTCCCTCAAATGCAAATGCGTGGTTCATCGGCCCGCTTCCATGACCGAGATCCAGCATCGCCCCGAGTGCTCCGGAAATGTAATCCTTGGCCCGGAGGACAGAGGTATCCAGATCAAATCCCTTGGCAAGATTGGCCGCAATGGCACTCGAAAGGGTGCAGCCTGTTCCGTGCGTGTTGGGATTGTCGATTCTCCTGCCCTCGAACCACCGGTAACTTCCGTTCCGATAGAGAAGGTCGTTGGCATCATTGAGACTGTGACCGCCCTTGCACAGAACCGCGCAGTGATAGCTCTCGCTGATCCTTTCCGCAGCGGCGATCATATCTTCGTTTCTGGTTACTTTCATTCCGGAGAGAACTTCGGTTTCCGGAATGTTGGGCGTCAGGATCGTTGCGATCGGCAGAAGCTCTGCTTTTAACGCTTCGACCGCATCTTCACTGATCAGCCTCGCTCCGCTCGTGGCCACCATCACAGGATCCACCACGATATCGTTCGGACGATAGAACTTCAGCTTCTCCGCGATAACATGGATCAGAGAACTCTCCGATACCATACCGATCTTGACCGCATCCGGGAAGATATCCGTGAATACTTCGTCCAGCTCCTCCGAGAGAAACTCCGGAGTCGCGTCCATAATTGCAGTAACGCCGGTTGTATTCTGCGCAGTCATGGCGGTGATGGCGCTCATGGCGAAAACGCCGTTTGCCATCATCGTCTTGATATCTGCCTGAATGCCGGCGCCTCCGCTGGAATCGCTTCCAGCGATTGTTAATGCTGTTCTCATGTTTATACCTCCCTGAGGCAAAATCCGCGAAGGCGGTTTTGCCGAATGTGGCAGCCGGTGCGACAGCACCGATGCTGCTGTTTGAAAGTGACATATCAATGTCACTTTCAAACTTACCTCCTTATGAGAAACGTCCCGGCTGTCTTTTGTTTTTCAATCCGGCAGTCCCTGCGGCTTCGGATCTCATCCGGAAGCCGCCGCCTCCGTCGACAGGCGGGCATTAATTTTATATCCCGGCAGAAGGTGGTGCCCCCGGTCTGCCGGTGCATGCACATGTTCGGAAAATTCCTGCCCGCCCGCGTCCGATGCGGGCAGTCCGGTCATTTCCGGCCCTGTGTCGAAGCCTTATTCTGCCAGAAGGTCACGCATATGCTTCAGCGCGTGGGTTCTGGCAAGGATCGCAATCAGAACGGCGGCAATGATGGTGCCTCCGACCGTGCTGACCAGGAAAGGAAGAACATAGGTAAAAACTGCCGCATCCTTTCCCATGAAGTTCACAGCGATGGGGTAAGCAAGGATTCCTCCGAGGACGCCCGTGCCGAGAACTTCAGCAAGGTATGTCGGCAGGTACCGCTTCGTTTTCGCGAATACAAGACCGCAGCAGAGTGCTCCGACCATGCTGCCCGGAAAGGCCAGAAGTGTCCCGGTTCCCATCATGTTGCGGATCAGGGAAGCGATAAAGGCGATTCCCACGCCCCACCAGGGTCCCAGAAGAACGGCTGCCAGTACATTGACCATGTGCTGGATGGGGAAGCACTTGCTCGCTCCGACCGGAATGTAGAAGCCGGACAAAATAATGATCAGCGCGATCAGCATGCCGGATGTTACCAGTTTCTTCAGTGTTTCATGCTTCATGATTCAAAATCCTCCATTTTCCTGACCGGTTTATGGAAATTCTGCGGTGCGGGATCAGGTATCCGCATCCGCATGACTGAAAAGCCGGCCGCTTTCCTCGAAAAGATGGCGGCAGGATGCTCCGATATTCCCGGAAGCAAAGATTCCGGAGATCACTGCCACGCCGGAAAGACCGGACCCTTCAAGCAGATGAATGTTGTCCTCTGTGATGCCGCCGATTGCGCACACCGGAATGTGTACCGAGGACGTGATTTTTTTATATTCGCCGCGGTCAATCGGTCTGGCGTCCTTCTTGGTCGCCGATCCGAAGGCCGCTCCGCTGCCCAGATAATCTGCGCCGTCCTTTTCTGCCTGAACGGCTTCCTCCACGTTGTGCGCGGTGGCCCCGATGATTTTCGACGGGCCGAGAATTTCTCTCGCCCGCTGCACGGCCATGTCGCTCTGTCCGACGTGCACGCCGTCGGCATCCGCCCGGGCGCAGACCTCCACATTGTCATCAATCAGAAGCGGCACATGATATCTGTGACAGAGATCCTTCATGCGGAGAGCCTCCTGCAGCAGCTCTTCGGAATCCATATTTTTCTCCCGAAGCTGCACCAGCGTAACGCCTCCCTGCAGTGCCTCTTCCACGACCTCTTCCAGCGTTCTGCCGTTTAACCATGTCCTGTCTGTCACGGCGTACAGCCGCAGCAGTGATCTGTCTGTTTTCATTGATTCTTATACCTCGCTGAAGCAAAATCCATGCCACACATTCATCCGAAAATTGATTGTGCCGTGGTTCTGTGAAACATATGCCGGAAATGCCGACTGACCGCGGAAGCTTCCCGGCAGCAACTCTCACATCCGGCTGATCCGATCGATCAGGTACGTCCGGAAAGTGGCCGTCCCGATATGACCGGACGAACGCATCTCTTTCTCCGCATCCTCGGCACCCTGTCCGTAGGCTGCAAGCGTCTCGTGAACGATCCGGACCCGCCGGCCGGCATCCCGCGGATTCCCCGCAAGGCTGGCGGCGAGAAGTCCTGACAGCATGCAGCCGGCTCCTGTAATGCTCTTTAACAGCGGCGTTCCGGTGCGGCTGATCCGGATCTCTTCCCCGCTGACCGCGTAGTCCGTTTCTCCGGTCACGGCGAGCACGGTGCCGAAGCGCCCTGCGAGCTCCTGCAATGCGGCCGTTTTCAGCTCCACTCCCGCCGCCTCCACTCCCTGCGACGCAAAGGCCATGCCCTGCAGGGCGGCTGCCTCCGACATGTTGGCGCGGATGGTCGTCATGTGCACTTCCGACAGAAGTTTTCTCAGGAAGTCCCGGCGATAGGCCGATGCCCCGGCGCCGACCGGGTCCAGCACGACCGGGATTCCCAGCTCATTTGCCTTCCTCCCGGCAAGAATCATCGCGTTCAGCCGGTTGTCTTCCGGCATGCCGGTGTTGAGAAGAAGAGCATCGGAAATCGATACGATCTCCTCCACCTCCTTTTCATTGTCCGCGCAGACCGCAGCCGCGCCGGAGGCCAGAATCATGTTCACAACGTCATTGATTGTCACGGCATTGGTGATGGCATGAACCAGCGGGTGTTTTCTCCTGATATTCTCAAAGACAGAAACCGGTTGACCGGATTCTTCAACGTCACGAACGGGCATAAAAAAACCTCCCATTGTCAAAATGGGGGGCACAAATCCAGACTGCTTTCATAAGGATTTCCGGACACAGCCAATCCGAAGCCGCACGGCGGCAGGAAATCTCACCGGGCTGCCCGCCCGCATTCTTCCTGAAAGGATCATTGTGTTCTTAATATAATGAAAGTTCTGCTTCCTTACGCCGGCATTACCCGGGTCAAGTTTTAAGGGTCCGGAAACGCGGCCTGCTCTCTGGCAGTCCGGCCTCCGGTCTCAGCATATGCGCCCCTAGCGTTTTATGAAATTTGATCGTAATTGCTCAGAACATTCCGAATTTGCTTACGAAAATCCCCGATGCCGCTGAACAATGATTCAAAACAGTTAAAGACTACTTCCCCGACACGGAAATGTCAATGCTGCGCTGCTTCAGAACAGAGGCAGCTGCTCCGTACAGGACACCGGTGACAGGCCAGATCATCCAGGTCATATCCCATCTTCCGGTGAGAAAACTGATCAGAAGATAGAATGCGGTGACAATGGTCCAGTAAACGCTTCCGAAACGCCGCGCGATCTTCTTGTTCTCACGCGAATAACCGCCGTCTTCCATAAGAGCCTGAAAACTTCCTCGGATGGAGGAAACAAGCGTAATCCGCCAGACGCCGAAGGCCACCAGAACCAGAAGAAGCGGGATTCCAAAGGAAACCACGGAGAGTCCGTCATCTTCCCGCAGTGCGCAGAGGAACATCGGAACGACAGAGAGGATGCAGAACATGATGCCGAGAACCATGTTCCTCCGGTAAATGGGATCAAAGCGTTCCATTTTCTCCCGTACCATGCCGAGGACCCCGTAAGCCGTGTCAATGGATTCCTTCTCAATGAACTGATATCTGGAAAGCTTCATTCCGAATGTAAGGAAAATGAAAACGGCGGCGGCAACAAAGGCCAAAAGAACGATCACCCCGATCACACCGGCCTGCGTTTCACTGAGAGGAAAGCGAATAGCAGAGGGATACTGCGTCAGTCCGGCGAGCAGAATCAGAACGACAGGAGACAGAATGCAGAGCATGATACCAAAAGAGGAGGCCAGGGCAGACTGCTCTTTCAGCGTAAGATATGCATTCGCAGTTTCCATGGAGACCGGCGTCAGCTTTTCTCCGTTGTCCGAAAAGGCAGGATCCTCTGTAAGATCAGAGGCAGGAGAAGTCTGTGGATCCTCCATGCTGTCTTTCAGAAGATAATCGGTTGTGACTCCGAAGATTTCGGAGAGCTGCAGAATCCGGTTCATGTCCGGAACGGACTGTGCACTTTCCCATTTGGAAACAGACTGGCGGCTGACACCAAGCTGATCGGCCAGCTGCTCCTGCGACCAACCCTGTTTTTTCCTGAGAGCGACGATTTTATCTGCAAGTATCATTCAGAAACCTCCTTATTGTGGGTCATGATAATAGATCAGCAATCGTTTCCTGCATTTTGTCTGCAACGCATCCGAATCTTTGAGCCCTGATTCTGATGAAAAACAGAGAAAAAGATGATGAGGGGAACAGGATCTTTTTGTCCCCGGCAGATGATTGTATTGTAGGAAAAACAGGCCGCTGCGCCCACCATCCCGGCTTGGAAATTTGTCAACCGACAGTTGCAAAATAATGTAGTCAATCAAAATCGTGCCGCAGATGTTCCTCATCAGGATATTATTGTGTAATAATTCAATACTTTATGCATATTTTATTGTATATATTGTAATATATGTATTAATGCATATAATATAAAGATATCTGTCAAGATAGATCGAAACATTTCAGATTACACATTTGCATTGAAAATGAATTTGTCGCTATTGACGCTTTGTGACAGGCATAGCGATACAACCCATTATCCCAATGAAAAGAATCGCAATTATCAACTTACTTCTATATATTCCAGCTTGCTTGGCAATGGGGACAGTATATGTTCACAGTCACGCGGATACGCTAATCAAGACATTAACTCTAATAATCTTAGGTTGTGCAATAACAAGCGGTGCATACCTGTCGTTATTGACTTTCAAAGGCACAAAATAGTTTCATGGATCCAACGGGAAATCTTCCAATTGATGATGGCAGACAGTCAGATAAATCAACAGCATTGCATTATCTGCGCCGCGTTGAAGTGGAACGGAAAACGAACCAGATTTGGGATAAATCCTTCAACTGATAGAAAACCATAACGACTACAAAGCAGGAAAAATAACAGGACACCCATAGGACACCCAAAAGACACCCGCGTCCAAGCGCAAAGAAAAACCACAAATCCTTGAAAAATAAGGATTTGTGGTCTTCAACCGAAGAGCGACAGACGAGGCTCGAAATCTACAACTCGCCAAAAACATTGAAAGGAAAGGCTTTGCCGGACTCCTGATTTTCTGGTAACAGAGAAGTAACAAAAATCCTGCCTTATCCTCCACCCATATTTTTTAGCGAACCATCACATATTCAGCAGGTCTGAATGGCTTCCTGTATCTACTAAAGTTAACGTGAGAATATCATTCTCAATCAGATAAATCAGCAACCAGTCAGGCTGAATGTGACATTCCCGAAACCCCTTATAGACTCCCTTAAGTTCATGATCGCGGTATTTTTCTTCCAATGTCTTACCCTGACGTAAAACATCAATCACTTCATCAAGAAGTGCCAGATTCTTCCCGCGCTTTTTCATCAGCTTATAGCTTTTCTTATAAGCCGCAGTAAATTTTACCGTCAGCATTTACTCTTCCAATGCTTTCTTCAAATCTTCCATGCTGGAATATCCCGGAATGTCAGGATCATGAGATATTCTCTTGGCTTCTGACATGGCATCAAGGACCTTCTGTGAATAATGCGGCACCTCGACACTAAACGGAAGTCCTCCCCTTAGAAGACACTGCTTTAGAAAAATATTAACAGCCCCAGACATGTCCATTCCAAGAGTGCTGAAAAGTTCATTAGCCTGTTTCTTCACTTCTGTATCAATACGAATTTGAGTCGGTATAGTAGCCATTTCATCATCTCCCTTTCATTTGTTTATTCTACTACATGTGCAATACATTGTCAATCATTCGTAGCATATTGCATTTCTTGCTTTTCCCCAATAAAACAGCTTTCCCGATCTTTCCACTACATCCCCGTTTCTGCCTCGTTTCATTCCGAAAATATCCGACATATTTATTATATATGTTCTATAGCATTTATCACGAAAGGAGAATCTATGGAAAAAGTCTATATTGCAGTAGTCAATCAAAATCGTGCCGCAGATGTTCCTCATCAGGATATTCCCGGCACAGATCTTTCTTGCATCGTGAAAGTATGGCGCGACGATGACCTGTCCTCTCACGTTGTCACAGACAAGGATCTTCAAACCGCAAAGCTCACGGACGAAGAGCTGTTTGAACTTGCTTATCCGTCCATTTCCCCGGAGCATTTTTACATTCGCCCGATTGAACAGGTTATCTCAGGAAACAACAGAGAAGGCCTTACCGCAGATATTACTTCGGACATCCCGCATCATACTATCTACGTCGTTTCCAACGAAGAAGGTCTCGACGGAGCCTCCATTCTGGCGAATCCGGCAGCGATGCAGCATATTCAGTCACGCTTTGGCGGCAGTGAGCTCATGGTGATCCCAAGCTCTGTTCATGAAATTCTGGTCATCCGAATGGAAGATATTCCGGATGTACAGGTAATGAATCAGATCATTCAGGAGATCAATCAGAAGGAACTTCGTGAGGAAGACCGTCTGGCGGATCACGCCTTTGCCTTCAACGGTCATTTATCTATCGCGCACGATGCATCACAGACCCGGGAGCAAGAACATACCAGCAAGAAAGAGAGGTCCATGTCATGTGTATAACTGCTGACGATCTTCAAAAAGCACTGGTTTTGATGGAGCAGCTTCGCAGAGGGATGCTTATTGATGAGTCCGATTTTCTCTCTGACAATCCCGAACATTCTGATTCTCAAAAGGCGAAGGGAACAGATTCCGGAAAGGAGCCCGCAACATGAAGTACACAGAAGCCCAGCTCCGCCATCAGGAAGAATTGTCTGCCGCCCGGGAACGCATTCAGAAGAGGAAACAACGAACCCGAAGGCTGATCCAATTCGGAGCGATTGCAGAATCTTTACTTCCCGGATCAGACAAGCTGTCCCCGGAAGAATTTCAAAAGCTCCTGTCTTCTCTGCTTTCCCCGTCAGGGCGCCGCAATCTCCCGCCGGGAGATGAGGACATCAGCCAATCGCATAACGCATAGCGTTATAAAAGATTGGCGCACTTATCAGTGAAAGGGGTGATGCCTATGATTGCATATCTCAACGCAGCCTCTGTGAAGCGCAGTGCCGGAAGGAGCATTGTTGCAAGCAGTGCCTATATCAGCGGCGAAAAGGAAACCAATGAGTATACCGGCCTTACGCACGACTATCGTTCCAAGAGTGGCATTATACATTCCGAAGTCATGCTCCCACCAAACGCTCCAAAAGATTTCCGATCTCCTGAGAAGCTATGGTCCAGCCTTGAATGCGCCGAAAAAAGCCCACAGGCCAAGCTGGGGCTTAGTATTGTCGCAGCCATTCCGAACGAGATTCCGGGAGAGCAGCGAATCGTTCTTGCAAGAGAATTCTGCCAGCAGTTCGTTGACCTCGGGTGCTGTGTCCAGTTTGCCATTCATGATCCCGTTGCCCGTGATGACCGCGGGATCCCGATCAACGCGCAGGGCTTTCCCGCAAAATCACCAGAAGAATATCAACATCTGAATCCGCATCTGCATTGTCTGATCAGTCAGCGAATGCTGGATGAAAACGGGAAGTGGCTTGCCCGCACGGCCTGTCAGTACATTGTGCAGGATATGCATACCGGAGATGTCTGCAGCATGACCGCGCAAGAACTGAAGACAGCCGGTGACCGCTGGCAGAAACAATACCGCTATGATACTGGGGCCCAGATTCAGTGGATGACAAAACAGGAAGCCTCCTGCATGGGATATGAACGGATCAATCGCGTTCCGCGCATGACAAGACACGGCATCTCTACCCCTGTCTCTGCCTACGTCAACAGTCCGCAGTTTCTTCATGACATGCGTCTCCACTGGCAGGACACTGTGAATCATTGTCTGGACCGTTATGCTCCTTCCGTCTCCGAACGCATTGACATGAGGAGCTATAAGGAACAGGGAAATCACAAAATTCCTCAGCAGCATCTCGGAACTTATGTAATCAGGGCAGAAAGAAAATACGCCCGTCATGCTGCAGAAGAGAAAGACATTGCACACAACCTGTCCGGCTATCTTTCCTCACTGAATCGGGAGATACGGCGTCACAACCACATGATTGATGTCTATGCAGCTCAGGAGCAGGAAGCCCGGCAGATTATTCAGGAAGCAGAACGGCAGGCTGCCTTGCTGGAGGTCTACCGGAAGCAATGGATCTCCGCCCGTGCCTATGATCTCGCCCTGACAGAGCAGTTCCAGCAGCTGGACACAGATACCGAGCAGCTCCGGGAACGTCTGGAGGCTTTTCAGACCGAGAGCGGCAAGATCAGTTCAAATATGATGCGGATTCGTTCCGAAACTGCTGACCTGTCTGCCACCTTGGAAAACACGCAGCGTCGCTCTGAACGCAGGAAATTGGAAGAACAGATTCAGCGGAACAATGCTCTTTTGCAGAAGGGAGTGTACCTTCTGCAGGAACTCCGCATCCAATATGGTTACGAAGACGAGTCCGTATTCCAGAAGGAGCAGCAGCTTCTGAACAAGGCAATCCGACAGACAAAGCAGAAGGAGGAACTTCTCCACGCAGCCAAACGGCAGTCAGCAGAAGCAAAGGAACGTTACCTCAAACAGAAAGCTCTCGTACCGGTTAAAATCCGGCAACTTGTCACAAACTATCAAACCCAATATCGGCAGAAATCCTCTGTCACCCGGATTGCAGCCGATATCGGCACAACTTTAACTCTCGTACTGCAGGTGGAACAGTCCATCCTGCAGGAAGAGGAACGCATAGAATGGCAGCAAAGCCATCAGCAATAAGGAGGGAGAATATGTTTACAGTAAAAAATATAATCAACGCATTGGATGAAAATCTGGTTCATGAAGTTACAGCTACTCTCGCCGCCTATCAGAGGGCCAATAGACTGGATTCTACAAGAAGGGATCTTGCATCCGCGATTTATCGAATGGATGTCTGCTATGAAGCATGGCGAACTCATAATCTGGCTGCCGGCCGCTCTGTTACCCGTGATGTCCCATTTTTCATCCGCATCACGGTTTTGAATAGCATTGCCCGCAGCGATTTCTTCAAAGCAGTATAAGATTAACCCTTACGTTTATCTGGACCGTCTTTCTGCCTCACACAGTTGCAGAAAGGCGGGTTCTGTTCCGTATCAATATAAACGGTCGTCTATAATGAACTGCAAAACGACTGTCTGCATGAATTCGAGGAGGTCCGATATGAACAGAACTTATGGCTACTGCCGAATCTCAACCAACAAACAGAATATTACACGTCAGATCCGCAACATCACTCATGCCTATCCGGATGCCCGGATCATCGAGGAGACCTACACCGGAACAACGACTGACCGCCCCGCCTTTGACCGGATGCTGCGGCAGCTTCAGCCCGGCGATACCGTCGTTTTCGATTCCGTCTCCCGTATGTCCCGCAATGCGCAGGAAGGCTTTGAGCTGTATCAGCAACTATACAGGCAGGGGATTCATCTTGTCTTCCTGAAGGAGCCCCTGATCAATACCGACACCTACCAGCAATCGCTTCAGACCGCAATTCCGATGACCGGAACTGCCGTGGATCCAATTCTTGAGGGTGTCAACGCCTTTCTCATGTCCCTTGCAGAGACGCAGATCCGACTTGCCTTCGAGCAGTCCCAGAAGGAAGTGGATGATCTCCGGCAAAGAACCCGTGAAGGCATTGAGACAGCCCGTCGGAACGGAAAACAGATCGGACGCCAGCCCGGCAGTCAGGTTCACCGGAAATGTGAGGCGTCCATTAAAGAACAGATCCGGAAATACTCCCGTGACTTTCAAGGAACCCTGACCGACCGGGAAACCATGAAGCTGATCGGCAGCATCTCACGCGGCACCTATTACAAGTACAAAGCACAGCTGCGGTAAACCCCACCACAAAGGCCCCGGGAGAATTTTCTCTGGGGGCCTTCTTAAACTTATTATTGAAAAATGTCGCTACAGAAATTTCGATATCCAGAGAATGTAACAATCGTTATTTCTCAAAGATAAAGTCTAGCTGTGATTTAGCATTACGCGCATCGTTCTGATAATCATTCTGCGTTGAAGTGTACTGTTCAAATGATCCTTCTGGCGCAATGCAGAATTCATAGTAGGAAGAAGTAGTTGTATAAAAATCCTTGAGTGCCGGATAGTGTTCATAATCAGAGTAATCAGCACTTAATTCCTTCATACTGCTCTTTGCCGCATCAAGCTTTTCTTTTGCTGCATCTGCCGTTCCATTTATTTTATACATACCAACCACAGAACTTACATACGCCTGAAACTTTGGGGTATTGTGAGAATCTAAAAAGTATACATAAAAATCCAGCAGATCCTCTCTGCTATCTTCTTCAAATTCATCCATGGCTTCGTCAGTGTCAGTATATCCTAATCCATTCATATCACTCCGAACAGCATAATCGACCCCATCTAATAGTTCTTCTTTTGAACAATTAAGCTCATTTGCAAGATTATCGGCTGTCAGTTCACTATCTGATGTGCTAGTTGCCCATAGCCACGCTTTATATATCCCATTCCCCATACTTGCTGTCAGATCATATGCAGCATTTACATCATTGTAGGCTTCTGCCGATAGGTTATATATATATTCTTTAGAGCCAACTTCAACAGTGGCTTCCTGCCCCGCTTGTGTATCAGCTGTATTGGAAGCAGTACCACATCCGCCAAGTAAAGCTAATATTAGGATCGATACAGTGCACAATGCTGTCCTTTTACTTTTCTGATATTTTTTTCTCATTATCTTTCCCCCGTAAATAAGTGCGAAACCAGCATAATTCATAAAATTTATTGTTTATTGTAATATATATATATATATTACAAGTCAATTTTATATTTGCTCGCTTTAATGTCACGCGATATTTTCTTCTCATCTCACAAGCTTCTCCCACTCCTCATTACTGGCCTGAATTTCCTCGGAGAGCGCATTCAGTTCCTTGTCTTCATAGTAAGCTGCCCGTTGCAGCTGAAAGATTCCATAAGGACTGATCAGAAGCTCCTTTCCTTCACTCTGCAGCCGCAGCAGTTCATCTGCCGTATACAGGGCCTGTAACTGGTAAGAGGTCGTATTCTTCCGCGCTGCATAACTGCCGGTACTGCTGACCTGCCGCTGCAGGAACTGGCCTCCCAGCTTCTCAATCCATTGCGCAGTGGAACGATCCTTTGCTGACAGAATGACGGTATATTCGCAGTTACTCACCAAGTCATCCACTCCGGCCTTGGAGCCGATGGATTCCTCGAAAGAAGAAATCGTCTGATTGATGATATACAGAATCACACCTTTGCTGCGAAGTGTCTTGATGGAAGAGGTCAGGAGCTTTGCCATATCCGATGAACCATTCAGCACACGTGAAACCTCATCCAGAACGAACAGACAGCCTCTCCCGTTATCCTTGGACGAATCCGGCAGCTCCATAGCCGCATCCAGCATCTGTGCCAGAATGATGCGCGTCAGAGAGCTGTACTGCTCCAGTTTCGATTCATCCAGTGTCAAATAAACAGAACGGCGTTCCTGATGCAGCGTATCCGGTGATACCCTGCGCGGATTAACCTTCAGCATATAGCGCAGGTCCTGATCGTTGGCAAAGACCGTCAGACCATTGCACAGGCTGCTGTAGACCGATCCCAGCGTCGCATTTCCCGCCTCCTTTATCATACCGGAGAACTGATTCAGGTACTTATACTCCGCACTGGTAGGCCGTGCCGTTTCCAATACATGCTGAATCTGCTGCTCAACGGGCTCTCCCAGAATCCTGTCGATAATATCAATCATCTCCGGACATCTGCTCTTGGCAAGCGCATCCTGCACATAGGCAATGCTCAGCCCGTTGCCGAGATTCCGTGCGGCATCCACGAAATACGGCTGCTTGTCATTCGGTGATTTTGGAACAAGATAGAGGACAATCTGATTCATCGTGGTGATAATCTCCTGTGTCGTCGGCTTTTTGCCGCGATGAAGCTTATACAGCATGTCATAGCCCATCAGAGAACGGTCATTGATGCTCACGATGCAGCCGCTCTCATCCGAATAACGGATAGACTTATAGCTTAGCTCCCCTTTCAAATCCAACACGAAAAGGCTTCGGTGGCTGAATTCCCTGCCTTCCCTTCCATCACCGCTTTTTCGCCTTCCGGCGTTCACTAAAAGAGTGGATAGCAATAAGACAGATTTTCCCGAGCCCGACTGTCCCAGAACGAGTACATGTGCGGGCCGCCCCGTATCACAGACATAACGGTTCTGGTATTTCCCGAGAATGATTCCCTGCGGTCTTTTCTTCAACAGTCTCTCCGGCGGTTTGGGATGGTCGAACTTTCCCTTGCGGCTCCATGATTCCGGATCTCTCATGCTGCCTTCCACAAGCGCAATCATCCATGTCAGCACACCGACCATCAGGCAGATTCGCCGATACCCGGTCTCCGCCGGAACAGTTCCTCCATACAACTGTCTCATGCACCAGTAACAAAGCAATGCCGCCAGCGGAATAAGCGGCATCGTCAGCAGCAAATACTGAATTTTCTTCATATTCGTTCTCCTTCCCCTGTGAATCGTGATACCTTAAAAGGAAAATATGCTTGTCCGCTTTGCACGGTAGGAAAAGGAGTCCCCCTTATGAAATCATCCGCGAGTTCAGCCCCCCAAGGCATTCTGTTCTACCTGAAGGATCCGGCCAGTGTAGACAAATTGTTCAGGGTTCTGAAAGAGAATGGCATCGATCCTGTCTGCTTGCCTGAGCTTCAGCGGGATTCAGGTCTCCCCGTCTACGCGATCGACTCCTTCAGTCTTGACGATGCACTCAGGCGGATTACTCATTCATCTACGCCTCATCCTGCCACGAATGCAGTCGGACGCCCCCGCGCTGATGTCACAGCGGAAACGATTGCCAAAGCCTACTATGAGACTGGCCTTTCCATCACAAAGATCATGGAGCTGTACCAGATCAGCCGCTCGACTGTGCACAGAAGACTGGATGAAGCTGCCGCGAAGGGATTTCATGTCCGCAGTTATCGTCGCAACAAACGGCCTATTGCCTGAACTTCAGAAACTCCTTTACTCTCTGCCGGTCTGCTGCCGATTGATGCGTTCTGGCGTATTCCAGCAGTTCCGGTGAAGCCTTCTCCCGATATTCTCGGAGCAGCTTTTCCACATACCCGAAATCATCTCCCAGCAGCTGAACAACGGCAGCCAATGTCGGCAATGCGTTCCGGACATAACGAAGCTGATGATCCATGTTGAATTCTTTCATCTCTGCGGTCAGCGGCATGTCTTTTGCATCCTTGATAAACTTCTTCCACTTGGGCAGGACTGTGCAGCGCGTTGTGTTCTTATTGTCCCGCCTGACGATACGGAAATAGTACTTCAGGAGACTTTGCGCAATGGCAGGTACACTTCCATTCATCTGAACCAGCAGCTTTGCTATACTGTTGGCCCTTTGCTTCTTGAGTTCAAACTCCCAGCGAACTGTATGTGGAGGATACTGATACTCTTTCTTGCCTTGATTGTTGTTTTCTTCCTCACTTTTTTCATAGATACGAACGAAAACCATGCCGCTGCGATTCCCATATGTGAGCTGAGCCCCAACTTCCTGCCTGCTTTTCTTATCTGTCCGCTTACTGCTTCTCCGGAATTTGGTTATGATCTGTCCCTTCTCCTCGTACTGATACAGATCAGCAATCGTGAAATGGCTTCCGCCGAGGTCATCCACAGCCAAATCAATACGTGTGAACTTGCCGCCATGATCGAGGATCAGCTGCAGAAAGAACGCAAGCCACGTATTTTCTGTCGTCTGATACCGGGTACAGATCGCCTTCTGCAGGTCTGCCACCGATCCGCCGGGAATATCAACATGTGTACCCATGGTGCTTTTCCCTTCTGTCAGAATTGTGATATCGGTTCCCTTGATGAAGTACTGGCACCGATAGCCCTGCTTCCCGCTGAAGCTCCTGCAGCAGAGGCGATCCGTCATCCCCAGCAGTTCAACCACCTCATCCTTACTCACCGGCGGCAAGGCTTTCAACGTGAAGCCGATCCAGTGAATCTGTGTCTCTACTGCTCCATTCCTTTTGTTCATAACCCGTTCGGATTGAAATTGGTGTACCCGTGATACATAGGGCTTTCCAATCCGTCCTTTCGGGCTGAAAAATGCCGGAGTTATGTTTCAAAAATACAAATATTATTGACACATCATTCCCGCATATTCTCCGCGCAAAGTTAAGAAAGGTCCTTTGCCGACGAGGAAACAGGTCCCCGCTGACTTCAAATACATCCGGAATGAACAACACGATCGTTTATACCTCTGACGACCACACACTTCTTGTAATTGATCTGGAATCTGCTAAGCTGAATACAGGAGTCTCGGCATTGCAGGAGGAAATGGCACGAGAGAGAATTTCAAGAAATCAGATATTAAGCAGCTACAACTTCACATTTGAAAACGGTCCGTGTAAGAGCGACGGGTACTACCACCTGCATCTTCACAATGACAAGGGGAAATGCATTTCACGTTCCGTGAAGGCGAAAACCATTGATGAGTTGAAAGACAAGGTCTACCTGTATCACAAGGACATGCTCCATTCCGGCGTCACCTTTGCCGATATGTTCCAGCTTGCCCAGCAGGATGTATTCCGATATGTGAAGCCGGGCAGTGATGCCTATCACAGCCGACTGAACAGCAGCAACCGGAGGCAGCAGCACTTTGACCGCTTCATCACAGGAACGCCTTGGGAAAAGAAAAAGATCACCGCTTTCATCGTACAGGACATTGATGACATGATTGTTTACAATCTGCAGCGTTTCAATCTGAGATCCCGGGCGCTGTCCGGTTTGAAGTCCATCATCAAGATGACCTTTGACTATGCCGTCAGTCACGGATACATCAAGCACAATCCGTACCCGGATCTGGATTCGAGAAGGTACCGGGATCTTCTGGTTCCCGATACACCGGTAAAGGAGCGCGGCTATACGGCAGATGAACTGAACAGGATTCTCGACTATCTGCACCGGAAGGAAGAAAGCGATCCCAGATGCACCACAAGCTGGGCGCTGGAACTCGTCGTTATCTGTGCGCTGCGGAGAGGCGAGGTCCCGCCTCTTCGTCTGGAAGATATCCGGCAGGATGCCCAGCCGGGGCTGTATCTCCATCAAACACTGCTGGAGGTCAGGAAGATTGACGGCAGCGGCAACATCGGATATTTTCCCGCAGAACATACCAAGACGCATAAGAACCGGCTTTATCCGATGTCAGACCGTCTTCGGGAATTTCTGGACCGGTACCTTCCGGTAAGGAAGTCCTACTATCCGGACAGCCCGTACCTGTTCCCGTCTCGCAGATGGAACAAGGAGCGCAAATGCTGGGACGAGGGCGGCATGATCACCGATCAGACCATTCCAAGCTATTACGCGAGGATGTGCGTCCATCTCGGCATCAAGACGGATCCGCTCTGCATCCGGGGTCCTCATGCTTTCCGCCGCAACGCAATTACGGAAACGATGGTCGCATCCGGCGGCAATATTGATCTGACGGCACAGATCTTCGGAAATTCTCCGGAGACAATCCGAAAGGCGTATCTGCTGGACATGGACTATAACGCAAAACTGGCAGCCTTGAACGGCTGCCAGCAGAAGAAACAAATGGTAATTTGATGTGATTTTGCAGGTATTTTGGTTGGTAACAAATGGTAACAAGCAAAAGATCCCCGGAAATCATTGATTTCACAGGGATCACAGAGAGCGACAGACGAGGCTCGAACTCGCGGTCTCCACCTTGGCAAGGTGGCGCTTTACCAACTAAGCTACTATCGCATTTATGATTTTCTTCCCTCAGAAGCTCTTCTGTAGAAGTGCTGTTCCTTGGGACGAGTGTTATATTACTATATCCGCAGAATGATGTCAAACCTTTTTTCAAAAGTTTTTAAAAAAGATCCTTTTCCATCAGATCCCGCGGCTTGCCTCCGTACTTCAGTCCGGACCAGACAACGCGGTATCCGATCTTTTCAAAGGACTTATGGCTGTATGGATTCTCCGGGTGCACGGTTCCCATCAGATGAGTGAAGCCCGCCTTTTTTAGCTCTTCCTCCGGGAAGGCCATCAGGCGGCTCTGCAGACCATGCCCGCGGTGTTCCGGAAGTACAACTGCCGTGTCCATATGCACCACTCTGCGCAGTTCTTCTTCCGAAAAGCCCACATGGTGCCCAAGGTTGTGCTCCGTCAGTCCCGGAATCTCGGTAAAAAACAAGGCCGCAGGTTCTTCCTCTCCATTTCCCAGGCACTTCATGGCAAAGTAGCAGGAGACTTTTCCCTGACGGAAATCGCTCAGTTCTTCATCCAGATTATCAATGGAGAACCATTCCTGCTGTTCTTCGGGCATGGCTTCCTTTACACGGATTACCATGTCGCGTGCCATCTTTTCTTCACCGGGCACCGCACGGCGGATGTAATACGAATCTGTCATCTTGAATTCCTTTGAATGTCGCGAGGAGAAGCTGACATCAATCGGCTTCGAGTGCAGCGAGGAGAATTTCGCGAAGGCGAATTCTCCGATGCAGTAGCAGGCACACTTCGTGTGACTGCTACAAGCAGGAGAAGAGGCGCTCGCGCCTCTTCGAGTGTAGCAAGGAGCAATCCGCGCAGGCGGTTTCTCCGATGCGGGAGCAGGCGCTCGAAGAGTGCCGCTCCAAATAGGAGAAGCTGACATCAGTCAGCTTCGAGTATCATTACCTGAGCAGCTGCGCGAATACCGGGCACAAGACCGCCGTCAGGATTCCCGCAACCGCGATGGACAGGCCGCTCATTGCGCCTTCCACCTCTCCCATCTGAAGAGCCTTGCTCGTTCCGACCGCATGTGCGGAGGTTCCGATGCCGACACCCTTGGCAATGGGATCAGTTATATGAAACCACTTGCAGACGGCTTCGGCAAGCAGATTTCCTGCAATTCCCGTCAGGATGACAATGGCTCCCGTCAGAGCCGTGATGCCGCCCAGCTCCGTCGCAACATCCATGCTGATGGCCGTCGTGACCGATTTCGGAAGGAGTGTCACATACTGCTCATGGGACAGGTCGAAAACAATCGCCAGAACCAGCGCGCTTCCCATGCTGACAAAGGTCCCCACGGAGATCCCCGCGATAATGGCTGCCGCATTTTCCTTCAGAAGATTCCACTTCTCATACAGCGGGATCGCAAGGCTGATCGTTGCGGGCAGCAGGAGATAGCTGACTGGTGCCGCACTCTCCTTGTAGTCCGCATATGGAATCTTCAGAACCGACAGGAGGATGATCACGAAAATGCTGCCGAGGAGCAGCGGATTGAAAAATGCCTTTCCGGTCAGCTTGTTAACCAGGGCACCGGCTCCGAACGCCGCCAGTGTCAGAAGTACGCCCCACACCGAAGACAATGCCAGAAAATCATTCAGTAATGCTGTCATGCGCTGCCTCCCTCTCTTCAGCTTCGTTCGTCCCGTTCTCCCGAACAGGATCCACCTGTTTCCTTCTTCCGGTAAAAAGCTGCGTCGTTCTTCCCGCAGAAGCGAGAACCAGAACCGTAACCGGAACAATGGCGATGATGATCGGAATTGCCATTTCTCCCAGCTGCACCCACAGCTCCATCACACCGACCGCCGCAGGCACGAAGAGAAGCGGGAAAATTCCTGTCAGGAAGTTTCCGACCTCTTTGACCTGCTCCAGCTTCACAATCCCTGTCTTCAATGCCGCCAGAAGAAGAATCAGGCCATAGATACTCGCCGGGATCGGAAGCGGCAGAGCCTCATGCAGAATCTCTCCCAGGAAGCAGAATGCCATAATACGTGCAAATTGATACAAATAGCGCATAAAAGCCCCTCTCATCGCCGCGAAAGCATTCCCGCAGGGCACTCCTGCAGGAACGCTTTTCGCCGGACTGCTCATAAAGTGTTAAGAAAACGAACATTCCTATTGTAGGCGATGGAGGGACTTATTCAATGGTGCTGCATTTTCTGTCTGCAAACAGCCAAGTTTTAACTGTTTCTCCTCGTATCTTCCTGTCTGACTGTTCCAAAAGGCGGGCAGAGGAACTGCCGCTGTCGAATGGCTTTTCCGTGTCGGACATTCTTTCCTTCTTTATACCAGTTCCTTGTAAAAAGGAATCAAAACCGATGCTGATTTCTTCAGCGCCGCTTCCTCATCTTCCTTCAGCTTGATCTCGACAATCTCACGCGCGCCGGTCTTATCGATGATGGTAGGCATGCTCAGGAACACATCATCCAGGCCGTAGTGCCCGTCCAGGCAGACCGACACCGGGTAAATCCGGTTTTCGTTGAAGAGAATCGACTTCACGATTGCTGTCGTCGATGCCGCGATGCCGTAGCAAGTATTGCCCTTGCGATTAAAGATTTCCCAGCCGGCCTGAATGGTCTGCTTCAGAAGATCCTCCTTCGTCACGTTCTTCGTGCGGTCCGCATTGTCCTGCATGACATCGTCCAGCTGCTTGCCGCCGATGGTTGCCGAATTCCAGGAGACGAACTCGCTGTCGCCGTGCTCGCCGCAGACAAATGCCTCCACGCTCTTCGCATCCAGATCATACATTCCGGACAGTTCACAGCAAAGGCGCGCCGTATCCAGCGTCGTGCCGCTGCCGATGACGCGGTTCTTCGGGAGGCCGGACAGCCGCCATACATAATAAGTCATGATGTCCACAGGGTTCGACACCACCAGGAAAATTCCGTTGAACCCGCTCTTCATGACGGATCCGACGATGCTCTTCATAATCTTCATGCTGGGCTGCAGCATTTCCAACCGGTCATGAGAATCCTTCGGCATCGGAGCAGATGCCGTAATGATGACAATATCCGCATCCGTGCAGTCGGAATAATCTCCCGCTTTCACCTGAATGTTACGGTTCATGAAGTAAATGGAGTGCTGCATATCCAGCGCTTCCGCATACGCCTTATCCTTGTTGACATCAATCAGCGCAATCTCTTCGCACAGTCCCTGATTCACAATGGTATATGCGGTCGTTGCGCCGACATTTCCAACACCCACGATTGCAACCTTGGAATTCTTAAAGCCCATACTGTCCTCCTGACGTTTTTCGTCTTTTCACATATTCTCTTACCCGGGAATGCTGCTGCGCATTCTCGCAGGCATTGTCCTTCCGGCCCTTATAATACCTTCCTCGATTATTATAATCTTTACCATAGGTAAAACAATGGATCATCCCGCTTTCCGTCATTCCGAAAAAGAAGGATGATCCATATGTAATCCGTCTGGCTTTCTGCCGCCCCTGGCAGTCACTCCCGTGGACATCAGACTGACGCCGGGCTGTTCTTCGCTGCAGATCTGCGCATTACGGCAAGGAATCCGCAGGTCATCAGGATCAGCGTCAGGAGCCAGGAGAGCGGGAAAACAACATACAGAGAAGGTAGGGTTCCGATCCTCCGGAAAATCGTGAGAATCCATGCAATCCGGAAGCAGCAGATGCCGATGATCATGAGCACGGCGGGAAGGGTGGAATGGCCCCGTCCACGAAGGACACCGGCGGGGACCTCATAGAGCCCGCAGACCGGTTCGAAAACGAGGATCAGAAGGATCCTTCTGCAGGACTCTGCAATAACTGCCGCATCCGGCGAGAACAGCGCGGATGACTGCACGCGGAAAACGGTCAGAGGAACCGTCACCGCCGCCCCGAACAGGACAGACAGAAGAAGGCTCCTGTGCAGGATCCTCCGGCAACGCTCCTCCCGGCCCGCCGCGTAATTCTGACTGGTAAAGGTCGTTGCGGCCTGTCCGAAAGCGGTCAGCATGTAGTAACCGAAATACTCGAAATTCATTGCAATGGCGCTGCCGGATGCCACGACCGTTCCAAAGCCGTTCACCGCCGTCTGCACGAAAATGTTGGCAAAGCAGAACACCGCGCCCTGCAGCGCCGCCGGAATGCCGATCTGCAGAATTTTCCCCGTATATCCGCGGTACAGAGCCAGATCCCGCACGGAAAAATGAAGGAATCCCTCCTCTTTCCAAAGCCAGTAAAGGACCATCCCCGCCGACAATACACTGGAAAGGTCCGTTGCGATGGACACTCCGGCAACGCCGAGTCCGCAGACAATCACAAAGAACAGATTCAGGACAACATTCACAATTCCGGATAAAATCAGCGCCAGAAACGGCCGCCGACTGTCTCCTCTGGCGCGCAACAGGGCAGATCCGAAATCGTAGAGCAGAAGAGCCGGGTATCCCAGAAAATAGATGCGGAAATATGCAGCTGCCGCTCCCTGTACCTCATCCGGCGTCCGGATGAGCCGGATGACCGGCCCCGCGATGCCAAGGCCGATCAGCATTCCCGCAACTCCGAACAGAAGCGCCAGAACGATCGCGGTATGCACGGCGTCATGGATCCGGTCCGTTCTTTTTTCCCCGATGAGGTGTGCCACAAGGACATTGGCTCCCACGGAAAGGCCGGAGGAGAGGCTGACAAGGAGTGCCACCAGTTCTCCGCAGACGCCCACTGCCGCCAAGGCGCTGGAATCCGCGAACCTTCCGACCACTGCGGTATCCGCCGAGTTGAACAGCTGCTGCAGCATGCTGCTCGCCGCAATCGGCAGTGCGAACAGGATGATCCCCGATGTCAGCGGCCCGTTCAGCATATCCACGTTTTTCCTCTTCCTGCCTGTTCCGTTTTTCGTTCCGGCAGCTCCCGATTTCTGTCTGATCTTCTGAGTTTCCTGCTGCCCCTGCTCCATGAAAGGCCGTCCTTCTTCCTGCTGCCCGGCCGGCATCATTCTTTTCTTATATACTTCTCATTCTTTCCTCATATTGGAAGAATGGATTCTCCGGGACTAAGATGAATATCGCAAGGAGTATTATATCGGTCTGTGACTGCAAATGCACCTCGCAGATGCATCACAGTTTTTTAAGCTGCCGCGGACACCGCGGCGGGAAGGGGAACTTATGAAAATCGTCATTATCGGCGCAGGTGCCATGGGGTGCCTCTACGGGGCTTATCTGAGCAAACACAACGATGTCGTGATGCTGGACAGCTATCAGCCGCAGGTGGATGCCATCAACGAGCACGGCATTCAGGTCCTGGAAGAGGACGGAAGCGAAGTGACCTATGATCACGTGAGTGCTGCGCTTTCCGGGGAATACCGCGAACCCGCCGACCTCGTCATTGTCTTCGTCAAGTCCACCTTCTCTGAGGATGCGCTGCGTGCGAACCGCAGACTCTTCGGAGACCACACACTCGTCATGACTCTGCAGAACGGTGCCGGGAATGACCGCAAAATTGCACAGTACGTGGACAAGAAGAACATCATCATCGGAACCAGCAAGCACAATTCCGTCAACCTGGGCGGCGGCAGAGTCCGCCACAGCGGTCACGGCGTCACGACGATCGGCAGCAACCTGAAGGAAAATGCGAATCTTTCCGTCATCAAGGATCTTCTGGAAAAAAGCGGTTTTCTCGCGGAGATCACTGAAGACATCCAAAGGATCATCTGGAGCAAGCTGTTCGTGAACCTCTCCATCAACACCTTCACCGCGATCACCAGGTCTCCGATCAGCTCCATGATCGACAACCGGTATGCGTGGGATTTTGCCGAGAAAATGATCTGCGAGGCCGTCAATGTGGCCGAGGCGGATGGAACACACTTCTCCTACATGGAGGTTCTGAACATGGTGCATCATGTCTGCGAGGATGCAGGGAAGGGTTATTCCTCCATGTCGCAGGATGTCATGCACTGCCGCCGCACCGAAATCGACGCCATCAACGGAGCCATCGTCGAACAGGCGAAGCTCTACAACGTTCCGGTTCCGTACAACTCACTGATCGTGGATCTGATTCACGCCATTGAGGGTTCCTACAAATACCAGGAGAAGCAGTAACCCCCATCTTTTTCCTGAAATGCCAGGCATCCCGGAGATTCGTTTTCGAGTATCGATGTGTTTTACCGAAGAACACGCGAAATTTTCCTGAAAACAGAGGCCCGGGAGAAATAGAAGACAAAATCGCCTCCACCCGTAAAACGGGTGGTTCGGGATGCGGGCTATAAGCCCGCGTT